>NZ_JBITXM010000007.1:241256-477801 GCF_044544705.1 Streptomyces sp. NPDC053541
GCTCGGATTCCGCTCGCGGCCGGGATTCCGCGGATGGCCCGTATCCCGCCCCCGGCTCGGAGTCGGCCCCCGGCCCGGAAGCGGCCCCCGGCCCGGATTCCGCAGCGGGCTCGGATTCCGCTCGCGGCCGGGATTCCGCGGATGGCCCGTATCCCGCCCCCGGCTCGGAGTCGGCCCCCGGCCCGGAAGCGGCCCCCGGCCCGGAAGCGGCCCCCGGCCGCTCTTCGACCTTCGGCGGCGCCCCGGTATCCGTCCCGACGGGAGGCGACTCATGAGCCTGCACCGCCACAACCCGGCCCATCTCTCACCGCCCACCGGCTTCAGTCACGCGGTCACCGCCACCGGCAGCCGGCTGGTCTTCCTGGCCGGCCAGACCAGCCTCGACCGGGACGGCAAGGTGGTGGGGGAGACCCTGCCGGAGCAGTTCGAGACCGCGCTCGGCAACCTCCTCACCGCGCTGCGCCACGCCGGCGGCTCGCCCGCCGACCTGGCCCGGGTCACCGTCTACGCCACGGACCTCGCCGACTACCGCCACCACGCGCACGAACTGGGCCGCATCTGGCACCGGTTGGCGGGCCGGGACTATCCGGCGATGGCCGTGATCGGTGTCGTACGCCTGTGGGACGAGCAGGCCCTGGTGGAACTGGACGGCTTCGCGGTCGTCGACTGACGGCCCCGCGCCGAGGCCCCCGGGGGCGGCTCTTGATCAACTGGTCGCTCCCGGGGGCGGGGCTTAGTGTCGAAAGGTGGACCGACCGGCCCACGGATCCGTCCGGTGGGGGCGCGATGCGCCATGAGTACTCCCAAGCCGACCACGCCGCAGAAGACGGCCGTCCCGAGGAAGTCGGGAGACGACGGCAAGGGCATCGCCCTGTTCGTGATCGCCTCGTGTCAGTTGATGGTGGTGCTGGACATCACCATCGTGAACATCGCGCTCCCGCACATCCAGAGCGCGCTCGACTTCTCGACCACGAGCCTGTCGTGGGTGGTCAACGCCTACACCCTGACCTTCGGCGGCCTGCTGCTGCTCGGCGGCCGCGCCGGTGACATCCTCGGCCGCCGCCGGGTCTTCATCTTCGGCGTGCTGCTCTTCGGCCTGGCCTCGCTGCTCGGCGGATTCGCCCAGGAGTCCTGGCAGTTGCTCGCGGCCCGCGCGCTCCAGGGCGTCGGCGGCGCGATCGCCTCGCCGACCTCGCTGTCGCTGATCACCACCACCTTCGACGAGGGGCCCGAACGCAACCGTGCCTTCGGCGTGTTCGCGGGCGTCTCGGCCGGCGGCGGCGCGATCGGCCTGCTCGCCGGCGGAATCCTGGTCGAATGGCTCGACTGGCGCTGGGTGTTCTTCGTCAACGTGCCGATCGCGCTCCTCATCGCCTTCCTGACACCTCGCCACGTGAAGGAGTCGGAACGCCACCCCGGGCACTTCGACATCCTCGGAGCGCTCACCTCGACGCTCGGCATGGTGGCGCTGGTGTACGGCTTCATCCGCGCCGCGCAGGAGGGCTGGCGGGACCCGTACACCGTGGCCTCGTTCGTCGCCGCCGTGGTGCTGCTCGTCGCGTTCGTGCTGATCGAACGCCGCTCCCGGCAGCCGATCACACCCCTGCACATGTTCGCCGACCGCAACCGGGCCGGCACGTACGGCATCATGCTCTGCCTCGCGGCGGCCATCTTCGGCATGTTCTTCTTCCTGACCCTGTTCGTGCAGCAGGTCCTGGACTTCAGCCCGCTGCAGGCCGGTCTCGCCTTCCTGCCGGTCAGCGCGGTGATCGCGGTGCTGGCCGGGGTCACCTCGCAACTGCTGCCGCGGTTCGGCCCGAAACCCTTCATGGTGATCGGTTCGATCTGCCTGGCGGCCGGCCTGTCGTGGCTGACCCTGACCGACGTGCACTCCACCTACGCGGGCAGCATCCTCGGCCCGATGCTGGTCCTCAGCGCGGGCATGGGCATGATGTTCGTCTCGCTGACCCTGATGGCCCTCTCCGGCGTCGCACCGGCCGAGGCGGGCGCGGGCTCGGGCCTCCTCAACGCCACCCAGCAGGTCGGCGGCTCCCTCGGCCTGTCCATCCTGGTCACCGTCTTCGGCACGGCCAGCCGCAACGAGGCCGCCGACCAGGTCCCCGCCTTCCTCTCCCAGGCCGGCCCCCTGGAGAAGGCCCAGTTCGCCAAGACCGGCCAACTCCCGCGCCCCTGGAGCGACCTGGTCCTCACCAGCGGCGTCACCGCGGGCTTCATCGTCGCGGCGGCCTTCGCCATCCTCTCGGCGATCATCGCCGCCGTCGCCATCAAGGTCCGCCCCTCCGACATGGAACGCCTCCAGGGCGGCGCGATGCTGCCCGGCGCGTGAGGCGCAGATCACGGTTTGCCGCCCACTCGCCCGAGACAGCGTGAGGGGAGGACGAGATACGTCCGAACAACAGGTGGGGGCAGGCGAGTTGAGTCAGCAGCACAGAGTGAGACGGATATCCCTGACGGTGGCGGCGACGGCGGTCGCCGCCGCCGCCGTGTTCCTGGCCTCCGGCCACGGCCCGGCCGACGGCCTGGGCACGGCCGCGGCGACCTCCGAGCCGACGGAGGGCGGGACGGTCGGTGTGACCGAGGGCGGGGACGGCGGAGCGGTGAGCGGAGGCACGGACGGCGGTACGGATGGCGGTGGCACCGACAGCGGTGGGAGCGT
The DNA here is from genome assembly GCF_044544705.1 of Streptomyces sp. NPDC053541. Classification (NCBI taxonomy): domain Bacteria; kingdom Bacillati; phylum Actinomycetota; class Actinomycetes; order Kitasatosporales; family Streptomycetaceae; genus Streptomyces; species Streptomyces sp. NPDC053541. The sequence goes on from NZ_JBITXM010000007.1 coordinate 243,934, forward strand.
CGGTGTGAGCGAGGGTTCGGGCTCCGCCTCGGGGGAGACCACCGGCGGCGGCGAACCGAGCTCCAGCCCCACACCCACCGTCGGCCCCTCGTCGACGGTCGGCCCCACCCCCACGATCGACCCGACCACACCGCCGCCCACGGGCGACATGCCCGCGACCGCGTACGCCTGCTGGAGCCCGTACACCCCGCTCACCGGCACCTTCGTCGCCCTCGTCCCGGCGGGCACGCTCCCCTCGGGCAACAAGGCGACCCTGGTCGAGGTCACCTTCGCCCCGAAGACCGACCCGGAGACGGGCCGCCGCATCGACGACCGCATCATCACCCGCTTCGCCCCCGCCGGCGGAGCCTGGTCGACCGCCGACCCGGTCCCCCTCGAGGTGGAGCCCACCGGCATCAAGGCCTTCCGCCCGGTGGTCCCCGGCGTCACCCTCAAGATGCCGGAGATCCGCCTGAACGACGTCACCTGCTGGGACAGCACGGTCGCCTCCCTCGGCGGCACGATCCGCTTCGGCGGCGAGGGCGGCAACGGCGGCCCGGAGGTCAAGGTCCCGGTGACCTGGCAGCGCTCCTGAGGCTTCCCGCACGGGGATCCGAGGCTCATCGACGTCGTCCTGGTAGGCCGCCACCCCAAGAGGAACCGGCCCTCCGTGGAGCTGGTCGAGCTGAAGCGCTGGTCGACCGTGCCAGGGTGGAGCAGGCCACCGCGGACCTGGTGTACATCGCCGCCGTCGCCATCAAGGTCCGCTCTTTTGACATGGAACGCCTCCAGGGCGGCGCGATGCTGCCGGGCGCGTGAGGGCGCCGGACGACCCCGGAAACGAGGAGGCTCCCCCGTACCGGTCGCGGTACGGGGGAGCCTCCACTGTGCCGGGCGGCGGTCAGGCGTCGCCGACGCCGCCGGCCGGTGGTTCGACGAAGCAGCGGATCTCGGTGCCCTCGTCGTAGGAGCAGAGCACCCGCGGGTCGCCGCCGTCCGGTGCGCAGGACACGACGGCTCCGTCGGCGGCCAGCAGCAGCCGGCCGTCGACGAGGGCGGCCGGGCCCGCCCGCAACTCCCGGGCGGACGCCCCGAGGAGTTCGGCCAGCCGCTCCCGGAGCGCGGTGCGCTCCCAGGGACCGCCCGCCCGCGAGACCCACAGGTTGCCGAAGCCGGTGAAGGCGTACCCGGTGCGGTGCGCGTCCACGTACTGCGCGAGGGCGCCCTCGCCGACCTGGAGCTGGACCGTGGACCAGGTGCCGCGGCCGCGGTCCGCCGCGTGCAGCACCTCGTGCTCGAAGGCCTCGCCGTACGAGGCGCACGCCACGATCACGTCGTCGTGGAACGCGCCGTCCTCAAGCCGGCCCACGGTGGGGTCGATCGAGGACAGGCGCCACCGGTCCCGTCGGCGTCGTGCCGGGCCCCCGTCCGGGAGCGGCAGTTCGGTGACGGTCCCGCGGGAGGTGTCCACGGCGAACAGGGCGGGCCGCTCGTCGGCGTCCGGGTCCGCGGACGCCCCGCCGACGCCGCCGGTGACATAGGCGGTGTCGCCCGCCGAGCCGGCCACGAAGGAGAGCCGGAAGTCCGCCGGCACCTCGATGTCCCGCCAGGCGTCGGCCCCCCAGGGCAGGGCGTACAGGGCCGGGCTCGGCCGGTTCGCGCTCCGGCGCCCGAAGGCGAGCACCGTGCCCTCGGCGGTCACCCCGGCCACGTCGGCGTCGCCCTTGTCCCGGGGCACCTTCGGCGCCGGGCTCAGCGCGGAGGCGTCGGCGGCGCCGTTCACGACCGGCACGTTCGTCTCCGGGACCGCGGTGAGCACGGTCAGCCCGCGCCGGTGGCGCACGGCGCGGCGGTTCGTGCCGACGCCCCGGCGCATGTCACCGGGCACCGGGCGGAGCCGGTGCAGCTCACCGGCTCGTATCTCTGCGTAGGAGACACCCGTGGTGTCCGTCACGAGGACGGACACCACGGACTCCTGTGACGGTGGAGTCACAGCTAGAACAGACCTCCCAGGAAGTCGCCGATCTTGCGGCCGACGCCGCTTCCGACCACGCCGCCGACGACGCCGCCGACGATACCGCCGACCGCGGTGCCGACCGGGCCGCCGCAGAGCGTACCGATGCTGGCCCCGTACATCGCCCCGACCTGGGCGCCCGCGAGGCCGCCGACGATGCCGCCGGTCTCGCGCGCGGCCGTCTGGACCTTCTCGCCCTCGGGAGCGGTGGCGACGTTGTAGACGCCGACGCCGATCTCGAGTCCGACCAGTCCGCGTCCGGCGATCCGTCCACCGCGGGCCAGCCGGTCCGCGGTCTTGTTGGTCTTCGCCGCGGAGTCGATGATGCCCATGTCCGTCTTGGGCTTGGCTCCGGGCCGCTGCGTGCCCTCGCGGAGCTGTTCGTAGGTCGGGAAGTCGCTCGTCCCGCTGAACCGCCGGAACATCGGCAGCATGAGGTGGTCGAGCGAGCCGCGGGCGTTGAACCGGTTGAGGTTGCGGGCCGTGACGGCCCACCTCGCCGCCCCCGCCTCGTCGCCCGTGGCCTCGGCCATGCGCAGCGCGTACTGCCGGATCTCGGCGTCCGCGGCCTTGTAGTCCTGGCGGCGGCCGTAGGCGTCCTCCAGGTAGCCGAACCCGTAGCCGCTGCCGCCCTGGTACACGGTCGAGCCGGAGACGTAGGACGGCGTGGTGTTGCCGGTGCCCGCGGTGCCGCCGGAGCCGCTGCCGCCTCCACCGCCCCCGCCGCCGCCTCCGCCGCCGCCTCCGCCGCCGGACCCGGAGCCGCTGCCGCCTCCGCTGGAGACCGGGATGCCGCCGCGGCAGGTGATGCCGTACTTGCTCGGCTCCATGCACTCGGGCACGGCGAGGCCCGTGCCATCGGACAGCGTCGCCGGGTTGTTCCCGGCGTAGGAGTAGCCGTTGAGCGACTGCTGCCGGCTCGCGTTGAAGTCCGGGTCGACGCTCAGGAACTGGCCGAGGCCCGGGTCGTACTCACGGGCGTTGACCTGGGTCAGACCCGTGTCGTCGTCCGCGGTCTTGCCGAGGAACCGCTTGTCCGTGGGCCAGGAGCCCACGGCGCCGCCGCGCTTGTCGCCGAACGGCGTGGTGTACCGCTTTCCGAACGTCTGGGTGGCGTCCGAGGCGATGGCCAGGCTCTGCGTGCCGTGGTGGTCCGCGGCCAGGTAGAACAGCTTGTTCGTGCCGGTCTGGTTGGTGCGGACGGCGACGGTGAGGTTGCCGGACTGGTAGCTGCGCTGCGCCCAGGTGGTGCCGTTCGCGCGCAGGTGCAGCTCGGTCGTGCCGGCGTACAGGATCCGTTCGCCGTTGGCGGCCTGCTTGATCATCAGGGCGCCGTCCGGGTCGTAGACGTAGTCCGTGGCCTGGGTGCCCTCGGTGAGCCGGCTGAGCTTGCCCTCCGCGGACCAGATGAGGTCCTGCTGCCCCTGGTCGCCGGGACGGCTGCGGGTGTTGCCGGACGAGTCGTAGGTGTACGTCCGCTGCGGCGCGGCGCAGTCACCGGTGGTGCTGATGCCGACCAGGGTGTGCGGCTGGGCGCCCGACGCGTAGCAGTAGGTGTCGGTCGCGGTGCCGGCGGCGGTGTGCCGGACCTCCGACGTGCGCTGGCCGGCCGCGTTGTAGGTGTAGCCGTTCCAGTACGGGGACGGTCCCGACAGGCTGCTCGCGTCGCGCGGGTCCGCGCACTTCTGCGAGGCGGGGGTCCAGGCCTCGGTCAGCCGGCGGTGGCCGTCGTAGCTGAAGCACTGGGTCTCCGCCTGGCCCTGGCCGCCGATGAGGGCCGGGTCGCTGACCGAGGTGACGTTGCCGGCCTGGTCGTAGGCGAAGTTGAGGTCCTGCAGCATGTACGGGTGCGTCTGGTCCGTGACGTGGCTGCGCGTCAGGCGTCCGGTGCCCTCCTCGTAGGTGTTGGTGAGGTAGATCTTCTTGGCGGTCTCGGTGTTCGCCGTGCCGAGGACGTACTGCTGTGCCTCGCCGGTCGGCGCGTAGTCCGCGTTCAGCAGGTAGCCGGTGGCACCGGTGATCTTCGTGACCTGTCCGGTGTCGGTGTACTCGTAGTCGACGATCTCCTGCGGCAGGCCGCCGAGTGCCGGTTCGGTCATGTTCTTGATCGTGCCGTCGAGCCGGTACTGCGTGTCGAACTCGATGACGGCGGGCACGCCGGCCTTGACCAGCGGGTCGTCGGCGGGCAGCTCCAGCTTGGTCCCGGTGGCCGACATGCTGTTGTCGTACGCCGTGACGGTGCTGGTGTAGGCCCTGCCGTACTTGCCGCCCACGTAGCGGGTGGTGGTGTACGGCTTGCCCTTGAGCAGGGTGTCGTAGGTGCGGGCGGTCAGCTGGTTGGCGTCGGTCTTCGAGCCGGCCCAGGTGGCGGTGACCCGGCCCAGGCTGTCGTACTCGGTGAGGATCGACTTGCCCCGCGAGTCGGTGGTCTTCTCCACCCGGTCGAGGGCGTCGTAGTCGTTCGACGACGTGCCCTTGTCGGGGTCCGTGACGGTCTTCTCACGGCCGAACAGGTCGTAGACGTAGGTCCACTTCGCGCCGTCGGGGCCGGTGACGGAGGTCTTCTTGCCGTCCGGGGCGTAGCTGGTCCGCACCGAGCTGTAGCCGGCGCCGAGGCTGCCGCCGTAGCCGGTGTCCGAGGTGCCGGGGCCCGCGTACTCGCGGGACTCGACGGTACGGCCGAGGGCGTCGGTGATGTTGCGGGTGCCGACGCCGCCGGTCACGTCGGTGACGGCGGTGGAGTCACCGGTGTAGCTGGTGGTCTTGGACCACTTCTTCACGCCGAAGGTGTACAGCGTGTTGCTGACGGTGCGCTCGGCGCCGTCGAAGACGACGTTGCTCTGCTTCGGCGACTCGCCGTACTCCGCCCGGGTGTACGTCCCGGTGGGCCCGGAGGTGCTGTCGAAGATGTCGGCGTGCGTCTCGTAGGCCAGACCCCGGCTGTCGTAGCGGGTGTCGGTGAGCAGCCGTCCGCCCTGCGGAGTGCCGGTCTGGGTCTGCAGCTTGCGCAGCAGCGCGTCGTAGATCGTGTACTGCGTGCTGTAGGTCTCGCCGTCGGCCTTGAGCACGGAGGTGCCCACCGCGGACGGCTTGGTGTTGCTGATCGCGTAGCTGAACTTCTTGCTGGGGGAGTAGCCGGCGGCGCGGCTGCGGTTGGGCAGCCAGACCTCGGTGATCCGCCCGAGGGCGTCGTAGGTGATCTCCGTCTTCTTGAGGTTCTTGTCGTACTTGGTGATCGGCTGACCGCGCAGCGGTTCGAGGACGGCGACCTCGCGGTGGCCGGCCACGTCCGTGGTGACGGTCCGGGTGACCGGGCCGTCGTCGGTCGGGGTGTAGGCGGTGCTGGAGGGCTGGCCGAGGGCGTCCTTGGTGGTCAGCGAGCGGCCGAGGGAGTCGTAGGTGGTCTCCTCGGTGGTCTGCCAGCCGGTCGCGTTGCGGTTGCCGCTGACGTCGGCGGTCGCCGCGTAGCCGGTGGCCCGGCCCTGCCAGGTCGCCTCGCCGAGGGTCGGCGTCTGCGCCTCGGTCCAGCCGGTGACGCCCGTCCTGTCGTAGACGGTCGCGGTGTCGGAGATGACGTCGCCGCGGGTGGCGGTGCCGGTGGGCAGGCTCAGGTCGGCGTCCGCGACGGAGCACGCCTTGCCGACCTTGCGCGTGCGCGAGACCAGCTTGGTGATGCCGGCCGCGTCGTTGCGCGCGTACCAGGTGCGGGTGCAGGTCTCGTCACCGCTCTTGGCGGTGTCGCCGTACTCGGTCTTGGTGCTCTCCATGCCGTACGCGTCGAAGGTCGTCGCGGTGGCGGTGGAGCGCCAGGTCTTCGGCACCGTCAGATAGGTGTACGCCGTCGACTTCGCGGTGCCCGTGAAGCGGGCGACCAGGTCCCCCGCGTCGGGCACGCTCTGCCGCGCCGTCTCCTTCGACCACGGGTCGTTGGACGAGGCGGTGATCGCCGTGGCGCCGTCGTAGGTGACGGTCTCGCGCGCGGTGCCCGCGTACTGCTCGCTGTCGGTGATCGGCGCGATGCCGAGGTCCGGCGTGCTCAGCGGGGCGAGGGTGACGGTCTTGGTGGTGCCGTCCTTCTTCTTGTCGCCGTGCATGCCCTGCATGAAGAGGGTGACGGTCTTGCTGCGGGTGGTGTCCTTGGCGCCGCTGTAGACCGTCACCTCGCGGTAGCCGCGCCAGTCGGACCAGGTCCGCTCGTCCTTCTGCGTCATCGGCTCGTCGTTGTAGCGCCAGGCGGCGCCGCTGTAGACGTACTCGTGCTCGACGCCGTCGTTCTGGCCGGCCGGGTCGGTCAGGTTGACCGCCGTCACCCGGTACTTGTGGAACCAGTCGACCGATGCCTCGGCGGCGCCGTTGATGTTCCAGTACTGCGGGTAGCAGTTGCGGGTGTTGGTGTCCTCGGCCGAGCCGAGCACCTCGCTGCGGACGCACTCGGGGCCCGACAGGGTGACGGTGGTGATGCCGCCGGTCTCCGTGGTGATGGTGGAGATGCGGGGGCGGGTCAGCGGCAGGATGTTGTCGGTGGCGTCGACCCGGTTGGGCCGCATCTGGTACGTGAACGACAGCGGGTTCAGCGTGATGGCCGTGCCCGTCTTGCCGGTGCGCTGCAGCGACTTCAGGGTGAGGACCTGGTCGCTGGAGTCGCCGATGTCACCGCCGTCGAGGTACTGCTGGGTGAGCGCCCAGGAGTCGACGGGCTTGTGCGTGGCGGCCGCGGCGTCCCACGCGTGGGTGTGGACCGCGGTGAGCCGCTTGCGGGTGAAGAAGGACGGCGCCGTCGCGTAGCAGTCGGTGTCGTCCTTCGAGCAGATCGCGGTGAACGGGACGTCCGGCCAGTTCTGGGCGGTGTCCTTGGTCAGCGAGGAGCAGTCGGCGGCGGTGCAGCGCTCGGCGTACCCGAAGGTGATCTTCGCGTCGGGGGTGCCGGTGAACAGGGCGCCCTTGCGGAGACCGTAGTCGATCTCCTTCAGGTAGCCGCCGCGGGTGTAACCGGTGCTGGCCTTGGACTCCTTGTTCTTCTTGTAGTAGTTCGTCTCCTTGGCGTACCAGTACGTGGCCGCGTTGCCGTGGGTGTCCTCGACGTAGTCGAGGTTCCAGCGCCAGGCCTGGGTCACGGAGCGGTCGGCGAAGGTGCTGCCGGCGCTGTAGCCGGGCTCGCCGGAGTCGTCGCCGAAGACGGGCACGGTCCAGGTGGACTCGGTGCGCTGGGTGTCGGCGCCGGCGAGCTTGTTCAGGCCGAACACGTACTTCGTGCCGTCGCCGGTGGTGACGGTCCAGTACTCGCCGTCGTCGTCGCCGTTGTCGGCGCCGGTGGAGCGGACCACCTTGGAGGCGTCGTCGCCCTGGAGCCGCCAGGTGCTGCCGTCCTTGACGAGCCGGGACGCCTTGCCGTTGAGCATCAGGGTGGCGTTGTCGTACTTCCAGCAGCTGTCGAAGACGTCCGTGTGGCCGTCGTCGTCACAGCTGCCGTAGGAGCGCTCGACGTAGGACTCGGTGATCGAGAAGCCCTCGCCGACCGTGGTGCCCTGGTTGTTGCTGCTCGCCGTGCGGCCGTCGACGCTGCCGGAGTCGTACGAGAGCTTCAGCTCCGGGGCGGGACCGGCCGCCGGGTCCGGGGTGGTGAACTCGTACGACCAGGTGAAGGAGCCGGAGCTGGCGCCGGCCTGCCACGAGGACGACTCGGTGAGCTCGGTCGCCGAGTAGTCGCCGGTGCCCGCGGGGGACGCGCCGTCGCCGGTGGCGGCCACGGCGAACACAGCGCTGCCCGCCGTGGCGGCGGTGGAGTAGAGCTGGGGCGACAGGCCCCCGGCGTCGGAGCCGAGGGTGACCTCGGCGGAGACGGACTGTCCCTTGACGTCGTTGCGCGAGGGCAGCGGCGTCTGCGTGCGGCACTCGGCCTTCTCGGGCGTGGTGAGCACACAGCCGGGCAGCCGGACGAGCCGAAGCCGCTGGGCCCAGCCGCCGCCGACCGCGCCGGCGAAGCCGGAGTAGTCGACGCTGAGTTCGGCGCGGCCCGCGGTGTCGGCGGTGGCCGTGAGCAGGACACCGGTGATACCGGCGCGCTCGGCGGCCTTCTGGTCCAGCACGGTGACGTGGGCGTCACCGGCGGCCGGGGCGGCGCCGCCGCGCGGTGCCGTGAGGCCCGAGGCCCGCGGGGCCGGGGCCGACCCGCCGGGGGCCGGAGCGAGGGTGACCGGGACCTCCCCGGCCCTGCCGGTGACCGCGGGGGCCGCCGACGTCCGGGCTCCGGCGGCCGGAGCCGCGGCCGGCCCGGCCGAGAGCTTCAGGGTCGCCTTGCCGGCGCCGGGCCAGTGGGCCTGCCGCTCGGCCGTGGCCTCGCTCGTCTGCTTGGCGTTGGCCGCGGCGTCCCTGGCCCGCAGGTCGCGGGCCTGCTTCGCGCCCTGCCCGGTGACCGGGGCGACCTTGCTGGACCGAGGTTCGGGCACGTGGCTGCGGCCGAGGCCCTTGGCCCCGTCGACCGCGCGGGCCGAGGGTGCCAGGCCCAGCGGCACGACCAGTGCCAGGGAGAGCGAGCCGAGCAGCAGCCGGCCCTTGCGCCGGCGGCCGCGCACCCGTGGTGTCGGGTGCTGTCTTGCGAATGGCATGAGAATTCCGCCCCCAGATAACCGGAATGAAGGATGAGACAACGGAAACGGGCAGGGTGGTGCCGGGACGTGGCGTGGCACGGCCCGGGGCGCGTGGCCCCGGGCCGTGTCGTCCGGGTCCCCGGTCGGCGGCGCCGGACGTCGCCCGGCGCCGCGAGGTCGTGTGAACGACCAGCGGGCGGAGCCGATGAGGCCCCGCCCGCGGGTCTGGTGTCAGTCGCCGACGCGGTAGTCGATCTGCTCCGCGCTGGCCATCGCCCCGGCCCAGAGCCTGACCTCCTGCACCTTGGCGGGCAGGTAGTGCTTCCAGGCGCTGTTGGTGTAGCCCTTGCCGACGGCGAACTCACCGGTGCCGAGCGTGGCGGTGTACTCCAGCGGCGTCCCGTTGCGGTTGTGACCGAGGTAGAGCGAGATCGTCCCGGTCCGGGCGCTGTAGATGCCGGTCAGCCGGACGGGGCTGTCCATCGCGGCGATCTCCTCGGAGGTGACCCACTCGGTTCCGCCGTCCGCCTTCAGGCGGCCGAAGTGCCAGACGCCGTACGGCTTCTTCTTCGGCTCCAGCGTGTCCGGGTCGAGTTCCTCGACGACGTTGGTCAGCTCGAACCAGATGCCCCAGGAGGAGCCGTCGGCGGTGCGCTGTCCGAGGACCTGCCCGTAGTACGGGTAGGGCCCCGCGTTGGCGGCGAGCTTCGCCGAGTCGAGTTCGACCAGCGTGGTCACGGTGAAGGAACCGGTGCCGTCGACCAGCGGGCCGGGCGCCGTGGCGGACCCGGTGGTCCCGTTCAGCTCGATGGCGTCGCCCGAGAGCGTGGCCCCGGACAGGGTGAGGGTCTTGCCGTAGCCGGAGGTGGTGTCGGCGACGGTGGTCCCGCTGCCGCGCGAGGCGTCCCAGTCGGCCACGAGTTCGGCCGCGGCGAAGCCCTCGGAGATCTTCGCGTCCGCCTCCTTGGCGATCTCCTCGTCCGTCACCGCGCGCTGCCAGACGGCGACCTCGTCGATCGAGCCGGGCACGTAGTCGGTGTAGGTGTCCGACCACCAGGTGCGGCCGATCTGCAGCGGACCCGTCGCGGCCCAGGCCGTGGTGTACGGCACGGTGCCCTGCGGGACGCCGTTCACGTACAGGGTCAGCTGCTTCGCCGTGGCGTCGTAGACACCGGCCAGGTGCGTCCAGGTGCCCCACGCGGGCGCCTGCTTGGACGCGGCCCGCTGGTAGGACCAGGATCCGGTCGTGGGCGCGTCCTCGTTGACGGCGCGGAACGTCCAGGTGCCGAGCGCCTGCTCGTAGCCCAGGTAGAACGGGCTGCGGTGGACGCCGTTCTGGCTCAGCACCGTGTAGTTGGCGCCGGGCTTGTCCAGCCGGACCCAGGCGGCGACGGTGTACGACGAGCGGGTCTCCAGGACCTGGCCCGAGGTCGCCGCGTAGCCGGTGCCCTTGACGGCGAGACCCTTGTCGGTCACCGGGCTGGCCAGCTCGACGCCGTTGGCGTCGTGGGTGATCAGGCCGCGCCGGCCGCGGTCGTCACGGACGGCGTCGCCGCCCAGCGTGGCGTCGTGGCGCGGGATGCCGGGCGTCGTGGCGGAGTCCACGGCGACGCCGGAGGCCTCGTCGAAGTGCCACTGGCCCACCGGGCCCTCACCGGCGGCGACCAGGAAGTCGATCACCTGCTGGGCGCCCCAGCGGCCCACGTTGTCCTTGGCGCGGACGTACAGCCGCTGGGTCCCGGAGCTGGCCGGGGTGATGGACACCGAGACGGTGGAACCCGCCTTCTCGGGGGACCAGGTCGTGGCCGAGGAGAGCTTGTACTGGTAGGCGACGTTGTTCGTGTCGCCCGTGGCGGGCTTGAAGGTCAGCGGCGCGGGAACTCCCGGACCGCCGTGCGCCGCGCAGTCGTTGGTGGTGCACAGGGTGTACGGCGAGCCGAGGGTGATCTGCGGAGCCTTGGGCGCGGTCGGGTCGACCTTGAAGTAGCAGTAACCGTCGGAGGCGGCGCTGCTCAGGTAGTTGGCGCCGTAGTACGACCACGTCCAGGCGTGGTAGCGGTAGAGCGTCCCCTCCTTGAGGGTCGACCAGGACATCGTCAGCTTCGTGCCGTCGCCGACGTAGCCGGACGTGGGCCGCAGGGACCCGTTGCCGTCCGTGGAGTCCACCCAGGTGCCGGACGAGTTCTTCTCGTCGACGTCGAAGTACACCCGCAGCTGGGCGCCGGACTGGCCGCCCGACTTGGTCTGCGCGGTGGCGGAGAGCGTCGGGGTCGGGTCGGAGATGATCGCCGGGTCGCTCTCGGTCTTGTCGCACACCGTGCCGGAACCCGTCACCAGACCGAGCCCGGTGGGCTTGTCCGGCAGGCCGACGTAGCTCACCGCGAGGACCGCGTCGTTCCGGAAGCGCTTCCAGGCGGAGGTGTCGGACTCGTCGTGGGCGCGCAGCTCCAGCGTGAGCCGGGAGAACTTGCCCGCGGCGAAGTCCTTGACCGTCGGGGTGAGGTTCTCGTTGGTCTCCTCGGGGTTGTCGTTGAACTCGATGGGCGCGGCCGGCTGCGAGGGGCTGCACGCCGTGCCGCGGCCGGCCGAGACGTAACGGTCGCCCATCCAGTCCAGCTCCGAGGGGCGCGAGGACCAGGTGGTGGCGGAGGAGATGTTGTTCGTGCGGACCAGGTCGACCCAGCGCGCGTCACAGGTGAACGACCAGGTCTCGGTCGCGCGGAAGGTGGCGTCCAGGACCTGCTTGCCCGCCAGGCTGGCCGGGGAGAACTCGAAGTAGAGGCGCTGGGTGTAGCCCGAACCGCAGACGTAGCCGCCGTAGCTGCCGCAGTGGCCCGTTCCCTTGCCCTCGTTGTCGGTGCCGTTGCTCCAGCCGTACGAGGTGTAGCCGTCCGAGCGCAGCAGGGTGCGCTCCGAGGCGCCCCAGGTCACCGTCGGGTCGATGTACAGGGGGAACGCGGTGGAGGCGGTGCCGGTGAGCATCTTGGTGTCCGGCGCGACCGCGAGGGAGCCCCGGCCGACCGTGACGTCCATGGTGGCGACGTGGTCACCGGCGGCGGGCTCGACACCGCGGTCGGCGTTGTCGGCGGGAGCGGACGGAGCCGCGGCCTCGAACGGGTCGGTGCCGGCCGCCGGGGACGCGGCGACGCCGTCGGATCCCGCGGCCTGGGACCGCGCCGTGGACGTCTTCGAGGTCTGCGCCTGCGGGGCCCGGGCGCTGCCGGCGGAGTCCCACATCTGGGCCGGCGGGGCGCGGAAGACCCGCTTGCCGTCCCGGTCGACGGCGGTGAGGTCGCCGTTGGCGCCCTTGACGATGCGCAGGCCCTCGGCCTTGAAGGAGTAGTCGATCTTCTTCAGCTCGGGCCGGGCGGCGGCCTGCGGCGTCTTCACGACCAGGACGTGGTGGAAGCCCTCGGTGGTGGCGGTGACCTTCAGGTCGACCCCCGCCATGACTTCCTTGTAGAGGGCGCTGTCCCCGTCGAGTTCGGGCTTCGGCAGGACGCCGGGCCAGCCGAGGGCCAGGGAGTGCCCGTCCTTCTCGATCCGTACGAGAGGGGCGCTCTGCCCACCGCCCGAGAACTCCATCTCGACGGCGGCGGCCTTGGGCGCGACGGAGCCGTCCGGCAGGCGCTCCAGGGTCGCGTCGGGGGCCTCCCAGCCCCCGCCCGGCCTGGCCACGCGCACCGGAACCGCGGACTCCTCGAGAGTGAAGGAGAAGCCGTCCGGGTTGGCGAAGACGGTCGAGCGTTCCGAACGCTCCCCGACCACCTCGACGCGCTTGCCGGTCTCCCGCGCCTCGGCGAGCGCCCTCTGAGCCTCGGTCGTCGCGGTCGACCCGGACGAGGCCGTCGTGCCGGTGGCGGCCATCGCCGCCGGACCGGTCCCGAGCGCGGACAGGACGGACAGTGCCACCACCGAGGCGGCGCCCGATATCAGCAGTCGATCACGTCTGCCGCTCGAGCCGCGTGCGCGGCGACTCCATCTCATAGCCACATCCCCCCATTGGATTTGACGTATACAGATCAAACGATCTTGCACGGTAGGTGATTTTCGGCCACGCGCATAGGGTCGTGACCCGATCGTTACTGGCCGGTAAAGGCCGCTGGAGGGCCAGGAGTTCACCCGGCGGCGGCCGGACTCAGCGGACGATCATGACCGTGGCGGCCGTCACGCCCACGGTGACGATGACCCCGCGCAGCACGTTCGGCGGCAGGGTGCGTCCGACCTTCGCACCCACCAGGCCGCCCAGGGTGGAGCCCACGGAGATCACCGCCGCCACGGTCCAGTCCACGTCGGCGACGGCGATGAAGACGACGGCCGCCACCCCGTTGACGATCGAGGCCAGCACGTTCTTCGCCGCGTTGAGGCGCTGGAGGTCGTCCCGCAGGAAGCTGCCGAACAGCCCCATCAACAGCACTCCCTGGGCGGCACCGAAGTAGCCGCCGTAGACGCCCGCGCCGAGCACGCCGCACCACATCGGGACGCCACCGTCCTTCGCCGCGGCGGCGCCCTGGCGCTCCTTGAGCCATCGGTTCAGCCGGGGCTGCAGCATCACCAGCACACAGGCGGCGAGGATGAGCACCGGCACCACGGCGTCGAACGCCCCGGCGGGCAGCGTCAGCAGGAGCAGCGCCCCCGCCAGGCCGCCGAGCAGGGAGGCCGCCCCGAACCGGAGCAGCCGGCGCAGCTGCCCCTTGAGTTCCCGCCGGTAGCCGTACGCGGCGCTGAGCACGCCGGGCACCAGACCGATGTTGTTGGACACGTTGGCGAGGACCGGCGGATAACCGAAGGCCAGCAGGGTGGGAAAGGTGATCAGGGTCCCGGAGCCCACCATGGCGTTGATGGCGCCGGCCGCCACGCTCGCCGCGCCGATGGCCACCGTCTCGATGGCGTCCATGCCCTCAGTCCCCCCAACGGGTGTCGCGATCGGTCCAGACGTCCTCCGGGCCGAGGTCGGATGCGGCGTACTTGCCGAGCGAGCTGATCAGCAGGCGCATCTCCAGGGCGAGGCACTCGACGAGGTTGACCAGGCCCTCCTCCGGGTTCGCGTCCGCCGCGGCCAGCGCGGCGCGCCCGAGCCCCACGGCCCTCGCGCCGAGCGCGAGGCACTTGACGGCCCGCGCGCCCTCCCAGATCCGGCCGGTCACCAACAGACAGCCGTCCTGGGGGTCGATCCGGTCCAGGCACGCGGCGAGCGGCAGCCCCACGTGGTCGAGGAAGGCCCGGGGAGCCCAGCCCGTACCCCCTTCGGCGCCGTCGACGGTGACCGCGTCCGCGCCCGCCTCCCACGCGACGGCGGCGGCCCGGTCCACGTCGCGCGCGGGCGGCAGCTTCACCCACACCTTGCAGCGGGGGTAGTTGTTGCGCATCAGCTGGACCTGCCGGCGCAGGATCTCGTCGGTGAAGGTGCCGGCCGTGCCGCAGCGCAGGACCGCGTCGCCCGTTCCGTACACGTCCATGACGTCGTACTGCGCGGCCAGTTCCGCGGCCCGCTCGCGCGGGACCAGGGTCATGCCGCCGAGCCCGGGCTTGGCGCCCTGGCCGACCTTCAGCTCGAACGCGACCCGCCCCGACGCGAGGAGCGGCTGCACGGAGGGGTCGCTGTAGACGAGGTTCCAGACCTCGGCGTCGGCGTCCTCGGTGCTCTGCTGGACGACCACGCCGCCGAGTCCGTCCGGCAGGGCGGCCCCGTACTCGGTGATTCGCTTCAGGAGCGAGCTCGGCGCCTCCTCCGCCATCCGTCCGTAGCCGGAGACGGGAACGATGTTCTCGCCGATGACCATGGGGATGCCCAGCCGGCCGGCCTGCCGTGCGACGGCCTCGCCGAGGTCGCCGCTGGCCACCCGGGTGGAACCGAACGCCGAGACGTAGACGGGCAGCGCCGAGCGGAATCCGCCGATCCGCGTGTGCAGGTCGACGTCCCCGACGACCGGCTCGCGGCCCAGGTCGAGCAGCTTCTCAAGCCGCAGCGGCACGAAGACCGGCGGCACGAGGCGCGCCCGGTCCAGGGCGTCGCCGGGTCCCTCGTCGGCCGTGCCGTGCTGGCCGAACATGGTGACCCCGTACCCGGCCGCGTCCGGGAAGGCGGCGGCCGGACCGTGCGTGGCGCGGGCGGCCACCTGCTCCTGCGGAAAGCCCGGTGCGTGGAGACCGGTCACGGGCGGGCCTCCCCCGGGAGCTTCGGATAACCCGCCGCCTGCCAGGCGGCGTCGAGGCCGCACAGGAAGCGGGTGAAGCGCTCCACGCCCAGGCCGAAGCCGGCGCTGGCGGGGATTCCCTCGCGGGCGAGGGTCAGGTACCACTCGTACTTGGCGGGGTTCTCGCCCGTCTCGCGGATGCGCATGACGAGGTTGCGGTAGTCCGACTCGCGCTCGCTGCCGCTCATCATCTCGCCGAAGCCGCCCGGGTAGATGAGGTCGAAGTTGCGCAGGACGCCCGGTTCGGTCGCGCTCTCCTTGTCGTAGAAGCCGCGCGAGCCCTTGGGGTAGTCCGTGATGAAGAAGGGGTGCTCGGCCGCCCGGGAGATGATCTCCTCGCCCTCCCAGTCGATCTCCGCGCCGGGCTCCTGGTCGTGGCCGCGCGACTGGAGGTCGGCCACGGCCCCGGCGTGCGAGACCCGTCCGTACGGCGCGGACAGCACCTGCTTGAGCGCCTCGGTGTCCCGGCCCAGCGCCTCCAGTTCGGGCTGGGCGTTCACGAGCACGTACTCGACGACGTACTTGGTCAGGCGCTCGGCGATATCGAGCGCGTCCTCGCGCGAGCCGTCGCCGATCTCGACGTCGAGCTGGTGGAACTCCACCAGGTGACGGTGCGTCACCGCCGTCTCCAGCGGCTCGAGACGGACGTTCGGGGCGACGTGGAAGATCTTGTCGAAGCTGAGCAGCGACGCCTGCTTGTAGAGGATGCCGCTCGTCATCAGCTTGTAGCGGTGGCCGTAGTAGTCGATGTCCACCTGCTTGGCGCCGCGTGCGCCGGGGTCGGTGACGGGGCCGATGGTCGGCGGCAGCAGCTCCTGGAAGCCCTCCGCGGTGAGGAACTCCCGTGCCCCCGCGAGGAATTTGCTCTGGACGGCCAGCGTGGCGCGGGTCCGCTCGGAGGTCAGATGAGCGCGGGGAGTCGGCAGGGCGGCCCGGCTGGTCTCCTGAGGCAAGCTCGTAAGCCTTTCAAATCCGTGAAGCGATCGACGGTTCGTGGTGGAGCGTCAACGGGCCGGTCGCTCCCGGAACTCCACGGCGATGAGCGGGTAATCCAATTTCGCTCAGGCCGGCCCGATCGTACTCGGGCCAGTTCGCCCGGAAGGGTCGACGTGACAGGGAACACATGGCCCCGGGAGCGGCTGCCGCGTTAATGGAGGCGACGGCCGGGAATTCCCGTACGGATCCAATGATTCGCGCTCGGCTCACGGGGTGACAGCGCTACGGTCCTCAGTGACGGCAGATGTTGACTTGGGATTGCCGACCGTGTCAAGATCCGGACGGTCCGCGGGGGGCGGATAAGGGGGAATGTCTGTTTTGGCCCGTGCGGTCCGGTCGTTGTGACCGCGTTCAGGTGCACTCCGCGTCAGAGTCCTGTCGCTGCCTCTCTCCAGTACTGCTGAATTCGCCGTTCCCGGGTGCGCCGGGACGGCGATTCGTGATGCATAGAAGGTGTTTGGATGATCTCTGGTGGTCCGTCTCCCCTGCGTGGAGCAGGAGTTGACGAGCTGAAGGTGCACTGGTGCTCACCGCTGGACAGCGGGCAGCAAAAGGCCAGTGAGAAATATCAGGCAGGGACTCTCGACTTCGACGGAATCGTTGATTTCGCACGCGAGGCCGATGCGCTGGGCGTCGATTCCCTCCTTATGGGAATCAGCTACCACATGCCTGACCCGCTGCCCATGATCGGTGCTCTCGTCCGTGCCACCGAGCGGGTCAAGTTCATTCTCGCCTACCGTCCGGGGCTGCTTTCTCCGACTCTGTTCACCCAGGTGGTCAACACCGTCTCCTGGATGTCCGACGGGCGGATCTCGCTGAATCTCGTGGCCGGTATCTCCCCGGCCGAGCAGGCTTTCTACGGCGATTTCCTCGCGCATGACGATCGATATGCACGGTCGAATGAATTCCTCGACATCTGCCACCGCCTCTGGCGGGGCGAGACGCCGCTCAGCTACCGGGGCGAGCACTACCGGATCGAGGAGGCGCAGCTCGGCCTGGGCTACAAGGGCGGCGGCCGGCCCGACATCTACATCAGCGGAGCCTCCGGTGTGGCGCAGCAGACCGCCGTCGACCACGCGGACTGCTGGCTGCGCTACGGGGACACCCCCGAGGGCATTGCCAAGGCCGCCGAACCGCTGCTCGCCCAGGGCTGCCGCGTCGGCATCCGCATGCACGTCCTGTCCCGCGACACCCGCGCCGAGGCGCTGGCCGCGCTCGAGGAGATGATGCGCGACCCGGACGAGGAACACCGCAAGTGGGTCAGCGACTTCGTCTCGACCTCCGACTCCGAGGCCGTCAAGACCTCGTTCCGGCTGGCCGACCAGGCAGGTGACGACTGGCTGTCCCCGATGCTCTGGTCCGGCGCCGTCGCCTACCGGGGCGGCCCGGCGCTCTGTGTCGTGGGCAGCCACGAGGAGGTCGCCGAATACCTCTTCCGCTACAAGGCCGCGGGCGTCAGCGAGTTCATCTTCTCCGGCTGGCCGACCCGCGACGAGATGCGCAACTTCTACACCCACGTGCTGCCGCTGATCCGCGAGCACGAGCGAAACGCCGTGCCGGCATGAGCCAGGCGCCCCGGCTGCACCGCAGCCTGTTCGCCGGCGGGGTGCTGCTCGGACTGATGGCCGAGCAGGTCGTGATGTTCGCCGTCCCGCTGCTCATCTTCCAGGACACCGAAGAGGTCTCCGCCCTCGGTTTCGCGTTCGCCCTGGAGTGGCTCCCCGGCCTGCTCGCCTACCCGTTCGCCGGCCTGATCGCCGACCGGGACGGCGGCGCCCGGCTGTTCTCGCTGGTCTCCGCGGCGCGCGCGACGGTGCTGGGGCTCGTGGTCCTCGTCTGCGTGACGCAGCCGGCCTGGACCACTCCGGCCCTGATGACGAGCGGTGCCGTGCTGTCCGTGCTGGTGGCGCCCACCCGCATGTCCGTCGAGAAGATGGTCCCCCAGCTGGCCGAGGGCGACCGGCTCGCCCGCACCCAGGCACTCGTGCAGAACATGGAGCTGCTGGCCATGGCCCTGGGGCCGGCCCTCGCGATGCTCGCCGCCGCCCTGCTCGGGAAGGTCTGGCTGCTGGCCGTCGCCGGCGCCGTGTTCGCCGTGGCCTCCCTGTGCTGGCTGCCGCTGCCGCGCGGTGAGCGCCAGCCCTCGCCGGGCAGCGCGCGGAAGACCGTCGCGGAGCTGGGCCTGGGGTGGAAGCTCCTGGTGGGCAACCGTCCGGTGGTGCTGCTCGGGTCCCTGAACTTCGCCATCAACCTGGTGTTCGCCACGGTGCTCAGCGCCAACGCGGCCCTGGTCACCGGCACCTTCAAGGCCCCGGAGTCGTCCTTCGCGCTCCTCAACACCTGCGTCGGCGTGATCGGTCTGCTCAACCTGCTGGTCATCCCGCTGCTCCTGAAGCGCTTCGACGTGCACGTCCTCGGTGTCGTCGGCTTCGTGACGCTCTGCGGCGCACTGATCCTGGTCGGCGCGGCCACCTCGTTCCTCGTCTACGCCACGCTGTTCGTGGCGGCCCTGACGGGAACCGCGTACTTCAACGTCTTCAACCGCACCCAGCGCGTCAAGGTCATCCCCAAGGAGCACCTCGGCAAGGTGATGGGCCCCTTCTACCTGCTCAACCTGCTGTCCTACCCCATCGGCGGGCTGCTGGTCGGCAGCCTGGGCGCCGGCTTCGGCCCGCAGCGGCTGGTGGGCGCGCTCGCCGTGCTCCTCGCCCTGTTCGGTGCGGTCCTGCTGCCCCTGACCATGCGCAGCTTCCGGCGGGCGCTGCCCGCCACGGAAGCCGACCCCGTAGGAGCCCAGACGTGACGACCCCGTTCCGGTGCCTCGTGAGCACCGTCGAGTCCGATGCGCACATCTGGAATCTCGTCTATCTGCAGAAGGTCCTGGAGGAGCACGGCGCCACCGTTCTCAACCTCGGCAGCTGCACCCCCGTCGCGGAGGTCCTGGACGGCATCGTGGCCTTCCGACCGGACCTGCTCGTGGTCTCCAGCGTCAACGGCCACGGTCACCACGGTGCGCGCGTGCTGCTGACCGAGGTGCGGCGCCAGGGCCTGGAGGTCCCGTGCGTGGTGGGCGGCAAGCTCACCACCGCCGAGTCGGACAACGACAGGGTGCGCCGCGACCTGCTGTCGCTCGGCTACACCGACGTGTTCACCGGTGAGGACTCCATCGACCGCTTCCGGGACTTCCTCCGGTGCGGCCGGCGCGCGGGCTTCTCCGCCTGGCGGCCGCCGGCGGCCGTCCTCCCTCCGTGGGACACGACAGAACTCGTCAAGACAGGGGTGCACTGAATGCACATCGTCATCGTCAACCGCTGGCCCCGCTTCTCCGACGGCGTCCGCTGGGACAACGAACTCACGCGCTACGAGGAGTTCATCGACCACCGGCTGCACCGGGTCAGCTACGTCGTGGACGGCCCGGGGGCCGACGGCGTGCTCGCCGGGCCCGAGGACATCGCCGCCCTGGTCCGGGTCCACGACGTCAACGACGTCGACGCGCTGCGCTCCGCCGTCGCCGAGGTCGTCGAGCGGGTCGGTCCGGTCGACCAGCTCATCGCCCTCTCCGAGTTCACCCTGGAGATCGCCGCCCGGGTGCGGCAGGACCTCGGCATTCCCGGACCCACCCCGGCCGAGGTCGCGGTGTACCGGGACAAGGTGCGGATGAAGGAGATCCTCGCGGACAAGGGTGTCCGGGTGCCCCGCTTCCGTGGCTGCGAGAGCGTCGAGCAGGCGACCGGTTTCGCCCGGCAGACCGGCTTTCCGGTCATCCTGAAGCCGGTCGACGGCGCGGCGAGCATCGGTGTGCACCGGGTCGACGACGAGGAGTCCCTGGCCGCGCTGCTGCCGACGCTGGACCTGTCCCGGTACGAGATCGAGGAGTTCGTCACCGGCACGATCCACCACGTCGACGGTTACGTGGACGACGCCTCGGAGGTCGGGTTCCAGGTCGTCTCGCGCTATGTGAACGACTGCCTCGGCTTCGGGGCGGGGCTCCCGCTCGGTTCCGTGGTGATCCAGCACAGCGAGCTGCGCGACCGCATCGAGGCCTTCACCCAGGAGTGCGTCACCGCCCTCGGCATGCGGACGACCCCGTTCCACCTTGAGATCTTCGTGACGCCGCAGGACGAACTGGTGTTCCTGGAGATCGGCGGCCGGGTCGGCGGCAGCGAGGTGCCCCACCTGCTCAACAAGATGTTCGGGGTCAACCTCTTCGAGATCTGGCTGCGCTCGCTGACCGGCCAGGACGTGGAGGCCCCCGCCAAGTCGGGAGACCCCTCCGGCGGCTGGCTCTGTGTGCCGAAGCCCGCCGAGCTTCCCGCACGGGTGGTCAGGGCCACCCCGATGGGCGACCGCGTCCCGTCGATCTGGCGCGAACTCCTGCCGGGCGAGGGCGAGGTCCTGGAGCCGGGCGGCTCGTACGACGCCCTGCACAGCGGTCGGTTCATCCTCCTGCACGACGACCAGGACCAGGTGGAGGCGGACATCCACCACATCATCGAGAACTTCGAATTCGAGGCACGTGCCATATGAGTCACACCGCGGGCAGAACCACCTCCGAGAGCGACAGAGCTCTCCACGCCCGGCTCACCGGCTTTCTGAGCGACGTCGAGCTCGACGGCGTGAAGGCCACGGGGGAGCGGCTGATCGACGCTGCCGGCGGCATCGAGGAGCTGCCCGGCCACAAGGTCATGGTGGCCTACGGGGGCGGCAAGGACAGCACCTACGTGGTCGCCTTCGTGCGGGCCGTCCAGCTGCACCTCGCCGTCCACTACGACCGCACCTTCACCCTGCGCGTCGCGAACATGCGGCACGCGGGCGTCCCGCTCGCCGTGATGGAGAACATCGACCGGGTGTACCGGGCCCTCGGCCTCCTCGACGACGAGCGGGCCGAACTGCTGACGATCGACCACACGCTGGTCCGGCTGTTCCGCGTCGACCTGCCGCTGCCCGAGCACCTCGTCGCGATCAACCGCGTCGACGTGCTCATGAACGGCCACCGCGCCGCCGGCGACGGCCGCCCCACCTTCTGCAACAGCTGCAACCTGGCCGTCGCCGACTTCTACGGCCGTGCGGCCTGGTTCGACGGCGGCGTCGACGCGGTGATGACGGGTGACTCCCGGCGCGAGCAGCTGCTCTACTCGGCCTGGATCATGCGTCTGGCCAAGGCGTGCGGCGTGGACGTCGCGGAGTGCCGCAGCATGGGCTTCCAGGGCATCCTGACCGCGCTGCGCGGCATCGGGGACAGCTACTTCCGCGAGCTGTTCGGCGACGACAGCGACACCGAGCTGGCCGAGCGGGAGGTTTCGACGGGAGACCGCTCGCTCCAGCCGGAGTTCGTCTCCATCTACGACCTCGTCAGCTACCGGGTGCACGACCACTGGGACCTCATCGTCGACTTCCTGGGATTCCGGTTCGACGACCTGGCCTTCAGCTTCAGCGAGTCCGACTGCGCCAACCCGACGCTGATGGCACATCTGCGCGGGCTGCGCAGCCAGCACGTCCAGGGCCGCTCCTACGACGACGGCATCTCCGAGTACCTGGAACTCGCCGAGGAGCTGATGCGCAAGAAGGAAATGCCCCAGAACCTCATCGACCTGGCGCTGAGCCGCTACGACTCGCCCGAGAAGCGGGCCCACCGCCGCGCGCTCTCCGCCGACTTCGCGCGCGAGGCCTTCGGACTCTCCGAGGACGCCCTGGTCGCGATGGTGTGCTCGCCCTTCACCGACCGCGGCGAGCGCCTCCAGGACTTCCTGGACCGCTGCCACCCCGCCATGTCCGCCGAGGCGGACCGGCTGCACGCCGTCCTCCGCGCGGAGACCGGCGACGACGCCGAGGCTGTGAGCTGGCTGGAGGAGGTGTCCGGTCTGACCATCGCGCACCTGCGCACGCTCTACGGCAGCTTCCTGGTGGACTTCGGGAACACGGAGACGATCATCTCCCGGGTCCGTGCCGGCGACCCGCACAAGCACCGGGTGGCCACCGTCGACCCGCGCACCGGCGCGCCCGCCCTCGAGCTCATCTCAGGACGGTGACGTGACCGGTTACTTCGACCGGTTCGTGGCCGCGAGCAGCTCCCGGGGCACCCTGGTCGTGCAGCCGCGGATGGGCTTCGGCCGGGTCGGCTCGATGCAGGCCGGGCTCCGGGAGGTCGCCTCGCTCGACCTCCCGGTGGTCGGCACCCTGACCATCGACAGCTACACCCGGGTCGGCGACCATGCCACACCACTGGAGCGGCTCGCCGCCGGTGAGGAGCTCAACGGATACCCGATCGTCTCCCACCCGGCGGCGACCACCCGGGCGATGCTCGACGGGCTGTACGGCCCGGGGTTTCCCGTCCAGGTCCGGCACGGCACGGCCCGGCCGATCCACGTCTTCCGCCGGCTGGTCGAGGTCGGCCTCGACGCGACGGAGGGCGGCCCCGTCTCGTACTGCCTGCCCTACAGCAGGATTCCCCTGGCCGACGCCGTACGGGCGTGGGCCGAGAGCTGCCGGCTGCTGGCCGGCGAGACGGAGCACGGGCACGTCGAGAGCTTCGGCGGCTGCCTGCTCGGGCAGCTGTGCCCGCCCTCGCTGCTCGTGGCGATGACCGTCCTGGAAGGGTGCTTCTTCCGGGAGCACGGTCTGCGCCACATGTCGCTGAGCTACGCCCAGGGCACCCACCCCGCTCAGGACCGGGGCGCCCTGCGCGCCCTGCGGGACCTGGCGGGGACCTATCTGGGGGACGTCACCTGGCACGTGGTGCTGTACACCTACATGGGACTGTTCCCCCGGACCCCGCGCGGCGCCACCGCACTGATCGAGGAGAGCGCCCGGCTGGCCCGGGACTCCGGGTCGGAGCGGCTGATCGTCAAGACGGTGTCCGAGGCCTGGCAGATCCCGAGCGTCGCGGAGAACGTCTCCGCGCTGCGCCTGGCCTCGGCCGCCGCGGCCGGCCCGGCCGCGCCGGCCACGGCCCTGGAGGCGGAGTTCTACGAGGAGACGCTCGGTGAGGCGCGGGCCATCATCGAGGCGGTCCTCAATGCCGACGGGAACACCGGAACCGCCCTGGTGGAGTCCTTCCGCAGGGGCGTGCTCGACATCCCGTACTGCCTGCACCCCGACAACCCGGCCGCCGCGACCTGTGTGATCGACGACCGGGGCGCCCTGACCTGGGGCAGCCGCGGCAGGCTGCCGCTCGGCGGCCCGCCCCGGCCCGCCGGTTCCGACCGGCTGGCCTCCGACCAGCTGTACGACATGCTCAACCATGTCGTACGGCAATACGACGACAACGAGTACGAGCGGGGATGGATCCAACCGTCATGACTGTCCGCAACGACGGGCCGGGCCGGCCCGCCCTGGTCCTGGTGGACGCTTTCTCCACGGGCGCCATGCTGGCGCGCGAAGCGGCCCGCGACCACACGATCCTCCACGTGCGCTCGCGCGCGACGGCCTCGGACACCTTCGTCGCGAGCCTGCCGCACGAGCTGTTCGCCGAGGACCTCTCCTATCCGGGCCGGGAGGCCGAGGTGCTGACCCGGCTCGCGGAGCGCCGCCCCGTGGCCGTCGTCCCCGCGAGCGAGTTCGGCGTCGAGGCCGCGGACGAGCTGGCCCGCGGTCTGGGGCTGCGCGGAAACGACCCGGCACTGTCCGCGGCCCGCCGGGACAAGTTCCTCATGATGGAGGCGCTCGCCGCCGCCGGGGTCCGCACCTCCCGGCAGTACCGGTCCGGCGACCTCGGCGAACTCCTCGCCTGGTGGCGCGGGCAGGGGCTGTCCCGGGTCGTGGTGAAGCCGCTCGACAGCGCCGGCTCGGACGACGTCTACACCTGCGAGACCGAGGACGAGGTCGCCGCGGCCTTCGAGGCCGTCATGGGCAAGACGAACCTCATGCTCCGGGTGAACGAGGCGGTGCTCATCCAGGAGTACCTGGCCGGTGACGAGTACATCGTCAACACGGTCAGCCGGGACGGCACCCACTGGTTCACCGATGCCTGGATCAGCCGGAAGGAGGTGCGGGAGGGACGTCGCAAGATCTACGAGGCCGAGGACCTGATCGCCCCGGGCGACCCGGTCCTCGACACGATCCTGCCGTACGTCTCCGATGCCCTCGACGCCCTCGGCATCACCGACGGTCCCGGCCACAGCGAGCTGATCCTGACCGAGGACGGTCCGGTGCTGCTCGAGACCGGAGCGCGGATCTCCGGGCTCGCCAACCCCGCGGCGCTCGACCGGTGCACCGGAGCGAACCAGGTCGGCCTCACCCTCGACTGTCACGCCGGTGGCGGCGTCCGGCTGGCCGCCCGCCCGGTGCGCTACGAGCTGCTGGAGTCGGGGCGCTGCGTCAACCTGATCGCCCGGCGCAGCGTTCCCCTGCCCGCCGAAGCCGTCCGGGCGGAGCTCGAACGGTTCCCGGCCTTCGAGAGCGTACGGTTCCGGATCGCCGACGGGGCGCCGACGCGTCCGACGGTCGACCTCAACTCCTCTCCCGGAGCCGTCTTCCTCGTCCACCGGGACATCGCGGAGATCGACCGGGCCCACAAGGCCCTGCGCGAGCTCGAGCACGAACTGCTCTGACGACCAACGAGAGATGATGGTGACTCATATGTCCATGGACGCCGAGCGGTTCCGCGCGATCTTCGGTTCCTTCCCGACCGCCGTCGCGATCATCACGGCATTGGACGAACACGGCGAGCCGCGCGGCTTCACCTGCAACGCGGTCTGTTCCGTGTCGGCCGCTCCGCCGACGCTCCTCATCAGCGTCGGCAAGCAGTCGCAGACGCTGCCGGCCCTGGTGTCGGCGGGCGCCTTCGTCGTGAACTTCCTCGCGGCGTCCGGCGAGCAGGCGTCGAGGGTCTTCGCGGGCAAGGGGCGCGACAAGTTCGAGGGCCTGGAGTGGGAGCCCTCCGTTCACGCGGGCGGAGCGCCGATCCTCACCGGGATCGCGCTCGCCCACGTCGAGTGCCGGACCGTGCGGACCGTCGACGCGGGGGACCACTGGATCCTGATCGCCGAGATCCACGGCGGGGAGAAGTACCCCCGCGAGCCGCTCCTGTACTGCCAGGGCCGGTACAGCCCCTGGCCCGCACTGGCGACGGCCGCACCGTGAGGTGACGCGGTGCGGCCCCGCGCCCGTCAGATGTCCCGGAAAGGATTCGGCGGTTCTGTGACCTGCCACGATCCATCTTCCTGAGTGACTGACCTGTGCAGATCGTCTTTCGGCTGTTTCACGGTCGTGCCCGTTGACTCAGCCGAAAGTCCCAGAGAAGTCCCAGAGGGCTCCCACCGGGCGTATTCGTGGGCCCTCGCCCAGCCCCGCTCTACTCCTGTTGCGTCAGCCCGGGGCCCAGGAACGGACTGGGGTTGCCATGCCAGAAGACATCCACGCTGTCCCGAGCCCTGGTGGCCGCCACGAACAGCAGCGACCGGGCCCGCTGCATCTCGTGGCGGTACCGCACCGGGTCGCTCGTGCGCAGCCGGCTCACCGCCTCGCGCGGCACCAGGCCGTCCGACACGCCCGCGATGATCATCCGCTGGTATTCGAGTCCCTTGAACCGGAACATCGTGCCGATGTGCACGCCGCCGTCGCCCTGCGGGCCGTCGGCACGGATCTCCACCGGCCGGATGCCGTGCGTGCCGAGCGTGTAGCCGATCTCGGCGGCCATTTGGTTCGTCGGCACGCAGATGGCGATCTGCTCGTGCGGAATGGCCAGATCGGGGTCGGCGTCCCAGCCCGCGATGAGGGCCGCGATGCCTTCTCGCTCGGCGGCCCAGTCCGGGTAGGAGTGCCCTGACGGCTGCCGTCCGCTGAGTACGGACCGGTAGCCCGCCAGCGTCTCCTTGTCGCCGTCAAGGTCGTCGTAGTCCGTCTCGCCCAGCACGTCGAGCGCGGAGCGGAGGATCTGCCGCGTCGTGCGGTAGCTCAGGCTCAGCTTCGACGACCGGCCCCGGATGTTGACGCCCAGGCTGCCGAGCGTCACCTGGTTCTTGTAGATGCGCTGATGGGTGTCGCCGACCAGGAACAGGTCGTCCGCCTCCCTAGGCGCCATCGCGCGCAGCATCTTCCAGTGTGCGGGGCGCAGGTCCTGGGCCTCGTCCACCACGATGTGCCGGTACCGGTAGCGCAGCCAGCCGCCGGAGCCGTCCGCGACGTGGATGTTGTCGAGGCCGCCGGCCTCCTCCCGCTGCCGCGCGAGGGAGAGGATGCGCTGTTCGCGGCCCATCTCCAGCCGGGCGGCGCGCTCGGCGACCTGGTCCCAGGTCTGGCGTCCGAGCCGGTCCAGGCGCTGGGTGAAGCGTTCCGCGAGCTGCCAGATTGCGGCGCGCTCGCCCCGGGTGACGTTCCGGCCGCGGCCGGCCCGCCGGGCGCGGAAGTAGTCGGTGCGTGTGGCGACGGCCTGCCCCAGGATCACCTGGGTCCATTCGTCGTGCAGGAACTCGGGGTCCCAGCCTTCCTCGCCCAGCTCGTCGAGCAGCGCCCGCCATTCCCGCACGGCCTGGCTGTCGTCCATCACCTGCTTGCCGCTGCCCGGTTCGGCCTCGCGCACGATGCGCAGCGCCAGCTGGTCGACGTGGCTGACCTCTACCCGGGCCAGCAGCTCCTCGCCGCCCAGTTCCAGCAGCCGGGAGCGCAGGTCCGCGGCAAGGTTCTTGTTGTAGGTGGTGAGGAGGACCGGCTTGTCGCGGCCGGGCGGCAGCTGCCGCACCAGATGACGCACCCGGTGCAGGGCGACGATGGTCTTGCCCGTGCCGGGACCGCCGCCGACCCGGGCCGGACCCGAGTAGCGCCGTTCCACGAGCTTGGCCTGGGTGGGGTGGAGGAAGACCTTCCAGCGGCTGAAGTCGCCGCCCTCCAGGGCCTCGCGGAGGGCTTCGTCGGAAGTGGTGACGACCGTTGCCGGGCGCTGCGCCGCGGCCTGGAAGTCCTCGGGGTCGACCGGCTCGGTGACGGCGACGGGCGTCGTCACCTGGTCGAGGACCTCGTCGTACGACTTGCCGTCGAAGAGGGCGAGCAGGACCTCGCCGGTGAGCTGGGGCGCGTACTCGACGAGGCCGAGGAGCTGGTCCTCGGTGGTGAGCGTCCGGATGACCGGGAGCAGCGGCTCGGCGACGCCGAGCTCCGACAGCTGGGCGTCGGTCCAGGCCGCGAAGAGCTCCTGCGGCTTGGCCGCTTCGGGCGCCGGGGCCTCAGGCGCGGCCGGCGCGGGGGCGGGCGGGGTGGGAAGCCTGCGGAGGACACTCTCCTCCACGACTTCCAGGTCGACGTACTCGATGCCACCGGTGACCTGGTTGACCTGAGCCGACAGCCGGTCGTAGACGTCCTTGCGGTGCTTGACGGAGACGATCAGCCAGTCGTCCTCGGCGAGCCGGATCAGCAGGGCCCGGTAGTCGTCGCTGACGCGCGCCGACCACAACCGGCTGTCTCCCTTGAGCTGCTGGAGCTTGAGGCCGGTGGTGTGCGGGTTCGTCTTGAACTTGTGCTGGAAGTCGAAGAAGGCGCCCTTGACCGTGCGGGGGAGCTTGAGGATCTCCTTGTCGGCCTTGTCGAGCAGGCGCAGCGTCACGCCCGAGGCGGTCATCGTGTGTGCTCCCCGTCACTGGTGCTGTCGTGGTTCGTGTCCCGGCCCCGTCCGAGCAGCCGGGCGGCCAGTTCGGCGGCGTCCCAGGCTGTTGCCGTACGGACGTCCCAGCCGGCCGCCGCGAAGGCCTTGTCCCGGTCCGCGGCCTCGTGGTCGGTTTCCGGGCCGTCGTCGCGGGCGGCGAGGACCACGCCGACGCGGGCCGCGGACCAGGCCAGTTCGGCCTGCCAGCCCCGCTCGTCGAGCTCGTAACCGTCCTCGGGCGCGGGCACCCCGGCCTCCGCCAGGGCCAGGGCCAGCTCGGCCAGGCCCGCCTCGTCGGGATCGAGGAATTCGAGCACCGGTTCCCAGCCCGGGTCCCGAACGGTCGCCGTCGCCGCGACCGGCTCGGCGGCCGCTGCCGTCACTCCGGCGGAGGCCGCGGCCGCGGCGACCGCGGCCGCCGGTGTGGCGTCCCGGACGGCGCCGACCTCGACCGCGGCCGCCTCGGCCGCGACCGGTGCCGACTCCTCCCGGGGAATCTCGGTCCGGGCGGACTGCAGCCATCCCTCGCCGCCGGTCACGGTCAGCGCTTCGGTGGCGAAGCCGTCGACGAGGCTCGTGGTGAGCTGGGCGCTGTCGCCGCCGCCGTGGTCCAGGAACTGCAGCACGTTGCTCCAGTACAACCAGGCCCGCCAGCGCCTCCGGTGGGCCCGCGCGTCGGCCATGGCCTCGGCGCTGTCTTCGAGCACGGTCAGGCCCGTCCATACGGGCGGGGTGCGCCGGCCGTCCGCGGCGAGGACGATCCGGCAGCCGGAGGCGTCGGGCCCGTACACCAGCCGGACCGGTCCCGCCGGACCCGTGACTGTCCCGCCGCCCAGCGCCGACAGCAGGGCCGGCCCGAGGCCGTCCGTCCCGAGGGCGGCGGCGCGGACGCCGGCCGCGCCGATGAGTCCCGCGGCGGCGGCTTCGGCCCGCCGCTGCCAGCGTGCGGCGTCGGGCGTCCGCAGATAGGCGAGCAGGAGCCGGGCGGGGTTGACCCAGACGGCGTCGGACAGTTCGCCGGGCAGTCCTCCGCCGATGCGGCTGTAGTAGTCGCGTGCCCGGTTCTGCGCGTCCGCCGGGTAGGGCTGCCAGACCGGGTCGGCCGGACCCGCCGCCGCGTATCCGGTGTCCTGTACGCGCTCGCGCCATTCCTTGACGTCGTCGTACGACAGCTGGAACACCCGCAGTCCCTCGCTGCGCAGACCGGTCCGCTTGGTGGCGTCGTCAGCCAGCCGGTTGTGCTCGGGGGTCGCGTGGTAGGCGAAGCCGTCGAGGTACACCGCGACGCGAGGGCTGGGCGCGTCGAGGCGTTCGAGGAGTATGTCGGGCCGGGTGCCGTCCAGCGCGCGCTGCTGCGAGACACGCCAGCTCACCGTCGCCCCGGCGTCGCCCGTCAGCCGCAGGTCGAGCGCGTAGGTGCCGGCCGACGTGGTGTAAGCGTCGGCGGTGGCTCCGGAATCGGCGAGCCTCGCCCACTCCTGGAGCGTCTCGATGAACAGGATCTCCAGATCGCTCTCGGCCTGCCGCTCCAGCGGGATGTGCCGGGTCGTCGCGACGGGTGAGGTCCGCCAGCGTGAACCGTCCTCGCCGAGGAGGTCCTCCAGCATCTGCCGCACCTCGTTGCGGCTGACCTTGTCGTAGTCGGCCGCCGGTACGCGCCGCAGCAGGCACTGGTGGCAGCCGTCGAGACCCTTCTCGCGGCACCCGCAGTCCTCGATGACGTCCCGTGCCTTGAGCAGTACGTCCCGGAAGCCGTCGGCGGACGCGAGCCGGTGCAGATAGCCGGTGCCTCCGGGGAGGCGGTCGTAGACCACGAGGAAGCGCCGCGGCCAGTCGGAGCCGTCGGCGCCCAGGTGGTCGGGCATTGTCGCCTCGGCGATGTCGATGTGGTCGGGATCGCCGCCGTACTGGGCCGCGATGCCCGCGAACAGCGCCGCCGTGAACGACGCGAGGCGCTCCTTGGCGCGGGCCACGGACGCGGGCAGCAGGATGCGCACCGCCTCCGTGGTGAGCTCGTGCGCGAGCAGCAGCGGCACGTCCTCCCCCTTGCCCTGCTGCTCGGCCGGTCCGGCCGCCGGGGTTTCCCTGGTCCGGCGGCGCGGACACCACAGCAGGTGGTGGGCGGCGGCCGCGGTGCTCGCCGCGCCGGAGTCCGTCAGCGCGTGCTGGGGCAGGTCCACGACCGGACGGCCCTCGGCCGTCGCGCCGCCGCAACTGGTACACACGTAGAAGGGGTTGAGCCGCACGTCCATGCCTGCGAGAGGCACGGTGCTGCTGCCCTCCTCCCGGTCGAGACCCAGGTTGAGCGTGCGGATCTTCGCGTGCCGGGTGAAGTCCACGCCGAAGACGGCCGTCTCGTGCCGCCACGACCCGGGGGTGATCCGCTCCGGGTCGACGTCGACCGTCGTCAGCACCGCGTAGTGCCGGCGGTCCCGCTCGTCGCGGTCGTCCCGCACCCGGGCGTCGTCCCGCTTGTCACGGGAGACGACGCGCCGCGGCTGGAGCACGTACTGCACACAGCCCGCGTCGGCGATCTCCCGCCCTCCGCAGCGAGGACACGGGCTGGTGTCCTTTCTGGCGTCGTGCGTACGGACGTATCCGCACGCCGGGCAGAGCCGCCACTCGGCCCAGGAGCGGCGGTCCGGGGTGCCGACGTCGAGCGCGCGCACCACGTGTCGGTAGCCGTTGACGTAGAAACTGTTCCCGGGAGCCAGTTCGGTCAGGGCGAGCTTGCGGGAGCGCTCGTAGTCCCGCGTCTCGCTGCGGTACACCCGCTTGGCCGGGTCCTCCGCAGGGCTCTCCGGCCGGGTGTCCTCGTCGTCGTCCGGCGTCTCCGTCCAGTACAGCGTCGCTTCCAGCTGCGTGGTGGTGTCGGTGAGACTGTAGTTCGGCAGCAGGCCGAGCTCCACCAGCGTGCCGTGCGCGCTCGACTGGCTGAGTTCCCGCAGCAGGTCCCCGGCGCTGCGCCGTTCGGCGAGCAGTTCCCGCCGTTCGCGGTCCTGGACGACGTCCGTGCGGACCAGGTGCTCGGCGGCCTCGTCGATCGCGGCGATCCTGCGCCGGAGCTCCTCGCGCCGGCCGGTCCAGTCCTCCTCCGCCTCCTGCAGTGCCCGGACGATGCCGCCGGTGGCGTACGCCCTGAGCTCGTCCGCCGCGTACGGCGACACACCGCCGTCGGCACCTTCGCCGCCGCCCGGGAACAGGGCGAGGAACTCCTCGACCAGCGTGGCGCCGTGGGTCTGCGCGGCGTCCGCCAGGTCCTGGCACCAGCCCGTGGTGCCGAACAGTGCGGAGGACAACCGGGGCACCGGCGGCAGGAGTTCGCCGTCGGAGGTCCGCAGCCCGCCGTTCGCCGCGAGATCGAGGAGCCGGGCCGTGTACTGGCGGCGCAGGATTTCCACGGCCGACAGGTAGCAGCCGGGAGGCAGGATCGTCCCCGCGATCATCTCCGACGGCTCGTCCAGGTAGTACAGGTCGCGGGCGCGGCGCCCGCCGAAGGCGACCACCAGCGCGTTGCCCGTACGGCGTCCCGCACGGCCCGCCCGCTGCACGTAGTTGGCGGGACCCTTGGGTAGGGACCCGAGCAGCACGGCCGACAACTCGCCGATGTCGATGCCGAGTTCCAGGGTGGGCGTGCACGACAGCACGTTCGGGTCGGTGTAGTGCGTGCCCGCCTTGAAGCTGCGCTCGACGCGCTCGCGTTCGGGCCGGGTGAGCATGCCCGTGTGTTCCGCGGTGACCACCCGGAACGTCCCGCCGGTCAGGTAGAGCCGGCGGTAGTAGTCGCCGGTGTAGTCCCGCTCATGGACCGCCGAGCCGAACCCGGACGTGCTGGACCCGCTGCGCGGCATGCCCGGCTGGGGCGGGGTCAGCAGTCCCTTGCACCGGTAGCGCGGGCACGGGTGCCCGTACCAGCGGGTGCGGCGCTCCGGTGCCACGACCTGCTGCCAGCCGCAGTCCTCGCAGCTGACGAACGCCTTGTTGACGACGGCGTCGTCGAGCAGTCGCGCCTCGATGTGTCCCGGCTGCAGTCCGTAGAGCCGTGTCTGCCGGTCCCGGGCGGTGCGCGCCGCGAGCACCCGCTCGTCGGCGAGGGCGGGCAGCAGCCGCCGCAGGTACTCGGTGGCGCCGGCGGCGTCCAGACCGAGACAGCGGCGGGTCCAGTCCTGGTACCAGCCCAGCCGTCCGGTGATCGAGTCGAACTCCGAACGGTCCTTCTGTCCGTCCAGCAGGAAGCGGGGCGGAGCCACGCCTTCGGGGAACGCGGGCATGCCCTCCGGCCGGCGGCCGGAGATGAGGTACCGGTTGGAGCCGGCCTCCTTCATCCAGGTGTCGAGCCACCGGTGGTGCACCGCGCCCCGCAGCCGCAGGCGCTCCAGCAGGCCGCGGACGTAGGCGAGGTAGCGGTCGGGCGTGGGCAGTCCGCCGGTGACGAGGAGCTGGCCCGGCAGGGACAGGTGGATGTCGCGGGCGAGCGCCGTGACGCGCTCGGGCTCCGCGACGACCACTTCGGCCGCGGCGGTCCGCGTGAGCTCCAGGGTGCGGCCCATGCGGCTGCGCAGCCCGAACTCCATGACGGTGGCGAAGGCGAGACGCTCGCCGATCAGCTTCCACGTCCGCGCGTCGCCGGTGCCGCGTCCCGACAGGAGCCGGTCGACTCCGGGCTCGTCGTGCAGGTCGGGTGGCACGACGGCGGCCAGCGCCTCGGGGTCGTCCACCGACTCCAGGACGTGCCCGATCAGGTCGTTGAGCGCGGTTGGCGCGCCCGACTCGTCCAGGTTGTGGGCGAGCAGCGAGCGCAGCGAGAACTTGTACGAGGCGTTCGCGACGTACCCGGCCCGGTGGGCGGCGTCCTGGGTCGAGTCGTTGAAGAGCAGCGTCTTGCGCTCCTCCGGTACGAGCGCGATGTCGCCGCCCGTGAACAGCTGGGTGACGGTCGCCGAGGCGAGCGCCGCCTGCGCGGTGCCGAGGAAGCGGATGCTGTTGTCGGTGTGGCAGGCCGGGCAGCGGTCGTCCTTGGCGGCCCGGTCGGCCGACTTCTTGTCGAGCACGGCCAGGGCGAACCAGGCGTCGATCAGGTCGCCCGCGTCCGACGGCGTCGGCAGCCGATACGTGCCCTGGCCGCCATCCAACACCACCACCGACAGCGGGTCGACTCCGCCGCCGTCCGACGGCCGAGCACCGGTCAGCGCGTCCAGCGTCTGCTGCCGCTCGCTCTGCGTGGCGGCGATGAAGTAGCGGATGCGCCGCTTGTCCCGGCCCACGGCGGACCGCCAGATCCGGTCCTGCGCCATGACCAGTCGCTGGGGATCCGCCTCGGGGGACAGGGCCGCCCAGCCGGAACGGCCGCAGTTGCGGCAGTACACCGCGGGCAGATGGACCTCGGCGGGCCGGACCGCGGTGTCGGCCCCGGGCAGCGGCTGCGGCCGGGCCGAGGCCGACGGCCAGCCACCGGACGACCCCTCGGAGTCCTCGTCCGCGACCGGAGCGGCATGGAGAGCGGCCCTGCGAGCCGCGGTTCGGTCGTCCTCGTACCAGCGGAACTCCGGGGACGCCCCCACGCCGCGCAGAACGCGGGTGACCGGCCGGACCCAAAGATGCGCCTCGATGTGCAATAGCGGCCGGGGCCGGCGTTCGTCGGACTCCGGGTCGCGCGCCGCCGACAGCAGGGCGACGAACCGCGACAGCGCCTGGAGCACGAGCTGCGGGTTCTCCCGCGCGGTGCGCCCCCACGCGTACCCGAAGCGGGCCAGTCGGTCGCGCAGCCCCCATTCGTCCAGCGGCTCCCCGCCGAGCAGCGACAGCACGCCGTGGGTGAAGTCGTGGCGCTTGAGCAGCCGTCCGATGCGGAAGGCGTCGAGTCCGGCGCGGCCGAGCAGCCGCTCCGCCAGCCCGTCCAGGTCCAGCAGATCGGGCTGGGCCTCCACACCGGGACCGCCCGAACACGTGATGACCTCCTGCGGCGTCGGCGGCTCGGGCAGCTCGTAGTCCACGGTGCCCGTGAACTCCTCGGCCGACATCCGCTCCTCGCCGACCACTGCGTCTGCCGGGAAGGGCATCCCGAACACCCGCGACGCCACGTCGAGGATGCCGCCGGCCTCCTTGCCCGCGGCGTCCGCCGGGCCCTCGCCCAGGGTCGCCGACGTCGCCACCGGACAGATCGACCCGAGCGGCCGGCCCGGCCGTGACGCACCGGTCGCCGCGGCCAGCCGCCGCAGCAGCATGGCCACGTCGGTGCCCTGCGCCCCGTCGTACGTGTGGAACTCGTCCAGCACGACGTACGTGAGGTCGGCGCCCTCCCACAGGGAGCGGTCCTCGCCGCGCTGGAGCAGCAGGTCGAGCATCTTGTAGTTGGTGATCAGCACGTCCGGCGGCGACACGCGCATCTCCTCGCGCCGGGTCATCACCCGGCGGAAGTCCGTGTCGGGCCGGTCGCCGATGTACAGACCGGCCGTCACCTGCGCCAGTTCGGGCCGCGCCAGGTAGTCGCCGATGCGGCCGGCCTGGTCGGTGGCGAGCGCGTTCATCGGGTACAGCAGGACGGCCTTGACGCCCCGGTTGCCGCGTGCTCGCGCGCGGCGGCAGTGGTCGAGCACCGGGATCAGGAATGACTCCGTCTTGCCGGAGCCCGTCCCGGTGGTCACCAGCGTCGGCCGGGCCGGGCCGTGCAGCGTGGACAGCCGCGCCCACGCCCGGGCCTGGTGCCGGTACGGGGCGAAGCCGGGGAACCCGGCCGTCCACTCCAGCTCCCGCTGCCAGCCGTCGTCGGCCACGTGGAACGGCGTCCGGATCCGGAGGTACGGCCCCCGGAAGATCCCCGTCTCGGGATGCCCGAGGAAGCGCTCCAGGGCACGCCGGGTGCCCTCGTCGGCGAGGGCGTACGTCGTCGTGAGGTACTGCGTCAGACTGCCGCGCAACTGGGCGGCGGCCATGGTGGGCTTCACGACGGTCCCTTTCACCTTGCCGATACCGCTGCCGAGCCTCACGAACAGTACCTCGGTGATCACAGCGCTTCCAGATTCATCGAAGTTTCAGTCAGGAAGGCTGAAAAGACGCCATTTCGCGCGGCGGTGCCGCGGCGGATCCTGGAACGGACCACGGGACGGACGAGGACAGGCGCGGCGAAGAGGACGCGGGCAGAGCCGAGGGGGAGCCGCCATGTCCGGACCGCTGTACGTTCCCGTCCTGCCGGCCAAGCAGCACGCCTGCCAGGCGTACCGGCAGCTGATTCCACCGGTGCAGGCGGCCGTCGTGCCGCTGTGGAACCTCCCGCCCCGCCCGGGCGCACACCCCGACGCCCTCGCCCCGGGCGTACGGGACGACCTGCGGCGCATCAGGAAGGCCCTTCGCCGCCATCCGGCCTGGGTCGACTGCCCGTTCGCCGACGAGGCACAGCAGTCGGCGCTGGCCGGGGCGCTGGCCGCGGACGCCGACGAGACACAGCGGTCGGCGCCGGCCGAACTGTTCGCGGACACCGGCGTGGGTCCGCTGCGCCCGGTGACGGGACCCGACCGCTCCGACGCACACCAGAACGCGATGCTCCGGCACGCCCGTGCCACGGGGAGCGGGCTCGGCATCCGCCTCATGATGCCCGGCCACTGGGACGACGTGCCCCTTCATGCCGTCCGCGACCTCATCGCCCGTGTCGACCCCGCCGTGGAGGCGGACCTCCTGCTCGACCTGGGCGCCGTCCCCACCGACCGCACCGACGCCGCGAAGGAGACACGGCGCGCGCTCGACGCCCTGCTGCCGCTGTTCCCCTGGCGCACGGCGGCCGTCCTGGGCGGTGCCTTCCCCGACGTCACCGCCCGGCTCCTGGAGCGCGGCAGTGCGGTCGTACCACGCTCGGACTGGAGGGTGTGGACCGAAGTGCGGAGCAGCAGACGGGAGTTCGACTCCATCCTCGCGTACGGCGACTACGGCGCCGACTCCACGAGGGGCATCGCCCGCCCGCCCTCCACCGGCAAGGGAGGCCCGCCCTGGAACGCGCTGCGGTACACCACCGACGAGTCGTACGTCCTCGTGAAGGCGCCCACGCGAGGTCCCGGCCGGGCTGCCGCCGTCCGGGCCGCCGCGCGGGACGTCCTCGCCCTGCCGGACTTCCGCGGTCCGGTGGCCAGCAGGGCCGAGACCTGGCTGTGCGACTGCGCGCACGGCCACGGTCCGAAAGGCACCGGGAACGTCGGCGACTGGCTGCGCGTGGGCCATGTCCAGCACATGACGCACGTCGTCCGGAGCCTCAGGCCCTGACCCGGCGGGGTGCGCGCTCAGCCGAACAGCGGCTCCAGCAGCGCGTCTCCGGCCAGGATCCGCCACGCCGGCACCCGGACCGTCCGCGCCACCGGTCCGGGCTTCGCCCCGGCGCCGCCGGACGGCAGCCCGGGCAGCAGGTCGCCGCGCGCGTGCGTCAGACGCAGGTGGCGGGCCGGGTCCTGCGCGTGCTCGGGCCCGGTGTCGACGAGGACGGCGGTGTTGGCGCCGTCCACCGTGAACAGCAGGTCGACGACGTGCCCGCCGACCACCGCCTCGCGCTCCAGGTCGCTCAGACCACGGCGCCCGAGGAAGTCCTGGAGCCGGTCCGTGAGCTCCTCACGGAAGGCGCTCCGCGGCCTCGCACCGAAGCCCTCGCCGGGCCGGACCGCCGACGATCCCGTCCCCAGCACCTCCGACCGCTCCGCGAGGAGCGCCGGAAGCCCCGACTGCCCCTGCCAGAAGGCGTGGCTGCCCACGGTGATCAGCTGCGACTTCGCCCGGGTGACGGCGACGTTCCACAGGTTGACCTGGCTCGACACCCAGTGCGTCGTACGGGGCGGGGTGTTGTCGGTGGCCACTGGGCTGAGGACCATGACGTCCCGCTGCCCGCCCTGGAAGGCGTGCACCGTGCCGACCCGCACGCGGTCGTCGTCCGCCCACACCCGCGCCAGGGCGTCCTTCTGGGCACGGAACGGCGTCACCACGCCTACCGTCGCGTCCTCGGGGAGCCGCGCGAGCAGCTCGTCCACCGTCTCCCGCACCCGGGCGGCCTCCGCCGCGTTCCGCGACGACCGGCCACCCGGGCCCAGCGCGGACACGCCGTCCGGCACGTCCACCCAGCCGAGGGCCGGCGCCGGGCCGCCCGACCCGACCGGATCGAGCGCCGGAACCTGCCTCCTGACGTCGGTGAGGACCTGCAACTGCCCCGCGTAGCAGTGACCGTTGACGACATCGGCGATCGCCGGGTGGCACCGGTAGTGCTCGTCGAGCAGCAGCGTCTCCTCGCCGTGCTGCGCCGCCGCGTGGTACGCGGAGTACACGTGGTAGGCGAGCCGGTGATCCTCCAGCTGCGCCGCGCTCAGCCCCGCCCGCACGCGGGCCTGCCGCTCCTGCTGCGCCGTGATCCCAGGAATGTGCCCGAGCTGCATCGGGTCCCCGATGATCAGCGCCCGCTTCGCCCGGAACAGCAGCGGCAGCACCGCCGGGATCGAACACTGGCTGGCCTCGTCGATCACGACGAGGTCGAACAGCTCCGGAACGAGTTCGAGCTGGCGCACCGAGTGGGTGCTGATGGCCCAGCCCTTCAGGTGCGCCATCAGATTGCGCTGGCTCTTCCAGAAGCCGGAGCGCCGGCGCAGGGCCTGAAGCCGCTGTGCCATCAACGACCGCCCCCGCGTCATCGCCTCGGCGGACACGGCCCGGGCCAGCTCGCCCGACACCTCCGACAGGCCCGCCCGGCTCTCCAGCCGCGCCTGCTTCAGCGCCTCCTCGTCCAGGGCGAGATGCCCCGGAACGAGGGTCCTGAGCGCGCCTTCCACTCCGGCAGCCTCGGCGAGGGCGAGCAGCAGCTCGGACGGTACGGGCCGTTCCGCGGCCCAGTCCGGCCACGCATCCGCACCGCCCTCCCCGGCGGAGGCGACGAACGCGGACAGCGCCCGCCCCCTGCGCCACCGGCCGAAGGAGTACCAGCGGGCCACGGCGGTCCTGCGTGCCCGGTCCTCCCAGGCGGCGAGCGCCTCGGCCCCGCCCTCGGACCACGCCAGCTCCAGCAGCTCCACCGGCAGCCCGAGCTCGTCCGCGCGGCGCTCCCGCTCCCGCACCAGCTCCAGCAGCCGCTCCTCCTCGCCGACCAGCCGCGCCGCCTCGGCCTCGTGCACGGCGGCCCGGGCGTGCCGGTTCCTGAGGTCGCCCGCCACGGTCGCCGCACCCCGCGCCGGGGCCTCGACGGGCTCGGCGAGCAGCCGCTCCAGCTTCGCGGCCTCGGCCTCCAGGGCCTCGGAGTTCCCCGTCCGCATGAGCAGCCCTGGGGAGATGGCGTCGCAGCGCTCGGCCACCACGTTCACGGCCTCGTTGTTGGTGGACGCGACGAGGACGGACTGTCCGGCGGCCACCGCCGTGGCGACCACCGCGGCCACCACCTCGCTCTTTCCGGTGCCGGGCGGCCCGGTGGAGACGGTGAGCGGCCGGGTCATCGCCGACGTGATCACCTGCGCCTGGCTCTCGTTGCACGGCCCGGGGGAGACCAGGACCGGCGGCGCGTCGCGCCCGCCCGACCCGCCGTTGCCACCCCCGGTGAGCAGCGCGTCCAGGGCGGTACCGGGGATGCGGTCGGCGCGAGTGGACATCTGGAGCAGGTTCTCCACGAGCCCTTCGGACGCGGTCCGCTCCAGACCCGAGGGTGTGAGGAGGACGGCGGCGTTGTGGACGCCCGGACGCAGCGAGTCCATGACGGACCGCTCGCTGAGCGCGGACAGGTCGAGCGGCTCCAGCTCCGGGAGTTCGAGCCGCGTCAGGAGCTCCCGCACCGCCTTCACCATCTGGGCGGCGTTGCCCTCCTGCCAGGTCGGCTGCCAGCGGCCGAGCAACTCGGCCGCCTCCTCGTCCTCCAGCAGCTCCGTGAGCACACCACTGTGCAGCGTCGGCACCCCGCTCGGC
Source organism: Streptomyces sp. NPDC053541 (assembly GCF_044544705.1). NCBI lineage: Bacteria > Bacillati > Actinomycetota > Actinomycetes > Kitasatosporales > Streptomycetaceae > Streptomyces > Streptomyces sp. NPDC053541. The sequence continues at coordinate 282,190 of NZ_JBITXM010000007.1, forward strand.
CGCAGCCGGTCCCGCCCGTCCTCGTCGGGCGCCAGCTCCATCGGCTGGACCAGCAGCGGCGCGATGCGCACCGCGGCCCGCCGGCCGCCGTTCCCGCCGCGCTCGGGCAGCGTCACGGCCGGGTACCCGTACCAGTACTCCTGCAGCCCGGCCTCGTCGACCTTCGCCCCGGTGCTCTTCGCCTTCGGCAGCCCACCGGGCGCCGGCAGACCGGAGCCCAGTCCCGACTGGATCGTCTCCGGCCCCTGCCCCAGCAGGAAGTAGTCGGAGCCCCGGCCGCCGTCCCGGTCGGGCAGCATTTTCGACTCGGCCTGTGCCCGCAGGCAGTGCGCGTAGTAGCGCAGCAGACGCTCCCGGTCCACGCCATCGTGCGCGTCCTGCGCGACAAGGCCGCGGGCCTTCGACAGCGCCGAGGAGACCGGGAGACCACCACCGGCCTCCGGCGGCGGCTCGGGGAGCTGGACGGACCGCGCCACCGAGCGGGCCAGCGGCAGGGAATGCGTCGCACGGATGGTGGACTTCGTGGGCCGCTGCTCCTCGGGCACGCCGATGCGCACCATCTGCGCGGTCAGGTACTCGAACAGGTCGTCCGGCGTGATCCAGCCGCTGTCCTTGATCCGCCCGCTGCGCAGCCCCTCGACGATCTCCCCGGTGAACCGCGACGTTCCGAGCGAGGAACCGGCCGGAGCCAGCGCCGAGGCCGCCTGGAGGGCGTCCGAGGCAGTGATGAAGTACACGCCGGTCGGCCGCAGCAGCGTGCTGGGCGCCGGCCGTTCGCCGCCGTCTGCCGCTCCCTTGGCCGTCCACCCCTGGACGACGGAGCCGCTGGAGCAGCAATCGAGCAGCACGACCTTCGAGGAGGCTCGGCACGACGTGAGCATCCGCTCCAGGAACTCGGCCGGTACGGCGGTACCGGGCAGGTCGTCCGGATCGGCGTCCCGGGTCAGGAAGTACAGCTGCCCGTCCGCCTCGCAGAACTCCCCGTGTCCGCTGAAGTAGAGCAGTGCCGTCTCACTGGCCTGCCGCTCCTCCAGGAACGTCTCGACGGCGTGCAGCATCTCGGCGCGCGTCGGCTCCGCGACCATCGCGCAGTCGTTGTACATGCCGATCTCGGTGCTCTCAAGCACCGCCTGCATGTAGTGCAGGTCCGCCCGCACCGCCGGCAGCGCGTGGTACCGCTCGCTGTCGTACGTGGATACGCCGATGAGCATGGCGTACCGGTCGTTGTCACTCACGCCGCGCCCGGCCCGCCCTGCGCGCCGCCCTCGTCCGCCGAACTCGCACCACCGTTGAGGAACCGCTCGATCTGCGCGTCGTCCGCGCGGGCCTGCTTCCCGGAGATGGTCAGGGTCGCCCCGTCGGGCCGCGTCACGACGATCGTCCGCTGCGGCACGCGCGCCAGCCACAGCTGAAGCGCGGCGGCGACCAGGGAGCCGCCGCTGAACACCAGGCCGAGGAGATCGGCGACCGGACCGCCCTTGTCGGTGGGGGTGCCGGTGGTCGTGGGCCCGGCCGGAACGTCGAGCGCGGCCTGCGGGTCGGTCTCGGCGAGGGCGGCGAGCAACTCGCGGGCCTCACGCCGCGCACGCAGCGGATCCTCGTCGACGATGGAGATGCGGTAACCGGCGGCCGGGTCGGTGTGGGTGGTGCTGCTCACGTGCGCTGTTCCCCCTTGGGCTCCCCCGTGCAGTGCACACACGGACGCACGACCCTAGCGGCACGCACGGACAGACCGTCGGCGAATTTCCGAAAACCCGCTGGTCATTGGCGTGAAAGGCACACCTCGGCCCACACGGTCTTCCCCGGGGCGCCCACGCGCGGCGCCACCGCCCACCGACTCGCCAGCCGCGCCACGACCAGCAGCCCCCGCCCCGATTCGGCGTCGCCGGGCGGCTCGTGGGAGGACAGCAGCGGTACGCGCTCGGTGCGGGTGTCGGTGACCTCGATACGCAGGGTGTCCGCCGAGTCGGTGAGCCGGAGGTGGAAGTCTCGTCCGGAGACGTGCCCGTGACGCACGGCGTTGCCGGTGAGCTCGGCGGCGATCAGCGTCATCGTCTCGTTGGCGGTTGAGGTGTACGGGTGCCCCCAGCTGTCCAGACGGTGGGAGACGAGCCGCCGGGCGAGGCGGGCGCCGCGTGAGGAGGACGTGAAGCGCATCGCGAACTCAAGGGCGGTGGATACGGGGGAAGTTTCGCTGTTCATGGGACACAGGCTGGCGCCTGCCGCTTACGCTGAGTAAGGCCCGACGCGCGTACAGGGGGCAGCGGTAGGCGCGGTGTCGGTGCCTGTATGCGGCGCGGAGCGTGACGGCCGACGCGGAGCGGCGTTGGCCGGTGGAGGTGATGGCGGGCATGAACGAATCCCCCGGGCGGGCAGACGATGACGATGCGGCAGGCGACGCCGCCGCCCCGGACCCGGGCTCGGGCATCCTGCGCGTCTTCGGCCGCCAGTTGAAACGGTTCCGGGTACGGGCCGGTGTGGAGCGGGCGGAGTTCGGCGCGCGGCTGGGGTACTCGGCGTCGACGATCGCGGCGTACGAACAGGGGCGGAGGGCCCCGCCGCCTCGCTTCATCGACCAGGCGGACGAGCTGCTGGACGCGGGCGAGGTCTTGAAGGAGATGAAGGAGGAGGTGGGGAGGGCGCAGTATCCGGCGTTCTTCCGGGACGCGGCGAAGTTGGAGGCGGAGGCGGTTGAGCTCCATGCCTACGACGCCCATCTGGTGAAGGGCCTCATGCAGACGGAGGACTACGCCCGCGCTGTGTTCAAGATGTGGCGTCCTCTGTTGGATGACGAGATCATTGAGCAGCGGATCGCTGCCCGATTGGCCCGCCAGGCGATCTTCACCAGGCGCCCGCACCCTCACATGAGCTTCGTGATCGAAGAGGCCGCCTTGCATAAGCGCCTTGGGGGCCGGAATGTCTGGCGAGGCCAACTGGAACAGATTCTGCTGATCAGCCAGGCGCGCAACGTTGATGTGCAGGTGATGCCGCTCGACCGTGAGGAACACGCTGGACTGGCGGGACCGTTCACCTTGATGGAGCTGAAGGACGGGCGGAGGATCGCCTACACGGAGGTCCAGAGCGACAGCCGCCTACACACAGAGCGGGGCAGGGTGCGAGGGTTAGAAGCCACGTATGGGACGCTGCGTGCTCAGGCTCTCACCCCACGGGAGTCGCAGGCTCTGATCGAGAAGTTGCTGGGAGACGGATGATCGTGAAGCAGTCGGAGCATGGCAACGAGGGACTTGCCTGGTTCAAAAGCAGCTACAGCGCCGGGGACGGTGGTGACTGCGTCGAGGTAGCTGCATGCGCGAGCAGCGTCCACGTGCGCGACTCCAAGGACACGACCCGCTCCGGGCTGGTGGTCAACGCATCTGCCTGGACTGCGTTCGTCGGCTTCACAAGCCGGTAGCGGCGCAAGCCGGGTGCCCCGGACCTCTTCGAAGAGGTCCGGGGCACCCGCATGTCACGCTGCGTTCTCCCCAGCCGCCTTGCGTGCCGGAGGCGTCCAACGCCCGAGCTCGATCTCCTTGTCCAGCCGCGCCTGGAAGTGCGCGTGCGCGGCCCGCATCTCGGCTTCACGGTCGGCCTTGTAGAAGGGCCCGACGTAGCCGGCGGGAGGCGGGGTGTTGGCGGGCTCGGCGAGGTGGGCTTCGAAGTCGAGCCAATCCTGCTTGGTCTGGCCGTGGCCGTAGGTGTTGAAGTTCTCCGCGATCTTCCGACCGTTGGCGTCGAACCAGGTCTTCGCCTCGTAGTCGTGCAGCTGCGGGTAGCGCGACTTGAAGATCGCGACAAGCTGGTCGGCGGTGATGCCGAGCCACACGGAGACGAGGGCATCCAGCTCGACGAGCGCAGCACGCCGTTCGTATTCGGTGCGGAGCGGGGTGGTGTACTCCCAGGCGGGCTTCAGACCAGCAGCGAGGGGCGCCAGCGCCGGCCAGTTGGGGTTGGCCCAGTCCTCATAGCCCGCCCAACGGGGGTCGAACAGCTCGTGCCAGAGGGGGGCGTAGTGGCTCGTAAGAGCGTTGAGGCGGAGGGTTCGGAGGAGTAGAGCAGGGGCGAGAGGATGCTGTTCTGAGTCGGGAGCGGGCATCTTCCGAGCCTCGGCGATATGAAGGTCGGAACGGCCAGTGATACGCAGCAGGTAGTCGACAGGAAGCGAAGCCCAGAAGCCAGCGTTCAGCGCTGTCGAGTGGTTGCTTTCCAGGGCTGTGGACTGGATTGTATTAACATGCGCCGGGCCCGGCGGGATGAGTGCAGCATGTAGGCAGCGACTGCTGTTGAAGGGAATCATCCTCCGCCAGGCCAAACGGAAGTAGGAGGTGGACGGCTCTCCGCTCCATGAGTCCTGGGCCGCAAGGTACGTCTTCTCGTCGGTGGCCCGAACGTAGTTGGTTACGGGGACGTAGGAAGAAGGAAGATCCATCGGAGTGGCCAGGTCCCAGTCCCGGTTGCTTCGGCAGGGGATTCGGGGCTGTTTCGAGAAGGGAAGTGCGGCGGCAAAGTGTGGCCCCTGAAGGATGACGTCGGACAAATTTTGGACAGCCTTGTTCTCCCAGCGAATTAGGCCGTCCTTCTTCGCGTTGGCCTCATCAAACCCGCGCGTGATGGGAGGCTGAGAATCCCCGAGATGGGCACCGTAGGAAGCCAGCGATTGGATCGCTCCCTGTTCGCCTTGCAGTACCGGGTAGAGCAAGGGCGCCTCTGCGGTGCTGCCTGTTGAGCCCGTCAGCCTTTGCCAGCTGGCCAACAGGCTGGAATTCACATGCACCACTCGCTCGGCGTGCGGTCGGATGTCCCATGAGCCGTTGTGCTTGATGCCTGGTGCCTCGCCTTGGCCGTCATGGGTGAGGGAGTTGGGTAGCACGTCAGCGTCGCGTAGCTCGCTGACGTGCAAGAAGTCGGGTGTCTGCGGAGTGCCGTAGATGTGTACTCCAAACTCCCACCCGCGGTCAAGATCTTCGAAAGCCCAGTTGGCTGAGTTTACGAAGTGTGCGTGCACCCGAAGATGGCGATACGCCGCAGCTCGGATTCGTCCCTCCTTCACCCCGCCGAAGTGTGTATCCGGGTGAAGCATCCCTGAGCTGCCGTTTACCGCAATGTGTCGCCACACTTGTGTCATGAAGGCCCGATACAGATCCCCTTGGGTGCCGACAAGAAGCGGGTAGGTGACTGGGCTGCTAAGCACGCCTACAGCTCCAGCATGGGAGGCCAGTTCACCAAGCAAGTAGCCCCGTCCGCGTTCTCCGGAGATCAGAGTTTCGTCCTTACGTAGCCTCCACTCCGCAGCGCTGGGCTTGTCGGCCAAGACAAACCACGGTTCCAGCTCCGCAAGAACAATGTCCTCTTCCCACCGCGGCCGCACCCACGGCGGATTACCCACCTGAAGATCAAATCCGCCCCGCCTTCCAAAGACCTGGGCGAACTCCAACTCCCAATGGAAGAACCCCTGCCGCTTGGCCACATCCCCCGCAACCCCCACCCAAGGGAACCGCCCCTCCAGCCAGTACGAGCGGTCCATGCCCATCCAGTCCGGCAGCTCGTCCTCGTACCGCTCCAGCGCGTCGAGCGAGTCGAACGACGCCACCAGCGACTCCGCCGGCACGTCGTGCGTGCCCAGCAGCGCCTCCGCGAAGTCCAGCCAGTCGTCCAGGTTCGCCAGGGGGATGACCTCGCGGCGCTGACCCGCGAAGGACTGCTCGCCCTTGCGCGTGCCCTTCCTGCGCTTGTCGATGTCGCCGCGCCTGACCTCCTTCACCGTGACGTTCCCGAGGAGGTCGACCTCCTCGTACGTACGGATCACGTCCGACGCCCCGGACTCCGCAGCAGCCCCGCCCTGCGGCGCGGGCACGACCTCCGCCCGCTCGTACCGCGCGTCGGTTCCGTCCAGCAGCCCCGCCTCCTGCACCGGCCAGAACCACAGCGCGCACCACGTGTCCATGAGCTTCTTCAGGCGCCAGTACGGGGTGTCCACCGCCGTCAGGTCGGCCAGCACCTTCTCCCGGGGCACGGCCTCCTTCGGTCGGCGCAGCCACTCCGGCTCCGCCTCCCAGACGTCCACGCGCCGCGAGATCTCCCGCTCGGAGATCGTCAGCCGCTGCACGACCAGGTCCCACAGGTACTCCGCGCGCCGGGCGAGGCCCTGCAAGCGGGCCGTCTGCTTGGCCGTCGGGGACTTGGTGACCGCCTTGCGCCACGCGCCGAGCGCCTTCGCGGCCTCCGGCGCCAGCGCCTTTGCCTCCTTCTCGGCGGCGACCGCGCCCCACTCCTTCGCCGGGAGCAGGAAGTGGTGCACCGCGCCCTCCGGCAGCGGGACGCCCGCCTGCGCGTCGGCGAGCGGGTAGCGCTCCGGGGTGGTGCCGAGCCAGCCGCCCTTCTTGAGGCGTTCCGGGCCGTACACCTCGCGCCGGCCGCCGATGAGGGAGTTGCCGCGCCGCAGGTGGAGTCCGAACCAGGGGGCCTCCATGCCGGGGTGCATCGTGTTGAGCCAGAGGGAGACCTCGGCCAGCTCGACGGCGGTCTCGTTGAGGTCGACGCCGTACGAGTTGTGGAGGGCGATGTACGCCTTGGCCTTCTGGAGCTCGACGGCGTACTGCTCGGTGTCGATGGAGCGGCCGAGCTCCTTCTGCCGGCGCCGCAGGTACTCGGCGGCGACCTGGTTGATGGCCTCGTTGAGGAACGCACCTGAACCGAGGGCCGGTTCGCAGATCTTCCAGTCGAGCAGCTCGCGTGCCTCGTTGACCGTGCCGTCCTGGTCCAGGCGGTGCTGGAGGGCGAGCTGCACGGTGACCTTGGTGAGGGACTCCGGAGTGTAGTAGGAGGCCGAGGTCTGGCGGTCGCGGCCGGAGAGCCGGTAGACGAATGAGCCGGGGGCGTACCGGACGCGCAGCTCCTCGCCCGTGTCGCGGTCCGGCCGCCGGACGAAGACCGTGTCGGGGTACTCGTCCGCCTTGGACTTGGGCACCAGCCAGGAGCCGTCCTTCGGGTCGCCGCCCTTGGCGACCTCGTACAGCTCCTCGCCGGCGATGAAGCCGGAGTACGACATCAGGCCCTCGTACACGGCGCCGAGCTGGTTGATGCCCAGCTGGGCGTACGAGATGAAGCCGCCGCGCTCGCCCTTCTTGCCCTTGGTGAGCATGAGCTTGTGCAGGACCTCGTACAGGGTGGCGTTGCGGAGCCGGGTGTCGAGGTAGCGGACGCGCTCGCCGCGGGCGAGGGCCTCGTCGGCGTCGTGCCGGGGGTCGACGACGGCGTCCGCGCCGATCAGCTTGATCGAGTCCCGCTCGAAGAGCGTGGAGTGCAGGGGCTCGAAGCGCAGGCCCAGGTCCTCACTGGCCTTCGCTCCGATGGCGCCGACCGCGTCGGCGGTCTCCGCCGGCTCTGCCGCCTCGCCGTGGGTGCGGCGCGGCCGGTAGCCGTCCTGGACCTTGCGGAACAGCAGGTCGAGGGACTCGTACAGGTAGAAGCCGCGGCGGGACTTCTCGTCGACGAGATCGCGCTCCGCGACGAGTTCGCCCAGCCGGCCGAGGCCGTAGCCGAGCTGGTACTCCGGATAGTCGGACGGCAGGATGCCCAGCTCGGGGCGGGCCTCGGCGTACAGCAGGAACAGGATGCGGTAGAGGTAGCGCAGCGACTCGCGGGTCAGCTGGCGGCCGAGTTCGGGGAGTTCGCCGATGTCCTGGGGGCGTACGCCCTGCTCGCGGAGGCGTTCCAGGACCTCGTTGGCGATCAGCTCGACGCTCAGCCGCAGGCCGTCGCGCAGCTCGCTGGAGACGCCCACCGCGTGCTTGGTGGACTTGCCGACGAGCTCGGCGAGCGGGTTTTCGCCGCCCTCCTCGGGAGTGCGGAGCGAGTCGGCGCCGAACAGCGCGGCGACGGTGTCGAGTTCGCCGCCCGGGCGGATGTCGTTGCGCTGGAGCGCGATGTCGAGGGAGACGGCGAGGTAGCGGCCCTCGCCCCACGCCATCCGGTCGGCGAGGACGACGACTCCGCCGACGAGCAGCAGGACATAGCGCGGGGCCTCGTCGCAGGCGAACAGGAACGAGGCCAGCTTGGAGCCGGTGGTCAGGCTGTTCGAGCCGTCGAGGACGACGGGGTCGAGAAGGCGGCCCGGACCGTCAGGGTCCAGGGCGGCGTCCGCCTCGGCGGCCCAGCCGCAGTCGACGGCGACGAGGCCTTTCTCGGCGTGCGCGACGGTGATTTCATGGCTCTGGCCCGCCCGCCAGACGGTGAGGCTGCCGGGCTTCGCGTCGTAGCCCAGTGCGTGCAGTACCTCGGCGTTCAGGGCGTGGACCCGCTCCCGCCAGGCGGGGGCGTCGTACGTCAGCGCGTCGTCGCCGGTGTCAGGCGTGGGGGCGGCGCCCTCGGCGTCCTCGGGGAGGGCGAAGAACGAGCGGGCCCGGAAGTAGTCGCGGCGCAGTGCCCGGAGACCGGCCCGCGGAGTGACGGGCAGGGCCCGTTTGGTGTCCTCGCGCAGGATGTCGGGCCCCTCGGAGGGCGCCGCCCCGGCGTCGCCCGTCCCGGTCGGGGGCTTGGCGGCCTCCTCCCGCTCCTTCCAGGTCTGGAGCAGGCCCGTCCTGAGGTCCTTGGGCAGCACCTCGGCGAGGTAGTGGGCCGAGAAGTAGTCGCCGCGGTTGACCAGGGAGTCGTACGTCATGACAGTGGCTCTCTCAGAGGGCGGCGGGCGTGGCGGGCAGGGGTGCGGACGCGGCCGGTGGTGCGTCGGGGTCGGGCAGCAGCACCGCGAGGACGCGCAGCATCGGGCGCTGCCCGGTGGTCAGCAGGTCGTCGGCGAGGTCGGTGAGCCGCCGCTTGGTGTGCTCGCCCGCCAGCGTGGGCTGCTCCCAGTCGCCGAGCCGCAGCTTGTGGCGCTCGATCGACTCGCGCAGCGGCCGGTCCCAGGCGTCCCGGTGCCGCTCCATGAAGGCCTCGGCGGCCTCCAGTACGGAGGGGATGGCGGCGGCCAGCGGGGCGGGGTCCCGGTGGCGGAGCTTGTTCGCCATCGTCGGGCCGACCCCGGAGCGGCGCAGCAGCGACACCATGTCGTCGTCCACGGCCCCGCTGCGCGTCACGCCCATCCACTTGACGACCGTCGGCCGGCCCAGGGCGTTCGAGTACACGCCCTGGACGAGATAGGTGGGCTCCGCCACCTCGGCCGTGATCATCGGCGCCTCCTGGCGCCCGAGCCGGACGAGGACCTTGTCCGTCAGCCACTCGACGACCGGGTGCAGGTCGGTCAGCAGCGAGATCTCCGGCCAGCTGGAGGTGGAACCCGCCTCGCGGGCCCGCTGGAGCGAGTGCTGGGCGAGCCGCCGGTTGAAGGTGACCAACAGCCGCTCGCGCAGCCGCTGTTCGCGCAGGTAGTCCACCGGCAGCGCCTTGAGGCGGTGGAGGAGGTCGGCCGGGGGACGGAAGGACAGCAGGCCCGACTGCTCGTCACGGTCGAGGTCCAGGCGGTCCCGGGCGTCCGGGTACACCTCGCGCAGCGCCTCGTCCAGGAAGTGTGCGGTCGAGTCGAAGAGACGGGGGAGGACGGAGCCCGTGCCCTCGCCCGTACCCGCGCCGGCAGCGCCTCCGGCCGCCGCCTCGGGGGCGGACTCCTCGGCGGCGGTTCCGTCCTCCGCCTGCGGCTCGTCCCCGACCGAGCCGAAGAAGTCCGCCAGGAAGTCGTCCATGGCATCCGTGCCGGCGTCCTCGCCGGACCGGCGCCCGTCGAGGGACTCGTCCACGGTCCTGCCGCGCAGCAGATCCTGGATGAGCGACTTCTCCTCGGCCTCCGCGCGGTAGAGGCCGGTGACGGCCTCCGCCGTGCCGAGCGAACGGTGCGCCTGGTCCTCGCGCTCCAGGAGCCGCTCGGAGACCAGGGTGTCGTCCTTCGCGCCCTCGGTGCCACTGGTGAGGATCAGGGCGCGGAACTGCGGCGGCTGGGCCTGCCCGTAGCGGTCGATGCGGCCGTTGCGCTGCTCGATGCGGATCAGCGACCACGGAACGTCGTAGTGGACCAGCTGGTGGCACTGGCGGTGCAGGTTGACGCCCTCGGAGGCCACGTCGCCCGTCAGCAGGATCCGTACCGGGGCGCCGGCCAGCCCGAACTCCTCCACGACCCGCATCTGCTGCTCGTCGGAGAGACCGCCGTGCATCACGCGCAGGCAGTCCTTCGCGGTCCGGCCCCGGAAGCCGAGGGCGGCGGGCAGGACGGTCGCCAGCCACTCCAGCGTCTGGACGCGCTCCGAGAAGACCACGACGCGGGTGTCGGAGGACGGACCGACGCCGATGCCCTTCAGCTGCTCCACCAGCGCGGCGAACTTCGCCGAGTCCGCCTCCGTCAGGTCGGCGATCAGTTCCGCGAGCCGGCGCAGGGCAGCGAGCTCCGCCTCCGTGGCGCGGAGGTCGTCCTTCTTCTCCAGGGTCTTGATCCGGGCGCTCACGGTGGCCTTGAGCGCCGCGTGCGACGAGAGGAAGGACTTGAGCAGGGTGTACGGGAAAAGCGGGACGGAGCTCACGGACGGGCTGCCGTCGCGCGGCAGCCAGACCGCCGCCAGCTCCTCGAAGATCCGCTCCTCGGCCGGGGTGGCCGGGCAGTGCACGGCCTGGGACGGTCCGCGGTCCGCCCACTGGCCCTTCATCTGCTCGCGGACCTCGGTGCTGACCTTCGTACGGCGGATGAAGAGGTGCTCGATGTCCTCGGCCCGGTAGTTCTCCGGGTCGCGGATCGCCGCCGGGTCCAGCAGGGCGATCAGCTCGGCGAACGACCTCGCGTCGCCGTTGTGCGGCGTGGCGGAGGCGAGGATCAGGGCGTCGGTGCGCGGAGCCAGGGTCTGGGCGAGCTGGTTGCGCAGGGAGCCGCGGTTGATCAGGTTGTGCGACTCGTCGATGACGACCGCGTCCCAGCGGATCTGCTCCAGGTGGTGGCGGTACTGGTCGGTGTTCTTCAGCGTGTCGATGGAGACGATCACGCGCTTGAAGAAGGTGAACGGGTTCCGCCCTGCGGGGATCTCGCGCTGGATCCGCTCGATGCCCACCGAGTCCAGGCGGACCAGCGGAATGGCGAACCGCGTCCACAGCTCGTGCTGGAACTGCTCCAGGACGTGCTGGGGCGTGACGACGAGGATGCGCTCGCCCCGGCCGCGCCGGATGAGCTCGGCGAGCGTCAGGCCGATCTCCAGCGTCTTGCCCAGGCCCACCACGTCCGCGATCAGCAGCCGGGGGCGCAGATTGGCGCCGGAGAGCGCGAGCTCGGCGGGGCGGCGCTGGTAGGGGAGCGGGTCAAGGAGGAAGGAGTCGGCGAGCGCGAGCCGCCGCTCGGACTGGGGCAGGGCCGTGCGGCGCAGCACGGCCTCCAGGAACAACCGGGAGCGCCGGTAGGTGGGGGAGTCGTCCGCGATCAGCCGGGTGTCGCGCGGGTCGATGAGCTCGACGGTGTCCAGGCCGGTGAAGAACACGGCCTCCTGGTCCCGTACGAAGTCGGACACCCCGACCACCTCGACCCGGGTGCCGTCGTCGGCGGTCGGCACCGCGTTCCTGACCAGCCACACCTCGTCGCGTACGAGCACCTGCGCGCCTGCCGGGAACTGCTCCTGCCCCGCCGCGTCCGACGCGTCGCCGTGCTGCTCGGGGCTGGTCTGGACGGCGGTCACCCGTGTCCTCCTGTGGTGTTGCGTGACGGTGGTGGCAGGCCCCTCAGTATCGCGGGTCCGCCGGCATCGGGAGCCCGCCGGTGTCAGAACGCGGCCTGGGCCGCGTACACCTCGCGGAGCCGCTGTGCGGTGATCCGGGCCTGGGCGGAAGGGAGCCGCTGCCCGGAGCGGCCGCGGGGAGCGCGGGGAGTGGCCGGCGGCGTGGACGACGGGCTGTCCGCGTCCGTGGAGGGTTGCGGAGCGGCGGGCGCGGACGAGGGCGCGGCGGTTCCGGACCGCGGCGTGGGACGGTCGACGAGCGTAGGGGTCGGCTCGGGGGCGACCTGCTCGTCGATGTCAGGCGCGGGGTCGGTCGGCGGGGTGGCGTCCGGGGGGAGCACCACGGCGTCAGGGGAGAGCATCACGGTCGGCCCTGTCGCCGGCGACGTGTTCGTCCCGGGGACTGCCGGAGCCGCCGGGACGGTGGGCGGCAGCGGGAGGGCGACCGTCGGCGGCAGGCTGTCGAGCAGATGCGAGGGAGCCGCCGTGTGCGTCGTGAGCCGGCGCCGCGCCTGGGCGACCTTGAAGCCCTGCGCCTCGATGACCGACCGGCACTGCTGGACGACGTCGCTCAGCGCCGGCCGGTCCTCCGCCCGGTGCGCGAGCATCGCCGTCAGCAGGGGCACCAGCTCGTCGGGGACCCCCGACAGGTCGGGAGCTGTTTCCGGGTCGGTGACCTGGTGGAAGAGGACGTGGATGTTCGCGGCCTGGTACGGGAGGTGCCCTGAGACGGCGAACAGCATCACGGCGCCGAGCGCGTGCACGTCGACCGCGGGGGTCAGCGGCCGGTCGCCCCGCGCCTGTTCGGGCGCCATGCAGGCCGGGGTGCCGACCACGGTGTTGGGCGCGGTCAGGGACACGCTCGACTCGGCGAACACCGCGAGCCCGAAGTCGATGATCTTCGGCCCGTTGGGGCCGAGCAGCACGTTCGCGGGCTTCAGGTCACGGTGCAGCAGACCCTGCTTGTGCACCGTGGCGAGCGCTTCGGCGAGCGTCGCCCCGAGGGAGGCGGCGAGCAGCGAGGGAAGCGGGCCGTGCAGGGCCACGTGCCGGCTCAGGTCGGGGCCCTCGATGTACTCGGTGGCCAGCCACGGCGGATCGGCCTCCGCGTCGGCGTCGAGCAGCGCCGCGATCCGCGCACCCCAGATCGTCTTGAGGATCTCCACTTCCTGGGCGAAGCGCTGCCGGGTCTCGGAGTCCACGACCGACGGCTTGATCACCTTCACGGCTGCGGGCTCCCCACCGGGTGACTCGCCCAGGTACACCTGCCCCATGCCACCGTGCCCGATGCGGCCGAGCAGCTCGTAGCCGCCCAGCTCGACGGGGTCGTGAGGGCTGAGGGGAGCGATGTGCACGAGGGGCCTTTCTGCTCGTGAGCGGGAGGACGGAGCTGACGTGTCCGGTCGCACCGCACACGGTATCCGGCCGGAGACCGGTGCCGTACGGGTGCGGACGCGGCCGGCTATCCGAGGTCGCGCCTGCGCTCCGCGAGGCACCGGACCCACAGTTCGTGGGCCCGGCGCGCCTCGTGCGCCGATTCCCGGGCGAAGGCCTCGTCGGCGAAACCCACGGCCGCGACCTGCTCCACCACGTGGACGAGGTGCGCGGCCACCTCGCGCAGGCGCTCGGCGTGCGCCTCACGCAGCCGTGGCGCCAGCTCCTCCTCGCGGGCGGCGATGGCCATCAGGTCGTCGAAACCCCCGTCGTCCGCGTACGCGGAAGGGAGAGCAGGCAGGTACGCCCCGGTGAGACGGCGCACGGCCGGCAGGGCGCGCTCGGCGGCCTCCTCCCGTCCGAGGACACGGTGCAGCAGCTCCCGGGCCCGGTCCGTGCCGCGGACGCGGGCGGAGACCGCGTCCAGGGCGTCCAGCTCCCGGCCGACGCCCGGCTCGTCCTCCGCCGCGAGGAGGGCGCCCAGCCGGGTGGCGATCGCCTGGGCCGTGGCCGACGCGTCGTCGATGACCTCGTAGCAGACGTCGAGCTCCTCGAAGGCGCGCTCGGCCGCGCGGATGGCGGCCGTCACCATGGCCGTGGTGTCGCCGTCGAACCGGCCGACCGCCTGGGCGAGCTGCGCGGACGTCATGGACAGCGCCGCCGGCAGGTCCTCGGTGTGCCGCTGCCTGGTCGGCCCGCTCGTCGTTCCGGTGCCCACCGTTCCCCCTCGCCGTGCCGGTGTTCCGCTCCCGATCATGGACGCCGGCCGCCGCGCAGGGCAACGCGCGGCCGGATCTGTGCCGGCCGAGGCGTCGGAGTTGGCCGGAAATACGCGAAGCGACGCCGAAGTGGATCACGAGCGCCCCACAATGCACCCGGCCGTACCCTCCGACCCAAGGACACCGATGCTCGATTCGTACCCGGAGTTCCAGCTGCGCCTGCCGTACGGCGGGCCCACGGCCAGGGGTCGGCTGCTGACCGAGAGCGGGACCAACGGCAGCCAGAAGATGGTGGTGCTCGCGGGCTCCCCGGCGCGACCCGACGTCGTCCCGTCGTTCCCGGAGAAGACGCCTTCCTCGTACCGCCTGCGCGAACGGCTCATCGCGGACGGGGTGATACGCGAAACGTCCACGTGGCCGGGCTGGCTCGAAGTGGTCGAGGACGTGGAGTGCAACTCGCCCTCCGCGGCGGGGGAGATCCTCCTTGGCCGCAGCAGCAACGGGTGGATGGAGTGGAAGACCGAGGACGGCCGGCCGCTCGCCGACTTCCTCGGCCAGGTGTGGTCGGGTCCGAGCCGCGCCTGGCTGGTGCGGGGGCCGCACTCGGCCGGCCCCGACCTGTTCCGGCGCGCGTGGCTCCCCGACGGCAGGGTGTCCCTGATCGCCGCCCACCTGCGCCCCGCCGCCACCCAGGGCATCAGCAAGGAACAGCTGCGCACCTTCGTCGATGAGGACTACGGGTCGACGGCGACGTACACCGAGAAGCCGCAGCTCGTCGAGGAGCTGCACGCCTTCCTCTCCCGGATGCGGCCCGGCGACACAGTGTGCGCACTCTCCGACGGCCGGCTCCACACCGGGAAGATCACGGGCAACGTCGAGCACGTCGTCGCCGACGACGGAAGCCGCGTCCTCTGGCGCCCCGTGGACTGGGGAGGCGACGGCTTCCCCTTGGACGAACTGCCGCAGGAACTGCGCCAGAAGCTCTCGTCGCGCCACGACGTGGTCGACCTCACCACCGTCAAGGCCGTCGTCGACGGCCTCGGGGTCAGCGACGAGGAACTCGTGGAGGAGGCCCTGGCCGACGGCACCGGGACCAGCGCCGAGCCCCTGGCCGTCACCGCCCGCCGCGACGTGGAGCTGCCAGAGCCCACCGAGGAGCTGCGGAAGGAACTCCACGTGCACCACCTCGAATGGCTGCGGGAGATCAGGCAGCTGCTCCACGACGAGAAACAGCTGATCTTCTACGGCCCTCCCGGGACGGGCAAGACTTTCCTCGCGCAGAAACTCGCCGAGTTCTTCGGCGGCGGACGGGAGCAGGTCGAGCTGGTCCAGTTCCACCCGTCGTACTCCTACGAGGACTTCTTCGAGGGCTTCCGCCCCCGCGAGGACCCCGGTACGCGCGAGGTCGCCTTCCGGCTCACGGCCGGCCCGCTGCGGGAGTTCGCCGAGCTGGCCCGCAGGGAGGGCAACCGGCATATCCCGCACTTCCTGGTCATCGACGAGATCAACCGGGCCAACCTCGCCAAGGTCTTCGGCGAGCTGTACTTCCTCCTCGAATACCGCGACCTGTCGGTGCGGCTGACCTACTCGGACGAGGACTTCTTCCTGCCCCGCAACCTCTTCGTCATCGGCACCATGAACACGGCCGACCGCTCGATCGCCCTCGTCGACGCGGCGATGCGCCGGCGCTTCGCGTTCGTCGAGCTGTCCCCGCGCATCGATCCGACCCGAGGGCTGCTGCGTTCCTGGCTGGAGGCCAAGGAGAAGGACGCCGAACCCGCGGACCTGCTCGACGCCCTCAACGCCCGCATCGACGGCCCCGACTTCAAGATCGGACCGTCGTACCTGATGAAGCCCGGCGTCTACCGCGAGGGCGGACTCGAACGGACCTGGCGGACCAAGATCCTTCCGCTCCTGGAGGAGCACCACTACGGCGAAGGCGTGGACATCGAGGGCCGCTACGGCCTGCCGGCACTCCGCAGGGCGCTCGCGTCACGCACCACCTCGCCCGAACCGGGCGACGGGACCGACGCGCAGTGACCACCGACGTCCCGCTCGTCGAACACGGACCCGCGCGCTCGGTCCGGCTCCCCGACGCCGTGGGGCGCGCACTTGCCGCCTCCAGGATCCTGGAAGAGGCAGGTCCGGATCCCTACGACCCGGGCGCCTGGCGACTGCGCGCCGGCAGCAAGGTAGGCGCCGTCACAGTCACCGCCCCAGGGGGCGAAGGCATGACGATGCGGATCACCCCCAAGGTGCCGATCGCCCGTCTCCTCTTCCTGCTCGGCTACAGCAGCGACCCCCTGGGCTGGCGGGACGGCATCGTGGACCTGGCCGCGCACGACGACCTCCTCCCGGCGTTCGCGCACGCCGTCGAGCGCCAGATCGACCGCGCACTGCGGCAGGGCCTGCTCCAGGGCTACCGGACGGCCGAGAAGTCGTCCCCCGTCATACGCGGCCGGCTCCGCGAGTCCGAACAGATCCGCCGCCGATTCGGCATGCCCGTGCCCGCGGAGGTGACGTACGACGAATTCACTACGGACATCGCCGAGAACCGCATCCTCCGTACGTCCGTCGACCGCCTCCTGCGCCTCCCCGGTGTCCCCCGGACCGTACGTACGCGCCTGATGCACCAGCGGTCCCGGCTGGTGGACATCACACCGCTCACCCGGGGGCAGACACCACCCGCTTGGTATCCGACGCGGCTCAACACCCGCTATCACCCGGCACTCCACCTCTCCGAGGCGGTGCTGAGGGGAGGGTCGGCCGAGCACCTGCCCGGGCAGCTACGCATGAACGGATTCCTGTTCGACATGAACGGCATCTACGAGGACTTCATCTGTACGGCACTACGGGAGGCCATGCGCCCCTACGGTGGCAGAAGTGTCCTCCAGGCCCGGAACATCCACATGGACGAAGGGGATGCGATCCGCCTGCGACCCGATTTCGTCTGGTACGGAGAGTCCGGCACCCCACTGATCGTCGCGGACGCCAAGTACAAGGCCCGCAGAAAACGCGGCTTTCCGAATGAGGACCTGTACCAAATGCTGGCCTACTGCACGGCCCTGGGGCTGCCGGAGGGGCACCTGGTGTACGCGAAGGGCAACGCCCCAAACATCAGTCACCGTGTGCGACATGCCGGTACAGTCCTCCACCAGCACGCCATTGACTTGGAACAGCAGCCCGCGGGGTTGCTTGCCGAGATCGACGCGCTGGCTCGGCGCATGCTTCACGGCTCAGCAATGTCGCGTCAGGGCAGCGCGCCCTCTGGGAGTTCCTCGAATACCTGAGCCGGTGCATGGGACGCACGGCTGAGCACCCCGAGTTGGAGACAGCTCGTTGTACGGGTCTTCTCCGATGGGGTGGCTGCTCCACATGATTCCGATGACGAATCACATAGAGCACCGACCAACCGTCCCCCAGGCTCCGGGGCCGGTAGTCTCCCGGTCCCGACCCAAAGTCCCAGACAAGTCCCACAGGCACCGACGAATCCCCTCCTGGCTCGCATACATGCAGGGTCAGGAGGGGATTAGCGGCGTTGTATCTGAGGCTGCTCAGATGTCCCGGAAGATCTCGATCTGCGCCCCCACCGAGTTCAGCCGCTCCGCCAGGTCCTCGTAGCCGCGGTTGATGACGTACACGTTCCGCAGCACCGACGTGCCCTCCGCCGCCATCATCGCCAGCAGGACGACCACCGCCGGGCGGAGGGCCGGGGGGCACATCATCTCGGCGGCGCGCCAGCGGGTGGGGCCCTCGACGAGGACGCGGTGGGGGTCGAGGAGCTGGAGGCGGCCGCCGAGGCGGTTGAGGTCGGTGAGGTAGATGGCGCGGTTGTCGTAGACCCAGTCGTGGATCAGGGTCTTGCCCTGGGCCGTGGCCGCGATCGCCGCGAAGAAGGGGACGTTGTCGATGTTGAGGCCCGGGAAGGGCATCGGGTGGATCTTGTCGATCGGCGCCTCCAGCTTGGAGGGGCGGACCGTCAGGTCGACCAGGCGGGTGCGGCCGTTGTCGGCCGGGTACTCGGCCGAGCGGTCGTGGTCGAGGCCCATCTCCTCCAGGACCGCGAGCTCGATCTCCATGAACTCGATCGGGACCCGGCGGATCGTCAGCTCCGACTCCGTGACCACGGCGGCGGCGAGCAGGCTCATCGCCTCGACCGGGTCCTCGGAGGGGGAGTAGTCGACGTCGACGTCGATGTCGGGGATGCCGTGCACCGTCAGGGTCGTGGTGCCGATGCCCTCCACCCGCACGCCCAGGGCCTCCAGGAAGAAGCACAGGTCCTGGACCATGTAGTTGGAGGAGGCGTTGCGGATGACGGTGACGCCGTCGTGGCGGGCGGCGGCGAGCAGGGCGTTCTCGGTCACCGTGTCGCCGCGCTCGGTCAGCACGATCGGGCGGTCCGGGGCCACCGAGCGCTCGACCCGGGCGTGGTAGAGGCCCTCGGTGGCGGTGATGTCGAGGCCGAAGCGGCGCAGCGCGATCATGTGCGGCTCGATCGTGCGCGTACCGAGGTCGCAGCCACCCGCGTACGGGAGCTTGAAGCGGTCCAGGCGGTGCAGCAGCGGGCCGAGGAACATGATGATGGAGCGGGTGCGGATGGCGGCCTCGGCGTCGATGGACTCCATCTCCAGCTCGGCCGGCGGCACGATCTCCAGGTCCACGCCCTCGTTGATCCAACGGGTGCGGACGCCGATGGAGTTGAGGACCTCCAGGAGGCGGAAGACCTCCTCGATCCGCGCCACCCGGCGCAGCACCGTGCGGCCCTTGTTGAGCAGCGAGGCGCAGAGCAGCGCGACACAGGCGTTCTTGCTGGTCTTGACGTCGATCGAGCCGGAGAGCCGGCGGCGGCCGACGACGCGCAGGTGCATCGGGCCGGCGTAGCCGAGGGAGACGATCTCGCTGTCGAGGGCTTCGCCGATGCGGGCGATCATCTCAAGGCTGATGTTCTGGTTGCCGCGTTCGATCCGGTTGACGGCGCTCTGGCTGGTGGCCAGGGCCTCGGCGAGCTGCGTCTGGGTCCAGCCGCGGTGCTGCCGCGCGTCACGGATGAGCTTGCCGATGCGTACGAGGTAGTCGTCTGCCATGGCGTCACGTTATCTCAGATATGAGATGTGTCGATCACCGGGGTGCGGCATTCGGGTGACGTGTCGTTATTTATGAGGCTATATGACCGTTTCGGTCTAGTCGGGGAGATCGAGCGCCGTGGGGTGTCGCGGCTCGTAGAGCGGCAGCTCGGTCCCGCTCGGCAGCCGCACCGCCGCGAGCAGCCCCCAGGACTGCTCGGTGATGGCCCGTGAGATCTCGGCGCCCCGGTCCTCCAGCTCGCTGAGGGTACGGGTGAGGTCCTCGCACATCAGATAGACCTCGTGCTTCGGCTCACCCTCGGTCGGGTGCACCGCGACCTCGGCCGGCGGCAGCCGGAAGACCAGCCACCCCCGCCCGGCGTCCACGTGGGGGAAGCCGACGACGTCCCTGAGGAAGGCCCGGTCGGCCTCCGCGTCCCGGGTGTAGAGGATGACGTGCGCGCCGCTGAACATGCTCCGAGCCTCCGCCCCCGGCCCCGCCCCGGCAACGCGCGCGCGTCCGAACGGAGTCACCCGTTCAGGGCCGCCCCGCCGGCGTCAGGCTCCACGTCCCGCGCGACCGCACGTACAGCAGCCCCGGCTTCCTCGGCGTGACCACCGTGCGGACGAAGGCGCCGTCCCCCTCGCACAGCGCCTGCCCGAGCCGGAGGTCCGGGCGCAGGACGTGCAGCGCGAAGGCGGATCCGGAGTGCTGGGCGACCCGGATGCGCTCCCGGCCGCCCGGGTGCCGCAGCACGTACGAACCGGCCGACGCCAGGCCGTCGTCCAGGAGCAGCGGGTCCAGCGAGGGGAGCGCGTCGAGCGGGTGCAGCCAGGCCCGCCAGCCCTTCGCGGTGTGCGTCCGGAGGTGGATCCCGGTCAGCCCGTCGGCCGGGACCGGCACGACCGCCCGGGTCAGCGCGGAAGCGTGGGTGAGGGGCTGCCGGACCGGCCCGTCCGAGGGTTGGGTCAGCTCCACCCAGGAGTTCTCGGCCCGCTCCAGGTGGACGACGAGCACCGCGGGCTCGGCCGCGCCCGTGCGGTGGAGCACGAGCCCCGTCCCGCCCCGGCCCTCCCGCCGCTGCCCGGTCCCGGTGTGCGCCGGCCAGGTCTGGTAGGCCTCGGCGGGCGGTGGTACGGGCGGGGCGGAGGGTGCGTCCGTGCCCTTCCCGGAGCCCGGCGCGGACCGGGGTCCCGGCGCGGACCGGGGGACGGGCTCAGGCTCGCGCAGCCCGCTCTCGATCGGCGGCAGGCCCTCCGCGAGCCGCACGGCGTCGGCGGCGCACACGGCGATCGTCCGGGCCGCGCCGCCGGGCGGCGCCCAGCGGACCTCCTCGGCGGCGCGCCCGTGGCGCGGGTCGAAGAAGCAGAGGGGGAGGCGGTGCGGTCGCGGACGGCCGTCGAGCGCGGTGTCCACACAGGCCAGGGCGTATCGGCCCGCGTCGAGGGAGCGCAGCACGTCGGCGGCGTCGCGCAGCGTCCGGTCGCCGACGAAGTCCCGCTTGGCCTGCTCGTACGCGTCCAGGGCGCGCTGGTAGTCGGCGAGGAGCACGGGGTCGTGCGCCGTGTGGTCGGGCGTGAAGGGGTGCGCGGCGAGCGCCTCCCCGAACGCCGTGATCTCCGCGTCCACCCGGGCCAGGTCGCGCTCCGCCCGGTCCGCGCCCTCCTCGCGTCCGCGCCCCCGGAACAGGCCCCGGATCGCCCCCACCACGCCGTCGCTCATGCGCGTGATCGTAGGGCGTGGCTGCGCGGGGCGTCCGGCCGCCCCGGACCCCTGCCCCGGCCGCCCTGCGCGCGCCCCGGCCCCGGCCCCGGCCGCCCCTGCCCGTGTCCCGCCCCGCTGGCCTCGTGCCCCGCTCCACGGCCGTTCCGCCCGCGCCCGGGCCCCGGCTGCACCCGAAGCCCCCTCGTACGGGAGGGGTGCCCCTGCGCCCGCCCGGCCGCCGCCCTGCCTCCACCCGCCCGGGAAGCCCCTCCGCGGCCGTCCCGCCCGTGCCCCGGCCCCGCCACGCGAGATCCGGCCGGGCCGGGGCATGACCGACCGCCGGTGATGTACTAGAGTTATCTCGACATCGAGATATCTGCCGAGGCGCACCGCTGCCGCCACCCTGGTAAGGGTTACCTAACTTAGCCTTACCTTAGCGGATCGACGACGTGTACGTGGCGGCAGGATGTGGTGGAACGCGCACATATATGAAGGAGACTGTCGTGTCGGCGAACAGCTTCGACGCCCGCAGCACGCTGCGCGTGGGCGACGAGTCGTACGAGATCTTCAAGCTGGACAAGGTCGAGGGCTCCGCGCGCCTCCCCTACAGCCTGAAGGTCCTCCTGGAGAACCTGCTCCGCACCGAGGACGGCGCGAACATCACCGCCGACCACATCCGGGCCCTGGGCAACTGGGACTCCCAGGCCCAGCCGAGCCAGGAGATCCAGTTCACGCCGGCCCGCGTGATCATGCAGGACTTCACCGGTGTGCCCTGTGTCGTCGACCTGGCCACCATGCGTGAGGCCGTCGCGGCGCTCGGCGGCGACCCGGCGAAGATCAACCCGCTGTCCCCGGCCGAGATGGTCATCGACCACTCCGTCATCGCCGACAAGTTCGGCACCAACGACGCGTTCGCGCAGAACGTCGAGCTGGAGTACGGCCGCAACAAGGAGCGCTACCAGTTCCTGCGCTGGGGCCAGACCGCCTTCGACGACTTCAAGGTCGTCCCGCCGGGCACCGGCATCGTCCACCAGGTGAACATCGAGCACCTGGCCCGCACGGTCATGGTCCGCAACGGCCAGGCCTACCCCGACACCCTCGTCGGCACCGACTCCCACACCACCATGGTCAACGGCCTCGGTGTGCTCGGCTGGGGCGTCGGCGGCATCGAGGCCGAGGCCGCGATGCTCGGCCAGCCGGTCTCCATGCTCATCCCGCGCGTCGTCGGCTTCAAGCTGACCGGCGAGCTGCCCACCGGCACCACCGCCACCGACCTCGTGCTGACCATCACCGAGATGCTGCGCAAGCACGGTGTCGTCGGCAAGTTCGTCGAGTTCTACGGCGAGGGCGTGGCCGCCACCTCGCTCGCCAACCGCGCCACCATCGGCAACATGTCGCCGGAGTTCGGCTCCACCGCCGCGGTCTTCCCGATCGACGACGAGACCCTGAACTACCTCAAGCTCACCGGCCGCTCCGAGCAGCAGGTCGCGCTCGTCGAGGCGTACGCCAAGGAGCAGGGCCTCTGGCTGGACCCGAAGGCCGAGCCGGACTTCTCCGAGAAGCTGGAGCTCGACCTCTCCACCGTCGTCCCGTCGATCGCCGGCCCGAAGCGCCCGCAGGACCGCATCGTCCTCGCGAACGCCGCCGAGCAGTTCAAGAGCGACGTCCTCAACTACGTCGCCACCGCCGACGAGGCCGGCGAGGAGTCCTTCCCGGCGTCCGACGCCCCGGCCGCCACCAACGGCGTCCCGTCGAACCCGGTCCAGGTCACCGCCCCCGACGGCACGACCTACACCCTCGACCACGGTGCGGTGACGGTCGCGGCCATCACCTCCTGCACCAACACCTCGAACCCGTACGTCATGGTCGCCGCCGCGCTCGTCGCGAAGAAGGCCGTGGAGAAGGGCCTGACCCGCAAGCCGTGGGTCAAGACCACCCTCGCCCCGGGCTCGAAGGTCGTCACCGACTACTTCGACAAGGCGGGCCTCACCCCGTACCTCGACAAGGTCGGCTTCAACCTCGTCGGCTACGGCTGCACCACCTGCATCGGCAACTCCGGCCCGCTGCCGGAGGAGGTCTCCAAGGCCGTCAACGAGCACGACCTCGCGGTCACCTCGGTCCTCTCCGGCAACCGGAACTTCGAGGGCCGCATCAACCCCGACGTCAAGATGAACTACCTGGCCTCCCCGCCGCTGGTCGTCGCGTACGCCATCGCGGGCTCCATGAAGGTGGACATCACCAAGGACGCGCTCGGCACCGACACCGAGGGCAACCCGGTCTACCTCAAGGACATCTGGCCCTCCGAGGCCGAGGTCAACGACGTCGTCGCCAACGCCATCGGCGAGGACATGTTCTCCAAGTCCTACCAGGACGTCTTCGCGGGCGACGCCCAGTGGCAGGCGCTGTCGATCCCGACCGGCAACACCTTCGAGTGGGACCCGGAGTCGACCTACGTCCGCAAGCCCCCGTACTTCGAGGGCATGACGATGGAGACCACCCCGGTCACCGACATCTCCGGTGCCCGCGTCCTCGCCAAGCTCGGCGACTCGGTCACCACCGACCACATCTCCCCGGCCGGTGCCATCAAGGCCGACACCCCGGCCGGCAAGTACCTCACCGAGCACGGTGTGGAGCGTCGTGACTTCAACTCCTACGGCTCGCGCCGAGGCAACCACGAGGTCATGATCCGCGGCACCTTCGCCAACATCCGCCTGCGCAACCAGATCGCGCCGGGCACCGAGGGCGGCTTCACGCGTGACTTCACGCAGGAGGGCGGCCCGGTCTCCTTCATCTACGACGCCTCGCAGAACTACCAGGCCGCCGGCATCCCGCTGGTCATCCTCGGTGGCAAGGAGTACGGCTCCGGCTCGTCCCGCGACTGGGCGGCCAAGGGCACCGCGCTCCTCGGCGTCAAGGCCGTCATCACCGAGTCGTACGAGCGCATCCACCGCTCGAACCTCATCGGCATGGGCGTCCTCCCGCTGCAGTTCCCGGCCGGCCAGTCGGCCGAGTCGCTGGGCCTGACCGGCGAGGAGACCTTCTCCATCACCGGCATCACCGAGCTCAACGAGGGCCGCACCCCGAGCACGGTGAAGGTCACCACCGACACCGGTGTCGAGTTCGACGCGGTCGTCCGCATCGACACCCCCGGTGAGGCGGACTACTACCGCAACGGCGGCATCATGCAGTACGTGCTGCGCAACCTGATCCGCGGCTAGCAGCCAAGGGATCGGACGGAAGGGCCCTCTCCCCGGCGGGGAGAGGGCCCTTCCTCGTGTCCGGCGGGCGTCAGCCCAGCAGCTCCACCTCCGCCAGCTCACCCGGACCGGCCGGCACCAGCCGGTACTTCGCGTACGCGGCCGGCTTCGCCACCGAGAACACGCGGGTCTGCCGGGCCCAGGCGAAGGACTCGCCCGTCCGCCGGTCCAGGTCCGTCCAGGTCACGCCGTCCGCCGAGCCCTGGAGCACCCACCCCGCCGGCGCCTTCGTGCGGTCCGCCGAGGAGGTCAGGGTGTACTGGACCGCCCTGCCCGCCGCCGGCACCGGCAGCTCCAGCGCGCCGGCCACCGGCCCGGCCGTCGCCGAGGTGTCGTCGAAGAGCGGGCCCGTGCCGCGCGGCACCAGGTCCGTCCGCGGCGCCGGCACCCTGTCGTCCCGGGTGATCGACACCGGGGCCGCCGAGGCGCCCGTGCCCCAGGCCGAGGGCTCCGGGCCCATGTCGAACTTCAGCGTGCCGCCCTTCGCGAGCAGCGCGTGCGGCAGCGCCGTCGAGTTCCAGGCCACGCCGTTCACCTTCACGCCCTGGACGTAGACGTTCCGGGCGCTGTTGCGCGGGGCCTCCACGACCAGGGTGCGCCCGTTGTCCATCCGCACGGTCGCCTTGGTGAAGAGCGGCGAGCCGATCGCGTACTCCCCGCTGCCCATCACCAGCGGGTAGAAGCCGAGCGCGGAGAACAGGAACCAGGCCGACTGCTCGCCGTTGTCCTCGTCGCCGTGGTAGCCCTGCCCGATCTCGCTGCCGGTGTAGAGCCGCGACAGCACCTCGCGCACCTTCTCGGCCGTCTTCCAGGGCTGCCCGGCCGCATCGTACATGTACGGCACGTGGTGCGCGACCTGGTTGGAGTGCCCGTACATGCCCATCCGCACGTCCCGGGCCTCGGTCATCTCGTGGATGACGCTGCCGTAGGAGCCGGCCACGTCGGGCGAGGCCGTCTCGGGCGTCGAGAAGTAGGCGTCCAGCTTCTTCGCGAGGCCGGCCCGTCCGCCGTACAGGTTGGCCAGGCCCCGGGAGTCCTGCGGCGCGGTGAAGGCGTAGCCCCAGCCGTTGGTCTCCGTGTAGTCGTGACCCCAGATCCGCGGGTCGTACGACTCCGAGGGCACCCGCCAGGCGCCGTTCGCGTCCCGGCCCTGGAAGAAGCCGGCCTTGGCGTCGAAGAGCGAGACGTACCTGCGGGCCCGGTCGAGGAAGTACGCCGACTCCTCCGCGTACCGCTTCTTCCCGGTCTTCGCGTGGAGCGCCCGGCCCATCTGCGCGATGCCGTAGTCGTTGAGGTAGCCCTCCAGGGACCAGGACAGGCCCTCGTGGGTCGCGGTGGAGGCGTAGCCGGTGAAGACGGAGGTCGTGGTGCCCTTGCGGCCGACGCCCGCGCTCGGCGGGGCGACGGTGGCGTTCTTCAGGGCCGCCTCGTACGCCGCCTCCGCGTCGAAGTCGACGCCCTTCACGTACGCGTCGGCGAAGGCCACGTCGGAGGAGGTGCCGGTCATCAGGTCCGCGTAGCCGGGGGAGGACCAGCGGGAGATCCAGCCGCCGTCCTTGTACTGCTGCACGAAGCCGTCGACCAGCTCGCCCGCCTTCTTCGGGGTGAGGAAGGAGTAGGCCGGCCAGGTGGTGCGGTAGGTGTCCCAGAAGCCGTTGTTGACGTACGCCTTGCCCTCGACGATCCTCGCGCCGGTACGGGTCGGGGTGTCGGGCCCGGCCGGGGCGGAGAAGGGGCTGGCGTAGCGGTAGGTCGAACCGACCTTCTCGAAGGCCGAGTTGGGGTAGAGGTAGAGCCGGTAGAGGCTGGAGTAGAGGGTGACCAGCTGGTCGTGGCTCGCGCCCTCCACGGTGACCCGGCCGAGCACCTCGTCCCAGGCGTCCTGGGCCCGCTCGCGCACGGTCTCGAAGGAGGTGCCCTCCGGGATCTCGTCCGAGAGGTTGGCCCTGGCCTGCTCGACGGAGATCAGCGAGGTCGCGATCCGCAGCTGGACCGTCCGGTCGGCGCCCGCGTCGAAGCGGAGGCTCCCCTTCACGCCCTGGGCGGCGGAGTCGGTGACCGGCGCGTCGAAGACGCCGTAGACGAACATCCGGCCGGCGCCGGTGGACAGCCCGCTCCTCACGTCCGAGTAGGCGGTGAAGGAGCGGCTCGCCGGGTCGAGGGTGAGACCGCCCTGGCCGGTGACGTTGTCGAGGACCACGCTCGCGTCCTCGCCGGGGAAGCGGAAGCGCATCAGGGCGGCGTGGTCGGCCGGCGCGATCTCCGCCTTCAGGCCGTTGGTGAAGGTCACCCCGTAGGCGTACGGCTTCGCCGACTCGTCGGCGTGCCGGAACGGCAGCGCGCGGGCCGCCTTGTCGGTCGGCACGGTCCCGGCCGCCGCCGAGGGCATCACCTGGAAGGTCTGCCGGTCGCCCATCCAGGGGCTCGGCTGGTGGCTGACGGACAGCGCCTGGAGGGCCGGCAGGTTGTCGGCGTTGTTGCCGCGCGCGTACTCGTAGATCCAGCTCTGGGTCGCCGCGTTGGTCACCGGCGTCCAGAAGTTGAAGCCGTGCGGGACGGCGGTCGCGGGGAAGGTGTTGCCGCGCGAGAAGGAGCCCGAGGAGTTGGTGCCGCGGGTGGTCGAGGCGTACTCGGAGAGGCGCTCGTACGGCTGCTGCGGGGCCTTCGGCGCGATCGACAGGTCGTCGAGCCAGCCCTGGAACTTCCCGGGGCCCTCGGGTGAGTCGTACGCCAGCAGGATCCGGTCCACCGTCTTGCCGTTCGCGACCTCGCCGATCCGGGAGGTGACCTGGTTCCACTGGTTGACGTAGAGGCGCTTGGCAGCGGCCTGGCCCTGCGGGGTGAGGGCCCCGCCGTGGGAGTCCGTGGCGCCGAGCTCGCTCAGATACGTGCCGTCGGTGAAGGCCAGGTCCACGGACACGTGGGTGGCGGGGTAGTTGAGGTCGGTCTCGGAGGCCGACATCGACGGGAAGACCTTGTAGGACAGCTCGGTGTTGCGGCCGACGCGGGTGTCGACGTCGAAGACCTTGTTGTACGAGTAGGCCCGGCCCTCGCCCTGGTGGGTGCCCGCGTAGCGCAGCGCGCGCTTCCCGGTGAAGCCGACCCCGGCCTTGGCGGTGGGGGAGCCGCTGGGGCCGCGGTCGACGGCGCTGCGCATGTCCTCGGGGACCGGCTGGGAGGTGTCGCCGTTGGAGAACTGCACGTCGGCGAGCTGGGTGAGGCCCGCGCCGGCGTTCTTCGTGATCTCCAGGCGGTAGTGGGCGTAGGCGGTCGCGCCGCCGCCGGCCGCGCCGGGGACGTCGTAGCTCCTCGTCTCGAAGCGCTTGGCGAAGGACTCGCCGGTGCGGGTGTCGAGGACGGTCCAGTGCGTGCCGTCCGCCGAGCCCTTGAGGACCCAGTCCTTCGGGTCGCGCTCGGCGGCGTCGTTGGCCGAGGTGAGCGCGTAGGTGGCGAGCTTCACCGGCTCGTCGAGGTCGAACTCCAGCCAGGCGGTGGGCTCGAAGACCAGCCACTTGGTGCCGGCCTGGAGGTCGACGAGGTTCTCCTTGACCTCGCCGGAGCCGGCGTTCTCGCCGCTGGCGCGCACGGCGGTCACCCGGTCGGTGACGTTGCCGGGGATGCCGGTGGCGAACCCGCCGTCGACGCCGGAGGCGTGCTTCTTTCCGTCGGGGCCGACGTCGACGGTGTTCCGCCAGGTCGGCTGTGTCTCGTCCGCTTCGAAGGAGGTGGTGAACGTGTCGGCGGTGGTGCCGGATTCGCCCGATCGGCCCGGAAGCGCCTGAGCCACCGTGGGGGTGAGGCTCAGGACGAGTGCCGCCGAGGCCGCGAGGGCGACCGTTCTGAGGTGGGGACGCATGCCGTGTGGTCGCTCCTGCCGCTGGTTCTAGACAACGTTGTCAAACCGATTGCGCGAGACCCCAGGAGACGGGTGAATGATGCCCCCTGTCAAGGGTGTTGACGACAATCGGCAGGAGGAAACGGGGCAGAAACGCCCTCGTGAATCCGCAGGTCTCAACTCGGAGAAGACTGCGCGGGAAAGCTGGTTTCGATCTTGCTCCCGCGAAGGGAAGTGGACTATACCTGTCGGCGTCCAGCCCGTCGTCGCGGAACTCGCGGAAACCAACGGCGGCCCGACGCCTGCACGACCCAGCTGCAATTGACCGCGGTGGCGGGGCCCTTCGCCTGAGGCGAACTCTGTACGGGCGACCGGTACACCGCCTGAGTCCTGAATGAAGGCGAGGACTTGAGCATGGGATCCACCTCCGCCCCGAAGAACGAGGGCCTCGGCCGTCGCGATCTGATCAAGCGTTCCGCCGCACTCGGTCTGATCTCGGTGCCCACCATGAGTTTCCTGTCCGCGTGCGCTTCCAGCGGCGGCGACGACTCCTCCTCCGACAAGCCCAAGGGCGAGAAGACGAAGGACAATCCGTTCGGCCTCACCAAGGGCGGCAAGATCGACGTCGTCGTCTTCAAGGGCGGTTACGGCGACGAGTACGCCAAGGCGTGGGAAGCCGCCTTCAACAAGAAGTGGGGCGTCACCGCCACCCACACCGGCACCCAGGAGATCACCGGCAAGCTCCAGCCGCGCTTCAACGCCGGCAACCCGCCGGACATCGTCGACGACTCCGGCGCCCAGAAGATCAAGATCGACGTGCTGCACAAGAACGGGCAGCTGCTCGACCTCGCCGAGGTCCTCGACGCACCCTCCGTCGACGACCCGAACAAGAAGGTCCGCGACACCCTCATCCCCGGCACCATCGACGCCGGCCTCCAGGAGGGCAAGGTCGTCGCCCTCAACTACATCTACACGGTGTGGGGCCTGTGGTACTCCGGCAAGCTCTTCAAGGAGAAGGGCTGGACCGAGCCCAAGACCTGGGACGAGTTCCTCGCCATCTGCAAGGACGCCACCGCCCAGGGCATCGGCGGCCTCGCCCACCAGGGCAAGTACCCGTACTACATCAACGTCGCCATCATGGACCTGATCGCCAAGACCGGCGGCCTGGAGGCCATGAAGGCCATCGACAACCTCGACCCCAAGGCCTTCGTCGGCTCCGACGCCGCCAAGCAGGCCGTCGAGGCGATCTACGAGGTGGTCGAGAAGGGCTACCTCATGCCCGGCACCAACGGCCTGGAGCACACCGAGTCCCAGACCCGCTGGAACCAGTACAAGGCCGCCTTCATCACCTGCGGCTCCTGGCTGGAGAACGAGCAGCTGAAGCAGACCCCGGCGGACTTCGACATGAAGTTCATGCCGATGCCGCTGCTGCCCGGCAGCAAGATGCCCTACGAGGCGATCCGGGCCGGCTCCGGCGAGCCCTTCATCATCCCGGCCAAGGCGAAGAACCTGGCCGAGGCGAAGGAGTTCATGCGCCTGATGCTCTCCAAGGAGTGGTCGACGCTCTTCGCCAAGGAGGCCAACTCCCTCACCATCCTCGCCGACGGCGTGGACCCGAGCGTCAAGCTGCGCCCGGGCACCCAGTCCACGGTCGAGGCCTCCAAGAAGGCCGGCACCAACACCTTCCGTTACCTGTACACCGAGTGGTACAGCGAGATGGACACCGAGATCCAGAACGCCTCCAACGAGCTGATGGCCAAGCGCATCCAGCCCGCGGAATGGCTGAAGCGGGCCCAGGCGGCGGTCGACAAGGCCGCCAAGGACCCGGCGTCCAAGAAGAACCACCGCGACTGACGCGCGGACCGCACTCGCGTATCTCCGCCGGGGACATCAGGGACAGGAACGCCATGCGCAAAGGGCAGTACAAGTTCGTCACGGGATTCCTCCTCATACCCGTGACCCTCTATCTGGTCTTCGTCATCTGGCCGTACATCCAGACGTTCGGCTACTCGCTGACCGACTGGAAGGGCCAGTCACAGGACTTCTCCTTCGTCGGCCTCGACAATTACGTCGCGCTCTTCGAGGACGACGTCTTCCTGGGAGCGGTCTGGCACAACATCCTGTTCCTGGTGTTCATCCCGGTGATCACCATTCTGCTCGCCCTCTTCTTCGCCTTCATGGTGAACGCGGGCGGGCGGAGCCGGGCCGGCGGCGTCGCGGGCGTCGCCGGGTCCAAGTTCTACAAGGTCGTCTACTTCTTTCCGCAGGTGCTCTCGCTCGCGATCCTCGCGGTGCTCTTCGGCGCCGTGTACCGCAGCGACGCCGGCGGCATGCTCAACGGCCTGCTCCTGAAGCTCGGCCTGATCGAGGCCGACCAGCCGGTCGAATGGCTCAACGAGCCCGACTTCGTCCTGTGGGCCCTGCTCGCGGTCGTCGTCTGGCACGGCGTCGGCTTCTACCTGGTGCTCTTCTCGGCGGCCATGCAGTCCATCCCGAGGGACATCTACGAGGCCGCCCTGATCGACGGCGCCGGCCGCGCCCAGTCCTTCTTCCGGATCACGCTGCCGCTGCTGTGGGACTCCGTCCAGACGGCCTGGGTCTACCTCGGCATCGTGGCGATGGACATGTTCGTCCTCGTCTCCACCATGACCTCCGGCGACTACGGCGGTGGGCCCGACCACCACAGCGAGGTCATGTCGACGGTCATGATGCGCAACTTCCTCTACTTCGGAAAGAGCGGCTACGCCTGCGCCATGGGCGTCGTGATGCTGCTGCTCACCCTGATCGTGTCCGTGGTCACGCTGCGCGCCACCCGCCGCGAGCGCCTCGAGTTCTGAGCGGGAGAACCGACGATGACTGCACCCATCCAGAAGTCCGGCGCCCAGCCGTCCGACGCCGGCGAGGCCGCCGTGCCGCGCCAGCGCGCCGTCCGAGCGGGCGGCACCCCGGCCCGCGGCCCGGCCCGCGAGGGCGTCGTGCTGAACGTCTTCTCGCACGGCTTCCTCGCCGTCTGGGCCCTGCTGATCGTGCTGCCCCTGATCTGGCTCGTGCTGAGCTCCTTCAAGACGGACGCCCAGATCGCCGGCTCGGCCTTCGGCTGGCCCGAGAACTGGTCCTTCGACGTCTTCACCCGGGCCTGGAACAAGGGCATCGGCGACTACTTCCTCAACACCGTGATCGTCCTGGTGTTCTCGGTGCCGCTGACCATGCTCTTCGGCTCGATGGCCGCCTACGTGCTGGCCCGCTACGCGTTCTGGGGCAACCGGCTCCTCTACTACTTCTTCGTGGCCGGCGCGATGTTCCCGGTCTTCCTGGCCCTGGTCCCGCTCTTCTTCATGGTGAAGATGCTCGGGATGCTCAACACCTACCAGGGCCTGATCCTGGTGTACGTCGCCTACTCGATGCCGTTCACCGTCTTCTTCATGCACTCCTTCTTCCGGACGCTGCCGACGGCGGTCTTCGAGGCGGCGATCCTGGACGGGGCCTCGCACACCCGGGCCTTCTTCCAGGTGATGCTGCCGATGGCCAAGCCCGGCCTGCTCAGCGTCGGGATCTTCAACACGCTGGGGCAGTGGAACCAGTTCATCCTGCCGACCGTGCTCATGCAGCCGCAGAGCGGTGACGACCCGGAGCGCTACGTGCTCACCCAGGGCCTGATCCAGCTGGAGCAGCAGCAGGGCTACGCGACCGACCTGCCGGTGCTCTTTGCCGGCGTGACCATCGCCATGATCCCGATGCTGGTGGTCTACCTCTCCTTCCAGCGACAGGTCCAGGCGGGTCTCACTTCGGCCACGCTCAAGTAACAAGAGCGCTGCTTCGCTCCGGCCCCCGGGAACGCGGTTCCCGGGGGCCGGACCTTTTCGTTCCGGATTCGACTACCGTCGAGGACTTGACGACGACAAGCCCCACAGCGGAGCTTGGAGTTCATAACTTGTACACGTCGTAGGGTGGAGAGAGTCAATGGAGACTCCGGGGTCGCAGTCCTCGCTGCACCGGGCCAATCTCGAGCGGGTCGTCCGGGCGGTACGGATGGCCGGATCGCTCACCCAGGCGGAGATCGCCCGGACGACCGGCCTGTCCGCGGCCACGGTCTCCAACATCGTGCGCGAGCTGAAGGACGGCGGCACGGTCGAGGTCACCCCGACCTCGGCGGGCGGCCGCCGGGCCCGCAGCGTCTCGCTCAGCGGCGACGCTGGCATCGTCATCGGCGTCGACTTCGGCCACACCCACCTGCGGGTCGCGGTGGGCAACCTGGCGCACCAGGTGCTCGCCGAGGAGGCCGAGCCGATGGACGTGGACGCCTCGTCCGCGGAGGGCTTCGACCGGGCCGAGCAGCTGGTCAGCCGGCTGATCGCGGCCACGGGCATCGGCCGGGACAAGGTGGTCGGGGTCGGCCTCGGCGTGCCGGGCCCGATCGACGTGTCCTCCGGCCTTCTCGGCTCGACCTCGATCCTGCCGGGCTGGAGCGGGATCAACCCGGCCGAGGAGCTCTCGGCCCGCCTGGGCGTCCCGGTGCACGTCGACAACGACGCCAACCTCGGCGCGCTCGGCGAGCTGGTCTGGGGGAGCGGGCGGGGCGTCAAGGACCTCGCGTACATCAAGGTGGCCAGCGGCGTCGGCGCCGGCCTGGTGATCGACGGGCGGGTCTACCGGGGCCCCGGCGGCACCGCCGGCGAGATCGGGCACATCACCCTCGACGAGTCGGGTCCGGTGTGCCGCTGCGGCAACCGCGGCTGCCTGGAGACCTTCGCGGCCGCGCGCTACGTCCTTCCGCTGCTCCAGTCCAGCCACGGGCCGGATCTGACCATGGAGCGGGTGGTCCAGCTGGCCCGCGAGGGCGATCCGGGCTGCCGCCGGGTGATCGCCGACGTGGGCCGGCACATCGGCAGCGGTGTCGCCAACCTCTGCAACCTCCTGAACCCGAGCCGGGTGGTCCTGGGCGGCGACCTGGCGGAGGCCGGGGAGCTGGTCCTGGCGCCCATCAGGGACTCCGTGGCGCGCTACGCGATCCCCAGCGCGGCCCGGCAGCTCTCGGTGGCCCCGGGGGCGCTGGGCGGGCGCGCCGAGGTGCTGGGCGCCCTCGCCCTCGTACTGAGCGAAATGGGCGATTCGACCCTGCTGGAGAGCGCGCTGCCGGGCGCCGCGGCGACCCGCGCGCCTGCCTTCACTTAGATAACGAATGGCACCGTTGCCATCTCGTTAAAGATTTACTTCTTGACGTTGAAGCCGCGGCCGAGTTGACTTCCAGCCACCTCGGCCGCAACGTCGCGGCCTCGTCAGGGAGGCAACCCCACATGAACGCAATGACGCGACGCGTCGTCATAGGCACGGCCGCGGTCTCCATGGCCCTGTCCCTCGCCGCCTGCGGCAAGGCCGGCGACAACGGCTCGGGCGACGCGAACGGCGGCGACGGCAAGACCATCGGTCTGCTGCTCCCGGAGAACAAGACCACGCGTTACGAGACCTTCGACCGCCCGATCATCGAGGCGAAGATCAAGGCCCTCTGCTCCGACTGCGAGGTCAAGTACAACAACGCCGCGCAGGACACCGAGACCCAGAAGAAGCAGTTCGACGCGCTGGTCACGCAGGGCGTGAAGGTCATCATCCTGGACTCGGTCGACTACAAGGCCACCAAGTCCTGGGTGCAGCAGGCCGAGAAGAAGGGCGTCAAGGTCGTCGCGTACGACCGCCTGGCCGAGGGCCCGATCTCCGCCTACGTCTCCTACGACAACGAGAAGATCGGCCGCCTCCAGGGCGAGGCCCTGGTGAAGGCGCTCGGCGACAAGGCGAAGGACGCCAACGTTGTCATGATCAACGGCTCGCCGACCGACCCGAACGCCCCGCTGTTCAAGAAGGGCGCCCACAGCGTCCTCGACGGCGGCGTCAAGAAGGTCGTCTACGAGCAGGACATCCCGGACTGGTCCCCGGACGAGGCCAACAAGAAGATGGGTGCCGCCATCGACTCCCTGGGCAAGGACGGCTTCCAGGGCGTGTACTCGGCCAACGACGGCATGGCCGGCGGCATCATCACCGCCCTCGCCAAGCAGGGCGTCAAGGTCCCGGTCGGCGGCCAGGACGCCGAACTCGCCGGTCTGCAGCGCATCCTGAAGGGCGACCAGGCCTTCACGATCTACAAGCAGATCAAGCCCGAGGCCGAGACCACCGCCGAGATCGCGGTCAAGCTCCTCAAGGGCGAGAAGATCGACGACCTCACCCCGGTCAAGGTCACCAGCCTCACCGGCGAGTTCAAGGACATCCCGGCCAAGCTCTACGACGCGCAGATCGTGACCAAGGAGAACATCGCCTCCACGATCATCGCCGACAACGTCTACAAGGCGGCCGACATCTGCACCGCCGAGTACAAGGCGGCCTGCGACGCGGCGGGCATCAAGTAACCCCTCCCGCCCCACGGAACCGGTCCGGCGCACCCGCCCCACTCCACGCCCCGCAAGCGGGGGCGGGGCGCCGGACTCCCCTCGTACCACCCCCCACCGCCCCCGTCGGAGGGGTGCCCCCGCACCACATCCCCGCCGGTCAGGCGGCGAAGGAGATGATTCACGTGTCCGCTACGCCCGTGCTGGCGTTGCGCGGGGTCTCCAAGCGGTTCGGCGCCGTCCAGGTGCTCACCGATGTCGATCTGGAGATCCACGCCGGAGAGGTCGTCGCCCTGGTGGGCGACAACGGCGCCGGCAAGTCCACCCTCGTCAAGACGATCTCGGGCGTCCACCCGATCGACGAGGGCACCATCGAGTGGGACGGCCGCCCGGTCCAGATCACCAAGCCCCACGACTCCCAGAACCTCGGGGTCGCGACCGTCTACCAGGACCTGGCGCTCTGCGACAACCTCGACGTGGTCGCCAACCTCTTCCTCGGCAGCGAGCTCAGCTCCGGCTCCGTCCTCGACGAGATCGCCATGGAGAAGCGCGCCCGGGAGCTGCTCGACACCCTGTCCATCCGGATCCCCTCGGTGCGCATACCCGTGGCCGCCCTCTCCGGCGGCCAGCGCCAGGTCGTGGCCATCGCCCGCGCCCTGATCGGCGACCCGAAGATCGTGATCCTGGACGAGCCCACCGCCGCCCTCGGCGTCGAGCAGACCGCCCAGGTCCTCGACCTGGTGGAGCGGCTGCGCGAGCGCGGCCACGGCGTCATCCTCATCAGCCACAACATGGCCGACGTCCGCGCCGTCGCGGACAAGGTCGCCGTGCTCCGGCTCGGCCGCAACAACGGTGTCTTCGACGTCAAGGACACCACCCACGAGACGATCATCGCCGCCATCACCGGAGCCACGGACAACGCCGTGACCCGCCGGCAGGCCCGTACGGCCGCGAAGGAGGACGCCAAGTGAGCGACCTCGCCAAGACCCCCGAAGCCCCCGAGACCCCGGAGACCCCCGAGGCGGCACCGGCCCCCGAGGCCTCCGCGGCGCCGGTCCCGGCCGTCGACCCCCGCCTCCTCGTCCGCGAGGAGGGCATCAAGGGCTACTGGACCGAGTTCACCCGCAAGATCCGCGGCGGCGAGCTCGGCTCCCTGCCCGTGATCCTCGGCCTGATCGTCATCGCGATCGTCTTCCAGCTCCAGAACAGCAACTTCCTGTCCGCGAGCTCGGTCGCCAACGTCGCCGTCTACGCCTCCGGCCTCGGCATCATGGCCGTCGGCATCGTCTTCGTGCTCGTCCTCGGCGAGATCGACCTCTCCATGGGCTCGGTCGCCGGCGTCGGCGCGGCCGTCTGGGCCGGCCTCCAGGTCAGCAACGGCACGAACGAGTGGCTGGCCATCGCGCTCGCCGTGCTCTCCGGCACCGCCATCGGCGCGCTGCACGGCTTCTTCTTCGCCAAGATCGGCGTCCCCGCCTTCGTGGTCACCCTGGCCGGCTTCCTCGGCTGGATGGGTCTCCAGGAGTGGCTGATGGGCGGCGAGGGCTCCATCAACACGCCGTCCGGCAGCGTGGTGGAGAACCTCACCAACTACTTCTTCGCCGACAAGATCGCCGCCTACGGCCTCGCGCTGGTCGCCGTCGCCGCCTACCTGGTCTCCCTGCTGCGCGACAGCAGCCGCCGCAAGGCCGCCCTGCTGCCGGCCCGCCCGGTCAGCGAGATCGCGCTGCGCACCGGCGTCGTCGCCGTCCTGGTCTTCGTGGTCGCGTACGTGATGAACGAGCCCGCCGGCGCCCGCGGCCTTCCGCTGGCCCTGGTGCTCTTCCTGGCCGTCCTGGTGCTCGCCGACTTCGTCGCCCGCCGCACCCTCTTCGGCCGCAAGGTCTTCGCGGTCGGCGGCAACGCCGAGGCGGCCCGCCGGGCCGGCATCAACGTGGACGGGGTCCGGATCGCGGTCTTCGCCATCTCCGGCACGCTCGCGGCCTTCGGCGGCCTGTTCATCGCCAGCCTCTCCGGCGGCGCGACCAAGAGCCTCGGCGGCGGCAACACGCTGATGCTGGTCATCGCCGCGGCCGTGATCGGCGGCACCAGCCTCTTCGGCGGCCGCGGCAAGGTCTGGTCGGCACTCCTGGGCATGATCGTGATCCAGTCGATCCAGCAGGGCCTGAACATGATCGGCATGTCCAACGCCATCCAGAACATGATCACCGGCGCGGTGCTGCTCGCCGCCGTCGTGATCGACTCGGTCTCCCGCCGCACGCAGAAGACCGCCGGCCGCGCGTGACGGCCGCCGCCGTCCCGTAACCGACATCACGTACAGTCCGCCCGGCGCCGCAGAACCGGCGCCGGGCGCTGCTGCGTCCGGAGCAGTGCGGCGACCGCACGGATCAGCGGTGTGTCGGCCATCCGGGTGGCGGTCAAGCCCCCGGCCCGATGCCCACGATCCAAGACGGAACATTAGACTCGACAAATCGGCAAGCTCGACCAGTTCAAAACAAGGAGGCACGGGTGGCGCTGCTGACCCGTATCAGGGGACCGCGAGACCTGGACCGGCTCTCCTCGGAACAGCTGGAGCAGCTGGCCGAGGAGATCAGGACTTTCCTCGTGGACGCCGTCTCCAAGACCGGCGGGCACCTCGGCCCCAACCTGGGCGTGGTCGAGCTGACCATCGCCCTGCACCGCGTCTTCGACTCGCCCAAGGACCGGGTCCTGTGGGACACCGGCCACCAGAGCTACGTGCACAAGCTGCTCACCGGCCGCCAGGACTTCTCCCGCCTGAAGATGAAGGGCGGCCTGTCCGGCTACCCCTCGCAGGCCGAGTCCGAGCACGACGTCATCGAGAACTCGCACGCCTCGACCGTCCTCGGCTGGGCCGACGGCCTTGCCAAGGCCAACCAGGTCCTGAACCGGGACGACCACGTCGTCGCCGTCATCGGCGACGGCGCGCTGACCGGCGGCATGGCCTGGGAGGCGCTCAACAACATCGCCGACGCCAAGGACCGCCAGGTCGTCATCGTCGTCAACGACAACGAGCGTTCCTACGCCCCCACGATCGGCGGTCTCGCCAACCACCTGGCGACCCTGCGCACCACCGACGGCTACGAGCGCTTCCTCGCCCGCGGCAAGGACATCCTGGAGCGCACCCCGGTCGTCGGGAAGCCGCTCTACGAGACCCTGCACGGCGCCAAGAAGGGCCTGAAGGACTTCATCGCCCCGCAGGGCATGTTCGAGGACCTCGGCCTGAAGTACGTCGGCCCGATCGACGGCCACGACATCGAGGCCCTGGAGTCGGCGCTCACCCGCGCCAAGCGCTTCGGCGGCCCGGTCATCGTGCACTGCCTCACCGAGAAGGGCCGCGGCTACCAGCCGGCCCTCCAGGACGAGGCCGACCGCTTCCACGCGGTCGGCAAGATCCACCCCGACACCGGTCTGCCGATCGCCTCCTCGGGCGCCGACTGGACCAGCGTCTTCGGCGAGGAGATGGTCGCGCTCGGCAAGGAGCGCGAGGACATCGTCGCCATCACCGCCGCCATGCTCCAGCCGGTCGGCCTCGACAAGTTCGCCAAGGCCTTCCCCGAGCGGGTCTTCGACGTCGGCATCGCCGAGCAGCACGGCGCGGTCTCCGCGGCCGGCCTGGCCACCGGCGGACTGCACCCGGTCTTCGCCGTCTACGCCACCTTCCTCAACCGCGCCTTCGACCAGGTCCTCATGGACGTGGCCCTGCACAAGTGCGGCGTCACCTTCGTGCTCGACCGGGCCGGCATCACCGGCACCGACGGCGCCTCGCACAACGGCATGTGGGACATGTCGATCCTCCAGGTCGTGCCCGGCCTCCGGCTCGCCGCCCCGCGCGACGCCGACCAGGTCCGCGCCCAGCTGCGCGAGGCCGTCGAGGTCACCGACGCCCCCACCGTGGTGCGCTTCTCCAAGGGCGCCGTCGGCCCGGCCGTCCCGGCGCTGCGCCGGGTGGGCGGCATGGACGTGCTGCGCGAGCCCGGCAGCGACACGCCGGACGTGCTGCTCGTCTCGGTCGGCGCGCTGGCGCCGATGTGCCTGGAGATCGCCGACCTGCTCGACAAGCAGGGCATCTCCACCACGGTGGTCGACCCGCGCTGGGTCAAGCCGGTCGACGAGGCCCTGGCACCGCTGGCCGAGCGCCACCGGGTGGTCGTCACCGTCGAGGACAACAGCCGCGTCGGCGGCGTCGGCTCCGCGGTCGCCCAGGCGCTGCGCGACGCCGGCGTGGACGTGCCGCTGCGTGACTTCGGCATCCCGCCGCGCTTCCTCGACCACGCCTCGCGCGCCGAGGTGCTGGCCGAGATCGGCCTGACCGCCCCGGACATCGCGCGCCAGGTCACCGGTCTGGTCTCGCGGCTCGACGGACGCTTCGAGAGCAGCAGCCAGGCCGTGGAGCCCGCCCGGGACTGACGCCCCGGCGCCCCGCCCGTACGTCACAGGACGTCACCCCCGGGGCTCACAGCACGTCACCGTTGGGCCGGTCGGCTCACTCTTCGGAGTGCCGACCGGCCCTTCCGCGTGCATCCTGGCCTGAGGGCGGGCAGCTGCCCCCTGCCAAGGCCCTTGCCAGGGAGGTGCGACGTGAGTACGGACCAGCAGCCACGAGCGAACGCCGGGTTGTTCCGGACGAAAACGGTGGAGCAGTCGATCCGCGACACCGAGGAGCCCGAGCACGCGCTCAAGAAGTCGCTGTCCGCCTGGGACCTCACGGTCTTCGGCGTCGGCGTCATCATCGGCACCGGCATCTTCGTCCTCACCGGCAAGGTGGCGAAGGAGAACGCGGGCCCGGCGACCGCCCTCGCCTTCGTGGCCGCGGGCATCGTCTGCGCGCTGGCCGCCCTGTGCTACGCGGAGTTCGCCTCGACCGTGCCGGTGGCCGGTTCGGCGTACACCTTCGCGTACGCCTCCATCGGCGAGCTGCCGGCCTGGATCATCGGCTGGGACCTGGTCCTGGAGTTCGCGCTCGGCACGGCGGTGGTCGCCGTCGGCTGGTCGGGCTACGTGCGCTCGCTGATGGACAACATCGGCTGGCACCTGCCGGCCTCGCTCGAAGGGCCGGACGTGCCGGGCGGCACCTTCGACATCCTGGCCTTCATCCTGGTCCTCGTGCTCACCGTGGTCCTGGTCCTCGGCATGAAGCTGTCGGCCCGGATCACCGCCCTCGTCGTCGCCATCAAGGTGACCGTGGTGATGATCGTGATCGTCGCGGGCCTGTTCTTCATCGTCGGCGACAACTACAAGCCGTTCATCCCGCCCGCGGTGACCCCCGAGACCGGCGGCGGCTGGGAGACCGCCCCGCTGGTCCAGCTGATGTTCGGCTACGAGCCCACCAACTTCGGCGTGATGGGCATCTTCACCGCCGCCTCCGTGGTCTTCTTCGCCTTCATCGGCTTCGACGTGGTGGCCACCGCCGCCGAGGAGACCAAGCTGCCGCAGCGCGACATGCCCCGGGGCATCCTCGGCTCGCTGTTCATCTGCACCGTGCTGTACGTGGCGGTGGCGCTGGTCGTCACCGGCATGCAGCACTACACCAAGCTCTCCGTCAGCGCCCCGCTCGCCGACGCCTTCAAGGCCGTCGGGCACCCGTTCTACGCGGGCGTGATCAGCTTCGGCGCCGCCGTCGGCCTCACCACGGTCTGTCTGATCCTGCTGCTCGGCCAGACCCGGGTGTTCTTCGCGATGAGCCGGGACGGGCTGCTGCCCCGGTTCTTCTCCGTCACCCACCCGAAGTTCCGCACCCCGTACCGCCCGACCATCCTGCTCGGCGTGCTCATCGCCGTCGTCGCCGGCTTCACCAGCATCAACGAACTGGCGACGCTGGTGAACATCGGCACCCTGTTCGCCTTCGTGGTGGTCGCCTTCGGCGTCATGGTGCTCCGCCGCACCCGCCCCGACCTGCACCGCGCCTTCCGCACCCCGTGGGTGCCGGTGCTGCCGATCCTCTCCATCGCCGCCTCGCTGTGGCTGATGCTGAACCTGCCGGGCGAGACCTGGCTCCGCTTCGCCATCTGGATGATCATCGGCTTCGTCGTGTACTTCCTGTACGGCCGGCAGCACAGCCGCCTCGGCAAGGCGGGCCGGGACGCCACCTACTGAAGCCCCGTCGGCGGGAGCCCTCGGGCCCGGGCCGTCACGGCAGGGCGCGCGGCCCCACGCACTCCGCGCCCGCCTCCGCCACCCGCCGCCGCAGTTCCCGGTCGGCCGTGACCACCAGGCACGGCCGGCCGCCGGCGTTCCGGGCCAGCTCCGCGATCAGGTCGTCGCCGCTGCCCGGCGCCTCCTCGATCCGCACCCCCGGCACCGGCGCCACGCCCCGCGCCCGCCCCTCCAGGACGAGCACGATCTCGTACGGGCCGGGGTACGGGCCCCCGGCCGGCCCGCCGCGCTCGGCGAGCCGGTCCCGCAGCCGCTCGGCGGCCCCGCGCCGGTCCTTCCACCAGCCGTCGGGCACAGACCCGACCACGTTGGCGCCGTCGACGATCAGCAGCGGGAGGAGGGTCATGCGCCCAGCATGTCAGTTCCCGGAGCCGCCGGTGGCGGGGGACTTCCGGGCCTCGGCGGGGATCTCGGTGTCCTCGCGGATCGCCGTCCACAGCTTGGAGGCGTTGGGCTCGTACGCGACGACCCGGTTGGGGTCCTTCTTGTCGTACGCGACCGGCAGCATGATCGTGTCCATGTCCACCGGGTCGACGCCGTTGAGGCTCTGCGCGTAGTCGCCGAGCGCCTTCAGGGAGGCCAGCTCGGAGTCGGTGGTGAGCGCCTTCGTCATCGAGTCGGCGATCTTGTACGTCTTGGCGGGGCTGCCGAGCAGGTCCTGCTTCTTCACCTCGGTGAGCAGCGCGGCCAGGAACTTCTGCTGGTTGCCGATCCGCCCGAGGTCGCTGCCGTCGCCGACGCCGTGCCGGGTGCGGACGAAGGCCAGCGACTGGGTGCCGTCCAGGCGCTGCGGACCGGCGGCCAGGTCGAGGCCGGAGTGCTTGTCCCTGATGGGCTCGTCGAGCCGGATCGTCACGCCGCCGATCGCGTCCACCAGGTCCTTGAACCCGGCGAAGTCGATCTCCACGTAGTGGTCGAGCCGCACCCCGGACATCTTCTCGACGGTCTTCATCACACAGGCCGGGCCGTACTGCGCGTACACGGAGTTGAACATCACCCGCTGGGCGCCCGGCGCGGTGCCGCCGTCC
The DNA here is from genome assembly GCF_044544705.1 of Streptomyces sp. NPDC053541. NCBI lineage: Bacteria > Bacillati > Actinomycetota > Actinomycetes > Kitasatosporales > Streptomycetaceae > Streptomyces > Streptomyces sp. NPDC053541. The sequence continues at coordinate 323,454 of NZ_JBITXM010000007.1, forward strand.
TTGCGCCCGCACTCCGGCCGCGTCACCAGGGTGTCGCGCGGGATGCTCACCGCGACGGCGCTGCTGCGCCCCTCGGGCACGTGCACGACCAGCGCGGTGTCGGACCGCGCCCCGCTGACGGCCGCCCCGTCCAGCGCGGCATTGGCCCCGGCCCGCGAGTCGGACCCGAGCACCAGCAGGTTCTGACCGCTCGTCGGCACCTTGGCCGGCCGGTCGTCGCCCAGGTCCTTGTCGATGTCGACGGCCGAGGTGATGTTCCCGTCGAGGCTGGAGTACATCCAGTAGACCGTCCCGCCGCCGGCCAGCACGAGCAGCAACAGCACGAGCAGCACGATCCGCCCGGTACGGCGCTTGCGGGTGCGGCGGGCGCGGGCGCGGCCGCGGGGAAGGTCCTCCGCCTCGCCGTGGGCGGCGGGCGGGCGTATGTCCTGGGTCATGCGGCTGAGTCCTCGAATTCGGCGGCCCGTCGGCCGGGTCACGGAAACCCGGCCCCCCCCGGGCTGCAGGATCCGTGGGCTCCTGTCGAGTCGTGAAGTATAGGCAGATGGTCCGGACGTGTGTGCGAGTGCCCCCCGGGGTTATCGTCTTTTCGTTCGCATCGGGGTGAAGTCCCGGCATCGGCCGGGCGGCCACCCGGGAAACCGGCCGGGGATTCCGCAGGGGGAGGGGAGCGCATGGCGCGCGCGAGCGGTCGTCGGACCGGAGGAGCGGCCACCGTGCCCGGGACCCCCGAACCGTACGCGGACGCGTACCGGACCGCCGGCCCGGGCCCCTTCGGCGCGCCCGGCCTCGTCGCCGTCGTCGTGGCCACCCCCGCCGACGCCCTCCCGCTGCTGTACGCCCTGCCGGGCGGCACCCCGGTCGCCGTGGTCAGTCTGTGGCCCGGCGGGGCCGGTGAACTCGACGACCTGGCCCGGCGCCTGGACCGGGCCGCCGACGCCGGGCTCGCCCCGGTCGGCCCGCCCCGCGTCCTCGGCCTGCCGGAGGCGGCAGCGGACGCCGACGCGGAGGACCCGCGGGCCCTCGCACGCGCCGAGTCCGCCGTGCTCGACGCGCTGACCGCCCTCGCCCCGCTGCGGATCGCCACCCTGGACCCCGACCCGGCGAGCGTCCCCGTCCCCGGCGGTGAGCGGAAGTACGCCGTGGTCGAGCCGCCCGGACGGGCCGTCGCCGCGCTCGCCGCGCTGCGCGCGGCCCGGTGCCTCCAGGAGGCCGCCGGCGCCCCGGTCTTCGTGGACTGCCGCCGCGCGGCCGTCGACCCGCGCGCCCCGCTCGACCTCGCCGCCCGCTATCCACGCCCGGTGCGCTGGCTGACCGCCGGCACCGACGGGCGGCTCTCGCTGCACCTGCTCTCCGCCGGCGGGGTGCTGCGCTGGACGGAGCGAACCCCGGGAGGGCCCGGCTGGATTGGCCCCGAGCCGCTGGACACCCCGGAACTGATGCCGGGTCTGTCCGTCGTCCAAGGTCCCGACGGCTATGTCCGGCTGCTCGGGCTGCGCCGCTCCGAGGGGAGGCGGGGCCCCGCCCTCGACGTCGTCACCGCCGTTCAGTACCAGAGCGGCCGGGCGCTCGGCCCCTGGACCGAGGTCGGCAACCCCAACGCCCGCGAGTGGCACAAGGCCCGCCGTGTCGGCTTCCCCGCCGGTGCCTTCGACGCCTCCGGCACCTTCCACGTCTTCGTCCGCAACGTCGGAGCGAGCATCAGCACCCGACGCCAGGACCCGGACGGCCGCTGGTCGCCCTGGGAGCACCTGCGCGGCCGGAAGGTCGCCGACGAGCTCGTCGCCTTCCCCTCCTGGGACGGCGGGGTGGACCTCGTCGCCCGGGTACGGGACGGCGTCGCCGCCGTGCACTGGCACCGCGACCCGGCCACCGGTACCTGGACGGAGGACCGCGCGGTGCCGGTCAGCGCGGTGCCGGGCAGCCTGTCCGCCGCGCCGGAGGCCGGCGCGCTGCGCTTCCGCCACGCGGAGACCAACGAGGTCTGCGTGTGGCAGCCCGGCACGCCGGCCCCCGTCGGCCTCGGCGGCGGCGACGGCACCGGACCGGTGACCGGGCTCGCGGGCGCCGGGATCCAGGGCTGGGGCTGCACCGTGCTGGTGCGCACCGGGCATGACGGGCTGCCCTCGGTCGGCGCGCACCCCGACGGTCGGCCCGACCTCGGCGTCTGGTGGGCGCCGCACGCCGCGGCCGCCGCGGCGCCGCCGGCGGTCGCCCTGGACGGCCGGGGCCGCGTGGTGATCGCCACAATCGGGTCGGACGGTGGCCCCCTGATCGCCCGGCAGCGACCTGACGTGCAAGGACTCGAGTTCTCCGGCTGGCAATCGGTTCACCAAGAAATTTGAAAATCGAGCATTTTTGCTAAGATCCAGCGCACGTCCAAAGTGAATGACAGGTGAAGAGTTTCTGTTCGCCTTGTGTGCACGGCCCAGGGGCAGGGGCGAGCGGGGACACGGCGCTCCACTCGGCGGGACGTTTCGTCGCCAGAACACGAGGGGGCCATGCACAAGCTGTCACTGCGCGCTGTCCAGAAGCTGACCTGCAAGAAGCGGGACGCCTGGTGGACCGTGCTCCTGGTCGACCCCGTCGCCACCCGGCTCGTGTGCCTGCTCGCCCGCTTCGACTGGGTCACCCCCAACCGGGTCACCTGGGGCGCCCTCTTCGTCGGCCTCGGCTCCGCCTACTTCTTCCTGGAAGGCGACCCGACGTCGCTCGCCATCGGCGCCGGCCTCTACCACATCAGCTTCATCCTCGACTGCATCGACGGAAAGCTCGCCCGGCTCAAGGGCAACGGCTCCGTCTTCGGCGGCTGGCTCGACTACGTCTTCGACCGCATCCGCGTGCTCTTCTGCGCCCTCGCCCTGATGGGCGGCCAGTACCTGCGCACCGAGAAGCCGGTCTTCCTGCTCGCCGCCCTCGTCGTCGTCTTCCTCGACATGCTGCGCTACGTCGACGCCCTGCAGATCTACAAGATGCGCATGTCCATGCGCAACAAGATCGAAGCCGTGACCCTCGCCCGCCGCGCCGCCGACGGCGCGGAGGCCGAGGAGCGGAAGGTCGTCTTCATGGAGGACCTGCTCCGCGAGCAGCCGCACCTGGAACCGGAGCAGCACCGCGCCGCCGCCGAGGCCGCCGGCGCGCCCCCGGTCGTCGACCTGCACCAGGGCTTCCGCAAGAGCTTCCCGTGGTACGCCCGCTTCCGGCACATGCTGCTGCGCAGCCGCATCCGGCCGCACCTCATCAGCGGCATCGAGTTCCAGATGTTCATCTTCATCGTGGGACCGCTCCTCGGGCACGTGCTGCTCACCACCGCCGTCTCCGCCGTGCTCCTCGGCCTCTTCGAGCTCGTCATCATGTTCAAGTTCTGGCTCTCCACCCGGGACTTCACCCGCACCATGGAGCAGATCGACCCGGACAGCGTGCCCACCCGCGCCGGCTCCATCTCGCCCCGGATGCAGGCCGGCCGGCACCGCCGCCGCGGCCAGGACCCGGTCGCCGACGCCGCCGAGGACCGCGCCGTGCACGCCGTGCTGACCGACGAGCGGTTCGCCGCGCCCGAGCCGTACGAGGACCCCGGCTTCCAGCCGTACCCCCACCCCTACGACGAGTCGGCGCACCAGCCCGCCCACGAGGGGCACCAGCGCCACGGCGACACCGTGCAGCTCCAGCAGATCCCGGCCCAGGCGCTGCGCGGCGAGGCCCGGTGGACGGAGTACCAGGGCCGATGAACACCCCGTACGAAACCGAGCCGTACCGCGTCAGCGTCGTCGTCCCCGCCTACAACGCGAGCGCGACCCTCGGCCGCGCCCTGCAGTCCGCGCTCGCCCAGACGCACCGCGAGGTCGAGGTGATCGTCGTCGACGACGCCTCCGCCGACGGCACCCTGCTGGTCGCCCACGAGTTCGCCCGGCAGGACGCCCGTGTCCGGGTGCTGGAACGCCCCGCCAACAGCGGCGGCTGCGGCGCCCCGCGCAACAACGGCGTCGACGCCGCCACCGGCCAGTACGTCATGTTCCTCGACGCCGACGACGAACTGCCGCTCAAGGCCGTCGAGGAACTCCTCGGCAGCGCCGTCGCCACCGGTGCCGACGTCACCGCGGGACGGGTGCTGCGCATCAATCCTGCCAAGGACGAGATCACCGTCTGGCAGCAGCAGTTGTACACCACCGACCGGACCGCCGCCGGACTCGGCGAGCTCCCGGAACTCCTCGACGACCCGATCGCCGCCGGCAAGCTCTACCGCCGCGACTTCCTCGACGGCTTCGGCATCCGCTTCCCCGAAGGCGTCTTCTTCGAGGACACGTACTTCTCCACCGTCGCCAACTTCCACGCGCGCGTGCTCACCCTCCTCCCCACCCCCGTATACCGGTGGATGTGGGAGCGCGAGACCGACCAGCCCTCCATCACCAACCGCCGCCACGAGCTGCGCAGCATCACCGACCGGGTCAAGGTCCACCGCGCCACCGACCGCTTCCTCGCCGGAGTGGGCCGCCCCGACCTGATCGCCCGCAAGGCCGCCAAGTTCCTCGGCCACGACCTGCGCCTCTACACCCCCGAACTGCGCACGGGCGACGAGGGCTACCGCGAGGGCTTCGTCCGCGCCGTCGCCCCGTACCTGCGCACCTTCGACCGGCACGCCTACGAGCTGTGCGGCCCCATGGAACGCGTCCGCGCCTTCGGGCTCATGCACGGCCGGGTCGACATCGCGCTCTCCGCGGCCGGCTTCCTCGCCCGCCGCAGCGTCATCAGCTCCGACCTCGTCGAACGCGACGGCCGGGTCTACTGGTCCGGCTCCCTCCTCGGCTTCCCCGGCGCCGCGGACTTCCTCGACGTCACCGACCTGGAACTCACGGGCACCAGCCTCGCCGACGCCCGCCTCTCCAACGAGGCCACCCGCGTCGAGATCGCCGGCGACCGGCTCCACATCACCGGCGCCATCCGCAACCAGCTCGGCCGGGTCAAGCCCGAGGACAAGGTCGAACTCATCGCCGTGCTGCGCCGCCGCAGCACCAAGACCGACCACCGCTTCCCGGTCTCCGGTATCGAGATCGACGAGCAGTGGATCCGCTACCACGCCGACCTCGACCTCGCCGCCACCCTCGGCGCCGCCGAACGCACCGGCCACTGGAACTTCTTCGTCCAGCTCCGCCACGCCGGCGAGCGGGCCTCCACGGCCCTCAACATCGACTCGGTCGACGTCTCCGAGCTGCGCCACACCGGTCCGGCCGGCACCTACGAGTTCTACCGCACGGTCAGCGGCAACCTCGGCGTGCGCCCGGAGACCGGGGCCGTCCAGGGCCGCGTCAACCCCCGCGGCACCCCCTGGCTGTGGTGGCAGGGTGCCGAGGCCGCGGCGCCGGCCGCCCGGCCCGATCGCCCCTCCGCCGCCGTCGTCGTGCACTGCCACAACGACGAGTACAACCTGCCCGACTTCCTGTCCTCGCTGGCCGCCCAGCGCGGCTTCGGCAGCACCCAGGTCGTCCTCGTCGACGACGGCTCCACCGACAGCACCGCCCGGCAGCTCGCCGCCTTCGCCGCGTACTACCCGAACGCCCAGGTCGTCAGCCAGGCCGCGCTCGGCCTGCGCTCCTCCTACGACCACGGCCTGCGGCACGTCCGCGCCCCCTACGTGCTCTTCACCCGCGCCCGCGACCTCCTCGGCGAGGCCGTACTCGCCCGGCTGCTCGACGCCGCCCGCACCGCCGACACCGGCTACGACGTGGTCGTCGGCGAGGCCGACAACTTCCCCGGCCCGCGCCGTGCCACCGACGAGCCCTGGATGCGCTACTTCACCGAGGACGCCACCGTCCGGCACCTCCACGACGCTCCGTACCTGGTGTTCTCCACCGCCCTCACCGGCAAGCTCTTCAAGACCTCCTACATCCGCGACCGCGCCTTCCGCTGCGGCCCCGGGCCCGGCTTCGAGGACGACTGGTTCGCCGTCCCCGCCCTGCTGCGCTCCCGCCGCATCACGCTCGCCAAGGGCGCCCGCTGCTACGCCCGCGACGAGCGCGAACAGGACTCGCTCTTCGACCGACCGTGGAACGACCCCGTCAAGACCCAGGAACTGGTCCGCCTCGCCGACCACGTTCTCAAGGCCGTCGTCGGCGAACCCGAGCGCACCGTCCGGCTCGCCCAGCGCTTCGTCGTCCGCTCCCTCCAGCCGTACGTGCGCAACATGCACCGCATCATGAGCCGGCCCGAACTCGCCGCCGTCTTCCCCGTGCTGCACCGCGTCTACGCCGGCATCCCCGACGACCTGATCCTGCAGTACGCCGTCCAGCAGCAGTCCAGGATCCAGCACCACGCCGTCGTCACCGGCAACTTCGAGCTCTTCGCGGACCCGCTGCACACCCCTGCCTACCTGCCCACCCTCCACCTCGACGACCAGGGCGTCTACCGCCGGCTCGCCGAGGACACCGTGGACACCGCCCTGCTCAGGATCGAGCGCACCGGCGCCGTCCTGGAGACCCTGCGGTGGACCGACCGGGGCGGCGTCGAGTTCGAGGGGCTCCTCGTCTTCTCCGGCACCGACATCGACACCCTCTTCACCAATCCGCTGGAGCTGGTCCTCGGCGACGGACGCCGCGAGGCCGCCGTACCGCTCGAACAGGTCTACCGGCGTGACCGCTGGCGCACCCGCAAGGACCAGGACTGGTTCTCCGGCTGGCGCGCCGCCGTCCCCGAGGACGTCCTCGACGGCCTCGCCGGCACCGACCTCAGCCTCGCCCTGCGCATCCACCACGGCGAGCGGCGGCACGACGTGCCGCTCGCCACCCGGCAGATGCTGCACCGCTTCAAGGGCGTCCACACCGCCCGGCGCCGCCGCCTCGTCCTCACCATCGACGAGGACGAGCGCGCCACCGTCCGCTGGGTGCGCGGGGCGCTCGCCCGCCGCACCGAGCAGCTGCGCCGCCTCCGCTCGGAGCTGCGCCGTTCGCTGCCCGGCAGCCCCGGCTGGCGCACCCGCCTGCTCTACTGGCTCACCCGCCCGGTCCTCGGCCGGCGCGGCATCTGGATCATCGGCGAGCGCGAGGACACCGCTCAGGACAACAGCTACCACCTCTTCAAGTGGATCCGGGAGAACCACCCCAAGCGGAAGATCTACTACTCGATCAACCGCGGCTCCGCCGACTGGGACAAGGTCGCCCGCCACGGCCAGGTCATCGACCGCCTGTCCTGGCGCCACCGCGCCTACCTGCTGCACGCGGAACGCCTGATCAACGCCTACGACCTGGAGGCCTACCTCGGCTTCCCGGGTCTCAACAAGCGCTCCTTCCTGCGCGGCTACGGCGACCTGCTCCGCTACAAGCGCGTCTTCCTCCAGCACGGTGTCGTCTACAACGACGTCGTCGCCTCCATCCACGCCCAGGTCACCAACGTCGACCTGGTGCTCACCACCGGCCGCAGCGAACGCGCCTACTACGCCGAGCACTGCGGCTACGGCTACGAACGGGTCGCCGCCACCGGACTGCCCCGCTTCGACGCCCTCACCCCGGTGCCCGGCAAGCGCCGGATCCTCGTCATGCCCACCTGGCGCCGGGAGATCGTCGCCCCCTCCTACAACAGGGCGGCCAAGCCGGAGGTCCCCTTCGCGGCCTCCGCCTACTACCGCTTCTTCTCCGCGCTGCTGCGCGACGAGCGGCTGCTCGACGCCCTCCAGCGGTACGGCGTCGAGCTGGAGTTCATGCCGCACTACGAGATCCGGCCCTATCTGAAGCACTTCACGATCGACCACCCGTCGATCACGGTCTCCACCACCGGCCGCGACGTGCAGCTCGCCATGCGCGAGTGCTCGATGCTGGTCACCGACTACTCCTCGGTGTTCTTCGACGTCGCCTACATGGGCAAGCCGATCGTCTACACCAACTTCGACGACGAGCAGTTCTACAGCAAGCACTACAAGCGCGGTTACTTCGACCTCGCGCGCGACGGCTTCGGCCCCGCCTGCGGCACCGTCCAGCACGCCGTCGACGAGATCGTCGCCTCCATCGAGCGCGACTTCCGCGTCGAGCCCGAGTACCAGCGCCGGGCGGAGGAGTTCTTCGTGCTGCGCGACACCTCGAACTGCGAACGCGCCTACACCGTGATCGAGTCGCTGGACCCGGCGGACGTCGCGGATCCCGCGTTCGACGAACGGCACCGCGGGGGTGCCGACCTCATGAACGGTCAGGTCAGGCAGATATGAAGGAACCGATGAGACGCATCTTCATCGCGGGCGGGTCCGGTGCCTGCACGCGTCAGACCAGCATGGCCCCGATGGCCGGCTGGGGGCAGGCCCTCCACCTCTTCACCCAGGGTGCCGAGGTCGTCAACGCCGCCCGCGCGGGCGCCAGTTCGCGCAGCTTCTACGAGCGCGGCCGACTGGCCTGGATCCTGGAGCACATCGCCCCCGGCGACCTGCTGCTCATCTCCTTCGGCCACAACGACATGCGCGCCGAGGACGGGCGCTTCACCGCGCCCTTCTCCGACTTCCAGTTCTACCTGCGCAAGTACACCGACGGCGCCCGCGCCCGCGGCGCCCACCCCGTGCTCGTGCCCGGCGTCGAGCGCCGCGTCTTCGACGCCTTCGGCAACATGAAGCGCAGCCTCGGCGTCTACCCGCAGGCCGTCCGCGAGCTCTCCCGGGCCATCTCCGTCCCGCTCATCGACCTGCACGAGTTCACCAGCACCTGGTGGGAGCGGATCGGCGCGGAGGAGAGCAAGAAGATCTTCCTCTACCTCGGACCCGGCGAACACCCCAACTACCCCGACGGCGTCGAGGACAACAGCCACCTGCGCCCGCAGGGCGCCCTGGAGTGCGCCCGCTACGTCGCCCGCGAGCTGTTCGCCCAGGGCATCCTGCCGCCCGAGCTGTTCCGCAACCTGGACGCACACGTCCCGGAGCAGGAGGTCACCTGGCTGCCCGACGACCTCTTCGAGCAGCTCACCAAGTCCCGCGTGAGCGAGGTAGTGCGATGAACGACTGGTACCCGCTCGCCCGCGCCTGGGTGTCCCACCCCGAGGACCCGCGCCACGGCGGCCACCTGGAGCTCTTCTCCGACGCCGACCCGGCCCTGCCGCTGACCCCCGGTCAGCGCTTCCAGCTCACCCTCTCCATCACCCCGCAGGACGCCCCCTACCGGGTCTACGGCTATCTGCTCGGCGACATCTTCGAGGACGGCGTCCTCGAGGTCGCCCGCCACAAGGGCCTCGGCCGGCTCGCCAACGGCCGCTACGCCACATACAGCTCGGGCGCCGAACCGCGCAGCGCCACGATGACCGTCAAGGTCTCCGCGAACGCCGCCGAGGGCGCGTACTTCCTGCCCCGGATCGTGGTCGGCGTCAAGCGCGCCGAGGACGAGCGCCTCGTGCCCTCCATGGCCGTCTCCCGCACCGGCTTCCGGATCCGCCGCCACTGGCTCCCCGGCCGCTCCATGGTCCTCGCCCCCGGCGGCGGCTTCCTCATCCCGGCCGGTTACGTACCCGCCGAGGGCCTGCGCCTCACCGGCACGACCTTCCCGGCCCGCGGCACCGTCCACACCTCCCAGGACGGCCTGTCCTACACGGCGGAGCCCGGCCACCTCGGCTACGACTCCTTCTCGCTGTGCTTCGAGGACGAGCTCGGCCACCGCGTCTGGCAGGAGATCACCGTCCACCTCGGCGACCTCTCCCGCACGCCGGGGGCCCTCCTCCCGGATGCGTAGCCGCCGCGCTCCGCACAGCGGTCGGCTGCCCGCCGTCGTGCTCGCGCTCGCGGTGCTCGGTGGGGCCGCCGGGTGCTCCGAAGGGGCGCCGCGTCCGGCGCCCCTGAAGACCGCGCCGCTGCCGGCGGGGGAGCGCCTCGCGCCCGGGGTGGTGTACCAGGAGTTCACCGCGCGGGGACCGGCCGGGCCGGTGCGCGCGCACCTGGTGCGGATCGCGCCGGACGCCCGGGCCCGACTGGCCACGGCCCACGGACGGACGCTCGCAGCGGCGGGCACCGTACGGGACGCCGCCCGCCGCGCGGGCGCGCTGGCCGCCGTCAACGCCTCGTACTTCGACATCCGCGGCGGCAAGGGCTTCGCCGGCTACCCCGGCGACCCGACCGGCCTCTACGTCGAGCGCGGCACCGTCCTCAGCGAGTCCCGCAACGACGCCGCCGCCCTGCTCCTCGGCACCGAGGACGGCCGGCCCACCGCCCGGATCGCTCGCGTCGCCACCGCCGGGCGGCTGACCGCCGACGACGGGGCGAGCCGCGAGCTCGACGGAGTCGACCGGGTCGCCGGCCGGCTGCGGCCCTGCGGCGGCCCGGACGCCGAACGGCGCGTCGCGGCCGGCCGCCCGCTGACCCGTGACGCCCGCAGCGGGCTGTGCGAGGACCCGGACGAGATCGTCGAGTTCACCCCCGAGTGGGGCACCGGCCTGCCGGACGGAGCGGACGGCTCCGTCGCGACCGTGCTCGCCGCCGACGGCACGGTGCGCGGACTGCGGGAACCGGCCACCGGCTCCATGCCGCGCGGCTCCCGGGTGCTGTACGGCATCGGGGCGGGCGCCGACTGGCTGCGCGCCCACGCCCGCCCGGGCTCCCGCGTCACCGCGTCGACCACCCTGCGGGACCTCGACGGCGCCCCCGTGCCCGGCCGGGTCGAATCAGCGGTGGGCGGTGGCGCCCGCCTGCTGAAGGGCGGCGAACTCGCCCTGGGGGAGCGGGACCTCGGCCGCCCGGACCGCCCGGCCAGGACCGTCGTCGGGATCACCGGAGACGGCTCGGTGCTGCTGCTCGTCCTGGACGGGCGCGACCCCGGCGTCAGCGCCGGCGCGACCCTGGCGGAGGCCGCCGAGCTGCTGCGCTCGCTCGGCGCCGTCGACGGGCTCAACCTGGACGGCGGCGGCTCCTCGACGATGGTCGTCGGAGGTGCCCTGCGCAACCGCCCCCGCGAGTCGAAGGGCGACCCGGTGAGCGAGCGCGAGGTGGCGACGGTGCTCGCGGTCGTACCGGAGCCGTAGCCGCGCCGGCGGCCCACCCGGTCCGACGGACCGGGGAGGAGCGAACGGAGAAGGCCGGCGGACCCGCCCCCCGAGGGGAGCGGCCACCGGCCTTCGCCGTTCTTCCGCGTGCTTCGCTTACGCCGGGACGCTCGCCACGCCCTGCGCCAGGAACCGCTTGCCGTTGACGCGCTCCGAGACGCCCTCGCGGTCCAGGTACGGCGTGATGCCGCCCAGGTGGAAGGGCCAGCCCGCACCGGTGATGAGGCAGAGGTCGATGTCCTGCGCCTCGGCGACGACACCCTCCTCCAGCATCAGGCCGATCTCCTGGGCCACCGCGTCCAGGACGCGGTCACGGGCCTGCTCCTCGGTCAGGACGACGTCGCCCTGCTTCAGGAGCGCGGCGACCTCGGGGTCGAGCTCCGGCTTGAAGCCGTTCTCCGCGTTGTAGACGTAGAAGCCGCGCTTGCCGGCCTCGACGACGGCCTTCAGGTTGGGGGAGACCTTGAAGCGCTCCGGGAAGGCGCGGTTCAGGGTCTCGGAGACGTGCAGGCCGATGGCCGGGCCCACGAGCTCCAGGAGCACCAGCGGTGACATCGGCAGGCCGAGCGGCTCGACCGCCTTCTCCGCCGTCTCGACGGGGGTGCCCTCGTCGATGATGTTCTGGATCTCGCCCATGAAGCGGGTGAGGATGCGGTTCACGACGAACGCCGGGGCGTCCTTCGTCAGGACCGCGGTCTTCTTCAGCTTCTTGGCCACGCCGAAGGCGGTGGCCAGCGAGGCGTCGTCGGTCTTCTCGCCGCGCACGATCTCCAGGAGCGGGAGGATCGCGACCGGGTTGAAGAAGTGGAAGCCGACCACGCGCTCGGGGTGCTTCAGCTTCGAGGCCATCTCGCTGACGGACAGCGAGGAGGTGTTGGTGGCGAGGATCGCGTGCGCCGGGGCGACCGCCTCCACCTCCGCGAACACCTGCTGCTTGACGCCCATCTCCTCGAACACGGCCTCGATGATGAAGTCCGCGTCCGCGAAGCCGGCGGCCTTGTCCAGGACACCGGAGACCAGGCCCTTGAGGCGGTTGGCCTTGTCCTGGTTGATCCGGCCCTTGCCGAGCAGCTTGTCGATCTCGCCGTGGACGTAGCCCACGCCCTTGTCGACGCGCTCCTGGTCGATGTCGGTCAGCACGACCGGCACCTCCAGGCGGCGCAGGAACAGCAGGGCCAGCTGGGAGGCCATCAGACCGGCGCCGACGACGCCGACCTTGGTGACCGGGCGGGCCAGGTTCTTGTCCGGGGCACCGGCCGGGCGCTTGCCGCGCTTCTGCACCAGGTTGAAGGCGTAGATGCCGGAGCGCAGCTCGCCGCCCATGATCAGGTCCGCGAGGGCCCGGTCCTCGGCGTCGAAGCCCTTCTGCAGGTCGCCGTCCTTGGCGGCCTCGATGATGTCGAGGGCGCGGTAAGCGGCCGGGGCGGCGCCGTGCACCTTGGAGTCGGCGACGGCACGGCCCTTGGCGACGGCCTGGTCCCAGGCCTCGCCGCGGTCCACCTCGGGACGCTCGACGGTGACGTCGCCCTTGAGCACGCCGGCCGTCCAGAGCAGCGACTGCTCCAGGAAGTCCGCGCCCTCGAAGATCGCGTCGGCGATGCCGAGCTCGAAGACCTGCTTGCCCTTGAGCTGGCGGTTCTGGTTGAGGCTGTTCTCGATGATGACCGAGACGGCCTTCTCGGCGCCGATCAGGTTCGGCAGGATCGCGCAGCCGCCCCAGCCGGGGACGAGACCGAGGAAGACCTCGGGCAGCGAGAAGGCCGGCAGGGCCTTGGAGACGGTGCGGTAGCTGCAGTGCAGACCGACCTCGACGCCGCCGCCCATGGCCGCGCCGTTGTAGTACGCGAAGGTCGGCACGGCGAGCGCGGACAGACGCTTGAAGACGTCGTGGCCGCCCTTGCCGATGGCCAGGGCCTCCTCGTGCTTCTTCAGCAGCTCGACGCCCTTGAGGTCGGCGCCCACGGCGAAGATGAACGGCTTGCCGGTGATGCCGACGCCGACGATCTCACCGTTCGCGGCCTCCGCCTCGACCTGGTCGATCGCCGTGTTCAGGTTGGCGAGCGAGGCCGGACCGAAGGTGGTCGGCTTGGTGTGGTCGAAGCCGTTGTCCAGCGTGATCAGCGCGAACCGGCCCGCACCCAGCGGCAGTTCGAAGTGGCGTACGTGGGCCGCGGTGACGACCTCGTCCGGGAAGAGCTCGGCGGCGCCCTTCAGAAGCTCTGCGGTGGTGCTCACTTGCTGCCTCCGGCGTCCTTGTGGTTCGGGTTCTCCCAGATGACCGTGGCGCCCATGCCGAAGCCGACGCACATGGTGGTGAGGCCGTAGCGGACCTCCGGCTGCTCCTCGAACTGGCGGGCCAGCTGCGTCATCAGACGGACGCCGGAGGAGGCGAGCGGGTGGCCGTACGCGATGGCGCCGCCGTACTGGTTGACGCGGGCGTCGTCGTCGGCGATGCCGTAGTGCTCCAGGAAGGCGAGGACCTGGACGGCGAAGGCCTCGTTGATCTCGAACAGCTGGATGTCGTCGATCGTCAGACCGGCCTTGGCCAGGGCCTTCTCGGTGGCCGGGATCGGGCCGTAGCCCATGACCTCCGGCTCCACGCCGGCGAAGGCGTAGGAGACCAGGCGCATCTTCACCGGGAGGTTGTTCTCGCGGGCGAAGTCCTCGGAGGCGATGATCGAGGCGGTGGCGCCGTCGTTGAGGCCGGCCGCGTTGCCCGCGGTGACGTTGCCGTGGACGCGGAACGGCGTCTTCAGGTTCGCCAGCGACTCCAGCGTGGTGCCCGGACGCATCGGCTCGTCGGCGGTGACCAGGCCCCAGCCCGTCTCGCCGCCCTCGGGCGAGGTGCGGCGCACCGAGATCGGCACCAGGTCCTGCTGGATCTTGCCGTCGGCGTACGCCTTGGCGGCTTTCTCCTGCGAGCGCACGGCGTACTCGTCGGCGCGCTGCTTGGTGATGGTCGGGTAGCGGTCGTGCAGGTTCTCGGCGGTCATGCCCATGAAGAGGGCGGACTCGTCGACCAGCTTCTCGCTGACGAACCGCGGGTTCGGGTCGACGCCCTCGCCCATGGGATGACGGCCCATGTGCTCGACACCACCGGCGATGACGGCGTCGTACGCGCCGAACGCGATCGAACCGGCCACGCTGGTGACGGCGGTCATGGCACCGGCGCACATGCGGTCGATGGAGTAGCCGGGCACGGACTGCGGCAGACCGGCCAGGATGCCCGCGGTACGGCCGAGGGTCAGGCCCTGGTCACCGATCTGCGTGGTCGCGGCGATGGCGACCTCGTCGATCTTCTTCGGGTCGAGGCCGGGGTTGCGGCGCAGCAGCTCCCGGATGGCCTTCACGACGAGGTCGTCGGCGCGGGTCTCGTGGTAGATGCCCTTCGGGCCCGCCTTGCCGAACGGGGTACGGACGCCGTCGACGAAGACGACGTCCCTGACGGTACGAGGCACGATGGCTCTCCTCCAGGGTGCGGGATGGCACTGCTGCTGCGCGGGCACACGGCCCGACACGCACCTAAGCGCGCGCTTGCTCCCCCCATGCTACTTGCGGGTAACCAAGCTGCCCAGTCCCCCCGCCCCAAGCGGCGAAGGTCACACCGCCGGAGCCGCCGGGACGGGGACACCCGGGCGCGGAAACGGGGGAGCCCCCGCCGAAGCGGGGGCTCCCCCGTGAACGCGGCCTCGCGGGCCACGGGGTCGCGGGCCTTCAGGCCTTCAGGGTCTCGGACCCTCAGGCCTTCGCCGCCAGGGCCGTCACCAGCAGCGGGGCCACCAGGCGGATCTGCCAGGCGCGCGCGCCGTGGCCGGCGAGGGCGGCCTCCACCGCCTCCAGGGTCGCCGGGGCCGGCGGCTCCCAGCAGACCCGGCGGACGGTGTCCGGGGTGATCAGGTTCTCCTGCGGCAGGTTCAGCTCCTCCGCCAGGGCCGACACCGCGGTACGGGCCGCGGCCAGGCGCGCCGCGGCCGCCGGGTCCTTGTCCGCCCAGGCGCGCGGCGGCGGCGGGCCCGCCACCGGCTGGCCCGGCTGCGGCAGCTCGGACTCCGGCAGCGCCTTCGCCCGGTCCACGGCCGCCTGCCACTGCTCCAGCTGGCGCCGGCCCATCCGCTGCCCGAAGCCGGGCAGCGCGGACAGCGCGCCCGCGTTCGGCGGCAGCGCGAGGGCCGCCTCGACGATCGCCGCGTCGCTCAGCACCTTGCCGGGGGAGACGTCACGCCGCTGGGCGATCCGGTCCCGGGCCGTCCACAGCTCCCGTACCACCGCCATCTGACGGCGCCGTCGCACCTTGTGCATGCCCGAGGTGCGGCGCCACGGGTCCTTGCGCGGCGGGGCGGGCGGGGCCGCCGCGATCGCGGCGAACTCCTCCAGGGCCCACTCCAGCTTGCCCTGCCGGTCGAGCTCCTTCTCCAGCTCGTCGCGCAGGTCCACGAGCAGCTCCACGTCGAGCGCGGCATAGCGCAGCCAGGGCTCGGGCAGCGGCCGGGTGGACCAGTCGACCGCGGAGTGGCCCTTCTCCAGGGCGTAACCGAGCACCGACTCGACCATCGCGCCGAGCCCCACCCGCGGGAAGCCCGCGAGCCGCCCGGCCAGCTCGGTGTCGAAGAGCCGGCTCGGCACCATGCCTATGTCCCGCAGGCACGGCAGGTCCTGCGTCGCGGCGTGCAGGATCCACTCGGTCCCGGCCAGCGCCTCGCCGAGCCCGGACAGATCGGGACACCCCACCGGATCGATCAGCGCGGTCCCCGCGCCCTCCCGGCGCAGCTGGACCAGATAGGCACGCTGCCCGTAGCGGTACCCGGAGGCCCGCTCGGCGTCCACGGCGACGGGCCCGCGCCCGGCGGCGAAGGCGGCGACCACCTCGGCCAGCGCCTCCTCGGTCGCCACCACGGGCGGAATCCCCTCACGGGGTTCGAGCAGCGGGATCGGCAGCCCACGCGGAAGGACGTCGTCGTCCGAGGGGGCGCCCCCGGTGGTTCGCAGTGCGGTGTCGCTCGCGGTCTCTTGGGCGTCGGTCACCTGTCAAGGGTATCTGTGAATGGCAAGCGCCCAGCGACGGAACGGTCCGGGCCTTCGATCCGGAGTCGGACCGGAGGCCCGGACCAGAGGGAACGTTCCGTCGGTGGGCGCCCACCGTCGTTCGCGCCCGGCCTGGGGCCGGGCCCGGGCTCAGTGAATGATCCCCGTGCGCAGTGCCACCGCCACCATGCCGGCGCGGTCGCCCGTGCCGAGCTTGCGGGCGATGCGGGCGAGGTGGCTCTTCACCGTGAGGGCCGAGAGGCCCATCGAGACGCCGATCGCCTTGTTCGACTGGCCCTCGGCGACGAGGCGGAGGACCTCGACCTCGCGGCCGGAGAGCTCGCGGTAGCCGCCCGGGTGGCTCGGGGCACCCGGGGGGCGGCGGTGGCCGAGGCGGGCGGCGGCGGAGCCGATGGGGGCGGCTCCGGGGCGGGTGGGGTGGCTGATGTTGGTGCGGGTGCCGGTGACGACGTATCCCTTGACGCCGCCGGCGAGGGCGTTGCGCACGGCGCCGATGTCGTCGGCGGCGGAGAGGGCGAGGCCGTTGGGCCAGCCCGCCGCGCGGGTCTCGGACAGCAGCGTCAGACCGCTGCCGTCGGGCAGGTGGACGTCGGCCACGCAGATGTCGCGCGGGTTGCCGACGCGGGGACGGGCCTCCGCGATGGACGACGCCTCGATGACGTCGCGCACCCCGAGCGCCCACAGGTGGCGGGTGACGGTGGAGCGGACGCGCGGGTCGGCCACGACGACCATGGCCGTCGGCTTGTTCGGGCGGTAGGCGACCAGGCTTGCGGGCTGCTCGAGGAGAACGGACACCAGGCCTCCTGGGGAAGGTGCGGGACGGAGCCGGCTCGGGGAAGAAGCCGGGGGCGAACCCGTGCTGTGAAGGGGTCACTGACTCCTTCGGCAGCTGGGCCGCCCGCCTTTAGGGAAAGATCACGATTTGGTGAGTAACAATTGGGGCAATTCGGACGCGTGATCGATCATCGTACGAGCCTCACGCCTCCATGAGCCTCACGGGGGACGCCCGGCGGACCCTTTCGAATCCGTTCGGGTCCTTTCTCGCCACATCCCGGCCATCCGGGGCGCCGGAACCGCCCCCGACCCGCCCGAATCTGTCCGAAAAGCACCCCTCCAAGCCCCCTGGGCGCCCCGAGTCGCCCGAACCCCCGGAGCCCCAGCCGCTACATCGGCTGCGGCCCCCGCCGCTGCGGCAGCGACACCACGCCCGCTCCCGAGGTCGTTCCCGCCCCCGGCCCCGTCCCCGGGTCCACCGGCGCCGGCGGCAGCCCCGCGACCTGGCACAGCAGGTCGCACCAGGCCGCCAGGTGCGCCCCCGTGTCCGGCACCCCCGCCCGGCCCTCGCGCGGCGACCACGAGGCCCGGATCTCGATCTGCGTCGCCGGCCGGCGCTCCGCGAGCCCCCCGAAGTAGTGGGAGCCCGCCATCGTCACCGTCCCGCTCGCCTCCCCGTACGCGAGGCCGCGCGCGTCCAGCGCCCCGGTCAGCCAGGACCAGCACACCTCCGGCAGCAGCGGGTCCGCCGCCATCTCCGGCTCCAGCTCCGCCCGTACCAGCGTCACCAGCCGGAAGGTGCCCTTCCAGGCATCGTGCCCCGCCGGGTCGTGCAGCAGCACGAGCCGCCCGTCCGCCAGGTCCTCCTCGCCCGCCACGACCGCCGCCTCCAGGGCGTACGCGTACGGGGCGAGCCGCTGCGGCGGGCGGGTCGGGTCGACCTCGATCTCCGGCCGCAGCCGGGCCGCGCGCAGCGCCTCGACCGCCCGCCGGAACGCCACCGGCACCGGGTTCGCCTCCGTGGGATCCATGGGATCCGTGGCATCCGTGGGATTCACCCTGTCGCCCGCCGTCTTCCTCGTCCCTGTGATGCCGCTCGTCCCCGCGGTGCCGTTCCCCGCGGTGCCGTTCCCTGTGGTGCCGTCGGTCCCTCTCATGCCGTCGGAATGATCGGAAAAATGTCCCTGAGCCGCAGCCATGCGGGGAAGAGTAGGCGGAACGGGGCCCGCGTGCGGGGAGGGACACCCGGGCCGGGCGAGCGGCTTCTCGCCACATGCGAAGATTCTGGTCGTGAGCGCCAACCACGGCCCCGAGGGGCAGCAGACGAAGCACCAGCCGCAGACGTACGACTCCGCCTTCCTCAAGGCGTGCCGGCGGGAGGCCGTGCCGCACACCCCGGTGTGGTTCATGCGGCAGGCCGGCCGGTCCCTGCCCGAGTACCTCAAGGTCCGCGAGGGCATCCCCATGCTCGAGTCCTGCATGCGGCCCGAGCTGGTCACCGAGATCACGCTGCAGCCGGTGCGCCGGCACAAGGTCGACGCGGCGATCTACTTCAGCGACATCGTCGTCCCCCTCAAGGCCACCGGCGTCGACCTCGACATCAAGCCCGGCGTCGGCCCGGTCGTCGCCGAGCCCATCCGCACCCGCGCGGACCTGGACCGGCTGCGCGACCTCACCCCGGAGGACGTGCACTACGTCACCGAGGCCATCGGCATGCTCACCGCCGAGCTCGGCGCCACCCCGCTGATCGGCTTCGCCGGCGCCCCCTTCACCCTCGCGAGCTACCTCGTCGAGGGCGGCCCGTCGCGCAACCACGAGCACACCAAGGCGCTCATGTACGGCGACCCGCAGCTGTGGGCCGATCTGCTCGACCGTCTCGCCGGGATCACCTCGGCCTTCCTCAAGGTGCAGATCGAGGCCGGCGCCTCGGCCGTCCAGCTCTTCGACTCCTGGGTCGGCGCCCTCGCCCCCGCCGACTACCGCCGCTCGGTCATGCCGGCCTCGGCGAAGGTCTTCGACGCGGTCGCCGGCTACGGCGTCCCGCGCATCCACTTCGGTGTCGGTACGGGCGAGCTGCTCGGCCTCATGGGCGAGGCGGGCGCCGACGTGGTGGGCGTCGACTGGCGGGTCCCGCTGGACGAGGCCGCCCGCCGGGTCGGACCGGGCAAGGCGCTCCAGGGCAACCTCGACCCGGCCGTGCTGTTCTCGACCCGGGAGGCGGTGGAGGCCAAGACGGACGAGGTCCTGGCCGCCGCGCGGGGACTGGAGGGGCACGTCTTCAACCTCGGTCACGGGGTGCTGCCGACGACCGACCCGGACGCGCTCACCCGCCTGGTCGACCACGTGCACACCCGGACGGCCCGCTGAGGGCCTTCCGGGCGCGAGCCGGGGGCGCCCCGGCCGCCGGGGCGACTCCGGCGGCCGGGGCGGTCCGGGGTATGAGCTGACGGGCGGGGCCGGGCGCGCGCGGCGCGGTGCTGTTCGTGCGAGTCATGAACCCAGTCACCCACGGTGAGACCCGGCCCGCAATCCGTCACCGCACGTGACTGCTCCGCCCGGGGCGCCCGCCGCCCGTACGGCGGCCGTCCCCGGCACCTCGCGGACGGGGCTACCCAGCCGCCCGTACCGCCGTCACCGCCTTGCGGGCCGCCACCAGGACCGGGTCCCACACCGGGGAGAACGGCGGGGCGTAGCCCAGGTCGAGGGCGGTCATCTGGTCCACCGTCATCCCGGCCGTCAGCGCCACCGCCGCGATGTCCACCCGCTTCGCCGCGCCCTCGCGGCCCACGATCTGCACGCCGAGCAGCTTGCCGGTGCGGCGCTCCGCGAGCATCTTCACCGTCATCAGGCCCGCCCCCGGGTAGTAGCCCGCGCGGCTGGTCGACTCCACCGTGACCGTGACGTAGCGCAGGCCCACCTCGCGGGCGTCCTTCTCGCGCAGCCCGGTCCGGGCGATCTCCAGGTCGCAGACCTTCGACACGGCCGTGCCCACCACGCCCGGGAAGGTCGCGTAGCCGCCGCCCACGTTCGAACCGATCACCTGGCCGTGCTTGTTGGCGTGGGTGCCGAGCGCCACGTGCCGCTCCCGGCCCGAGACCAGGTCCAGGACCTCCACGCAGTCGCCGCCCGCCCACACGTTCTCCTGGCCGCGCACCCGCATGGACAGGTCGGTGAGCAGCCCGCCGTACGCGCCGAGGGGCAGCCCCGCCGCCCGCGCGAGCGTGGTCTCCGGCACCACGCCGGTGCCGAGCACGACCACGTCCGCCGGGTACTCGCCGGAGTCCGTCGCCACCGCCCGCACCCGGCCGTCCTCGCCGGTGAGGACCTTGCGCACCGGCGACGAGCCGACGGTCGTGATGCCGAGGCCGTCCATCGCCTCGTGCACCAGGCGCCCCATGTCCGGGTCGAGGGTGGCCATCGGCTGCTCGCCGCGGTTGAGGACCGTCACCTCGAAGCCGTGGCCGAGCAGCGCCTCCGCCATCTCGACGCCGATGTACCCGGCGCCGACCACGACCGCCCGCCGGCCCTTGGCCCGGTCCAGGGACTCCAGGAGCGCCTGCCCGTCGTCCAGGGTCTGCACCCCGTGCACGCCCGGCGCGTCGATGCCCGGCAGCGGCGGGCGCAGCGGCCGCGCCCCGGTCGCGATCACCAGCTTGTCGAAGCCGGTCCACTCCTCCGTGCCCGACTCCAGGTCCCGGCTGCGCACCCGCTGTCCGGGCAGGTCGATCTCGGTCACCTCGGTCCGGACGCGCAGGTCGATGTCCCGGGCCCGGTGCTCCTCCGGGCTGCGGGCGATCAGCTTGTCCCGTACGGGGACGTCCCCGCCCACCCAGTACGGGATGCCGCACGCCGAGTACGAGGTGAAGTGCCCCCGTTCGAAGGCGACGATCTCCAGTTCCTCCGGCCCCTTGAGCCTGCGCGCCTGCGAGGCGGCCGACATGCCCGCCGCGTCGCCCCCGATGACCACCAGTCGTTCGCTCATACGAACACGCTACGGCGCAGGGCCCGTTCGGCGGGGGGCCTTCGGCCAGGGCCCGGAACCGGCCACACCGGGCGATTTGAGAGAGTGGTCCCATGAGCCCCATGAACGCGCACGCGCAGCAGGCCGCGGGCGGTCCCGAGGTCGTCGTCGTGGGCGGCGGCATCTCCGGTCTCGCCGCGGCGCACCGACTCGTCACGGCAGGCGCCCGGGTGACCCTCCTGGAGGGCGGCGACCGGCTCGGCGGGAAGCTGCGCGCCGGGGAGATCGCCGGGGCGCCGGTGGACCTCGGCGCCGAGTCGCTGCTGGCCCGCCGCCCCGAGGCCGTCGCGCTCGCCGAGCGGGTCGGCCTGGCCGACCGCGTCCAGGCCCCCGCCACCACCACCGCCTCGGTGTGGTCGCGGGGCGCGCTGGTGCCGATGCCGAAGGGGCACGTGATGGGCGTCCCGGCCGACGGGAACGCCCTCGCCGGGCTGCTGTCCGCCGCCGGGGTGGAGCGGATCGGGCGGGACGCCGCACTGCCGCCCACCGAGGTCGGCGAGGACGTCGCCATCGGCGCCTACGTGGCCGAGCGCATGGGCCACGAGGTCGTCGACCGGCTCGTCGAACCCCTCCTCGGCGGGGTGTACGCGGGCGACGCCTACCGGATCTCGATGCGGGCCGCGGTGCCCGCGCTGTTCGCCGCCGCCCGCCGGCACCCCACGCTCCACGAGGCCGTCCGCGCCGTGCAGCGGGCCGGCGCCGCGACCCCCACCGACGCGGCCGGCGCCGGCACGGGCCTGGCCGGCGGCGGCCTCGGCGGCGCCGCGTTCGCCGGCATCGAGGGCGGCGTCGGCACCCTGCCGCTCGCCGTCGCCGACGCGGTCCGCGCCGCCGGCGGCACGATCCGGACCGGCACCCCGGTCACGGAACTGCGCCGCACGGGCGGAAGCGACGGCGGCGCGAGCCACGGCGGCGCGAGCACCGGCCGCTGGCAGGTCGTGACCCCGGAGCGCACGTACACCGCCGACGCCGTCGTCCTCGCCACCCCCGCCGGGCCCGCCGCCGCGCTGCTCGCCGCCCACGCCCCGGCCGCGGCGGCCGAGCTCGGCGCCGTCGAGTACGCCTCCATGGCCCTGGTCACCCTCGCCTTCCGGCGCGCGGACGTCCAGGACGGCCCGGCCCTGCCGGGCTCCGGCTTCCTCGTGCCACCGGTCGACGGGCACACCATCAAGGCCTCCACCTTCTCCAGCCGCAAGTGGCGCTGGGTCGACGAGGCCGCCCCCGACCTCCTCGTGCTGCGCACCTCCGTCGGGCGGCACGGCGAGGAGGAGCAGGTGCACCGGGAGGACGCCGACCTCGTCGACGTCTCCCTCAAGGACCTGGCCGCCGCCACCGGCCTCGCCGCCCGGCCCGTCGCCACCACCGTGACCCGCTGGATCGGCGGCCTGCCCCAGTACCCGGTCGGCCACCTCGCGCGGGTCGAGCGGATCCGCGCGGCCGTCGCCGGCCTGCCCGGCCTCGCCCTCGCGGGCGCCGTCTACGAGGGCGTGGGCATCCCCGCCTGCGTCGCCTCCGCCGAGCGCGCGGCCGACGAGATCATCGCCACGTCGAAAACCACCGACCCTGGTGCGGGGCACTGACCGTGACGGGCGAGAATAGGCGTATGAGTGCGCCCGAAAAGATCCCGAACGCCGGTAAGAAGGCGAAGGACCTCAACGAGGTCATCCGCTACACCCTGTGGTCCGTGTTCAAGCTGCGCGACGTTCTGCCCGAGGACCGCGCCGGCTACGCGGACGAGGTCCAGGAGCTGTTCGACCAGCTCGCGGCCAAGGACATCACCATCCGCGGCACGTACGACCTGTCCGGTCTGCGCGCCGACGCCGACGTCATGATCTGGTGGCACGCCGAGACGAGCGACGAGCTCCAGGAGGCGTACAACCTCTTCCGTCGCACCAAGCTGGGCCGCGCCCTGGAACCGGTCTGGTCGAACATGGCGCTGCACCGCCCCGCCGAGTTCAACAAGTCGCACATCCCGGCCTTCCTGGCCGACGAGACCCCGCGCGACTACGTCTCGGTCTACCCCTTCGTCCGCTCCTACGACTGGTACCTGCTGCCGGACGAGGACCGCCGCCGGATGCTCGCCGACCACGGCAAGATGGCCCGCGGCTACCCGGACGTGCGCGCCAACACGGTCGCCTCGTTCTCGCTGGGCGACTACGAGTGGATCCTGGCCTTCGAGGCCGACGAGCTGCACCGCATCGTCGACCTCATGCGCCACCTGCGGGGCTCCGAGGCGCGGATGCACGTCCGCGAGGAGGTCCCGTTCTTCACCGGCCGCCGCAAGAGCGTCGCGGACCTGGTGGCGGGCCTGGCCTGACGGCCGCCCGCGGGACCCGTCCGGCCGTGAACAGGCGCCGGACGGTCCCTCCGTGCCCGGTCACCGCCCGGCGTCCAGCCGTGCGGCGACCCCTCGACCCGGAAGATCAGACGGCGGGCGAAGCCTCGCCTGCCGCTCCAGCGACACCGGGTCCGGCTCCGGGTGCGGCGCGCATGACGCGCGCCGCACCGGCGTCCCTTCCTCCGGCACGCGGATCGCCGAGGGCACGGCCCCGTCGAGCAGATAGCGCTCCAGGTGGGCGTTCACGCAGGAGTTCGCGCCGCCCCCGATGCCGTGCGAGCCGGCGTCCCGCTCGGTGACCAGCGCCGCACCGGCCAGCCTCCGCTGCAGTTCGAGCGCCCCCTCGTACGGTGCCGCCGCGTCCCGCTCCGCCGCCAGGATCAGCACCGGCGGCAGCACGCCCGGACCGGTCCGCACGTCCAGCGGCTTCTGCCGCGGCCCCTTCCAGTAGGCGCAGGGCAGGTTCGCCCACACGTTGTCCCAGGTCTCGAACGGTGCCAGCCGGGCCAGCCGGGTGTTGTCCCGGTCCCACAGCGCGAAGTCCCCCGGCCACGGCGCGTCGTTGCACTCCACCGCCGTGTAGACGGCCGCCGCGTTCCCCGGATCGGGGAGCTCGGCGCCCTCGGCGCGGCCGGGCGGCGGGGCGGCCGGACCCGCCTGCGCGACCAGCGGCTTCGGATCGCCCTTCAGGTACGCGCCGAGGGCGCCCGCCCGCGCGGCCCAGAAGCGGTCGTCGTACAGCGCCTGGAGCATCGCCGAGTGCAGCTGGCCCTGGCCGACCGTGCCGCCGGCCGGCGCCGCCGCCAGCTCGGCCCGCACCTTCTCGTAGTTCCGCGCCACCTCGGCGGCCGTCGCGCCGAGCCCGTACACCGCGTCGTGCTTCGCCGCCCAGGTCCGGAAGTCGGCCCAGCGGCGCTCGAAGGCGAGGGACTGGTCGAGGTTGTTCACGTACCAGATCTGCTCCGGCGCCGGGTTCACCGGCGCGTCGAAGACCATCCGGCGCACCCGGTGCGGGAACAGCGCGGCGTACAGCGCCCCGAAGTACGTGCCGTAGGACGCGCCCATGTACGTCAGGCGCCGCTCGCCGAGAGCCGCCCGCAGCACCTCCAGGTCACGGGCGTTGTTCAGCGAGTGGTAGTGGCGCAGCGCGGCGCCGGTGCGCCGGGCGCAGCCCTGGGCGTAGGTGCGGGCGCGGGCGATCCGCTCCTGCTTGAACACCTCCGAGGGCACCGTCGGCGCGAGCGTCGGCCCCTTCGCGCGGTCCGCCGGGTCCTGGCAGGAGACCGGCGCCGAACGGCCCACCCCGCGCGGGGCGTAGCCGACCAGGTCGTACGCGGCGGAGACGCGCTGCCAGGCCGGGAGCCCGGCGACCAGCGGGAAGTACGTCGAGGAGGCGCCGGGCCCGCCCGGGTTGTAGACGAGCGCGCCCTGCCGGCCGGACGCCGGGCCCGAGGCCCGCACCCGGCTCACCGTCAGCGGGATGCGGGTGCCGTCGGGGTGGGCGTAGTCCAGCGGCACCCTCACCGTGCCGCACTCCACCGGCGCCGGCAGCCGCTCCGCCTTCGGGCACGGCCCGAAGGCGATCCCCTCGGCCGCGGCGGCCCGGGCGGCGGCGGCGACGCCGCGGTTCTCGGCGGGCGGGGCGTCGGCGCGGGGGACGGCCGCGGCGGCGGGGACGACGGCGGTGGGGGCGAAGAGAGCGGACAGCAGCAGCGCGACGGACTTCATGCGCATCCCCTTCTTGGTGCCGTGGGACGGGGCTTCAGCGGACCCCAGCGCACCGCACAAGTAAAGGATCTACGGCAGGTGTCGGGTGTCATGTCCCCGAAAGGCGGCCCAGAGGGACGTCCGGACGGGTGCCCGGAACGCCGCCCGCAGCCCCGGCTCCAGCACCCCCGTGCCGCGGCGGGCCAGCGCCGTCATCGGGTCCCGCCGCGAGAGCTCCGCGAGCAGCCGGCGCCCGGCGGGGGAGGCCCAGCCGGCGGGCGCGTCGGCCCGGGCGACGAGCAGGCAGAGCCCGCCCGCGACCAGCGGCAGCGCGAACCAGGCCAGGACCGGGCCGCGTTGCTCCACCGGCACCAGCAGTGCCGCCACCGCGCCCAGCCCCAGGGTCAGCAGGAACGCGGCCCGCAGCCCCCGGCCGCCCGCCGCCGTCGCCCGCCGCACCGGCTCCGGCAGCGCGAGACCGCGCGCCACCAGGCCCTCCGCCAGCGCCCGTACGCACTCCGCCCCGGCCACCCGCGGCCGCACCACCGGAACCGGCGCCTGCCCCTCCGCGCCGATCGCCAGCAGCACCGCCCGCTCCACCTCGTCCCGTCCGCCGTCCGGGTCCACCACCGTCACCCAGCCGGTGTGCGCGAGCAGCACGAGCCGCGCCCGGTGCAGGCTCACCAGCGCGAGATCGGCGACCCGCAGCGGCCCGCCCGCGAGATAGGCCGCCTCCAGGACGGTCAGCCCCGGGGCCGCCTCCCGCCCGAGCAGATCGACCGTGACGGCGTCCCGGCAGGCCCGCGCGCAGGCGATGCCGGTGACCAGGACGGCGAGCAGGAGCAGCGGGACCCACAGCATGGTCCGGTTCTACGGGAGCGGCCCCGGGGCCGCCACCGGAAGCGGGACTTCGGGGCAAACCCGTCCGGCCGGCCGCGGCGGTCCGGAATCATGGGGACGGCACGAACCCACGGGAGAACCTGAGATGCTCGACAACCTCGGCCGCTACGAAGGCGCCCACGGCGACTTCTGCAAGGTCCACCTCTGCTGCCGCTGTCAGCAGCGCCCCTGGGCCACCCGGGTCGGCGACGAACGCCTCTGCGGTCTGTGCGCCGCGTGCTGCCAGAGTTGCGGCCGCGCGCCGGCGCCGCACCTCCAGGGGCTCGACCGCGGCCTGTGCGCGGAGTGCCGCGGAGTCTGCGCGCGCTGCGGCAACGCCCTGCCCGAGACCGGCGGCTGCGGCTGTCGGAAGTGGCGGCGCGGCCCCGGACGGGACCCGGTCGGCTTCGTCATGCAGGGCTTCCCGCAGCCGCTCCTCCAGGCCCTCGGCCACCGGCTGCCGCCGACCCTGCCCGACATCCTGTTCGCCGAACTCGCCCACCGGACCCCGGCCCAGCTCCTCGACCGGATCGAGCGCCGCTGGCACGGCCGCTGGTCCCACGCCATCCACGAGCGCGACGAGGACAACCGGCGCCGCTGGGCGCCCCAGGAGATCGCCGAGTACCTCGTCCGGCGCAGGCACTGCGAGAACCGCGCCTGCGAGGACGGCCGCCTCCTCCACGACGACTCGCCGTGCCCGTACTGCCAGCAGCCCGAGAACCGGTTCGTCCCCGGCACGGCCGGACCCGCCACCACCGAGCACGCCCTCAGGACCGCCGCGGAGATCCGCCAGGCCCTCCGCGCCGGCCGCACCGACCGCAAGAAGCGCCCCGAACTGCGCGACGCGTCGGCCCGGCCGGGAACCTGGCCGGGCCGACGCGGCCGCTAGGAGCTCGACCCGCAGCTCGAACTGCTGCTGGAGCCACAGCTCGACCCGCTGCTCGATCCGCACGAGCTGCCCGAGGAGGACGAGCACGAGCTGCCGCCGGAGGAGGAGCAGCCGCTGACGCCGCCGCCCCCGGAGCAGGAGCTGCCGCCGGAGCAGGAGCTTCCGCCCCCGCAGCCGCCGCCTCCGCCACCGGCCGCCGCGGCGCACCACATCACGGGCATCAGCGCCGCGTCCGAAGAGGACGACGACGAGGACGAGGACGTGGAGGCCGGGTACGGGTGCCGGTAGGGGGGCATCGGGCGGTAGGTGCGGGCGGTGGTGGCGAGTTGTTCCCGCAGCATCGGGTCCGGCAGGCCCGGGAGGCCCTGGAGGGCCACCAACAGGGCCGGGTCGGCGAAGGGCTGCGCGCGCGTGAACGCGTCGACCGCCGCCCGCCCCGCCGGGGTGACCCGCCGCTTCGCCGCGACCGCGCACATCACGGCCGCCGGCAGCGCGACGCCGAGCACGGGCAGCACCTTCAGGAGGAACGGCACCCGCGGCGGACCGAAGTCGACGAGGTCGAACAGCGTGAAGACCAGCGAGAACAGCGTCGCGATCGAGCCGACCACGAGCACGACACCGCCCCACGCGGCGGCCGAGTTGCGCACCCGCGGCTCCAGGATCAGCCCGCGGGCGGCCAGCCCGTCGCCGATCTCCTGCACCGCCGGGTGCCGCATCACCGCGAACCGCAGCGGCCCGAGCGCCGCCGTCGGGGCGGCCGACAGCTCCTGGAGCACGGCCCGTTCGACCGGGTCGTACGCGGTCGCCCGCAGCACCTGGACGATGCCGGGGCCGCCGACCAGGATCCGCCCGTCGGAGTGCAGCGCGGTGATCGCGGTGTCGGCGACCCGGGCCGGGCCGCCGTTGAGGAAGGCCGTCTCGTAGCGGTCGTGGACCGCGCCGCCGGCCGGGGCGCGCCGGATCCGGCGCAGTTTGACGACGAGGACGACCGCGAGCGGCCCGAACACCAGGTAGTAGAGGAAGGCCAGGACGTTCACCGGTGCTCACCCCCGCCGGGCGCGGTCCGGGCGAGCGCGGTACGGATCCGGTGCCCGAGCCGGGCCACCGGTCCGGGCGGCCGGATGCCCGCCCGCTCCCGCCACCAGGCGGTCAGCCGCTCGCGCGCGCTGTCGTCCGCGGGCAGTCCGGCGACCAGCAGCGACTCGACGAAGTCGAGGGCGTCGTGCCGGTAGCCGTCGGTCATGGGCCGCTTGCGGGCGTACGTGAGGAAGGCCGGGCGGTACTCCCCGCCCAGGATCTCCGGCAGTTCGGGCGCCACCTTCGCGACCACGTCCGCCCGCTTGGCCGCGAGTGCCCGGCCCTGCACGCCGAGCCGCTTCACGTCGAAGCCCTCCGGCGCGGGCGTCCCGGCGACCAGCGCGGACAGCAGCGCGGCCTCGGCGAGCCCGACCCGCTGGCGGGCCCCCGCCGGGTCGGACGTACGGGGCGGGGCCACGGGAGCGGTCGCGACGGCCGGAGCCGCCGGCGCTCCCGGGGCCGCCGCCGGCATGGCGCCGCCCGAGGCCCGGGCGCCCGCGCCGATGAGCAGCGGCCGCCGCCGGGCGGACCCCGTCGCGGAGCCGGCGGACTCCACCGTCGTACGGATCGCCGCCAGCTCCGCGGCCAGTTCCTCCGGTGCCGGGAAGCGGTCGTCCCGCTCCAGGAGCACGCCCGGCGGCGTGACCCGGGCACACAGCTCGGCGAGCACGTCGAGGACGGCCGGCGGCACCGGGTGGGCGTGGGTGTCGTGCCAGACGCCGTCGCGCTCCAGGCCGCCCGCCACGTGGACGTAGGCCAGGGCCTCGACCGGCAGCGCGGCCAGCGCCTCGGCCGGGTCCTCGCCCCGGTTGACGTGGTTGGTGTGCAGGTTGGCCACGTCGATCAGGAGCCGCACCCCCGTGCGTTCCACCAGCTCGGCCAGGAACTGCCCCTCCGTCAGCTCCTCGCCCGGCCAGGCGACCAGGGCGGCGATGTTCTCCAGGGCGAGCGGCACCGGCAGGGCGTCCTGTGCGATCCGCACGTTCTCGCAGAGCACGTCGAGCGCGTCCCAGGTGCGCGGCACGGGCAGCAGGTGCCCGGCCTCCAGGAGCGGCGTCGCGGTGACCGCGCCCCCGGCCCGTACGAAGGCGATGTGCTCCGTCACCAGCGGCGCGCCGAGCAGCTCCGCCTTGCGGGCCAGCGCGTCGAGCCGCCCGGCATCGGGCCGGTCGGCCCCGCCGAGCCCCAGCGACACCCCGTGCGGCACGACGGTCACCCCGCGCGCCCGCAGCCGCGCCAGGGAGTCGGGCAGGTGGTCCCCGCAGATGTTCTCGGCGACGACCTCGACCCAGTCGACCCCGGCCAGGCCCTCGACCGCCTCCGCGATCTCCGGCCGCCACCCGATGCCGACCCCGAGCCTCTTCACGTCCCCCATGTCCCCCTCCTTCGGTCCCTGGGGTGATGGCCCGGAAGCCGTGGTTCGAATCCGCACCCGCGCACCTTCAGAGCTTGATTTGAGGTTCGCGCGAAGAGAGCGCCGACCGGTGGCCCCCCCCGTCAGGGCTCAGGCGTCGGCGGCGCGGATGCCCAGGGCCGGGTACTCGGCGACCACCGTGCAGGAGCCGGGGGCGATCTCGGTGAACCCGGCGTCCCGGACCAGCGGCAGGTCGCCGGAGGTGAGCAGCGGCCAGCGGGCCGGGTCCGCGGTGCGGACGGAGAGCGGGAAGCCGGCCGCGCGCCAGGCCTTGCGGTCGGCGTCGGAGAGGCGCCACCACAGGAGCTGGGCGCCGTGGCCGGTCTGGGCCATGGTCTTGCCCGCGGACATGTCGAGTGCGGGGTTGAGCCACAGCACCGGCGCGTCCGCCGCCACCGGGCCGGGCTCCGCCGGGTCGTCCAGGTCGGTGCCCGAGACCTGGAGCCGGGCCAGGTCCTTGGGCCAGCCGTCCAGCGGGACCGGCGGGAAGACCCGTACCTCCGCGCCGCCCGCGCCCGTGACCGTGATGCCCGGCAGCGCCTCGGCGCGCCGCCACTCCGCCCCGCGCGCCCGGCGCACCACCTTGCGGATCCGGGCGTCCTCCCAGTCCTCGATCGCCCGGGCCCATTCGCCCTCGCCCTGCGCGCGCTCGTCGGCGAGGATCGCCAGGACCGCGCGGGCCGAGGTCTCCAGGGCGTCGGTACGGGCCGGGGGCGCGGCCCGCTCGATGCGGACCACGAGGGGGAGGACGTACTGCGGCTTCGCGTCGCGGGGGTCGGTGCCCATGTCGTCGCCGTAGTCGCGGTCCTCCCGGCTGTCACGGCTGTCGCGGTCCTCCCGCTCGTCGCGGTCGTCGTGGTCGCGGGTCCGGTCGTCGGCAAGGTCGTCGCTGCTCACCGGGCAAGTCTGCCACCGTCGCCGCCCCGGCCCGGTCGCGGGACGGGTTCCTTGTGGGAACCGGACGTTCCGGGACAGGATGCCTGCCATGAAGAGCGATCTTTTCAGCAAGGAACACCTCGCCGAGGCGGCGCCGATACCGGGGATGACCCTCCAGAACGCCAAGTCGGTCAAGTACACGGTGAACGGGGAGATGCACGCCCGCCAGGGCTCCATGGTCGCCTTCCGGGGGAACCTGCAGTTCGAGCACAAGAGCCAGGGCCTCGGCGGCCTGCTCAAGCGCGCCGTCACCGGCGAGGGCCTCGCGCTGATGGCGGTGCGCGGCCAGGGCGAGGCCTGGTTCGCGCACGAGGCGCAGAACTGCTTCATCGTCGAGATCGAGCAGGGCGACGCGCTCACCGTCAACGGGCGCAACGTGCTGTGCTTCGACGCCACGCTGCACTACGAGATCAGGACGGTGAAGGGCGCCGGGATGACCGGTGGCGGCCTGTTCAACAGCGTCTTCACCGGTCACGGCAAGCTCGCCCTGATGTGCGAGGGCCACCCCATCGTCATCCCGGTCACCCCGCAGGCCCCGGTCTTCGTCGACACCGACGCGGTCGTCGGCTGGAGCGCAGAGCTGCAGACCTCGCTGC
The DNA here is from genome assembly GCF_044544705.1 of Streptomyces sp. NPDC053541. Lineage (NCBI taxonomy): Bacteria > Bacillati > Actinomycetota > Actinomycetes > Kitasatosporales > Streptomycetaceae > Streptomyces > Streptomyces sp. NPDC053541. Next base: position 354,117 of record NZ_JBITXM010000007.1, read on the forward strand.
ACCGCTCCCAGTCCTTCGGCTCGATGATCCGCGGCGGCTCCGGCGAGGCGGTCCAACTGCGCCTGGACGGGCAGGGCTTCGTCATCGTCCGCCCGAGCGAGGCGACCCCGCAGAAGGTGTCCAACTGATCCTCGACGGGGTCGGGCGCCGCTACGGCCCGCGCGGGCCCCGGGTGCTGCGCGCCGTGAGCCTCGTGCTGCCCGCCGGCGCCCTGGTCCGGGTCGTCGGCGGCAACGGCAGCGGCAAGTCCACCCTGCTGCGGCTGGTCGCGGGCATCGACGCGCCCGGCGAGGGCCGGATCACCGGCCGCCCGGCCCGCACCGGTTACGTCCCCGAGCGCTTCCCCGCCGCGCTGCCGCTCACCGCGGCCGGCTACCTCGAACACCTCGGCCGCATCCAGGGCCTGGACCGGCGCGCGGCGCGGGCGGCGGCGGGGGAGTGGCTGGAGCGCTTCGACGCGGCCGGCCACCGCGACACCCCGCTCGCCGCGCTCTCCAAGGGCACCAGCCAGAAGGTGGCCGTCGCCCAGGCGCTGCTCGCCGCACCGGGCCTGCTCGTCCTGGACGAGGCCTGGACCGGCCTCGACACCGGTGCCCGCGCCGAGCTCGACCGCGCGGTGCGCGAGCGGGTCGCCGCGGGCGGCCGGGTGGTGTTCGTGGACCACGACCCGCGGCGGCTCGCGGGCGAGGCGGACGCGGTGTACGAGGTGACGGACGGCCGGGTCCGGCCCGTCGACCCGCCGCCGGCGCCGACGCCGGCGCCCGCGCCCCGGCTCCGCATCACCGCCTCCGGAGGCACCGGACTCCCGGCGGGCGGCAGGCCGGGGGAGGACGGCCGGCTGACCGTCGCGGCGGACGCCGACCGCTCCGACGCGGTGCTGCGAGAGCTGCTCGACGCGGGCTGGCACGTCGAGGCCGTCACGGCCGAGGTGCGGGAAGGGGTACGGGGTTGAGCGCGCTGGTCCGATACCAGGCGGCCCTGCTGCTGCGTTCCCAGCGCTGGCTGGCGCCCTTTCTGCTGTACGCGGCCTTCGTGGGCGTCGGCGTCCAGGCGGGCGAGCCGGTGCTCGGGGCCCTCGGCTACGCGGTGGCCGGGCTCGTGCCGGTCGCGGCCTGGGCGGTGCGGATCTGCCTCAACCAGGAGCCGCCCGCCGCGCGCGCGGTCGTCGCGGCGGCGGCCGGCCGTGCCCGCGCCCACCTCGCGGCGGTCCTCGCCGCGACCGGAGCCGTCCTGCTGGTCGGCGCGGTCACGGTGCTCGTCCTGACGGCGGTGGCCGACCCGCGGGGCGTGCGCCCGGTGACCGCCGCGGCCTCGGGGTTGCTCGCGGCGGGCGTCTGCGTCCTGACCGGCGGCGCCGTCGGCACGCTCACCACCCGCCCCCTGGTCCCGGCCCGCGGCTGGTCCCTGACGGCCCTGCTCCTCGGCTCGCTGCTCGCGCTGGTCACACCGGGCTCGCCGGCCGCGGGCGCGGTCTCCGCCCTGGTCACGGCCGCCCGCACCACCACGGCCCCGTTCCCCTGGCTCGCCGCGGCCACCGCCCCGGTCCTCGCGTCGGTGGCCGTCGCCCTGGCCTGCCGGGCCACGGCCCGGCACGGATGAGACCGCTCAGCGGCTCATCAGTTCCGAGACCTTCACGAAGCGGTAGCCCTTCGCCCGCAGTTCGGGGACGATCCGGCGGATCGCCTGCTCGGTGACCGGGGCGGCGCTGCGGGTGCAGTGCATGACCACCAGGGAGCCGGGCTTCACCCCGTCGACGACCTGGTCGGCGACGGCGTCGGGGTCCTTCGCGAAGGCGTCGCCGCTCACCACGTCCCACTGGATCGCGGTCACCCCGGCCGGGGCGAGGGCGCGCCGGGCGGCGTCGTCGTAGCAGCCGCCGGGGAAGCGGAAGTACGGCACGACGTTGGTGGCGCCGGCGTCCCGGAAGGCGTCGAAGGCGCGCTGCACGTCGGCGGCCATGTCGGGCCGGGCGACGGTCGGCAGGCCGTAGCAGGGCTCCGCGAAGGCATAGTGGCTGTAGGAGTGGTTGGCGATCTCGAAGCGCGGGTCGGTGCCGATGGACTTCGCCTGGTCCGGGTACTGCTCGGCCCAGCGGCCCGTCATGAAGACGGTCGCGTCCACCTTCAGGCGCCGCAGGGTGGCGATGAGCTGCGGGTTGTCGAAGTGCTCGCCGCTCGCCGCACGCGGCCCCTGGTCGGCCGTCATGTCGGCGTCGAAGGTGAGCGCGACGACCTTCTCGGCGCTCTTGGCCCGGTGCGTGTACACGGCCGTGAGCCCGCCCGCCCCCGGCGCCAGCGTGGGCGGCGCCTTGCGGACGGGCGGGGCGGCGGCGGGCTCACCCGGCCGGGCGGCCGAGGCAGAGGTGGAGGGCTGCCCGGTCCCGGCCGCCTTCGCGGGTGAGGCGGAGGCTTTCGCGGGCGCCGGGGTGTCGGCGGCGCCCCCGCCGCAGCCGACGAGCACGGCACCCAACAGGACAAGTGCCGACATTCTTCGTACAGGAATGGTCACCCAAGGAAATTATCTGATCACCCGGCGAGCAGTCGTCTTCGGCACTCCGCCACGTCGAACCCCGCCTCCGGATAGCGCGGGTCCAGCTCCTCCAGGTGTTCCAGCAGGAGCGTGCTGATCGCCCAGTTGCGGTACCACTTGTGGTCCGCCGGGACCAGGTACCAGGGGGTGCGGGCGGTGGCGCAGCGTTCGAGGGCGGTCTCGTAGGCGTGCTGGTACGCGGGCCAGAGGGCGCGGTCCTCGATGTCGCCCGGGCTGAACTTCCAGTGCTTCTCGGGGTTGTCCAGGCGCTCCAGGAGGCGGGCGCGCTGTTCCTCGTAGGAGATGTGGAGGAAGACCTTGATCATCGTGACGCCGTCGTCGGCGAGGGAGCGCTCGAAGCGGTCGATCGCGGTGTAGCGGTCCTCGATCTCCTGCGGCGGGGCGAGTTCGCGGACCCGGGCGACGAGGACGTCCTCGTAGTGGGAGCGGTCGAAGATGCCGATCTCGCCGGGCTCGGGGAGGGACCGGGTGACCCGCCAGAGGAAGGGGTGGGACCGCTCCTCCTCGGTCGGGGCCTTGAAGGCGCGGATGCGGCAGCCCGAGGGGTTGAAGTGGCCGATGACGTGCTTGACCGTGCCGCCCTTGCCGCTGGTGTCCATGCCCTGGAGGACCAGGAGGAGCCGTCGGCGGTCGCCCGCGGTGCTCGCCGCGTAGAGGCGTTCCTGGAGGTCGGCGAGGCGCGGGGCGAGGACCGCGGTGGCCGCGACGCCGGTCTTCTTGTCGTCCGGGCCGCCGGGCCTCGCGCCCGCGTCGTACGAGGAGAGGTCGATCCGCTCGCCGACGGGCAGCCGGAGCCGCTCCCGCAGGGACGTTTCCTCCCGGTCCTCCCGGCCGTGCTTCCTCTTTGGCATCCGCCCGCCCTTCCCGCCCGTCTCGTGCTACCGATCCTGCGCGTCCAGCGCCGGTCCCACCACCGCGAAGGCCCGGTCGAGCAGGTTCAGCGGGTCCTCGGCCGCGTCGCTGGCGCCCCAGCGTTCCAGCGCCGTGTGGAAGGCGACCAGCGCGGTGCCGGCGGCGAGCCGTGGGTAGAGGTCGGCGGCCGGGTCCACGCCCTCGCGGCGGGCCAGCTCGCCCGCCAGCGCCTCGCGCCACTCCGCCTGCCGCTCCAGGAAGCGGGCCAGGAGCGCCGGCGTGCGCAGGATCAGCTGGACCACCCGCAGGGCGCGGGCCGCGTGGTCGGGGTGGCGGTCGGTGCAGGCGAGCAGGGGGACGGCCAGGGCGTGCCGGAGCGCGGCCGACGGGGGCTCGCCGGCCGGGCGGGACGCGAGCGCCGCGTGGATGTCGGTGCCCATCCCGGACAGGAAGCGCACGACCACGTCCTCCTTGGAGGCGAAGTAGCGGAAGAAGGTGCGCTTCGACACGCCGGCCTCGGCCGCGATCTCGTCCACGGTGACCGCGTCGAAGCCCCGGAGCGCGAGGAGCTGGAGCGCCGCCTCGGACAGTTCGTCCGCGACGAGGAGCCGCTTGCGCTCGGCCAGGCTGACGGGGGTGTCGGAGGTCGTCATGCCCCGATCCTAGCGCCCGCCTGTCACTCGACGAAGAAGGTGACCCTTCATGTCGTACTTGACACTGAGTGACACGAGCGGCAGCGTGTGTCGCATGACCGAACCGTCGAACGAGACCGAACCGTCGAACGAGACCGGAGCGTCGAACGAAACCGGAGCGTCGAACAAGAACGCGCCGTCGAACAAGACCACACCGTCGAACGCGCCCGACCCGTCGAAGTGGAACGCCGACCGCATCCCCGACCTCACCGGCCGCGTCTTCGTCGTGACCGGCGCCAACAGTGGCCTCGGCCTCGCCACCACCCGCGCCCTCGCCCGCCGCGGCGCCGACGTCGTCCTCGCCGTCCGCGACGAGGCCAAGGGCCGCGCCGCCGCCGACGCGATCACCCGCGAGCTGCCCGGCGCCCGCCTCGACGTGCGCCGGATCGACCTCGCCGACCTCGGCTCCGTCCGCGCCTTCGCCGCGAAGCTGCGCGCCGAGCGGCCCCGGCTCGACGTCCTCGTCAACAACGCCGGCGTCATGGCCCCGCCCCGCACCCTCAGCGCCGACGGCCACGAGCTCCAGTTCGCCGCCAACCACCTCGGCCACTTCGCCCTCACCGGGCTGCTGCTCGACCACCTCGCCACCACCGGCCACGAGCCCCGGGTCGTCACCGTCAGCAGCATCCAGCACCGCAAGGGCACCCTCGACTTCAGCGACATCCACGGCGCCCGCCGCTACTCGCCGACCGGCCACTACAGCCAGTCCAAGCTGGCCAACACCGTCTTCGGCCACGAGCTGCACCGCCGCCTGACCGCCGCCGGCAGCCCCGTCTCCAGCGTGCTCGCCCACCCCGGCTACACCGCCACCAACCTCCAGAACGACACCCCGGTCGCCCTCGTCCGCTGGCTCTACGGGCGGATCCTCGGCCCGCTGCTCGCCCAGGCCCCGGAGACCGGCGCCCTGCCGCAGCTGTACGCGGCGACCGCGCCCGGCGTGGAGAGCGGCGCCTTCTTCGGGCCGGACGGGCCCGGCGAGCTGCGCGGCGCGCCGAAGCCGGTGGCCTACGCACCGGCGGCGACCGATCCGGAGACCGGCCGCCGCCTGTGGGAACTGTCCGAGGAGCTGACCGAGGTCCGCTACCCGGCCCTCGCCTGACCCGTCAGCCGGTCAGCCGCTCAGCCGACCGTCTGGTCAGCCGACCGGTGGCCGGTACCAGGGACCGGTCACCGCGAACGTCGTCCCCGGCGTGTAGCAGTTCACGTACATCGTCGAGCCGTCCGGCGAGAACGTCACCCCGGCGAACTCGCCCCACTCCGGGGCGTCCGGCGTGCCGATGTTCTGCGCGCCGCGCGCCACCGGGTACACCTCGCCCTTCCGGCTCACCCCGAACACGTGCTGCGCGCCGTCCCCGTCCTCGCAGACCATGAGCCCGCCGGTCGGCGCCAGACAGATGTTGTCCGGCGACTCGCCGGGCAGCCGCACGTCCGTGTCCGGGCCGAAGACCACGACGAGGGTGAGCCGGCGCCGGGCCGGCTCGTACTTCCACACCTGTCCGAAGTGGGTGGCCGCCGAGCCGTCCTTGGTCCGGGCGAAGGAGGACACGAAGTACACGGCGCCCCCGGTCCGGGGGTCGCCGCCCCAGTAGCACCCCTCCAGCTTCTGCGCGTGGGTGATCCCGCGCGGGCCGAAGTCCTGGTGCCGGATCGGCGTGCCGGTGGCCAGCGGGTCCGGTACGGGCACCCACTCGATCCGCTCGAAGCACGTGCCCGGCTCCCTCACCGCCGACAGGTCGGGCACCCCCGGCACCCGCATCGCCTCCAGGGCACCGCCCGCGCGCAGCGAACCGGTGCCGCCGAGCGGCTTCTTGGGCAGGAAGCGGTAGAAGAGGCCGAAGGGGTGCTGGAAGGCGTCCTCCGTCTCGTAGACGATGCCGCTGTCCGGGTCGACGGCGACGGCCTCGTGCTGGAAGCGCCCCATCGCGGTCAGCGGCACCGCGCCGGTGCGGCGCGGATCGGCGCCGTCCACCTCGAAGATGAAGCCGTGGTCCTTGGTGTAGCCGTTGGTGCCGGCCCGGTCCTCGGTCTCCTCGCAGGTCAGCCAGGTGCGCCACGGGGTGGGCCCGCCCGCGCAGTTGACGGCGGTGCCGGCGACGGCGACCCGTTCGTCGAGCACCTCGCCCCGCCCGTCGAGGGTGAGGACCGTGCAGCCGCCCTTGGCGGCCGGGTCGTAGGTCAGGCCGTCGACGACCGGGACGCCGATCCTGCCGGTGACCCGGTTCTCGTGGTTGCGCACCAGGTGCACCCGGCCGCGGCGGCCCGGGAAGGCGCCCATGCCGTCGTGGTTGCTGGGGACGGGCCCCTCGCCGGAGCGGAGCGGGTCGCCCTGCCGGGACAGCACCTTGTACGAGAAGCCGGCGGGCAGGTCCAGCAGCCCGGCCGGGTCGGGGACCAGCGGGCCGTACCCGGCGTGGCCCCCGGAGAGCGGGGCGGCGACGGCGGTGCCGGCGAACAGTTCGGAGAGCGCGCCCGTGAAGGCGATGCCGGCGACGGACGCGCCGGTCCGGGCCAGGATCTGACGTCGTGTTGCGGACATGGAGGCAACCCACTTCCTGTTGGCGGACAGGTGTGTGACGCGTGACCCGCATGTGTGTACCACGCACAGTGGTGACACGTGAACCACGCGGGTCGCACGTCGCCTCGCGAGAACGCCCGCGTATCAGGCCAGTTCGGCCGTCAGCGTGATCGTCGTGCCCGTGAGCGCCTGGCTCACCGGGCAGTTCTTCTTCGCGTCCTCCGCCAGCGCCTGGAACTGCTCCGCGTCCAGGCCCGGCACCTCGCCGCGCACGGTGAGGTGGACGCCCGTGATGCCCTCACCGGGCTGGAAGGTGACGTCGGCCTTGGTCTCCAGACGGGTCGGCGGGTTGCCCGCCTTGGCGAGGCCGTTGGAGAAGGCCATCGAGAAGCAGGAGGAGTGCGCGGCGGCGATCAGCTCCTCGGGGCTGGTCCGGCCCTCCGGCTGCTCGGCGCGGGACGCCCAGGTGACGTCGTAGGAGCCGAGGTTCGAGGAGTCGAGGGTGACGACGCCCTTGCCCTTGAGGAGGTCGCCCTCCCAGACGGTGTGGGCGTGACGCACGGTGGCCATGTGTATCCCTTTCGATCGGGTATGGCCCCCAAGCTACTCGGCGACGAGCCCCTTCGCGTCCCGCGCGAGGGCGGTGAGCCGGGAGATCGCCCGGAAGTACTTCTTCTTGTACCCGCCGTTCAGCATCTCGTCGCTGAACAGCTTGTCGAAGGGCAGCCCGGAGGCGAGCACCGGTATCTCGCGGTCGTAGAGCCGGTCGGCGAGGACCACGAGCCGCAGCGCGGTCGACTGGTCGGGCACCGGCCGCACGTCGGTGAGGCAGACCGCGCTCAGCTCGTCCGTCAGCGCCCCGTACCGGCTCGGGTGAACCCTGGCCAGGTGTTCGAGCAGGTGCGGGAAGTCGTCGAGGGAGGCGCCGGGCGTGGCGTACGCGGTCTTGGTGACGGTCTCGTCGTCGTACGGCGCGGGGGCCTCCGGCAGGCCGCGGTGGCGGTAGTCCTCGCCGTCGATCCGCAGCGGGCGGAAGTGCGCCGACAGGCCCTGGATCTCGCGCAGGAAGTCGGCGGCGGCGAAGCGCCCCTCGCCGAGCTTGCCGGGCAGCGTGTTGGAGGTGGCGGCGAGCGCCACGCCCGCGTCGACCAGCTTGCCGAGCAGGGTGGAGACCAGGACCGTGTCGCCCGGGTCGTCCAGCTCGAACTCGTCGATGCACAGCAGCCGGTGCCCGCTGAGGGTCTGCACGGTCTGCTGGAAGCCGAGCGCGCCCACCAGGTTGGTCAGCTCCACGAAGGTGCCGAAGGCCTTGAGCGAGGGCTCGGCCGGGGTGGCGTGCCAGAGGGAGGCGAGCAGGTGGGTCTTGCCGACGCCGTAGCCGCCGTCCAGGTAGACCCCGCGCGGGCCGGTCGCCGCGGGCTTCTTCGGCGCCCGGGAGAACCAGCGGCGCTTGCCGGCGCCGGTGGCGTGCGCGCCGCCGAGGCCCTCGGCGAAGTCGCTCAGGACCTTGACCGCCTCGATCTGGCTGGGCTGGTTCGGGTCCGGGATGTACGTGTCGAAGCGCACCGCGTCGAACCGCGGCGGCGGCACCATCTCCGCCACCAGCCGGTCGGCGGGGACGTGGGGCTCTCGGGAGCACAGCGAGAGCGGGGCCGTCGCCTCGGTGGAGGCGGCTTCGGTCATGGCACGGGTCGACACAGTTATCCACTGTAAGCGCCGTGTCAGACTGCCGGGATGCGACGCCTGCTTCCTGTGACGGACATGACAGCCCACGATGCGACGGTCCGCGACGCGCCGGCCCACGACACGCCGGCCCCCGACACGAAGTCCGACGACACGCCGGCCGGTGACCGCGAGTGGTCGCTCGACGAGCTCGCCGACGCCTACGCCTACCCTCCGGAGGCGGCCTCCGGGCGCTGGCTGCGGGCCAACATGGTCTCCTCGCTCGACGGCGCGGGCCAGCACGACGGGCGCTCGCAGCCGCTCTCCTCCGAGGCCGACATGAAGATCTTCGGCACCCTGCGCGGGCTCGCCGACGTCGTGGTGGTCGGCGCCGAGACGGTGCGGAGCGAGGGCTACCGCCCGGCCCGGGCGAGGGACGCCTTCGCGGCCCGCCGGGCGGCGGCCGGCCAGGGCCCGGCCCCGGTGATCGCCGTGGTGACCGCCTCGCTCGACCTGGACTTCTCGCTTCCGCTTTTCACCGAGCCACTGGTCCCCACCCTCGTCCTGACCGGGGCCGGATCCTCCGCGGAGCGCCGCGCCGAGGCCGAGCGGGCGGGCGCCGAGGTGGTGATCGCCGGTGACGACCGGGGCGTCGATCCGGAGCGCGCGGTGGCGGCCCTCGAAGAGCGCGGGCTGCGCCGCCAGCTGACCGAGGGCGGGCCGCGCCTGCTCGGGCAGTTCGTGGCCGCGGGGGTGCTCGACGAGCTGTGTCTGACCCTCTCCCCGACCATGACGGCGGGCACCGCGCAGCGGATCGCCGGAGGACCTTCCGTCGCGGTTCCGAAACGCTTCGCCGTGGCGTCGGTGCTGGAGCAGGACGGCTTCCTCTTCACCCGCTACCGTCGGATCTGACAATCGGCGGAATTTGTCGTTCCGCTTAGCGTCCGCTGGGCAGAATCACTCTCGAAATCCCCGTGGGGCCACGGGGAAGGATGGTTTCCGCAGAAGGGCTCCCTGAGGTGTTCACAAGCGTTCTGATGATCGAGAAGCCCCTCACGTCCACCGACGTGGACTTCGTCACCACGCTCCACGGTGACGAGGGCGTCTCGTTCATCGTTCTGATGCAGCCGCGTGGTGACCAGGCCGATGTACTGCTGCGCGCCATCGACGACGTCGCGATGGGCGAACTGAAGGAGGCGGCCCGCGAGGGCGACGAGCCGGAGGGCAAGGAGGCCCGGCCGCTCGCCGAGCAGGCCCTGGAGGTCTCCCTGCAGGGGCTCAGAGCGGCGGGCTGCGAGGCCGTCGGACAGGTGGTCGAGGACCACCCCCTGGACCGGATGAAGACCGTGGTCGAGGACTCCGGGGCGGACGAGGTCATCGTGCTGACCGCCCCGCACTACGTGGAGGAGTTCTTCCACCGCGACTGGGCCTCCCGGGCCCGCCACAAGGTCGGCGTGCCGGTCCTGAAGCTGTTCGCACACAGCGACTGACCGTCACCCGGTGGAGGGGCCCGGCGCCCCGCCCGGCCCCTCCACCCCGAGCCACTAGGCTTGGCCCTCAGGCAACGAGGCCCAACGAGGCACAACGAGACACGCACCCGGGGAGAGAACCGCATGGCACCCGCCATCCCTGCCGCCATGGAACGGCCGCACTTCATCGGCATCGGCGGTGCCGGCATGTCGGGCATCGCGAAGATCCTCGCCCAGCGCGGCGCGAAGGTCGCGGGCAGCGACGCCAAGGAGTCCGCGACCGCCGAGGCGCTGCGCGCCCTGGGCGTCACCGTGCACATCGGCCACGCCGCCGAGCACCTGGCCGACGACGCCTCCGCCGTCGTCGTCTCCAGCGCCATCCGCGCCGACAACCCCGAGCTGGCCCGGGCCGCCGAGCTCGGCATCCCGGTCGTGCACCGCTCCGACGCGCTCGCCTCCCTCATGGACGGCCTCAGCGCGATCGCCGTCGCCGGCACGCACGGCAAGACCACCACCACCTCGATGCTGGCCGTCGCACTCACCGAGCTCGGCCTCGACCCCTCGTACGCCATCGGCGGCGACCTCGCGGGCCCCGGCACCAACGCCCGGCACGGCGAGGGCGAGGTCTTCGTGGCCGAGGCCGACGAGAGCGACCGCAGCTTCCAGAAGTACGACCCGAGCGTGGCGATCGTCCTCAACGTCGAGCTGGACCACCACGCCAACTACGCCTCCATGGACGAGATCTACGAGTCCTTCGAGGCCTTCGCCGCCAAGATCCGCCCCGGCGGCACCCTGGTCGTCGGCGAGCACGCGGGCGCCCGCGAGCTGGCCCGCCGGGTCGCCGGACGCGAGGGCCTGAGCGTCCTCACCGTCGGCGAGGACGAGGGCGCCGACGCCCGCATCCTGAAGATCGTCCCGAACGGGATGAAGAGCGAGGTCACGGTCTCCCTCGACGGCGCCGAGCACGTCTTCACCGTCTCCGTGCCCGGCCGTCACTACGCCCACAACGCCGCCGCCGCCCTCGCCGCCGGCTCCCGCGCGGGCATCGACCCGGCCGCGCTCGCCCAGGCGCTCACCGCCTACACCGGCGTGGGCCGCCGCCTCCAGCTCAAGGGCGAGGCCGCGGGCGTGCAGGTCATCGACTCGTACGCGCACCACCCCACCGAGATGACCGCCGACCTGGAGGCGATGCGCGGCGCCGCCGGGGCCTCCCGCCTGCTTGTGGTCTTCCAGCCGCACCTGTTCTCCCGCACCCAGGAGCTGGGCCGGGAGATGGGCGAGGCCCTGGCGCTCGCGGACGCGTCCGTGGTCCTGGACATCTACCCGGCCCGGGAGGACCCGATCCCGGGCATCACCAGCGAGCTGATCGTCGCCGCGGCCCGCGCGGCCGGCGCCGACGTCACGCCCGTGCACGACAAGGCGGCCGTCCCGGACGTGGTCGCGGGAATGGCGAAGCCCGGCGACCTGGTTCTGACCATGGGCGCGGGCGACGTCACCGACCTGGGCCCGAGGATCCTGGACCGGCTTTCGCAGTAGGGAGCGCACATCATGGCGTACGAGGTCGAGAAGACCGACGAGGAATGGCAGGCCCAGCTGACGCCGTCCGAGTACCAGGTGCTGCGGCTCGCCGGCACCGAGCCGGCCTTCCGCGGCGAGTACACGGACACCAAGACCAAGGGCGTCTACAGCTGCCGGGCGTGCGGCGCCGAGCTCTTCACGTCCGAGGAGAAGTTCGAGTCGCACTGCGGCTGGCCGTCCTTCTACGACCCGAAGGACAGCGAGGCGGTCGAGCTGGTCGCCGACACCTCGCACGGCATGATCCGCACCGAGGTCCGCTGCGCACGCTGCGGTTCCCACCTCGGACACGTCTTCGAGGGGGAGGGTTACCCCACCCCCACCGACCAGCGGTACTGCATCAACTCGATCTCGCTCCGGCTGGAGCCGAGCGAGAGCTGAGCCCCCGCACGGGCACCAGCACCAGCACCACCCGAGCCGATCGGCGCGCCCCGCGCCGGTCGGCTCAGCCGTTTCCGGCCACGGAATCCCCGCCGTCCGGACCGCCGCCGCCCGTACCGCCGTCAGGGCCGCCGTCCGCCGCCCCGCAGACCGGGCACAGGCCCCGGTAGGTGACCTCCACCGCCGTCACCGTGAAGCCGAAGCGCTCCGCCGCCGGCAGGCCGTCCAGGAGGTCGCCCTCGGGGTGCACGTCGCGGACCGTGCCGCAGCCCGCGCAGACCAGGTGCTGGTGGGCCGTGTGGGCGTTGGGGTCGTAGCGCTTGGCGCGGCCCACGCTGGAGACCTCGATCACCTCGCCGAGCGAGACCAGCTCGCCCAGCGTGTTGTACACCGTCGCGCGCGAGATCTCGGGCAGTCTCGCGGTGGCGCGGGCGAGCACTTCGTCCGCGGTCAGGTGGATGTGCTCGCCGTCGAGGACCTCGGCGACCACGCGCCGCTGGGCGGTCATCCGCCAGCCGCGTCGGCGAAGCCGTTCCAGCAGGTTGCTCATGGTCACCAGCCTTGCTGCGCGAGTCGTGCGGCGCGAGAAATCCGTATGAGTCCGGCTGTCATCTTGACTTGGACTCCGTCCAGCATAGGATCGACTCCAGTAGTAGCCAAGAGGGTGCAAGCCGGAATGGTGCGGAAGGAAAGCCCGATGTCTGAGCAGAATCACGATCCCCTCGTCACCGAGGACGAGACGGCGGCGGAAGCCAAGGGCGGCTGCCCGGTCGCGCACGGCCGCGCTCCCCACCCCACGCAGGGCGGCGGCAACCGGCAGTGGTGGCCGGACCGGCTGAACCTGAAGATCCTCGCCAAGAACCCGGCGGTGGCGAACCCCCTCGGCGAGGAGTTCGACTACGCGAAGGCCTTCGAGGCCCTGGACCTCCAGGCCGTGAAGCGGGACATCGCCGAGGTCCTCACGACCTCGCAGGACTGGTGGCCGGCCGACTTCGGCAACTACGGCCCGCTGATGATCCGCATGGCCTGGCACAGCGCCGGCACCTACCGGATCAGCGACGGCCGCGGCGGCGCCGCCGGCGGTCAGCAGCGCTTCGCCCCGCTGAACAGCTGGCCGGACAACGCGAGCCTGGACAAGGCCCGCCGCCTGCTGTGGCCGGTCAAGAAGAAGTACGGCAAGTCCATCTCCTGGGCCGACCTGATGATCCTCACGGGCAACGTGGCCCTGGAGACCATGGGCTTCAAGACCTTCGGCTTCGGCGGCGGCCGCGTCGACGAGTGGGAGCCGGACGAGGACGTCTACTGGGGCCCTGAGACCGAGTGGCTGGGCGACGCCCGCTACAGCGGCGACCGTGAGCTGGAGAACCCGCTCGCGGCCGTCCAGATGGGCCTCATCTACGTCAACCCGGAGGGCCCCAACGGCAACCCGGACCCGATCGCCGCGGCCCGCGACATCCGCGAGACCTTCGGCCGCATGGCGATGAACGACGAGGAGACCGTCGCCCTCATCGCCGGTGGCCACACCTTCGGCAAGACCCACGGTGCCGGCCCGGCCGACAACGTCGGCGCCGACCCGGAGGCCGCGCCGATGGAGCAGCTCGGCCTCGGCTGGAAGAGCTCGTACGGCACCGGCGTCGGCAAGGACGCCATCACCTCCGGTCTGGAGGTCACCTGGACCGAGACGCCCACCCAGTGGGGCAACGGCTTCTTCAAGAACCTCTTCGAGTACGAGTACGAGCTCACCAAGAGCCCGGCCGGCGCCCACCAGTGGGTCGCCAAGGACGCCCCGGAGGTCATCCCGGACGCGTTCGACCCGGAGAAGAAGCACCGCCCGACGATGCTCACCACCGACCTGTCGCTGAAGCTCGACCCGATCTACGGGCCGATCTCCCGCCGGTTCTACGAGAACCCGGAGGAGTTCGCGGACGCCTTCGCCCGCGCCTGGTACAAGCTCACGCACCGCGACATGGGCCCGGTCGTGCGCTACCTCGGCCCCGAGGTCCCCAGCGAGGAGCTGCTCTGGCAGGACCCGCTGCCGGCCGCCACCAGCGAGCCGATCGACGCCGCCGAGGCCGCCGCCCTCAAGGAGCAGATCCTCGCGTCCGGCCTGTCGGTGACCCAGCTCGTCTCCGCCGCCTGGGCCGCCGCGTCCTCCTTCCGCGGCAGCGACAAGCGCGGTGGCGCCAACGGTGGCCGTATCCGTCTGGAGCCCCAGCGCAACTGGGAGGTCAACAACCCGGACGAGCTCGCCCAGGTCCTGCGCGTCCTGGAGGGCGTCCAGGAGTCCTTCAACGCCAAGGGCGGCAAGCAGGTCTCGATCGCCGACCTCGTGGTCCTCGCGGGCTCCGCGGCCGTCGAGAAGGCCGCCAAGGACGCCGGCGTCGACATCGAGGTGCCGTTCTCCCCGGGCCGCGTCGACGCCTCCGCCGAGCAGACGGACGTCGAGTCCTTCGCCGCCCTGGAGCCCACCGCGGACGGCTTCCGCAACTACCTGGGCAAGGGCCACCGCCTCCCCGCCGAGTACCTGCTCGTCGACAAAGCGAACCTGCTCACCCTCTCCGCCCCGGAGATGACCGTCCTGGTCGGCGGTCTGCGCGCGCTGGGCGTCACCCAGCCGCAGACCTCCCTCGGTGTCCTCACCGAGACCCCCGGCAAGCTGACGAACGACTTCTTCGTCAACCTGCTCGACCTGGACATCGCGTGGAAGTCCACCACGGACGACCAGTCCACCTTCGAGGGCCGCGACGCCTCCGGCGCGGTCAAGTGGACCGGCACCCGTGCCGACCTGGTCTTCGGCGCCAACGCCGAACTCCGCGCCGTCGCCGAGGTCTACGCCTCGGACGACGCCAAGGAGAAGTTCGTGACGGACTTCGTCGCGGCCTGGGCCAAGGTCATGGACCTGGACCGGTTCGACCTGCGCTGAGTGTTCCTCGGCCGGTGAAGCACCGGTGAGCGGGCCCCGGGCGGTTCCTCCGCCCGGGGCCCGCTCGCGTGTCCCTGACAGAATGGGGCGCCGCAGAGGAGAGGAAGAGGAAGACCCGATGGTGCAGCTCAGCCCCGACGAATTGGCCGCCGAGTTCCAGGAGGCGGTCGTCGAGCTCTACTTCGCGCGCAAGCGCATCGCGAACCTGGAGGCCGAGAACACGGCCCTCCGCGCCCGCCTGACCACCGTGCCGCCGCAGGAGATGCCGGCCGAGCTCGCCCCCGCGGCCGCCGAGCACGGCCCCGCCGCCGACCCGGCCGAGGCCGGCGGCGAGCAGTGGTTCTCCGGCGGACAGGCCCCCGGCGAGCCGGGGCAGTAGCACCACCGGCCCACCGGGCCCGTCACCGCCGGGCCCGGGCCGGGGCGGGCGCCGTCAGTGGACGGACAGCCCGCCGTCCACGAAGACCGCCTGCCCCGTGACGTACGCGGAGGCCGGGCTCGCCAGGAACACGGCGGCGCCCTCGAAGTCCTCCGCCAGGCCGTTGCGTCCGATCATCGTCCGGGCGGCCAGCGCGGCGACCCGCTCGGGATCGGCGGACAGACGCTCGTTCAGCGGGGTCATCACGAACCCGGGCACGAGGGTGTTCACGGTCACGCCGTACGGGGACCAGGCCTCGGCCTGCGAGCGCGCCAGCGACTCCAGGCCGCCCTTCGACACCCCGTACGCCCCCGACTGGACGAAGGCGCGGTGGGCCTGCTGGGAGGTCACGTGGATGATCCGGCCGAAGCCCCGATCGGCCATTCCGGGCCCGAAGCGCTGCCCCAGCAGGAACGGCGCCTCCAGGTTCACCGCCATCGTCCGGTCCCACACCTCGTCGGTGAGGTCGGACAGCGGCGGCCGGAGGTTGATCCCGGCCGAGTTGACGAGGATGTCCGGCTCACCGCCGAGCGCCTCCACGGCCGCTTCCGCCGCCGCCCGCACGCCCTCCCGGCTGCCGAGGTCCCCGCTCACCCAGGCTGCCGTGCCGCCGAGCGCGGCCAGCTCGTCCACCGTCTCCTTCAGCTCGGCCTCGCGCCGCGCCACGATCACGACGGACGCCCCGGCCCGGGCGAGCGCCCGGGCGATGGCCCGCCCGATGCCCGAACTGCCGCCGGTGACGAGGGCCTTGCGCCCGGAGAGAGAGAACAGCTCGTCCAGATAGGCCATTACAGACTCTCGCAACCGTCGACGAACGCGCTCCAGGCGGCCGGCGCGAGCGCGAGCTGCGCGTCCTCGGGCCGCTTGGAGTCCCGCACGTGGACGGTGGTGGGGCAGGCGGCGACCTCGACGCAGTCGTCGCCGGATCCGCCGCTGTAGCTCGACTTGTGCCAGGAGAGGGCCACTTCCACGCAGTCGCCGCTGCCGCCGCTGCTGTAGCTGCTCTTGAACCAGGCCAGGTCAGTGGTGCTCATGTCGCTCCTCGCATCTGCCGCAACAGGCTCTGGGAGTCTTCCAGGGTAAGAGCCTGTGACCGCATCCTGGCATACCGCATCTGGAGGATGCCGACGACTTTGGCGTCGGAGATGAGCACCCCGCTTTCCTGGCCCTCGGAGTACGCGTACCAGCGGTTCTCGGCAGTCTCAAGTAACCGCATGGACCCATCGAGACCCGCGTGATGACCCCGACTCTGCTCCATCACCTGGATCTCGACGTTGCGGCGCTCGGACATCTTCAGAATGTGCTCGATCTGCTGCCGGTGGACCTCGGGGCCGCCGGTCTCCCTCCGCAGCACGTGCTCCTCGATGATGAAGCTGTACGCGGTGTTGACCCGGTCGGTGAGCAGCTTCTGCCGCTTCACGCGGGCGACGAGATTCTCCTCGATTTCCGCGTCGCCCATCGGCGGCAACTGCCCCTCGAACAGCGTCCGCTGATAGCCCTCCACCTGGAGCAGGCCGGGTACGAGTCGGTTCTCTACGTGTAGAGGCACAGCGCCTTCGCCTCCTTCTCCGCCCACCGGCGGAACCAGTTCGCCAGGCCCGGCTCGCGCGAGAGGTGCTTCGCGGCACCCTTGATCACCCCGAACGCGTCGAAGAACTCCTCCGACCGGTCCACGAACTTGGGCGACGGGAACCGCCGCCCCTGTTCGACGGACGAGACCGTCTCAACGGAGTACCCCACCTGCGGGGCGAACTGCTCCTGCGTCAGCCTCGCCCGCTTGCGGAACGCCTTGACCACCTCCCCGAACGCCTTCAGGCTGTCCGAGGTCTCCGGCTCCGCGTCGCCGTCCGTCATCACGCACCTCCCTCGTGCTTGGTGCGCACATCGTCACGGGCCGTGATGAGTACTGTCTACCCTCCGAGGTCGTACGCTTGCGGAGCGTACGAGTTTCTGACCTGGGGGCGGGCAGCGAAAGTCGCCACATTGACCCCATGACTCCCCCTCAGACCCGCGAAGAGCCGGTCACCGTACGTGTGTTCACCCAGCGCTTCTCCTCCACCCCGCGCGGCGCCCGACTGTCCCGGCTGCTCGCCCAGCACCAGCTCGACCGCTGGGGCCATCCGCACGACGGCGCACTCTCCGCGACCGTTGCGCAGATCGTCGCCGAGCTCGCCGCGAACGCGGTGACCCACGGGCGGGTGCCCGGCCGGGACTTCCAGCTGACGCTCTCGTACACCCCGGGCCGACTGCTCGCCGTGGACGTCTCCGACACCCGCGCCGAGCGCCGGCCCGCGCTGCTCGCCCCGGCCTACCTGTCCGACTCGGGGCGCGGACTGCTCCTCGTCGACGCGCTCGCGAGCCGCTGGGAGATCCTGGACCGCGTGCCCGTGGGCAAGACGGTCCGGGCCGAGCTCGACCTATGAGCGGCGCTCGCCGCGCTCGCGCGGCAGCAGACCCTGGTCCGAGACCGGGCCGAGGTGGCCTAGCTTGTCGGGGTTGGTGAGGGAGTGGACCGCGCCCACCCTGCCGTCCTCGGCGAGGGACAGCTCGACCACGCTGAGGACCCGGTCCTCGGCGTCGTAGAGGACCACGCCGGGCGCGCCGTTGACCCACGCCGGGCGCATGGTCGCGCCGAGGGCGCGCAGCCGGCGGAAGCCGGCCACGAGCAGGGCCGCGGTCTGCTGCGGGTCGTGGACCGTGCGGCTGATGGCCTGCGCCTTGCCGCCGCCGTCGCCGTGGAAGACGACGTCCGGGGCGAGCATGCCGAGCAGCGCGTCGAGGTCGCCGCCCTCGGCGGCGGTGAAGAAGCGCCGGGCCAGCTCGTCGCCCTCGGCCCGCCGCTCCGGGGCGTGGGCGGGGCGGGTGGTCGCGTCCGCCGGGATGCGGCGGCGGACGCGGGCGACGATCTGGCGGCAGTTCGCCTGGGACTTGCCGGTCATCCGGGCGATCTCGCCGTACTCGTGGCCGAAGACCTCGCGCAGCACGAACACCGCCCGTTCCATCGGCGAGAGCGTTTCGAGCAGCACGAGCAGGGCCGTCGAGATCGCGTCGGTCAGCTCGGCGTGCTCGGCCGGGCCGCCCGGGGCGTCGGCGAAGGCCACCAGCGGCTCGGGCAGCCAGTCGCCGACGTACGTCTCGCGGCGCACCCGGGCCGAGCCGAGGTGGTTGATGCTGAGCCGGGTGACGGCGGTGGTCAGATACGCCTTGGGCGCGGTGATCGTCGTGCCCGCCCGCTCGGCCTTGGTCATCCCGAGGAAGGCGTCCTGCACGAGGTCCTCGGCGTCGCCGACGGAGCCCGTCATGCCGTACGCGATCGAGAAGAGCAGCGGCCGGTAGCTCGCCGCCGCCGTCTCCACCGGAGTCCCCGCCGGGGTCCGTACCGGGGTGTGCGCCATTTTTTCTCTCCTCCGTGTCACAGCGCGGGGACGTCCTCTGTCCAAGAGGGCGACAACGGATCGGGACGTCTCCGGAAGAGAGTGAACCCCATGAACATCGCGCTGTGGATCGTGACCGGACTGCTCGCCGTCGCCTACTTCCTCGGCGGCAGCTACAAGTTGATCACGCCGAAGGAGAAGATCACGGCCGGCGGGCCCAACTGGGCCTGGGCGGAGAGCTTCCCGCCGGCCGGCCTCAAGGGCATCGGGGCCCTGGAAGTGCTCGGTGCCCTCGGCCTCGTCCTGCCGGCGGTGCTGGACATCGCGCCGGGGCTGGTCCCGGTCGCGGCCACCGGGCTCGCGCTGATCATGGCCGGAGCGGTGGCCGTGCGCCTGCGCCGCCGCGAGGTCGCCATGACGGCCCTCGACCTGTTCTTCCTGGCGCTGTTCGTCTTCGTCGCCTGGGGCCGCTTCTAGTCCTCCCTGCCCTCCCCGCCCTCCCCGCCCGCCGCGCGGCAGCGCAGCAGCTCCAGCGGCGGGTTGGCGGCCAGGTCGTCCCAGAAGCCCGCGGGGTGGGCGCGGCGGCCGGCCTCCGAGACCTCCAACGGCGCCCACTCCAGCCTTCGGAAGCCGGCCGCCCGCAGCGCGTGCTCGTAGACCTCGCGGCGCGGGGCGGCGCCCACGAAGGAGATCGGGGGGTCGAGCAGCGCGGTGATCCGCACCCGCGGCCCGGTCTCGATCTCCTCGCCGGTCGCCTCGCACAGGAAGCCGTACTTGGCGAGGGACGGGCCGTCGAAGCGGAAGTCGGGCGACTGGCAGAGGACGAGGAACTCCCCGCCCGGTACCAGGTTGCGGTGCACGCCGCGGCACATGCGCTCCATCGCGGCCACGTCCGGCGCGTAGTTGAGCAGCTGCACCCCGAGGGCCAGGTCGTATTTCCGCTCCAGGTCGCCGAGTTCGGCCACGTCGCCGACCGCGTAGCGCAGGCCGAGCGGCTCGGCCTCCTCGAAGGCCCGCGCGGCGGCGACCATCTCGCCGGAGATGTCGACGCCGAACACCTCCGCCGCGCCGCGCCGCTTCAGCTCCCGGCTGTAGAAGCCGGTGCCGGAGGCCAGGTCGAGCACCGTCTTCCCGCGCACGTCCCCGACCAGGGACAGGAAGCTCGGCACCTCCCCGTACCGGGCCAGCGGCAGGGACTTGAAGCCCTCGAACGCCTCGCCGATCTCGTCGTACTGCTGCCGTACGCTCATGGTGTGCCTCCCCGTGGTCGGTGACGCCGAAGCCGACGCCCGCCGCTGCGCCCGACGGCTCCCGCCGGGCCGCGTTCGGCAGTCTCTCCAAGGTCCGGCCCCTCGCCGTACGGGAGGAACGCACGAAGATCGGGGGGTGCGGCCGGGGGATGTCACATTTCCGCGGTCGCGGTCCGTCCGGTTCTCGTCGGACGATGCGAACGGAGAAAGCGAGGCATCGCGATGAGCGAGACGCACACCATCCTGGTCACCGGCGGCACCGGCACCCTGGGCCGGCTCGTCACCGAGCGGCTGCGGGCGGCGGGGCACGAGGTGCGGGTACTGAGCCGCAGCGCCCGGCCCCACGCGGTCGACCTGCGCAAGGGCGGGCCCGGCCTGGACGCGGCACTGGCCGGCGTCGACACCGTCGTGCACTGCGCCAGCAGCCCGCGCGGCGGCGACGAGGACGCCGCCCGCAACCTGGTGGCGGCGGCCGTGCGGGCGGGGGTGACCCATCTGGTCTACATCTCGATCGTCGGCGTCGACCGGGTCCCGCTGCCCTACTACCGGGCCAAGCACGCGGTCGAGCGGATCGTCGAGCGGTCCGGCATCGGCTGGACCGTCCTGCGCACCACCCAGTTCCACGACCTGGTCCACCAGGTCCTCGCCACCCTCGCGAAGTCCCCGGTCATGCCGGTCCCGTCCGGCGTCGCCGACCAGCCCATCGAGGTCGCCGAGGTCGCCGACCGGCTCGCCGCCCTCGCCGTCGGCGCACCCGCCGGCCGGGTGCCCGACATGGGCGGCCCCGAGGTGCGCGACTTCGCCGACCTGGCCCGCGCCTACTTCGCCGCGACCGGCCGCCGCCGCCCGCTGCTGCCCGTACGCCTCCCGGGGAAGACCTACCGGGGCTTCGCGGCGGGCGGCCACCTGGCGCCCGAACGGGCCGTGGGGAAGGGCACGTTCGAGGACTTCCTCGCGACCAGGCCCGCGTAGGCGCCCCGCCGCCGGCGGGCGGGGCGCCGCTCAGCGGAAGGTGTGGACGACCTCGATCGTGCCGACGATGTGCGCGTTGAACTCGTCCAGCTCCTCCGCCGGGACCCACAGCTCCAGGATCGTGCGGCCACCGGCCTGCTGGACCGGGTAGCGGGCCAGGAAGGCGGTGTCGACCTCGAAGCGGGTCACGTACCCCACGCCGCTGTGCCGCACGTTCCAGTCGCGGGCGATCCGGATCGCGTAGTCCTCGTTGAGGACCGGGTAGAAGATCGGCTGCTCGGGCAGCCGGGGCGGCCACGCCTTCCACTCCAGGGCGCGCACCAGCTCCAGCTCCTGCGGGCCCGTGGGGCGCCAGAGGGTCGTGGTCGCGCGGCGGCTGCTCATGGTCTCGCTCTCGGGTACGGGTACGGGGCCGGGGTGTCGGTCCGGGCCGGTACGGATACGGGGAGTCGTGACCGTACCGGCCCGGGGGCGGGCCGGACCAGCGGGTTTCCGGGGCTCAGACCGACCCCAGGGCCTCCGTCGGGGTCAGGCGGGCCGCGCGGGAGGCCGGGTAGAGGCCGGCCGCCGTGCCGATCAGAGCGGCGGCGGCCACGCCCGCGAGCAGGACGTCGACCGGCAGGACCAGCGGCCAGTCCTGGGAGACCGACCAGGCGGCCGTGACCAGCGCCCCGAGCAGCACCCCGGCCGTGCCGCCCGCGCCCGACAGGGCGACCGACTCGGCGAGGAACTGCAGCCGGATCTGGCCGCGGCCCGCGCCCAGCGAGCGGCGCAGGCCGATCTCCGGGCGGCGCTCCAGGACCGAGATCACCATCGTGTTGGCCACCCCGACCCCGCCGACGAGCAGCGCCACCGCCCCGAGGCCCAGGAAGAGCGAGGTGAACGCCGACTTCGCGGCCAGCTGCGCCTCCAGGGCGTCGGAGGGCCGGCTGACCCGGGCGTCCTGCGGGTTCTCCGGGTTCGCGGTGGCCGCGAGGACCGCGCGGACCGCCTCCACGGACTCGTCCGGGGAGCGCTCGTACACCGTCGTCGGATGCCCCTCGAAGCCGAAGAGGCTGGTGGCGGCCTCCCAGCCGATCAGCGCCGAGCGGTCGATCTCGGGCGCGAGCGCCACCGGATCGAGGATGCCGATCACCGTGAACCATCGTTCGCCCAGATAGACCTGACGGCCCGTCCGTTCGATGCCGAGCCGCTGCGCGGCCACCGCGCCGAGCACGACCGCCGGATAGCGCCCGGTCGCCGCGTTCAGGAACTCGCCGTCCCGGACCGTGCCGCCGACCGTGCCGAGCAGGTCCGTGCGGGCCGCGGCGACCCCGATGCCGCCGCCCGCGAGCGGGTCGATCCGGTCGGTGCGGCGCACCGTCACGCCCGGCAGCGCGCCCGTCCCGGTCACGGACTCGACCGGGCCGATCCGGCCCACCATCTCCACCGCGTCCTTCGGCAGCCGGGCCTCCTCGCCGAACAGGTCGCGTCCGGGGGAGACCGTGAGCAGATTCGTGCCCAGGCGGCTGATCCGGTTCATCAGCTCGGCCTGGCCCGCGTTGCTGATGCCGAGCACGGCGACCATCGCGGCGATGCCGATCGCGATGCCGAGCGCGGACAGCACCGCCCGGGTCGGCCGGGCCCGCATGCCCACCAGGCCCACCCGCACGACGTCGGCGACCGGGAGCCGCGCGGGCCGGGGGAGGGGCGTGGTGGCGCCGGCGGGGCCGTGGGCGGTGGCCGCGCCGGGACCGGCGGGCGTACGGGGGCTCACCCGGCCACCTCCAGGGCCGAGTCCGCGCGGATCCGGCCGTCCAGGACCTCCACCCGGCGCGGCAGGCGCGCGGCGAGCCCCGGATCGTGGGTGATGACGACGATCGTCGTGCCCCGCGCGTTCAGCTCGCGCAGCAGGTCGAGCACCCCGGCCCCGGCCGCCGAGTCGAGGTTGCCGGTCGGCTCGTCCGCGAGGATCACCGAGGGGCGGATCGCCACCGCCCGGGCGATCGCCGTCCGCTGCCGCTCGCCGCCCGACATCTCGTGCGGGCGGTGGTGCAGCCGGTGCCCGAGGCCCACCTGGCGCAGCGCCGCCTCCGCGAGCGCGCGGCGCCGACGGGCCGGGATGCCGTGGTAGAGCAGGCCCTCGGCGACGTTGTCGACGGCCGTGCGGCCCGGCGACAGGAAGAACTGCTGGAAGACGAAGCCGATCCAGCGCGCCCGCACCGCCGAGATCTGACGGTCGCTCAACTCGGCCACGTCGTGCCCGCGCAGCAGCACCCGCCCGGTGGTGGGGCTGTCCAGGGTGCCCATCAGGTGCAGCATCGTCGACTTCCCCGAGCCCGAACGGCCCACGACCGCGAGGAGTTCGCCCTCCCGTACGGTCAGATCGGCGTCCCGCAGCGCGCGCACCCCGCCGGGATACGTCTTGGAGACCCCTTCCAGGGTGATCACGGGCTCGCTCATGCCAGCGGGACCTCCACCTTCATGCCCTCGCGCAGCCCCGCGCCCGAGACCTCCACCCGGCCCTGCGCGAACACCCCGAGCGTCACCGGCACCAGCCGCCCCTCCGGGGTCTCCACCGCGTAGCCGCCCTCGGCGAGGGCGAGCAGAGCCGGCACCGGCACCGCGAGCACGTCCTCGCGCCGCTCGCTGGTGAAGTCCACCTGCACCGGCGCCCCGTCCAGGGTGCCGACGTCACCGGGCTTCGCCAGCGTCACCTCCACCGGCACCGTCGCGTCCGCCGCCGACCCCGAAGCCCCGCCGCCCCCGGCCCCGTCGGCACCCGCCGTCCCCGACGGGCGGCCCTCGCCGGACCGCGACGCCGAGCGGGCCACCGTGCCCACCCGGGACACCTTGCCGGACGTGGTCCGCCCGCCCGGCAGCCGTACGGTGACGGGCGCCCCGGCCCGCGCGAGCTGCTGGCGGCCCACCGGCATGTCCACCGTCACCACCCGGCGGGTGGAGGACAGCCGCAGCAGCGGGTCCTCCGCCGGGGCGCCGACGATGCCCGGGATCTCCGTCACCCGGACCGCGTCCGGCTGCACCAGGACGTCCCCCGGCACCACCTTCCCGGTCCGCTCCAGGCCGCGGGCCTCCTGCCAGTCCCGCACCGCCTCCGCCGTCCCGGACGTGAAGTCTCCGTCGTCGGCCAGCTCCGGGCCGTACCCCAGCGCCTTCAGGTTCCGCTTCAGGACCCGCACGTCCGGGCCGTCGTCCACGCCCTCCTCCAGCGTGCGGTAGAGCGGGGTCGCGCCGAGGAACAGCGGGACGTCCACGCCGTCGACCGCGTACGCCCGTCCGCCGCGCGCCACCGTCGCGCCCACGTCCGGCAGCCAGGTCACGATGCCGCCGCCGCGCGGGGCGCTCACCGTGTGGTCGCCCGCGTAGCCGAGGGTGCCGTCGATCCGCTCGCTCTGCACCAGGTCGGTGCGCACCACCGGCGCCGTGCCGGTGCGCGGCCCGGCCGCCGGCGCCTCCGGCCGGTCGTCGCGGCCCGCGAGCACCACCCCGCCGGCCGCGACCGCGCCCAGGACCACCACCGCCGTGCCGAGCAACAGGCTCCGGCGGCCCCGGGACCGGGTCCGCGACCCGTCCGCCGGCTCCGCCCCGTCGAGCACCGGCGCGGGCACGGCTCCCGGCACCGGCGAGGTCTCCGCGTCCGTCATCGGACCGACGCCCGGCACTCGGTGATCGCTTCCCGCGCCTTCGGGTCGTTCGCCGCGCCGCTCAGCTGGAGCGGCTTGCCCGGCTCCGGATCGGCCACGTCCAGGCCCTTCTCGCGCAGACAGCGGGCCAGCCGCACCGCCTTGTCCTGCGCGGAGGCGTCGGTGTTCTCCTTGCCGCCCGCGCCGAGCAGCCCCTGGCACGCGGCCAGCGCCTCCTGGGTGCGGGCGTCGCCCTTGGTGCCCGGCGGCAGCTGCACGTTCTCGTCGCCCGGCGCCGGGTCGGCGACCTCGACGCCCTTCTCGCGCATGCAACGCGCGAAGGCCACCAGCTGGTCCTGCCGGGTGCCGCCCGGCGAGGCCGAGGCGCTGCCGGAACCCGCCGAGGCGGACCCGGCGGAGGCGGACGCGCCGCCGCCGTTGCTCGCCACGCCCGGCGCCTCCGTGCCGCCGCCCCCGCAGGCCGTCGCCAGCAGCGCGAGCGCCGCCACGGCGAGCCCTCCGCGCAGCCGGAGGCCGTACGCCCGTCCCGGCACCCGACCGGGATCCCCGCCCGGGCCCCGCCGGGGGTCCTGTCCTCGTCGCCCGGTGGACGTCCGCGTTCCGCCCGTCATGTGCGCTCCTCTCCTCGGGCCGTTGCCGTGGTGACAGATCTACCGAGGGCGGGGTTGCCGGGCCGTCTCCGGACCCGCATACCTTGACGAAACATCGCGCCGGGTATCACGGAGAACCCCGGCGGGACGAAAGGACGTGCGCACATGCGGGTACTGGTGGCCGAGGACGAGCGGATGCTGGCCGAACTCGTCGCGGAGGGCCTGCGGGCCCACGGCATGGCCGTCGACGTGGCCCTGGACGGAGACGCCGCCCTCGAACGCCTCGCCGTCAACGACTACGACGTGCTCGTCCTCGACCGCGACCTGCCCGAGGTGCACGGCGACGAGGTGTGCCGGCGGGTCGTGGCCTCCGAGGCCCGCACCCGCACCCTCATGCTCACCGCCGCCGGACAGACCACCGACCTTGTCGCCGGACTCGCGCTCGGCGCCGACGACTACCTGGGCAAGCCCTTCGAGTACCCCGAACTCGTCGCCCGCGTCCAGGCCCTGGCCCGGCGCGCCACCCGCGCCCTGCCGCCGGTCCTCGAACGCGCCGGGATCACCCTCGACGTGCCCCGCCGCCAGGCCTTCCGCGACGGGCGCTATCTGCGCCTGTCGCCCAAGGAGTTCGCCGTCCTCGAAGTGCTCCTCGCCGCCGAGGGCGCGGTCGTCTCCACCGAGGAACTCCTCGAACGCGCCTGGGACGAGAACGCCGACCCCTTCACCAGCGCCGTCCGCATCACGATGAGCAAACTGCGCTCCAAGCTCGGCGAGCCGCAGCTCATCGAGACCCTGCCCGGCAGCGGCTACCGCATCTGAGGACGGCCGCCGATGGCTCCCCTTCCCCGACCGGTCCCGCGGCCGTTCCTCCGGCCGTTCCCCCGGGCCTTCTCCCGGCTCTTCCCCCGGGCGTTCCCGCGGCGCGGGCAGCGGTCGCTGCGGCTGCGCCTCACCGCCCTCTACAGCGGCCTCTTCTCCGTCACCGGCCTGCTGCTCCTCGGCCTCACCTACGTGCTCTTCCGCGAGCGCCTGACCGGCACCACCGTCCTCGTCCTGCCCAAGGACGCGCCCTACGCCGACGCCGCGCCGTCGCTGTCCAAGACGCAGATCGCCGCCCTCGCCGACCGGCTCCGCGCCGACGCCCTCGACCAGCTGCTCCTGATGTCCCTGCTGGCCCTGGTCGTCATGCTGGTCGCCTCCGTCGCCCTCGGCTGGCTCGTCGCCGGGCGCGCCCTGCGGCCCCTGCACACCATCGCCGCGACCGCGCAGCGCCTGTCCGCCGCGACCCTGCACGAGCGGATCGGCCTCACCGGGCCCGACGACGAGCTCAAGAACCTCGCCGACACCTTCGACGCCCTCCTCGACCGGCTGCACGCGGCCTTCGAGGCCCAGCGCCGCTTCGTCGCCAACGCCTCCCACGAGCTGCGCACCCCGCTCGCGGTGCAGCGGGCCGCCATCCAGATCCGGCTCGGCCGGGCCGGACCGGACGACCTGCCGCGGATCCAGGAGGAGCTGCTCGACACCAACCGGCGCAGCGAGCGCCTCATCGAGGGCCTGCTCACGCTCGCCACCAGCGACCGCGGGCTCGACCGGCGCGAGCCCGCCGACCTGGCCCGGATCGCGGCCGAGGCCGTCGAGCAGCACCGGCCCGCGGTCCAGGAGGCCGGCCTGCGGCTCGACCTCGACCTGCGGCCCGCGCCGGTGCGCGGCGACCCGGTGCTGCTGCACCAGCTCGCCGCCAACCTGGTGCAGAACGCCACCCGGTACAACGTGCCCGGCGGCACGGTCCAGGTCTCCGTCGCCCCGGCCCCGCCGCGCGGGCGCGGGGAGGGGGGAGGGGGAGGAGCCGGAGGGGACGGGGCCGGGCGCGGGGTGCTCGTGGTGCGCAACACCGGCCCCGTGGTGCCGCCGGAGGAGGCCGACGGCCTGCTCGAACCCTTCCGGCGCCTCTCCCGCGCCGGGGACGGCGCCGGTCTCGGCCTGTCCATCGTCCGCTCCATCGCCCAGGCGCACGGCGGCACCGTGACCCTCACCGCCCCGCCGGACGGCGGTCTGTGGGTCCGGGTCGAGGTGCCCGCGTGAGCCGGACGGCCGGCTCACGGGCCGGGGTGCGGCCCGGTTTACGGCCCGGTTTACGGCCCGGTTTACGGGGCGGCTCACGGCACGGCCTACGGGGCGGGCTTGCCCTTCGCCGCGAGCGCGGCCGCGATGGCGGCGGCCTTCGCGCTCCCGGGGGCGGCGGGTGCGGTCGCGGGTGCCTGCGCGGCCGGGGCGGGGGCCGGCGGGCCGGTGGGCGCCGGTGCGTCGGTGTAGGCCTCGGCCTGGAGGGCGAACAGCCGCGCGTACGAACCGCCCAGCCGCATCAGCTCCGCGTGCGTGCCCCGCTCCGTCACCCGCCCGTCCTCGACCAGGACGATCAGGTCCGCGCGCCGCGCGGTGGAGAAGCGGTGCGAGACGTAGACCGTGGTGCGGCCCGCCGCCAGCTCGCGCAGCCGGGCGAACAACTCGTGCTCGGCCTCCGCGTCGAGCGCCGAGGTCGGCTCGTCGAGCACGAGCAGCCCGCCCTCCCGCATGAACGCCCGGGCCAGCGCGATCTTCTGCCACTCGCCGCCGGACAGCTCCACGCCCGTGTCGAACCACTTGCCGAGCGCCGTCCCGTACCCCTGCGGCAGCCGCTCCACCAGCCCGGCCGCCCCCGCCCGGCGGGCCGCCGCCTCGACCCGCGCCCGGTCCTCCAGACCGGACAGGTCGCCGAGCCCGATGTTCTCCGCGACCGTCGCCTGGTACGTCACGAAGTCCTGGAACATCGCCGCGACCTGGCCGCGCAGCGCCTCCGGGTCCAGCTCGCGGATGTCGGTGCCGTCGAGCAGGATGCGGCCCTCGTCCGGCTCGTACAGCCGGCAGAGCAGCTTGATCAGGGTCGACTTCCCGGCCCCGTTGCGCCCCACCACCGCGAGCGTCGCCCCGGCCGGGATCTCCAGGCTCACGTCCCGCAGCGCCGGCCGCTCGGCGCCCGGGTAGCGGAAGGTCACGTGCTCCAGGACCACGTGGCCGCGCACCGGGCCGGGCAGCGGCCGACCGCCCGACGCGGCCGGCGGGACGGCCAGCAGCTCGTACAGCTTGCGCAGGTAGAGGTGGTGCTCGTACATCCCGGACGCCCCGCCGAACATGCCCTGGACGGCCGCCGTGACGGCGGTGGCCGCCGAGGTGTAGAGGATCAGGTCGCCCAGGCTCAGCCGGCCGCGCACCGCCTGCACCGCCACGTAGAGATAGGTCGCCGCCCCGGCCAGCGTGGTGAGCAACGACCAGGCGTTGCCGACCAGGTGACGTGCCGTCACCACCCCGCGCAGCTTGCGGTACGCGGCGGCGCCGAGCAGCCGGAACCGCTCGGTCAGGAACGGCGCGAGGCCGAGGACCTTGACCTCCTTCGCGTACGCGTCCGTCGACACCAGCCGCGACAGGTACTCCATCCGGCGCCGGATCGGCGAGGACCACAGCGCCACCTGGAAGCCGCGCATGCCGTAGCGCGCGTCGGAGACGAAGGCGGGCACCGGCGCCAGCAGCGCCACCAGCGCGACCAGCGGGCCCAGACCGAAGAGCAGGCCCACCATGCTCGCGAAGGTCACCGTGTGCTGGAGCAGTGTGAACGCGCCGCCGATCATCATCACCGGCCGGGTCGACGCCTCCTGCTGCGCCTGCCGCAGCAGGTCGTAGGAGGCCGAGTCCTCGAAGAAGGACAGCGGCAGCCGGCCCGCGTGCTCCATCACCTTCGTCTGCACGCCCTGCGTGGTGCGCTCCTGGAGCAGCTGTTGCGCGATGCTCCGCACCGCCGTCGCCAGCGCGCCGAGCGCGAACACCGCGCACTGCACCCCGGCGAGCAGGGCGAGCGCGCCGAGCGTCGTGGACGCGGGCGGGTGCCAGGTGAACCCGGGCAGCTCCAGGGTGAGTTCGATCCGGTCCGGACGGCCGGACGCGTGGATCGCGGCGCCGCGCACCACCGTGTCCACGAGCAGCCGGGCCGTCATCGCGACGGCCGCCGGGACCAGGCCGACGAGCACCGTGGACAGCGCGAGCGCCACCGTCAGGCCCCGGCTGGTGCCCCAGACCAGCCCGAGCACCCGGCCGAGCCCGGACACCGTGCGGGCGGTGGCGAGCCCGGCCGCCCGCAGCCGGCGGGCCGGGCCGCCGCCCTCGGGCCCGGTCCGCGCGGTGGGCGGGCCCTCGCCCGGCTCGGGGAAGTCGACGGGCCCGCTGAGCCCGCTGCCGCCGCCGCGCGCCGCCTCCCTGGACGTGAACACCATCTGCCGCATCAGCGGCCCTCCTTCCGCACCCCTGCCCGGGCGCTTCTTCGCGCCCGGGCCACGATCCGGACCCCGGCCCGGGTCCGGCTCCGACCTCCGACGACAGGACGTGATCCGCGATGGACCCCATGGACGCGACGGACGCGATGGACCCGAGGGACTCGATGGACGCAACGAACCCGGTGGGCCCGGCGGACGGTTGGGACCCGGTGGACCCGGTGGACCCGGTGGACCCGGTGGACCCGGCGAGCGCGGCACCCGGGGCGGGCCGGGCGACCGGTCTGCCGCCCCTCATCCCGCGCTCCGTGCTCTTCGGCAACCCGCACCGCATGAGCCCCGCGCTCTCGCCCGACGGCGAACGGCTCGCCTTCCTCGCGCCCGCCGCCTCGGGCGTGCTCAACGTGCACGCCGGGCCCTGGCGCGACCGCGCGTTCCGGCAGGTCACCGCCGACGCAGGACGCGGGGTCCGGGCCTTCGCCTGGTCCGCCGACGGGCGGCACATCCTCTACGTCCAGGACCGCGACGGCGACGAGAACACCCACCTCTACGCCGTCGACCCGGACGCGCGGGACGGCGCCGGGGCGCGCGACCTCACCCCGTACCCCGGCGTGCAGGCCCGGATCGTGTCGGTGGACCCGCGCCGCCCCGACCGCCTGCTCGTCGGGCTCAACCTCCGCGACCCGGCCGTGCACGACGCCTACCGGCTCGACCCGGCCACCGGCGCGCTCGAACTCGCCGCCCGTGACGCCGGGTTCAGCCGCTGGGTGGCCGACGGCGAGCTGCGCGTACGGGGCGCGCTGCGCCCGCACCCGGACGGCGCCGTCAGCCTCCTCGTCCGCGACACGGAGACCGACCCGTGGCGCGAACTCCTGCGCGCCGGACCGGAGGACGCCCCCGCCCTGCGCCCCTTCGGCTTCGAGAGCGACGGCCGGCACCTGCTGCTGCTCTCCTCGCAGGACGCCGACACCGCCCGGCTCCTCCGGGTGGACAGCGTGACCGGGCGGCGCGAGGTGCTGTACGCCGACCCCGCGTACGACGTCGACGGCGTCGGCGTCCGGCCGGGCACCGGAGAGGCGCAGTTCGTGCTGGTCCGGCGCGAGCGCAACGACCTGGAGGTGCTCGACCCGGCCCTCGCCGAGGACTTCGCCGCGCTGCGCGCCGCCGCGCCCGGCGACGTCACCGTCCTCGGCCGCGACCGCGCCGACCGGCACTGGCTCGTCCAGCACAACACCGACGACGCGCCCGCCGGTTACCGGGTGCTGCACCGGGCCCGGGACGGTGCCCCGGCCCGTACCGAATACCTCTTCAGCCACCTGCCCGCCCTCGACGGGCAGCCGCTCGCCCGCGTCGAACCCTTCCGCTTCACCGCCCGCGACGGGCTCACCGTGCACGGCTACCTCACCTTCCCGCCGGGCGCCGGCCGCCACCGGCTGCCGACCGTGCTCTGCGTCCACGGCGGCCCGTGGACCCGCGACCAGTGGGGCTTCCGCGCCGAGACGCAGTGGCTCGCCAACCGCGGCTACCTCTGCGTCCAGGTCAACTTCCGCGGCTCGACCGGCTACGGCAAGGAGTTCACCCGGGCCGGCGACCGCGAATGGGGTGGCCGCATGCAGGACGACCTCCAGGACGCGGTGCGCCACTGCGCCGCCCGCGGCCACACCGACCCCGGCCGGGTCGCCGTCTTCGGGGGCTCCTACGGCGGCTACGCGGCCCTGGCCGGGGCCGCCTTCACCCCCGCCGCCTACCGCTGCGCGGTCGCCGTCGCCGCCCCCTCCTCGCTGCTCACCTTCATCGAGTCCGTGCCCGCCACCTGGGGCCCGATGGCGGCACTGCTGCGCCGCCGGGTCGGCTCCCCGGAGACCGAAGCGGACTTCCTGCGGGCCCGCTCGCCGCTCTTCGCCGCCGACCGCATCCGCATCCCGCTGCTCGTCGGCCAGGGCGCGCGGGACCCGCGGGTGCGGCGCGCGGAGTCGGAACAGCTCGTCGCCGCGCTGCGCCGGAGCGGCGTTCCCCATGAGTACCTGCTCTTTCCCGACGAGGGACACGGATTCGTCCGGCCCCGGAACCGGCTGGCGTTCTACGCGGCGGCCGAGCGCTTCCTGGCGGAGCACCTCGGCGGCCGGTACGAGGAGTAGGGGAGGAAGGGACGGAGGGGGAAGGGGGCGGCTTTGGCCCGGGGGCCGTTTGCCGGGGGCGGGGCCGGGCCGGGTGGCCGGGGGGGGGGCGGGTGTGGCGGGACCCGGCCTCCGGTCGTGGCCCGGCCCGGTCGTACCGGCCCCCGGCCGTGCCCGGCCCTGGGGCGTGCCCGGCCCCCGGTCGTACCCGGCGCCCGGCTGTGCCCGGCGGCCGGTCGTACCGGTGCCCGGTCGTACCGGTGCCCGGCTGTGCCCGGCGGCCGGTCGTACCGGTGCCCGGCTGTGCCCGGCGGCCGGTCGTACCGGTGCCCGGCCGTGCCCGGCGGCCGGTCGTACCGGTGCCCGGTCGTGCCTGGCGGCCGGTCGTACCGGCGCCTGGTCGTGCCCGGCCCGGTCGTACCGGCCCCCGGGTCGCGCCCGGCCCCCCCGCCGTGCCCGGCGGGCCGGGCGTTCACGCCAGGGTGAGCAGCCCCTCCTGGACCAGTCGGCGGACCAGCACCAGCCGGCCCTCGACGTCCAGCGGACCGGTCACGTCCCGGGCCGTGAACGGGCCGCGGGAGTCGAGCACGTACCGCAGCTCGGGCTCGATCCGGGCCGGCAGCCGCACCACCTTGCCGTGGAACTCCAGGTGCAGGCCCGACTCCTGCGGGCTCAGCGCCCACAGCAGCTCCGCCCGGCGCCGCACCCGGGTGTCCGGGCCGAGCGTGCGCAGCGCCTCCAGGTCGAGCAGGTGCCCGTCCAGGACCGGCCGCCGCCCGACCAGCGCACGGCTCGCGGCCCGCTCCACCAGCTCGGCCGGCTCCACCGCCCCCGCCACCGAGGCGAGCAGCTCCGCCAGGGTGGCGGCGGCCCCGGCCCGCAGCTCCGGGTCGAGCGCGAAGCCGGGCGGCAGCGCGCCCCGGTAGCGCGGATCGCCCTCGATCGCCCGGTCCAGGGCGTCCTTCAGGACGGTCGACCAGAGCACCGGCAGCACGCCGAGCGTGATGTGCAGGGATGCCTCGTCGTTGGACGTGGCGTCGTGCACGGTGCCGCGCGGCATGTACATCAGGTCGCCCGCCCGCAGGTCGAACTCGCGGACCGGGGCGCCCGGCCCCTCCTTCGGCCGGCGATACGGCTGGGTCGCGAGCGGCAGCACGTCCCGGGACTCGTACAGCCGCCAGTGCTTCGACCCCCACACCTGGAGCACGAACACGTCGTGGGTGTCGTAGTGGCTGCTGAGTCCCTGCGCGCCGGCCGGGGTGAGATAGGCGTTCGCCTGGAATCCGGCGCTGAACTCGCCCGACAGTGTGCGGCACAGCCGGCCGAGCGGTTCCCAGCGTTCGTGGAGGAACTTGAACACCACGGTCGAACCGCGGCGGTAGAGGTCGTACAGGACTTCGAGCCCGTTGCCCGGTCCGCCCGGTCCGGAGGCCGCCATTTCGACGAGCGGAATCTCCTGCCCGTTCACGACCACCTTCAGTTCCGAGGAACGCACACTGGAGGTGGAAAGAATGTGGTCGACATCGCGGAAACTGAGCGAGGCCGCATAGTGCTCCGGATCCTCCCGGTGCACCACGAGCGGTTTTCGTTCCCAGTACTCGTCCTTGAACTCGGCGGGGGAGACGGGCGACAGGAGGCTGTGGAGGCCGAGCGAAGGCTGCGCCGCCTGGGGCGCAGCCTTCCACCCGCCGTGAGTCACGGCCATCGGGTCAGATCACCGGGTCGGACGGGTCGTTGTCGGCGATGACGTAGACCGGGTCGGTCGGGTCGTTGTCC
Organism: Streptomyces sp. NPDC053541; assembly: GCF_044544705.1. Taxonomy (NCBI): domain Bacteria; kingdom Bacillati; phylum Actinomycetota; class Actinomycetes; order Kitasatosporales; family Streptomycetaceae; genus Streptomyces; species Streptomyces sp. NPDC053541. Next base: position 387,175 of record NZ_JBITXM010000007.1, read on the forward strand.
GAGATCACGAAATCGGGCGTCGCGATCGGGGACGGCGAGACCTCGATTTCGTCCGGCCGCAGCGAATTGCGCTCTTCCATGTTCGTTCTCTCCCGTTGCTTCGAGGTGCCTCAGGAACTCCGTACGGCTGTGCGGAGCGGGGTCGATACTCGTCAGCACCGTCGAGCGGTGTCAATGCTGCCGAAAGCGCTGTCCAATTGTGGTCCGGCGGGCTCCGGTCAATTTTCCGGCGGAATTCCGGGTGCTTCGGTTCCAGGAGTTCCATGACATTCCTGACGGGAGTGGGGGCGGATGCCGGAGGGCGGCCGGGGCCGGGCGGAGACATCGCTGAAACGTGCCGAGGTCTATACCGGATGCCTGGTGGAGTGGGTGCGAGGGGCGGCCCCGGGGGCGGCAGGAGGAGGGGGATCGGTGACCCGTCACGCGAGTGCGGCAGAACGCCACCGGGCCGTGCGGGAGGTGCTGGACGGGCGGCCGGTCGGCGAGGTCGCCCGGCGGCACGGCGTCTCGCGACAGACGCTGCACGCCTGGCGGCAGCGCTACGCGGCGCACGGCGAGGGCGGCCTGCGGGACCGCTCGCGGCGCCCCCACCGCAGCCCCGCGCGGATCGCGCCCGCCGTGGAGGCCCTGATCTGCTCGCTGCGCGAACAGCACCCGGACTGGGGCGCGGGCCGGTTGCGCGCGGCCCTGGTGGACCTCGGCATCGCCGCCCCGCCCTCGCGCTCCACCGTCCACCGGGTGCTGGTGCGCAACCGGCTGCTGGGTGCGGGGGAGGGGGTGAGGGGACCGGCGCCCGGGGCGGGTGCGGCTGCGGGGTCGGGGGCAGGGGCGGCCGGCGGGATCGGCGGCCTGATCGCGGCGGCCCGGGACGCCCTGGACCGGCTGGGCAGCGCCCTGGCCGGGCTGGAGGGCGGGTCGCCGAGAGGCGTGGAGGGCGGTCCGGAGGGTGGCGCGGAGGGCGGGTCGCCGAGAGGTGCGGAGGGCGGTGCGGAGGGGGGCGCCGAGGGGTGCCCGCTGTGCGTGCCGCCGGTGCGGCTCTTCGCCCGGCCGCCGTCAACCATCTCCCGGTACGGCACGGTCATCCCCCAGCCCCGTGAAGTCCCCCTCGCCGAACGCTCGTTGACCGAATCCGCCCGGTGCCGGCCCACGGACTGAGGCGCCCGGCGGGCGCGGTTCAGGCGGAGGCGGCCGGCTGGAGCAGGTCCCAGCGGTTGCCGTACAGGTCCTCGAAGACGGCGACCGAGCCGTACGGCTCGTGGCGCGGCTCCTCCAGGAAGCGCACCCCGGCGGCGCTCATCCGGGCGTGGTCCCGGGCGAAGTCGTCGGTGTGCAGGAAGAACCCGACCCGCCCGCCGGCCTGCGCCCCGACCGCGGCCACCTGCGCCTCGCCCTCGGCGCGCGCCAGCAGCAGTCCGCCGCCGGCCGCGCCCCGGGGTCGTACGACCACCCAGCGGGTGCCGTCCCCGCGGTCGGTGTCCTCGACGAGCGCGAAGCCGAGGGCCCCGGTGAAGAAGTCGACGGCCTCGTCGTAGTCGCGGACGAGGAAGGTGACCAGGGTCAGGGCGGGGAGGGTGGGGAGCGTGGTGTCCATGGGGTCAGGTTATACGTATGACGGGCGGTGGGCGAGCGGTGGGCCGGCATGGGCCGGAGGGCGGCGGCGGTACGCGTGGGGCGGGCGGCCCGCCGGTGCGAGAATGCCGCGCATGGACGCGCGGCAACTCGATCGGCTGGCCGCACGGGCCCGGCGGCTCGCCGAGGGCGGGAGCGCGGGCGCGGGCGACGGCGAGGGCTCAGGCGGGAGCGCCGGCCCGGCCGGGGGCGGGCGCACGGGCCCGGCCAGGGGCAGGTGCGCCGGCCCGGCTGTTGGTGAGGGCACGGGTCCGGCCGGGGGCGGGAGCGCCGGCTTGGCCGTTGGTGAGCGCACCGGCTCGGTCGTTGGCGGGCGCACGGGTCCGGCCGGGGGCGGGAGCGCCGGCTTGGCCGTTGGTGAGCGCACCGGCTCGGCCGTGGGCGGGCGCACGGGCCCGGGCGTTGGCGGGAGCGCCGGCCCGGCCGGGGGCGGGCGGCGGGTGCTCGGGATCGCCGGGCCGCCCGGCGCCGGGAAGTCGACGCTCGCCGCACGGCTGGTCGCCCGGCTCGACGGGCTCGCCGTCCTGGTGCCCATGGACGGCTTCCACCTGGCCCAGGCCGAGCTGGAACGCCTCGGCAGGGCGGACCGGAAGGGCGCGCCCGACACCTTCGACGCCGCCGGGTACGCGGCGCTGCTCAGCCGCGTCCGGGCCGCCGAACCCGGCGTCACCGTCTACGCGCCCGCCTTCGACCGCGGCCTGGAGGAGCCGGTCGCGGGAGCGATACCCGTGCCGCCCGAGGTCCCCCTCGTCATCACCGAGGGGAACTACCTCCTCCACGACGAGGGCCCGTGGGCCGCGGTGCGCCCGCTCCTCGACGAGGTCTGGTACCTGGACCTGGCCGACCGGCACCGGGTGCCGCGCCTGGTCGCCCGGCACGTGCGCTTCGGCAAGGACCCGGCCCACGCCGCGCGCTGGGTCGCCGAGTCCGACGAGGCCAACGCCCGGCTCGTCGCGCGCGGCCGGGACCGCGCGCACCTCGTCGTGCGGATGGACTGAACTCCCGGTCCCGGTCACGGGCGTTTCCCTGGCCGCTCCCTGGCCGCTCCCTGGCCGCCGTGACCCGGGCCCGGCGTTCCCTCAGCCCGCCGCCGGGGCGGCCGCGCGCGTGAAGGCGGCCCGGGCGACGGCCGCGCGGGCCAAGGCGCGGACGATCGGGTGCGGGCGGCTGCCGTCGCCGGCGAGCTCCGGCTGGAAGAGGGTGGCCAGGAAGAAGGGGTGGCCGGGGAGTTCCGCGATCCGCACCTGCCCGTCCTCGTCCACGCCGGTGAAGCGCATCCCGTGCGCCTCCAGGGTGTCCAGATGGCGGCTGTCCGGGCCGTAGTTGCAGTGGTAGCGCTCGGTCGTCAGCTCGGCGCCGAGCACCGCCTCCGCGAGGGAACCGGCCGTCACCCGGACCGCGCCCTCGTGCCCGACCAGGGAGCAGGCGAGCGGCGCGATCAGCAGGTCGCCGGTGTCGGCGGCCGGGTCGTTCTCGGCGTGCGCCGCGCGGGTCAGGCCGCACACGTCCCGCGCGTACTCGATCAGCGCGTGCTGGAAACCGGCGCAGGTCCCGAGGAAGGGGACGCCGTCCTCGCGGGCCGTGCGGATCGCGGCCAGCGCGCCCGCCTCGCTCTCGTACGGGCTGCCCGGCAGCAGCCACACCGCGTCGAAGCCCTCGACCGCGCCGGGTTCGGCCGCGTCCCCGCTGCGGATCCAGTACGCGTCCAGCACGAGGCCCTCGCGCTCGGCGAGCGCGTCGAGCAGGAGCGGGACGCGGACGTGGGACTTGACGTGCGGGGAGCGGTCGCCGACCAGGGCGATGCGGGGGACGGGCGCGTGGGCGGGAGGGGACGTGGGGGCGTGCACGGTGGCGTTCATGCCGTCCATGCTGGGCGCGCCGCCCCGTTCACGTCCAACGATGATTCCTGCACTCTCCATCACGACTGCTGATGACTGAAGGGCGGGGCCGCCGGATAGGGTGCCGCCATGGACAACGCCAGGGACGCCGGGGACGACCGGGACGACAGGGGCGCCGCGGACGACTGGGAGCAGCGCCTCGCCGCCCGCTGGGCCGAGCTCGACGCGTACGAGAAGGACCAGGACCCGGCCGGATTCCGCGCCCGGATCGCCGAACTCGCCGCCGAGCGGCCCGAGGACGACCCGGTCGCCCTCTTCGAGCGGGGCGCCGCCCACGACTCCACGGGCGAGCCCGAGCAGGCCGTGCGCCTCTACCGGCGGGCCCTCGACGGCGGCCTCACCGGGCTGCGCCGCCGGCGCGCCGTCATCCAGCTCGCCAGCAGCCTGCGCAACCTCGGCCGCCCGGACCTCGCCGTCGAACTCCTCACTGAGGAACGCGCGGTCCCCGCCGACCGGCTCGACGCCGACGAGACCGCCCTGTCCGGCGCCGTCGACGCCTTCCTCGCCCTCGCCCTCGCCGACACCGGCCGCGACCGCGAGGCGGCCTCCCTCGCGCTCGGCGCGCTCGCCCCGCTGCTGCCGCGCTACAACCGCTCCCTGGCCCACTACGCGCGCGATCTGCTCAAGACCGCCGGCCCGTCCTGAGCCCCGGCGCGCCGACCGTGGACCCGCACCTCCTCCGTACCTACGTCACCGTCGCCCGGCTCGGCTCCTTCTCGGCGGCGGCCCGCGAACTCGGCTACACCCAGTCCGCCGTGTCCCAGCACATCGCCGCCCTGGAGGCCGACCTCGGGCTCGCGCTGCTCGGCCGCCGCCCGGTCGCGCCGACCCCGGCCGGCGCACGGCTCCTGGAACACGCCGGCTCGCTGCTGCTCCGGCTCGACGCGGCCCGCGCCGACCTCGCGCGCTACGCCGCCCCGCCGCGCCGCACCCTCACGCTGGCCGCCGCCCCGCTCGCCCTGCACCCGCGGGTCCTGGCCGCGCTGCCCGCGACCGGGGTCACCCTGCGCACCCTGCCGGGCGCCGAGGTGCCGGCCGCCGTCGCCACCGGCGAGGCCGACCTCGGCCTGGTCGACGGCGTGGTCGCGCCCAGCGACCCGCTGCGGCTGCCCGACGTCGCCCCGCTCACCACCGGGCCGGTCGCCGAGGACCCCCTCGCCGTCGTCCTGCCGCCCGGCCACCCGCTCGCCGGGCGCACCGGCCTCGACCTGGGCGACCTCGTCGACGCCCGCTGGCTCGACGCGCCCGACGCGGGCCTGCCGCTCGACCGGCTGCGCGCCGCCCACGGGGCGCCCGGCGGCCACGGCTTCCGCCCGTCCCTCCGCTACGAGGGCACCGACCTCCGTACCGCCGCCGCCCTGGCCGCCGCCGGGCACGGGCTCGCCCTGCTGCCCGGTTCGGCCGCCGACGCGGCCCTCGCCGCCGGCGCGGCGCTCGTCCCGCTCACCGCGCCCCGGCTCGTCCACCGCACCGAACTGCTGTACGGCGGCGTGCCGGTGGGCCCGGTGGCCGAGTTGCTCGGCCGTCTCGGCCACCGGGAGGCGGCCGCTCGCTAATCTGGCGGAACGGCCGGGGAGGAACGGCGGAGAACAGGCGACGAAAGGCGGGACGACGTGGGGTGGTTCCGGCGGGGGCCCAGGCGGGACGGCGAGGACGCGCCGCGCGACCCGGAGTTCACGTACTTCTCCGAACGCGAGGCCGCGCTCTTCCGCAGGCTGGTCCGGGCCGCCTTCGCCGAACTCGGCCTCGAAGTCACCGTGTACGCCGACTCCGTCACCGACGACGCCGGCCGCCGCTTCGGCCTCGGCAACCTCGCCGCCGTCTGCCACCAGGACCCCCGCGGCACCCGCATCTGGCCGCGGCTCGTCGAGCGCCACGTCCGGCTCGTCGTCCGCGCCCTCGAAGGCCCCTCCGCCCTCGACACCCTGCCGCCCGAGCAGATCCGCGCCCAGCTCTACCCGCGGGTCGTCAGCGGCGAGGGCATCGACCCCGGCGCCTTCGGCTACGCCCGTACCGTCGCCCCCGGCCTGTACGAGGTGCTCGCGCTCGACCTGCCGGAGAGCGTCATGACCCTCACCGACGAGGCCCTGGAACGCCTCGGCGACCCCGCCCGGCTGCGCGAACGGGCCATCGACAACCTGCGCGGGCTGCCCGTCGAGGGCCACGAGACCGTCAAGGACGCGGACGGCATGCGCTTCGAGGTCATCCTCGGCGACTCCTTCTACACGGCGAGCCGGGTCCTCGACCTCGACGCGGTCGTCCGCCGCGTCACCGGCCGCCCGCTCACCGAGGACGGCGCCCTGGTGGCCATGCCCTTCCGCCACCAGCTGGCCTTCCACCCCATCCGCGACACCACCATCGTCCCCGCGCTCGGCGCGATGGCCTCCTTCGCCGCCTCCGGCTACGAGGACACCCCCGGCGCCATCAGCCCCTACGTCTTCTGGTGGCGCGCCGGCACCCTCACCCAGCTCAGCGAACACGCCGAGGAGGACGGCCGCCTCCGCATCGTGGTCGGCGACGACTTCCAGGCCCTCCTGGAACGCCTCATCGTCCGCGACCCGGACTAGGACCCGTCCGGGGAGCCGGTGAAGGCGACGCGGGCACATCGGGTCAGTCCGGCGCGCGGGCACGGCGGTGCCGTGCCTAGCCTGGCCGGGAGCGGCCGGATCAGCGGGGCCGTGTGCGCAGAAGGGACACCCCATGGCCGGCAGGACCCCCATCCGCCCCGACGACCATCTGCTCAGCCCCGAGAACGCCGCTCTCGTGCTGATCGACTACCAGCCCGAGCAGGTCGGCACGGTGCGGTCGATCGACCGGGACCTGATGATGCTCAACGTCACCGCCGTCGCGCGTGCCGCCACCGCCTTCGGGCTGCCGGTGGTGCTGAGCACCGTCGGGGTCGAGCTGGGTGCGAACAGCGGGACGATCGAGGAGCTGCGGGCCGAGCTGCCGGACGTGGAGGAGATCGACCGGTCGACGCTCAACTCCTGGGAGGACCCGGACTTCCGCGCCGCGGTCGAGGCCACCGGGCGGAAGAAGATCGTCATGACCGGGCTGTGGACCGAGGTCTGCGTCGCGTTCCCGACGCTCGACATGGTCCGCGAGGGCTACGAGGTCTATCCGGTCACGGACGCCATCGGCGGGGTGAGCCGTGACGCCCACGACAGCGCCCTGCGGCGCATGACGCAGGCCGGGGCCCAGCCGGTGACCGCCGTCTCGCTGGCCGCCGAGCTCCAGCGCGACTGGGGCCGGCCCGGCGCCGACCGGCTGCGGGGGATCCTCCGCTGGTACTTCCCCGAGGTGCAGAAGCTCGGAGCGTGAGCGCGCACACCCAGGGGGATCCCGGTCGCGGCGCCGGTCCCGGGCGGGCAGGATGAGTCACGTCGAGGAGGAGATCACCCATGCCCGAGAGCACCGCAGCCGGCACCGACGGCACCGCGCCCGCCCCCTTCACCGCCGAGGACTACCGGGCCCGGATGGCCCGGGCCGCCGACTCCGCCGCCGAGGCGGGGCTCGCCGGGGTCCTGGTCGCGCCCGGACCCGACCTGGTCTACCTGACCGGCTACCAGCCCACCGCGATCACCGAGCGGCTCACCGTCCTGGTGATCGCCCCCGGCCAGGAGCCGGTGCTCGTCGTGCCCACCCTGGAGGCCCCCGACGCGGAGAAGGCCGCGGGCGCGGCGGCGCTCACCCTGCGCGACTGGACGGACGGCAAGGACCCGTACGCCGTCACCGCGCCGCTGCTCGACGCCTCCGGGCGCTTCGGCGTCAGCGACAACGCCTGGGCCATGCACCTGCTCGGCCTCCAGCAGGCCCTGCCCGGCACCTCGTACGTCTCGCTCACCGAGGCCCTGCCGATGCTGCGCGCCGTCAAGGACGCCCACGAACTGGCCCGGATCGAGGCGGCGGGCGCCGCCGCCGACCAGGCGTACGGCGAGATCCTCAAGGTGCGCTTCGCGGGCCGCAAGGAGACCGAGGTCGCCGCCGACCTGGCCGCGCTCCTGCTGCGCTTCGGGCACTCCCAGGTCGACTTCACGGTCGTCGGCTCCGGCCCCAACGGGGCCAACCCGCACCACGAGGCCGGCGACCGCACCATCGAGCGCGGCGACATGGTCGTCCTCGACTTCGGCGGCCTCAAGCATGGTTACGGCTCCGACACCACCCGCACCGTCCACGTCGGCGAGCCCACCGCCGAGGAGCGCGCCGTCCACGACCTCGTCCGCGAGGCCCAGCAGGCCGGCTTCGAGGCGGTCCGCACCGGCGCGGCCTGCCAGGACGTCGACCGCGCCGCCCGCAAGGTCATCACCGACGCCGGCTACGGCGAGTACTTCATCCACCGCACCGGCCACGGCATCGGCGTCACCACCCACGAACCCCCGTACATGATCGAGGGCGAGGAGCGCCCCGTCGTCCCCGGCATGTGCTTCTCCATCGAGCCCGGCGTCTACCTCCCCGGCCGCTTCGGCGTCCGCATCGAGGACATCGTGACCCTGACGCCCGACGGCACGGGCCGCCGCTTCAACAACACCCCGCGCGAGATGGCGATCGTGGAGTAGCACCGCCCTCTCCCGCCCAGCCCCCGTCAGCCGGAGGCGCCCGCTCCCGCGTCCGCGCCCGGTCCCGCTCCCGAGCCCCCCTCGGCCGCGCGAGCGGGCGCGAGCCGCGGCACACGGTCCATCCACGCCAGGTCGGCCGACGCGACGAGCGGTCCGCCGGCCACGGCCGAGGGGGTCACTCCGGTGAACGCCACGACGTCCCGGTGCAGATGCGACTGGTCGGCGTAGCCGCAGTCGGCCGCGACCCCGGCCGCGTCCTGGCCCCCGGCCAGGCGGGTGGCGGCCCGGTCGAAGCGGACGAGGCTCACGGCCCGCTTGGGCGGCAGGCCGAGCTGCGCGTGGAAGCGGGACCACAGGCGCTTGCGGCTCCAGCCCAGCTCGTCGGCCAGCGCCTCGACCCGCACCCGGCCGTGCCCCGCGACGATGCGGTCCCAGGCCCAGGCCAGCTCCGGGTCGATGGCGGGCCCCGCGGCGGACAGCCGGGCGAGCAGCCCCTCGACGAGCGCGAAACGTTCCTCCCACGAGCCCGCCTCGGCCAGCCGCTCGCGCAACCGGGCCGTCCGCCGCTCGCCCCACAGCGCGTCCAGGCCCACCACGGAGTTCTCCAGCTCGGCGGGGCCCGCGCCCAGCACGGTGCGCGCGATGGCGGGGGACAGGCGCACCTGCATCCACTCGACGTTCGCCGCCCGCACCCGCGCCGTACCGCCGACGCCGAACCCGAGTCCGGTGACGAGGCTGCCGCGGTGCCGCCGCCCCGTCGACTCGTCGATGCCGAGCGCCGACTCGCCGCAGGCCAGCGCCAGCGTCACCACGGGGTGCGGGTCGAGCCGGTGGTCGACCGGAGTGGGGCCGAGGTCGCGCAGCCCCGCCAGGACGACACCGGGCACGCGGCCGGGCCGGACCGGGCGGGTGACCCGCCACACGGGGGCAGCGGCCCCTCGGCGCACGGCAGTTGACATGCGTCCATGCTACGGGCCCGCCCGGACGGACACCGGGACGGAACATCCGGCGGAGAACGGCGGGGGCGGAGAACATCCGGCGGAGAACGGCGGGGCGGAGAACGGCAGGGCGGAGAACGTCGGCGGAACATTTCTTCAAGCCGACGGGCCGCCCCGCGGCGAGGGTGGGCGCATGACCTCCACCGCGACCCACGCGCCGCCACCCCCGGGCACGGCCCGCCTCCTGCGCCCTTACGCGGGCGGCTTCGCCCTCGTCGTCGTCCTGCAGACCATCGGAGCCGTCGCCGGCCTGGCGCCGCTGCTCGCGGTCGCCGAGCTCGGCCGTACGCTCCTCGCGCCGGGGCCGGCCGACGGCGCGCACGTGCGCCTCGCCGTCATCGCGGGCGCCGCGGGGCTGCTCGTCCGGCTGTTGTGCACGGCCGCCTCGTCCGCCGTCGGACACCTCCTCGACACCCGGGTGCAGCTGTCGCTGCGCCGGCGGCTCGCCGCGCGGCTCGGGCAGGTGCCGATGGGCCGGCTGGCGCGGTGGCGCACCGGGGAGCTGGTGAAGCTGGTGGGGGAGGACGTCAGCGCCGTGCACCCGTTCATCGCCCACACCCCGGGCGAGCTGGTCTCCGCCTTCGTGGTGCCGCTGGTCTCGCTCGGCTACCTCCTCACCGTGGACTGGCGGTTGACGCTGATCACCCTGGCCCCGGTGCTCCTCGCGGTCGCGCTGGTGCCGCTGATGCTGACCCCCGCCCGGCTGCGCGAGCAGAAGGAGTTCGACGCCGCGATGGGGCGGATCTCGGCGTCGGTGATCGAGTTCGTGCAGGGCATCGCGGTGGTGAAGGCGTTCGGCGGGGCGGAGCGGGCGCAGGGCAGGTTCCGTACCGCCGTGGGCGACTTCACCGCCAGCTTCTCCCGGATGGTGCGCGGGCTCTCCGGGGTCGCCGCCGCGATGCAGACGGCGCTGTCACCGCCGTTCGTGCTGCTCGCCGTGCTGGTCGGCGGTGCGTACCGGATCATCGGGGGCGGCCTTCCCCCGGCGGACCTGCTGCCGTTCCTGCTGCTCGGCCTCGGGCTCACCGCGCCCGTGGCCGCGCTCGGACACGGCTTCGACGACCTGCAGGCCGCGCGGCGCGCCGTCGGCCGCGTCCGGGAGGTGCTCGCCGAGCCGCCGCTGCCCGAGCCCGTCCGGCCGGTGGCGCCCGAGGGACACCGGCTGGAGCTGCGCGGCGTCCGCTTCGCGTACGAGGACGGCGCGGCCGGGCGCGAGGTGCTGCGCGGGATCGACCTGGTGCTTGAGCCGGGGACGGTCACCGCCGTGGTCGGGCCGTCCGGCAGCGGCAAGTCCACGCTGGTGCGGCTGCTGCCGCGGTTCCACGACCCCACCCACGGCTCCGTGCTCCTCGGCGGCGTCGACCTGCGCGAGGTGGGCAGCCGGGAGCTGTACCGGCGGGTGTCCTTCGTCTTCCAGGACGTCCGGCTGCTGCGTGCCTCGGTCGCGGACAACATCGCCCTCGCCGTCCCGCACGCCGACCGCGACGCCGTCGTCCGCGCCGCCCGCCGGGCGAGCATCCACGACCGCATCCTCGAACTGCCCCGCGGCTACGACTCGGTGATCGGCGAGGACGCCCGCCTCTCCGGCGGCGAGGCACAGCGCGTCTCGATCGCCCGCGCCCTGCTCGCGGACACCCCCGTCCTGGTCCTCGACGAGGCCACCGCCTTCGCCGACCCGCAGACCGAACAGGCGGTGCGCGAGGCCCTGGCGCGGACCCGCGAGCAGCGGACGACGCTGGTGATCGCCCACCGCCTGGAGACGATCGCCGACGCCGACACCGTCGTGATGCTGCGCGACGGCGAGATCGTGGAGCGCGGCACGCCGGCCGAACTCCTCGCGCGCGACGGCGCGTTCGCCACGTTCTGGAAGGTCCACACGGGTGCGGCGGAGGCCGGTGCCGCGCAAGCCGATCCCGTCGGAGCCGGTGCCCTGGAAGGGGAGGAGACCCGATGATCAGCACCCTGCTGCACGTGCTCGGCCACGAGTACGCCGGGCCGGTGCGCCGCACCATCGCCCTGATGGCGGCCGCCGCCCTCGCCGAGGGGCTGTCGTACGCCCTGCTGGTACCCGTCCTGCGCGCGCTCCTCGGCAGCGCGCCCGGCGACGCCCGGCCCTGGCTGGCCGCCTTCGGCGCGGCGGTCGCGCTCTGCGCGGTGCTGCGGTACGTCGCCGACCGCTCCGGGTTCCGCGTGGGCACGACGATGCTGCGCGGCATGTACGAGCGCCTCGGCGACCACCTCGCCCGGTTGCCGCTCGGCTGGTACGGAGCCGGCCGCACCGGCGAGGTGTCCGTCCTCGCCGGCCAGGGCGTGCTGCGGGCGATGAGCGTGATCGCCCACATCCTCGCGCCGTTCGTCTCCGCCTGCGTGACGCCGCTGACGATCGTCGCCGTGATGCTCGCCTTCGACTGGCGCCTTGGAATCGCCGCCCTGGCCGCCGTGCCGTTGGTGGCCGTGGTCCAGCTGCGCACCGCCCGCGCGACGGCGGCGACCGACACGGAGCGCGGGGAACGCGAGCGCGCGGCCACCGGCCGCGTCATCGAGTACCTCCAGGCCCAGCCGGTGCTGCGGGCCGGCGGCCGCACCGGCGAGCGGTTCGGTCTGCTGGACGAGGCCCTGGAGGAACTGCGCCGCGCCTCGCGCCGCTCCGCCGTCGCGGCGGTGCCGGGTGTGCTGGGGCTCGCGGCCACCGTGCAGGTGGCGTTCACCGCCCTGCTCGCCCTCGGCGCGTACCTCGCCCTCGGCGGGAACACGGGTGGGGGCGTCGGCGCGGCCGAGGTGCTCGCGGTCCTGGTGCTCGCCGCCCGCTGCGCCGACCCGCTGCTCTCCCTCGCCGAGATGAGCGGCGGCATCCGCGCCGCCCGCGCCGAACTCACCCGCCTCGACGAGGTCCTCCGCACCGAGCCGCTGCCGGAGCCCGCGGTGCCCCGCGAACCGGCCGGCCACGACGTCGTGTTCGACGCGGTCACCTTCCGGCACGGCGGCGGACGCGCGGTCGCCGACGGGGTGACGCTGTCCGTGCCCGAGGGCGGACGGCTCGCCGTCGTCGGGCCGTCCGGCGCGGGCAAGACGACGCTGCTGCACCTGCTGGCCCGCTTCCACGACGTCGACGCGGGCGCGGTGCGGATCGGCGGTGTGGACGTACGGGAGATGGACCCCGCCGCGCTGATGGCGCGGATCGCGATCGTCTTCCAGGACGTCCACCTCTTCGACGGCACGATCGAGGAGAACGTGCGCCTCGGCCACCCGGACGCCACGGACGCCGAGGTACGGGCCGCGGCCGCCGCGGCCCGGCTCGACGAGGTGGTCGAGCGGCTGCCCGGCGGCTGGTCCGCGGACGTGGGCGAGGGCGGGGCGCTGCTGTCGGGCGGCGAACGGCAGCGCGTCTCGATCGCCCGGGCCCTGCTCAAGGACGCGCCGATCGTCCTGCTCGACGAGGTCACGTCGGCCCTGGACCCGGTGAACGAGGCGGCCGTGCACGCCGGCATCGAGCGGCTGATGGCCGGCCGGACCGTGGTGATGGTGGCGCACCGCATGGCGACCGTGCGCCGGGCCGACCGCGTGGCCTTCCTGGACGCCGGGCGGGTGGTCGAACAGGGCGGCCACGAGGAGCTGCTGCGGCGCGCCGGCCGGTACGCCGCGTACTGGGAACTGTCCCTGGCCGGGGCGGCGGCGCGGGACTGACACGGCGGTGCCCGGTGCGGCGGGGAGCCGGGCTCAGCCGTCCGACAGGAGCACCGCCGACTCGCCCGGGAGGGTGAGGAGGCCGTCGCGGGTCGGGGGCTTCACGGGTTCCCAGGAGGCGAGGACCCGGTCGCGGCCGTTGGAGCCGAGGGCGATCGTGGCCGGGGCCTCGCCCAGGTTGACCGCGACGCGGATGTCGCCGCGCCGGAAGACGAGCCAGCGGGCCTCCTCGTCGTAGGCGACCTTGACGCCGGCCAGGTCCGGGTCGGTGAGGTCGGGGAGGGTGCGGCGGAGGGCGATGAGTTCGCGGTGCCAGGCGAGCAGGCGCCTGTGCGGGTCGCGCTCGCGCTCGGTCCGGTCGAGGACGGAGCGGTCGCGGGTGGCCGGCTCCTGCGGATCGGGGACGTCCTCCTCCGCCCAGCCGTGCGCCGCGAACTCCCGGCGCCGGCCGCGCCGTACCGCCTCCGCGAGCTCCGGGTCCGTGTGGTCGGTGAAGTACATCCAGGGCGTCGAGGCGCCCCACTCCTCGCCCATGAACAGCATCGGCACCGACGGGCCGGTCAGCACCAGCGCCGCCGCGCACGCCAGCAGGCCGGGGGAGCAGGACGCGGAGAGCCGGTCACCGGTGGCCCGGTTGCCGATCTGGTCGTGGGTCTGGGCGTAGCCCAGGAAACGGTGCGCCGGGGTGCGCTCGCGGTCCACCGGGCGCCCGTGGTGCCGGCCGCGGAAGGACGAGTACGTGCCGTCGTGGAAGAAGACCCGGGTCAGCGTCTTGGCCAGCGCGGCCATCGGGGCGCGCGCGAAGTCCGCGTAGTACCCCTGCGACTCGCCCGTGAGCGCCGTGTGCAGCGCGTGGTGGAAGTCGTCGTTCCACTGCGCGTGGATCCCCAGCCCGCCGGCGGTGCGCGGGGTCGTCGTCCGCGGGTCCGCGAGGTCCGACTCGGCGATCAGGAAGTGCTGCCGGCCCTGCTCCCTGGCCAGTTCGTCGACCGCTGCCGACAGCTCCTCCAGGAAGGTCAGCGCCCGGGTGTCCGCGAGCGCGTGCACCGCGTCCAGCCGCAGTCCGTCGATCCGGTAGTCCCGCAGCCAGGCCAGGGCGCTGCCCAGGAAGTACGCGCGGACCTCGTCCGAGCCCGGCGCGTCCAGGTTCACCGCCGCGCCCCACGGCGTGTGGTGGGTGTCGGTGAAGTACGGCCCGAAGGACGGCAGATGGTTCCCCGACGGGCCCAGGTGGTTGTGCACCACGTCCAGGACCACGCCCAGGCCGAGGCCGTGCGCGGTGTCGACGAAGCGCTTCAGCGCGGCCGGCCCCCCGTACGGCTCGTGCACCGCCCACGGCGCCACCCCGTCGTACCCCCAGCCGTGCACCCCGGGGAACGGGCACAGCGGCATCAGCTCCACATGGGTGACGCCGAGGCCCGCCAGCTCGCCGAGCCGCTCGGCCGCCGCGTCGAGGGTGCCCTCCGGGGTGTACGTGCCGACGTGCAGCTCGTAGACCACGCCGCTGCGCAGCCGCAGCTTCGGCGTCTCGTAGCGCCAGGCGTACGTGTCGTGGTCGACCACCGCCGCGAGGCCGTCCGGGCCGTCCGGGAGGCGGCGGGCCCGCGGGTCGGGCAGCACCGGCCCGTCGTCCAGGGCGTAGCCGTACCGGTCGCCGTCGGCGGCCGGGAGGACGCCGGACCACCAGCCGGCCCGCTCGGCGTCCCGCTCCAGCGGATGCCGGACGCCGTTCAGCTCCAGCGTCACCCGGTCACGGGCGTGCGGCGCCCACACCTCGAACAGCACGCGAAGGTCCCCTCGTCGACCGATCAACGGCTACGGGGACATCCTTGCAGTCAGGAGGCCTCCGTGCCCGGCGCGTCCCACACGAAGTTGATCGAGCGCTCGAAGTTCACGTAACCGGCCCGCGCGAAGGACCGCGCCATGGGCACGTTCCCGACGTCGGTGGCCGCCCGGATCCGCGGCACGCCCTCGGCCGCCAGCACCCGGGTGCCCTCCGCGAGGACCTCGTCGACCAGACCCCGGCCGCGGTGGGCGGGCAGCACGCCGATGTACGCGATGATCGCGTGGTAGTTGTTGCGCGCGGGCACCACGAAGCCGACCGGCTCGCCGGTCTCCGGCAGCTCGGCGATCCGCCACCACTCCCGGGGCGTCGTGTAGTGCGCCAGCTCCTCGTCGTAGTGCAGCTCGGCCGCCCGGCGCGGGGACAGCCCGGAGGCGAGGTCGGCCTGCCCGTGGGCGTCGAGGGTGCCCTCCATGACCGGGGTCATCAGCGCGAGCAGGTCCTCGCGGTCGCGCACCGGCCGGAAGGCCAGCCGCCCGGTCGGCTCCGGCACCGCCGTCCCGGCCCGCCACTCCAGGCGCAGCCGTTCCACCAGCGGCCGGGCGCCGGACGCCGCGAGGACGTCGAAGAGCCGCTCCAGGCGGGCCCGGGTCGCCGGGAGCTCACGCCAGTCGGCCGGCAGGAAGCGCCCGTACTCGGGCCGGCGCCCGCCCGCCGGGACCACGGCGGCGGTCGCCGTCTCGAGCAGGCGCAGCCCGGTCTCCGCGGCCTCCTCGGGCGGCAGCTCCGGGTCCAGGTCGAAGAAGTCCAGCGCCTGCGGGCCGGTGCCGGGCCGCCCGGTCCACCAGGCGATCCGCCCGACGAGCCGCTCGCCGCGCAGCGCCACCCACATCCACTCGGGCAGGCGGCGGCCGGCGGCGAGGTCGTCGGGGAGCTCGTGGTCGAGGACGTAGTCGAGCCGGTCGAAGAGGCCGAGCTCCTGCGGTCCGGCGAGCGGCCGGACGACGAGCACGGGGTCAGGCGTCATGTACGGGTTCCCCCAGGGGGTGTGGGCGTGCGGGTGCGGCCCTCGCGGGCGGCCGGTCGGCGGCCGACCGTAGCAACGATCCGGCGCCGGGGCACCCGAGTTGTGGGGTGCTCCGGGCGTCCAGGCCGGGCGGCGACGGCCCTTCTGGACACCCCGGTGCCTCACGTCGGACAATCACGATGTGACGACCCCTTACGAGCTGCCGGCCGGACCGCCGGACGCCCCTCGGCTGACGGACGCCGAGCGGGAACGCGCGCTCGCGGTGCTCCGCGAGGGCGCGGCGCAGGGACGTCTGTCGCACGACACGTTCCTCTTCCGCATGGAGCGCGCCCTCGTCGCCCGCCGCTCCGACGAACTCGCCCTGCTCACCGCCGACCTGGCGACCGAGTCGCCGTGGACCCGCCGGGTGGTGGGCGCGGTCGGCAGGATGTCCGCCTTCACGGCCCGGCTCGGGCGCGCCTGGCAGACCGAGCGGCTGCCGAAGCTGCTGCTGCCCGCGCCCGGCCCGTACCCGTTGCGCATCGGCCGCGACCCCGTGAACGGGCTCCGCCTCAGCCACGAGACGGTCTCCCGGCTCCACGCGGAACTGTCCTCGCAGTCCGGCACCTGGATCCTCCGCGACCTCGGCTCCACGAACGGCACCACGGTCAACGGGCGCCGGGTCACGGGCGCGGTCGTCGTCCGGGCGGGCGACGCGGTCGGGTTCGGACAGATGTCGTTCCGGCTGTCGCTGAACTGATCCGCCCGGCGCGATCCGCCCCCCCGCGTCCCCCTCGCGCCCCACGCCGACCCTTTTCCCCCCTTTCCGGCCTTTCTGCCCTTTCTCCGAAATTCACCGGTTCAGCGGTGTACGTGGTGCGATGTCACTCGATCGGTGGTGTCCTGGGTGGACCGCACCAGCGACCACCGAGGGGGCCCGATGAGCCACGAGCCGCAGCGGAGCGAGGGCGGGCGGCGCGCCCGCTGGGGCGTGCTGCCCGCGATGGCGCCCGCCCGGTCGGCGGCGGCCGTCGCCGCGGCCGACCGCCCGCCCCGACGGGTCGCCCCCAGCCCCCTGGAGCCGGGCGGCGCGCGGGACCCGTACGGCACGTACCGGGTGCTGCGCGAGGAGTTCCCGCTCACCCACGACCCGCTGCTGCGGGCCTGGGTGCTCAGCCGGTACGCGGACGTGGCCGGGGCCCTCACCGACGCGCGGTTCACCCACGGGCACCGGCCCGGCGACCCGCCCTGCGCCGAGACCCACACGGACGTGGACGAGGCCGAGCTGCGGGCCGTCGCCGAGCGCACCGCCTTCGTGCTCGCCCGGCGGATCGCCGACCGGTCGCGCGCCGACCTGGTGGCGGACTTCTGCCACTGGCTGCCCGCGGGGACCGTGGCGGCCGCCGTCGGCGTGCCGTACCGGGACATGATGCGGCTGGTGCGCGGCCGGGCCGCGTCCGCGCTCGCGGGGCAGTGCACCGGACAGATCGCGGTACGGGAGAAGGCCCTGGCCGGCTTCCTCGCGGACGTGCTCGCCGATCCCGACCTCGTCGAGGCCCTGCGCGACGCGCCCGCCGGGCTGGTCGCCAGGGCCTGGAACGAGTCGCTGCGCCGCGAACCCCCGGTGCAGATCATGATGCGCCGCACCCGCGGGGAGATCACCGTCAGCGGCGGCACCCTCCCCGACGGCGCCCCGGTCGCCCTGCTGCTCGGCGCCGCCGGCCGCGACCCCGAGCGCTTCCGCGACCCGGACCGCTTCGACCTGCTGCGCGACGACCCCGGCCAGCTCACCTACGGCCCCGGGGCCTGCCCCGCCGTCACCCTCGCCGGCCTGGAGGCGGAGTACGCCCTGCGCGCGCTGTTCGAGGCCATGCCGAAGCTGCGCCTCGCCGAGGGCTTCCGCCCGGAGCGCACGGGAGTCATCACCCGCGCCCCGCGCACCCTGATCGTCCGCCCCGGCGGATAGCCGGCATCCGACGGCGGAGAAAGGACCTCGGGCACGCGGAATACGCCCGCCACCGGCGGGCGTTTCAGCCCGGCATGCGACGTGATCAAGGGGAACCGCGCCTGCCGGGGCCGCGCCCCGAGCCCTCCGGCGGCGGCCTCCACCCCCTCCTGGCGGGCCGCCACAGCCCCGCCCGCTTCGACCCGGCCGGCGCCGTGGACGACCGCGCCCTCGCGCTGCTCCTGGAAGCCGCGCGCTGGGCGCCGTCCGCCGGCAACTCCCAGCCGTGGGGCTTCTTCGCCGCCCGGCCCGGCGAACCGGACCACGAACGGCTGGTCCGGCACCTCGCGCCCAGCTCGGCCCGGTGGGCACCGGACGCCGGGGTGCTCCTGGTCACCGCGACCCGCCGCCACGTCGACGACAGCGGGCTGCTCTACTCCGAGTTCTCCGACCACGACCTCGGCCAGGCCGTCGCCCACCTGACCCTCCAGGCCGAGGCGCTCGGCCTCGCCTCGCACCAGTTCCGGGCCTTCGACCTGGACGGCCTCACCAAGGAGCTGGAGCCCGAGCCGGGCTGGGAGATCGTCTCCATGATCGCCGTGGGCCGCGCGGCCGGCGCCCCGCCGGAGCACCGCGACCGGCGCAGCGTGGCGGACCTGCTGGCCGCCCCCTGGTCCCGGGCCGCGCGGGAGACCCCGTGGGAGGCCTCGCGGGAGACCCCCTCACGCCGTTAGGGCCCCGGGCCTCAGGCCTCGGCGCCGAGGCGCCGCAGCTCCGCCGTCCAGTCCACGTGGTCCGGCTCCGTGCCCGGCGGGACCGCCTCGAACGTCGTGGCCAGCCAGGCGCGCAGCGCGCGCCGGTCGACGTCCACGAGGACCGGCGAGCCCGTGCCGCCCAGGCGGATCCGGAGCCGGCCGCCGCGTCCGCCGCGCCGGACCGGCCACAGCTGGACGTCGCCCAGTCCGCAGGAGGTGCGGACGCCGGTGCGGAGCAGTTCCCGGGAGAGCGTCCAGTCCGTGGTGAGCCCGAGGTGCGCGAACGACACCCGGACCGCCCACGGGTCGCCCGGATCGTAGGAGAAGGTGACGTCGATCGGGATCTCCAGGTCGGCGTTCACCTGTCGCCGGCCGCTCGTCCGCCAGGGCTCCACGAGGGCCGCTGCCCGGTCGTCGGGTCGCCGTGCCTCGGACATGTCGCTCTCCTCCGCTGTCGTCCGCACTCGTGCTGTTCCGCTGCGTTCCCTTGCGCTCCTGTGCGCCTTACCCCTGTCGCGCGGCCCATGCCTCTCCGTCGAAATCCGTGTGCGACGGCCCGCCCCCGCCTGGAACGATGCGCGCATGGTCCACACCCTCGAACGCCTGGTCGTACGCCACACCCTCCGCGTCCCCGTTCCCTCCCGGAAGGGCCAAGGAGCGTCCGCCGCCCGGCAGTTCGACATCGCGCTGATGTCCGTCGGCTTCAAGCTCTCGGGCGAGCTGTTCACCGCGCTGTCCGGGTGCGAGGAGCAGACCGTGACCGCGCTCGCCACCCGCACCCTGGAGACCGTCCGCGAGCTCGTCGGGGACCACGTCCGGCACAACGCCTACTTCCTGCGCTTCCCGGCGGGCGTCCCCGACACCGTCGAGTTCTGGACCGAGTGCCTGGTCAAGGCGCTCGCCGACGAGGAGGCCCGGCCCCTCGTGCTCGACCGGCTCGGCGACGGGGTGCTCGACCTGCTGACCCTGCCGGCGTACGGGCGTTACCCGCACACGTACGAGGAGCTGCTCGCCGCCCACGACGAACTGGTCGCCGCCACCGGCGACCGGGTCACCGTGCTGCACCCCGGCGGCGCCCTCCTCGACGAGGTGAGCGCGCTCTACCTCGCCCTCGCCGGCAGCCGCACCCCGCTCGGTGACGAGCACCTCGCCGACCTGGCCGTGCTCGCCAAGCGCCAGGCGCACGGGCCGCAGCCGACGGAGATCCCCGTCCGCGAGGTGCGCGCGGTGGTCAACAAGGCCCGCCTCCAGGCCGGGGCAGGGCTGCTCCTGGACACCGTCACCGACGTGCTGCGGCTCGCCTGCGCGCTGTCCGACGGCGACGTCACCCTGGCCCTGCCCACCCGCTTCCGCGCGCCGTCCCGGCCGCACCGGCGCGCGCTGCTCGCCTCGCTCGACGCGGTCGTGGCCGGGCAGCCGGCCAAGCTCGCGGACGTCCCCCGGCACCGCGAGGCGTGGAAGCGGCTCGGGGAGCGGCTGCACCCGCACGAGTACCCGCAGTGGCCGCACGCCGCCGAGGTGTTCGCCGTCGCGCGCGGCGAGCTCCGGGCGCCCTCGCTCGCCGGCCGGGTCGAGGCACTCCTTGCCGCCGGCGACGTCAGGGGTGCCGCCGGGCTGCTGGCCGCCACCGCGCCCGGCGCCCTGTTCCGCGCGCTGGACCGGCTCGTCCGCACGGCGACGGAGGAACCGGAACGCGAGGCCGTCCTCGCCGCAGCCGAGCGCACCGCCGGCCAGGTGTCCGGCCGGGTGCTGCTGTCCCTGCGCGAGCACGTGCAGAACCGCGCCACCGAGGTTCCCGCCCACCTCACCGACTCCACCCACCTCACCGACCCCGAAGGGACCGCTCCCCGCCGCGTGTTCGTCAACCGGTCCGGCGGCGCCTGGGTCACCGAGGAGACCCGCGCCCCGCTGCCCGGGGCCGCGGCCGCGCGCCTGACCGCGCTTCTCGACGCCGAGGTCCGGCGCCGGCTCGACGTCCCCGGCCGCGTCCTCGTCGACCCCGACATGCTGGACGTGGCGCTGCCGCTGAGCGGCCGGGCCGCCGCGGCCGGGCTCGGCACGCTGCCGCGCGGCTCCGTCTCGCGGATCGACGGCGAGCTGCTGCGCTTCTTCACGTACTGGAAGCAGGCCCGGTACAGCACCGACCTCGACCTGACCGCGCTGCTCATGGACGCCGGCTACGACACCGTCGGCTGGCTGTCGTACACGAACCTCGCCTCCGTCGAGGGAGCCCACTCCGGGGACGTCACCGACGCCACGGACGGCGCCTCCGAGTTCATCGACCTGCGGCTCGGCGCGGTGCGCGGCGACTTCATCGTGCCGCAGGTGCACGTCTACAGCGGCGAGGGCTTCGAGCGGCTCGACGAGTCCTTCTTCGGCTTCATGCTGCGCGGCGCCGAGCAGGGCGGCCGGCCCTTCGAGCCGCGCACCGTGCGCATGAAGTCGGACCTGCGCGGGCCCGGCCGGATCGCGCTGCCGCTGGTCTTCCAGCGGGACGCCGAGGGCGGCTGGCACGCCCGCTGGCTGCACCTCCACCTGCGCGGCGCGCCGTCCGGGAACCGGGTCGAGGAGAACCGGGTGACCTTCGCCGTCCTGGTCCGCGGCCTGGTCGAGCGCACCCCGCTCACCGTCCGGCACCTCGTCGGCCTGATGGCCGGGGCGGGCGCCCGGACCGAGCTGTGGGACGGCCGCACCCCGGCGCCCGGGGAGCCGGTCACCTACCTGGGCCTGGAGCGGCCCGAGGGGCTCGCCGCGGGCTCGCGGGTGATCACACCCGGAAATCTGCGCGACCTGATCCCCGCCTGACTGCTAGGTTCTTCCGGGGGCGAGGCCATGAAGGGGCTTCCTTCTATTCGAAACCAATCGATGCGTTAGTCCCTTCGCTTCCCTCGCCCCCCTTCTCTTCCCTAGGCACGCACGAGCAGCGCCACCGGCCGCTCCTCGAACAGCTCCGCCAGCTTCACCGGGGTCGGCGCGCCGCCGGTGAACTCCCGGACGCCGTCCAGGACGTCGAGCCAGCGCCCGTCCGGCAGCGTCAGCGCCGTGTCCTGCCAGCCGCCCGCCTCCGCGAGGCGGAGCGACAGCCGGGTCACCGCCGTGAGGACCCGGTCCGCGCGGGTGAAGGCCAGACAGTGCGGGGCCGTCGGGCCGGTCGCCGGCAGTGCCGTGTAGTGCCCGGCCGGGCCGAAGCACCCGGGGTGCGCCCGGCGCAGGCCGAGGGCCGCCCGGACCAGGGCCGTCTTCTCGTCGTCCGGGCCCGGCGCGTACGGCGCCCGGTTGTCCGGGTCGACGAGCGCCCGGTACTCCCGCTCGGTGTTCTGGTAGAGCTCGGGCACGCCCGGCATGGTCAGCTGCACCAGCGTCGCGCCCAGGGCGTGGGCGCGGATGTGGGGTTCGAGCGCGAAGGCCGCCTCGGAGGCGGTGCGCAGCGGGATCCGGCCCGGTCCCGCCGCCACGAACTCGCCCACCGCCCGCTCGTAGGCCGGATCGGGCTCGGTCCAGCTGGTGTGCAGGCCCGCCTCGCGCACCGACTTGAGGACGGCGGGCCCGAGTCGCTCGGGGTCGGGGGTGCCGAAGCCGAAGGCGGTCTGCCAGGCCGTCCACGCCAGGTGCGGATCGGGCGCGGGCACCCCGGCGACCTCCTCCAGGAGCTCCGCCCAGGTCTGCGGGCACTGCGACAGGACCGCGATCCCGGCCCGTACGTCCGCGCTGCGCTTGGTGTCGTGGGTGGTGAGCACCGTGCCGGTGCCCGGCCAGTCGCGGGCGATCCGGGCGCAGTAGGCGTGGAACTCGTCGGGGGTCACCGCCGGGCGGCCCGGGTCGCCGCCGACCTCGTTCGCCGAGAGCAGCGGGGTGTAGCGGTAGAAGGCGGTGTCCTCCACGGACTTGGCGCGCAGCGCGGACGAGGTCTGCGCGAACCGGGCCCGGAACGCCCGGTGTTCGGGACCGTCGCCGCGCAGGCCCAGCGCCAGCTCGCGCACCACGTCCACGGCCGTGGCCTCCTCCGGCACCGCGAACGCCGCCTTCGCGCCGCGCGCCGCCTCCGGGGTGAGCACGTGCTCGCCGCCGGTGCGGTAGGGGCGGTAGACCGGGACGCGCACGAGGAGTTCCCGGACCGCGGTGTGCAGGGCCCACGGCGCGTGGTCGCGCAGCGCGGGGTCGGCGGCGCAGATCCGCTCGGCGATCCGGGTCAGGGCGGCGGTCTCGGAGGCCAGCTCGTGGGTGACCACCTTGTACGCGGCGCGCCGCGCGGTCGCCGCCCAGTAGCCGCCCCGGTCCCCGGCCCGCCCGGCGAACTCGCGGTACACGTCGGCGAGTTCGTCGGCGCCCACCGGGTCGGTGAAGAGGCCGTCCACGTGGCGCAGGGCGTCGTAGCCGGTGGTGCCGGCCACCGGCCAGGAGGCGGGCAGCGGTTCGCTGCCGGTGAGGATCTTCTCCACCACCGTCCAGCAGCGCCCGCCGGTCGCCTCCGCGAGGCGCTCCAGATAGCCCTCGGGGTCGGCCAGCCCGTCCGGGTGGTCGATCCGCAGCCCCTCGACGACGCCGTCGGCGACCAGCTGGAGGACCTTCGCGTGGGTGGCGGCGAACACCTCCGGGTCCTCGACCCGCACCCCGATCAGGTCCGAGATGGTGAAGAAGCGGCGGTAGTTGAGCTCGGTGCGGGCCAGCCGCCACCAGGCGAGCCGGTACCACTGGGCGTCGAGCAGCTCGTCGAGCGGCAGCCCCTCGGTGCCGGCGCGCAGCGGGAACTCCTGCCCGTCCAGGGTGAGCAGCCCGTCTGCCACCCGCAGCCGGTCGCGCACCTCGGAGAGCCGGGCCGGGAGCACCGGCAGCAGCATCCGTCCGTCGCCCGCCGCCCAGTCGACGTCGAACCAGCGCGCGTACGGCGAGTGGGGGCCTTCTCGCAGCACCTCCCGCAGGGCCCGGTTGTGCCGGGGCGAGGCCGCCATGTGGTTGGGCACCAGGTCGAGGACGAGGCCCAGGCCGTGCGCCCGGGCCGTCGCCGCGAGCGTCCGCAGCCCCGCCTCGCCGCCCAGCTCCTCCCGTACCCGGCCCGGGTCGGTCACGTCGTAGCCGTGCGTCGAACCGGGCAGCGCCTCCAGGACCGGCGACAGGTGCAGGTGCGAGACGCCGAGCGCGGCGAGCCGGGGCACGGCCGCCTCGGCGGCGGCGAACGGGAACTCCGGCTGCAGCTGGATCCGGTAGGTCGCGGTGGGCAGCGTGCGGTCGGCGGACGAGGCCGGCGAGAAGGACGTCATGCGAACGTACGTACCCCGCGCGAAGGGTTCCGTGTCATCACCCCCTGCGTCCGTTCGGGTGAGCTGCGTTACGTTCGGGGGGGTGCTCCGGGTGTACGGCGACACGCTCCGGCCGCTCGGCCCGGTCCTGCCGGCCCCCCCGCCCGGCCGCCGACGCCACCCGATCGGGTGCCGCCGAACGGACGCGGCCGGGGGCGCGCGGTGCCGGCCCGGACCGTGCGCGTCTCCCGTACGGAACGGATCAGGCCGGCCGGCGCAGCACCGTCAGCGTGAGCGGGGCGAGCGTCACCCGCTCGCCGGCCGCCACCCGCGGGCCCTCCTGCGGCGGCATGCCCTCCGGGTGGGAGGTGTCCACGACCACCCGCCAGCACTCGCCGTGGCTGTCCGGCACCTCGAACTCCAGCTCCTCCGAGGAGGCGTTGAACATCAGCAGGAAGGAGTCGTCGGAGATCCGCTCGCCCTGCGGGCCCGGCTCGGAGATCGCGTTGCCGTTGAGGAAGACCGTCAGCGCCTTCGCGTGCGCCGCCTGCCAGTCCCGGGCGGTCATCTCCTCGCCCTGCGGCGTGAACCACGCGATGTCGGTGAGCTCGTCGTGGGTGCCCTCCACCGGCCGCCCGTGGAAGAAGCGGCGCCGCCGGAACACCGGGTGCTCGCGGCGCAGCCGCACCATCGCCCGGGTGAACCCGAGCAGCGTGGACTCCGGTTCGCTGCCCGGCTTGGGCCAGCGCACCCAGGAGATCTCGCTGTCCTGGCAGTACGCGTTGTTGTTGCCGCCCTGGGTGCGCCCGAACTCGTCGCCGTGGGCGAGCATCGGCACGCCCTGCGACAGCATCAGGGTGGCCAGGAAATTGCGCATCTGGCGCTGCCGCAGCTCGCGGATGCCGATGTCGTCGGTGTCGCCCTCGGCACCGCAGTTCCAGGAGCGGTTGTGGCTCTCGCCGTCCCGGTTGCCCTCCCCGTTGGCCTCGTTGTGCTTCTCGTTGTACGAGACCAGGTCGCGCAGGGTGAAGCCGTCGTGGCAGGTCACGAAGTTGACCGAGGCGAGCGGCCGGCGCCCGTCGTCCTGGTAGAGGTCGGAGGAGCCGGTGAGCCGGGAGGCGAACTCGGCCAGCGTGCGCGGCTCGCCGCGCCACAGGTCGCGCACGCAGTCCCGGTACTTGCCGTTCCACTCGGCCCACTGCGGCGGGAAGTTGCCCACCTGGTAGCCGCCCTCGCCCAGGTCCCAGGGCTCGGCGATCAGCTTGACCTGGCTGACCACCGGGTCCTGCTGCACCAGGTCGAAGAACGAGGACAGCCGGTCCACCTCGTGGAACTGGCGAGCCAGGGTGGCCGCCAGGTCGAAGCGGAAGCCGTCCACGTGCATCTCGGTGACCCAGTAGCGCAGACTGTCCATGATCATCTGGAGCACGTGCGGGGACCGCATGAGCAGCGAGTTCCCGGTGCCCGTGGTGTCCGTGTAGTAGCGCGGGTCGTCGCCGAGCCGGTAGTACGAGGGGTTGTCCAGGCCCCGGAAGGAGAGCGTCGGGCCCAGGTGGTTGCCCTCGGCCGTGTGGTTGTAGACCACGTCGAGGATCACCTCGATGCCGGCCTGGTGCAGCGCCCGCACCGCCGACTTGAACTCCAGCACCTGCTGGCCCCGGTCGCCCCAGGAGGCGTAGGCGTTGTGCGGGGCGAAGAAGCCGATGGTGTTGTAGCCCCAGTAGTTCGACAGGCCCGCGTCGGCGAGCCGGTGGTCGTTCACGAACTGGTGCACCGGCATCAGTTCGAGCGCGGTCACCCCGAGTTCCTTCAGGTGGTTGATCACCGCCGGGTGCGCGAGGCCCGCGTACGTCCCGCGCAGCTCCTCCGGCAGGTCCGGGTGGAGCATCGTCAGGCCCTTCACATGGGCCTCGTAGATCACGGTGTGGTGGTACTCGGTGCGCGGGCGCCGGTCGTCGCCCCAGTCGAAGTACGGGTTGACCACGACCGAGGTCATCGTGTGCGGCGCGGAGTCGAGGTCGTTGCGCGCGTCGGGCCGCCCGAAGGGGTAGCCGTACACCGCCTCGCCCCACTTCACCGAGCCCGAGACCGCCCGCGCGTACGGGTCGAGGAGCAGCTTCGCGGGGTTGCAGCGCAGCCCGCGCTCCGGCGCGTACGGCCCGTGCACCCGGAAGCCGTAGCGCTGGCCGGGCATCACGCCCGGCAGATAGGCGTGCCGCACGAAGGCGTCGGTCTCGCGCAGCTCGACGGAGGTCTCGCCGCCGTCGTCGTCGAGCAGACACAGCTCGATCCGGTGCGCGGCCTCCGAGAAGACCGCGAAATTGGTACCGGCGCCGTCATAGGTGGCGCCCAGGGGATACGCCTGTCCCGGCCAGACCTGCATAGACCAACTCTTCCACTTCTGATCCGGGGTCACGGTGCTGCGGAGCCGCCCGGCCGAAACGGGGGGCCGGACGGGCCCGACTCGGCCAGATCCTGCCCGAAAGAGGCGCAACCTCCTAGGACTTCGGCCCGTCCTAACGGGTGACCACACCGCGAATCGGGGGATATGCGGAAGATACGTGCAAAGTGGGGGGAAGTGTGTACGACATAGTGCGCCGCCACCTGGGGAAGGTGGTGGCCGGCGCGGCGATGGCGGTGACCGGCACCGCGGTCGCCGTGGCCGTCACCCTGCCGGGGAGCGCCGGGGCCGACGAGGCCCCGCGCGGCACGGCCGCGAGCGGCACCGGCCCGGACGCCGCCGCCGACGGCACGCCCGGGCGGCCGGCCGCCGACGGGCCGGCACCCGGACCCGCCGCGCAGGCCGCGGCACCGCCCGAGGGGGCCAGGGGAGTGGGCACCGACCCGCTCACCGACGACGAGCTGAAGCGGGCCGAGGCCCTGGCGCTGACCCCGCCGGCCGCCCCGGACCGGCAGGGGGCCCAGCGGAACGCGGACGGCGGCCGGGGGCCGCAGCGCCTCGCCACCGAGCTGGCCGACCCGCGGCCCGGCGAGGAGGGCGGCGGGCCGCGCCGGGCCGTGGTCCGCCTCTACGACTACGCCCGCGACGAGCTCGTCACCCGGACCGTGAACCTCGACACCGGGAAGGTGGAGGAGTCCGGTGCGCAGCGCGGCGTCCAGCCCTCCGCCCACCCCGAGGAGCTGCGGGCCGCGCTCCGGCTCGTGCTCGGCAGCCCGCTCGGCGACGGCGTCAGGGCGGACTACCGGGACGCCACCGGCAAGGCGCTCACCTCGCCGGACCAGCTGTGGTTCAACGGCGACGTCTACCGCACCTACCGGGAGAAGGACGTGCCGCCGCAGCTCGCGAAGTGCGGCGAGCACCGCTGCGTCCGGCTCGTCACCAAGGTGCTCAACGGCCCCTGGATCGACACCCGCGGCCTGGTCGTCGACCTCAGCGCCCGCACCGTCACCCGCGTCGGCTGACCACCGACCCGGCCCACGTCACGCACGACCGTACCGAGGGAGTACGTCCGCATGTCCTCTTCGCGACTCCGGCACGCCCGCACCACGGGTGCCGTCCTCGCCGCCGGCGCCCTGCTCGGCGCCGCCACCGCCGCCACCGCCGCGCCCGCGAGCGCCGCGCCGGCCGCCCCCGCGCCGCCGCCCCCGGCGGCCGACTGCTCGGCCGCGTACCGCATC
Source organism: Streptomyces sp. NPDC053541 (assembly GCF_044544705.1). NCBI lineage: Bacteria > Bacillati > Actinomycetota > Actinomycetes > Kitasatosporales > Streptomycetaceae > Streptomyces > Streptomyces sp. NPDC053541. Next base: position 414,305 of record NZ_JBITXM010000007.1, read on the forward strand.
CAGCAGAAGCTCGACGGCGGCACCGTCTGGCGCATGTGCTGGCGCTATTCGACCGACTCCGGTCTGATCCTGGACAAGGTCACCTACCAGCCGCCCGGCGAGCCCGCCCCCATCCGGGTGCTGAACAGCGCCAAGCTCGCCCAGATCCACGTCCCGTACGACGACGGCAACGCCGAGTACGACGACCTCACCGGCGCCGGCTTCGGCTGGGGCCTGCAGGGCCTCAAGCCCGGCGAGTGCCCCGGCGGCACCCTCACCTCCGTGAAGATCCCCGACGTCGGCCGGGTGAACGGCCTGTGCACCACCACCCGGGCCCGCGGCCACGCCTACCGGATGGCCGCCGACAGCCCCGGCAGGGTCTGGCAGGCGCAGGGCAAGGACCTGCTCGTCTACACCGTCAACAAGGTCGGCTGGTACGAGTACATCAGCGAGTGGCGCTTCTCCTCCGACGGGACGATCTCGGCCAACGTCGGCGCCACCGGCAGCCTCTCGCCGGTCGACTACAACGCCACCGACGGACGCGGCTGGCCCATCGGCAAGGGCGCGCGCGACTACGCCACCAGCCACGCCCACAACGTCTTCTGGAAGCTCGACTTCGGTCTCGACGGGAGCTCCAAGGGGCGCGTCGAGCAGTACGACTCGACGGTCACCCCGCCCGCCCGGGACGGCAGCCCGACCGTCAAGACCACCCGGACCGTCGTCACCAAGGAGCTGGCCGGGGACGCGAAGAGCATGCGCTGGTGGCGGGTGGTGAGCCAGAGCGGCAAGAACAAGGACGGGCACCCGCGCTCGTACGAGATCGTGCCGGGCCACACCAACACCTACGCCGGACGCCCCTTCACCCGGCACGACGTCTACTTCACCCAGGCCCGCGCCTGCGAGCAGTTCGCCAGCAACAACATCCTGAACTGCGGCCGGAACGCGCCCACCAGCGTGGACAAATGGGTCAATGGGGAGACTCTGACCCATCCCTCCGTCTGGGTCAACATCGGGTTCCACCACATCGCCCGGGACGAGGACCAGCAGCCGATGCCGGTCCACTGGCAGGGATTCCAGCTCGCGCCCAGGGACGTAACCGCTATGAATCCGCTCACTCCGGCCGATCTCGCCGGCCGGAACGGTGCGCCGAATACGGGCAGTTGAGCAACCGGCCCGGCGATCCTGCTGCACCGCCTCCCGCTCCCGGAGTACCCTTCCTTGATCGTTGTCGGGAGCAGAAGGCGGTGCGCGGGTGAGCTCGGGAGGTCTGGAGCTGCCCCCAGGCGAGGCGGGTCACGACGGGGGACCGGCCGACCCCGGCGAGGTGCCGCCCGGCGCGGTCTCCGTCGCCCGGCCGGTGGAGATCGGCGCCGAACTGGAGTGGGGCGCGGAGGCGTGGAACGAGGTGCGCACCCGGGCCCAGCGGGCCGGCCGCGCCTACGTCTGGCTGAATCTCGTCGAACAGCGGCTGCGGGCGGTCGTCGCGGCCGTGCTCCGTCCGGTGTACGAGCCGGTGCACGGCGAGGAGTGGGTGGTGGCCGCGGCCGGGCCGGCCGGCCAGGAGTGGGTCCAGCGGGCGGTCGCCGTCCGCGAGGTGTCCCGCCGCAAGGGCTATCTGCTCGACCCGGCCGACGACAACGTGCTCAGCTTCCTCACCCTGCCGCAGCTGCGCGAGCTGATGGTGCAGCACTGGCCCTGCTTCGAGCCCTACTTCGACGACCGGCGCGAGGTCGAGCTGGCCCTGGACGAGCTGGAGGTGACGCGCAACGTCGTCTCCCGCAACCGGGCCCTGTCGCTGACCGTCCTGGCCCAGTCCGAACGGGCCTCCGCCCGGCTCCTGGACATCCTCGGGAGCGGGGCGGGAGTGCGCTCGGCGGACCGGCTGCCGGTCGACGCGGTCGAGGACCTGGTCGGCGACCGCTACGCGGACGTGGTGTCCGTGCACCCCGACCGGGTGCGGCTGCAGCGCCAGCTGCCCGCCGAGGACCTGTTCGGCGGGGCCCGCCGGCTCGACGCCACGGGCATAGGTCTGAATCTCCTGGTGCAGAACTTCTCGGGCCGGCGGATGGTGCACCTCGCCGAGTCCGGCTGCCGGATACGGCTGCTCTTCCTCAACCCGGCCAGCAGCGCCGTCAAACGGCGCGAGCGCGAGCTCGGCCTGAAGAAGGGCGAGCTGAGCCGCGCGGTCGAGATGAACATCCTGCACATGCGCCGGGTGCGCTCCAAGCTGCGCGACCCCGGCGCCTTCCAGATCCACGTCTTCGACGAGACCCCCCGCTTCACCGCCTATCTGGTGGACGGGGACGGCCCCGACGGGGTCGCGGTCGTCCAGTCCTATCTGCGCAAGGCCCGCGGCATGGAGGCCCCGGTGTTCGTGCTGCGCGGCGGCGGCCGGAACGTGGTCCGCTCCGGACAGGGCCCCGACAGCGGCACCGAACACGGACTTTTCTCGACATATCGGGAGGAATTCGAGTCGGTCTGGCTCGACTCCCGGCCGGTCTCCTGACCCCGTCCCGGGAGGCCGGGCGCTTTCGTTGTCAGTGGCCCGTGCGAGGGTGTCCATCACCACGGGGGAGAACACACGAGGAGGTCCCGATGGCTTGGCATGGGGAAGAGCTGGTCGGCTTCGACCTGGAGACGACCGGTACGGACCCGCTGGAGGCCCGCATCGTCACGGCCTCCGTCGTCGGCGTCCGCGGCGGCACGGTGGTGCGCCAGCGCGACTGGCTCGCCGACCCGGGCATCCGCATCCCGGCGCAGGCCTCCGCGATCCACGGCATCAGCAGCGAGCGCGCCGCCGCGGAGGGCCGCCCGGTCCGCGAGGTCGCCGACGAGATCGCCGAGACCCTGACCGGCTACTGGGCGCAGGGCGTCCCGGTCGTCGCGTACAACGCCTCCTTCGACCTCACCCTGCTCGCCGCCGAGCTGCGCCGGCACGGACTGCCCTCCCTCCAGGAGCGGCTGGGCGGCGCCGGCATAGGCCCGGTCGTAGACCCGTACACCATCGACCGGGCCGTCGACCGCTACCGGCGCGGCAAGCGCACCCTGGAGGCGGTCTGCGGGGAGTACGGGGTGGAGCTCACCGCCGCCCACCAGGCCGCCGCCGACGCGCTCGCCGCGGTCCGGGTCGCCATCGCGATAGCCGAGCGGCACCCCTCGGTCGCCGCCCTCGACCCGGCCCGGCTCCACGAGCGCCAGATCGTCTGGTACCGGGAGTGGGCCGAGGACTTCCAGTCCTTCCTGCGCCGCAAGGGCGACCCGGAGGCGGTCGTGGACCCGGTGTGGCCGCTGCGGCAGCCGGCTCCGGTGGCGGGCTAGGGGGTGTCTTGTCGATCAGGCCGGACGAGCGAGCGGCGTCCGGTGCGTGGGGTCTCCCCAGGCCCGTCAGGGCCGAGGGGAGGGATCGCAAGGCGGAGGAGGGACGCGATGCGGTGGGGGTACCTCCCGGGCGAAGCCCAGGGGGCCATCGGCGACCGACGACAACGCGGCGAGGCGCGGCACCGGGCGTCGAGAGCCCGGCATGATCGGCGAGACACCCCCTAGTCCCGCGTGGTCAGAGGTTCTCCTTGAGGAAGGAGAGCAGCAGCTCGTTCACCTTCTGCGGCTGGTCGAGCTGGAGCCAGTGGCCCGCGTCCTCGATCCGCTCGTAGCGCCAGGAGCCGGCGACGTACTCGGCGGAGTCCGTCATCGACCGCTCGGTGAGGAAGCGGTCGCCGGTGGACCAGACGCCCAGGACGGGGACCTGCTCCGGGAGGGGCGACAGCGGGAGTTCCGGGGCGAACTGCACCTCGGCCGGCAGCCCCGAGCGGTAGATGTTCAGCGCGGCCGTCAGGCCGCCGGGCTCGCGCAGGGGCGCCAGCACCGCCTCCGCGTCCGGGTGCTCGGCGAGCATCTCGCGCAGGTTCGCGTGGTCGTCGTGGGCCAGCCAGGTCTCGGCGACGTCCGCGAGCTGGAAGAGGAGCATGTACCAGGAGCGCTGCTTCTGCTCCCAGCCCGCGCCGCGGACGGCCCCGATGTGGCCCACCGACAGGATCGTCAGGCTCGCCACCCGCTCCGGCGCGACCTGGGCCAGGGCCTGGGCGATGCCCGAGCCCCAGTCGTGGCCGACCAGGTGGAAGCGGTCGACGTCGAGCCGGGCCAGCAGCTCCAGCATGTCGCCCACGTGCTTCGCCGGGTGGTACGCCTCCGCCCCGCCCTCCGGCCGGTCCGAGCCGCCGAAGCCGCGCAGGGTGGGCGCGATCGTCCGGAAGCCGGCCGCGTTCAGTGCGGGGACCTGGTGGCGCCACAGCCGGTGCGAGTCCGGGAAGCCGTGCAGCAGCAGCACCGCCGGGCCCTCACCGCTCACCTCGACGTCCAGCGTGACGTCCGACAGTTCCATCCGCATCCTCAACACCCCGTCCCTACCGTCCGGTTCGACAGGGATCATGATGTCAGAAGGGATACCAGCGCACCTCGGGGTCGCCGTCCCGCAGCGAGGCCACCCGCCGCTCGAACTCGGCGAGCGCCTTCGGATTGGCCGGCGCGTGCTGGGCCACCCAGGCGCAGCTCGCCGTCTCCCGCGCCCCGCGCAGCACCGCACAGCCCTCCCAGGCGCGCACGTCCCAGCCGTAGGCCTCGGTGAAGGCCTCGTAGGCCGCCGGGTCCAGGCCGTAGCGGTCCCGGGACAGGGCGAGCACCACCAGGTCGTGCTCGCGCAGGTCGGAGGAGAAGGTCTCCAGGTCCACCAGGACCGGGCCGTCGGGTCCGACGTGCACGTTGCGCGGCAGCGCGTCGCCGTGGATCGGGCCCGGCTCCAGGTGCGGGACGAGCGCGGCGGCGGCCGGGGCGAAGGCGTCGCGGCGCTCGCGCAGGAAGGCGGCGTCCGCCGGGTCGATCGCGTCGCCCGCGAGCCGCAGCCAGCGCTCCACCCCGCCGAGCAGCTCGCGCCGCGGCAGGTCGAGCCCGGCCGGCTCGGGCAGTGCGTGCACCGCCCGCAGCAGCGGCGCCAGATCGCGCGGCTCGCTGGGCCGCACGGCCTCCGGCAGCCGGTGCCAGAGGGTCACCGGATGGCCCTCGGCGAGCAGCGGCGCCGGCTCCGCGGCCCGTACGGCGGGGATGCCGGCCGACTCCAGCCAGCCGGCCAGGGCCAGCTCGCGCTCGGCGCGCGGCAGCAGCTCGGCGTCCCGGCCGACCTTCACCACCAGGTCGCCCAGCGCGAAGACCGCGTTCTCGCCGAGCGCCAGCAGGCGCGCGTCGTCCGCCCGCAGTCCCGCGGCGGCCAGGATCTCCCGGGCCCGCGCCTCGTCCATCGTCTCTCTCCCCACAGCAGTCTCTTCCGCCCCAGAGTCTCCCATCCGTGCCGCTCTCCTTGACGAACCGACCACCCGTCACGACGATGACCGGGTCCCAGGCAGGGTGACCGACCAGGCACAGGGGGTCGACCGTGAGTGTGCTGACCGCGCCGAAACGGTCCTCGGGCCGGGCCGCCCCCGACCGCGCCGCCCGGGGCCCCGGCCCCGGCCGCGACTTCGGGGCCTGGTTCCTGGTCCTGCCGGCCCTGCTGCCGATCCTGGTCCTCAGCGTCGGCCCGCTGCTGTACGGCATCGGGCTCGCCTTCACCGACGCCCAGTCCGGCCGCACCCAGGCCACCCGCTGGATCGGCACCCTCAACTTCCAGGACCTGCTGCACGACACCCTCTTCTGGGAGTCCTTCCGCATCGGCCTGCTGTGGGCGGTGGGCGTCACCGTCCCGCAGTTCCTGCTCGCCCTCGGCCTCGCCCTGCTGCTGAACCAGAACCTCCGGCTGCGCTGGCTGGCCCGGGCGCTCGCGATCGTCCCCTGGGCGATGCCCGAGGTCGTCGTCGGCATCATGTGGCGGCTCGTCTACAACCCGGACGCCGGCGTCCTCAACGAGACCCTGCACGACCTCGGCCTCGGCGACGGCCGCGCCTGGCTCAGCGGCCTCGGCACCGCCCTGCCCGCCGTGATCGTGGTCGGTGTCTGGGCCGGCCTGCCGCAGACCACGGTCGCCCTGCTGGCCGGGGTGCAGAACACCCCGCGCGAGCTGCACGAGGCCGCCGCCCTCGACGGCGCCGGCGCCTGGCGCCGCTTCCGCACCGTCACCTGGCCCGCGCTGCGCCCCGTCGCCCTGGCCATCACCTCGCTCAACTTCATCTGGAACCTCAACTCCTTCGCCCTGGTCTACGTGCTGACCAACGGCGGACCCGGCGGCCGCACCCGGCTGCCCATGCTCTTCGCCTACGAGGAGGCCTTCCGCTACGGGCAGTTCGGCTACGCCGCCGCCATGGGCTGCGTGCTCGTCGCCGTCGTCTCGGTGCTCCTCGCCCTGTACCTCGTCGGACGGCTGAAGGAGGAACGGTGAGCGCCTTCCGGACCCGCGGGGCCGCCCGCGCCGGGCAGTACGCCGCGCTCCTCGCGTATCTGCTCTTCCTCGCCTTCCCGTTCCTGTGGCTGGTCTCCACCGCCTTCAAGCCGGCCACCGAACTCGGCTCCCTGCACCCCACCTGGATCCCGAAGGACCCCACGCTCGCCAACTTCCGGCAGGCCTTCGACGAGCAGCCGCTGCTGCGGGCCGCCGGGAACAGCCTGCTCGCGGCCGTCGCCGCCGCGCTGATCGCGGTCGCCGTGGCCACCCCGATGGCCTACGTCCTCGCCCGGCACCGCTCGCGGCTCACCGCCGCCGCCACCGGCTGGGTCGTGGTCAGCCAGGCCTTCCCCTTCGTCCTGCTGGTCATCCCGCTCTTCCTCGTCCTGAAGAACCTGCACCTGATCAACAGCCTGCCGGGCCTCGTCCTGGTCTACGTGGTGTGGTCCCTGCCCTTCGCGCTGTGGATGCTCACCGGGTACGTGCGCGCGGTGCCCGTCGAACTGGAGGAGGCCGCCGCCGTCGACGGCGCCGGGCGGCTGCGGACCCTCGTCTCGGTGACCGCGCCGCTGCTCGCGCCCGGCCTGGTCGCCACCGCGCTGTTCGCCTTCGTCACCGCCTGGAACGAGTTCTTCTTCGCGCTCGTGCTGCTCAAGTCCCCGGAGAAACAGACCCTGCCCGTGGTCCTCACCCACTTCCTCGGCGCCGAGGGCGCCGCCGACCTCGGCCCGCTCGCCGCCGCGGCCTTCCTGGCGACCCTGCCGTCCCTGGTGGTCTTCGCCCTCGTCCAGCGCCGGATCACCGGAGGCATGCTCGCCGGGGCGGTGAAGTCATGAGCCGCGCCCGGCGGTTCGCGACCGCCCTGACCGCGCTCGCGCTGCTGTTGACCGGCGCCGGCTGCACGGCGGACACCGGCCGCGACGGCGGGGGAGCGGACGGCGTCGTCCGGCTCCGCTTCCAGTCCCTGGCCTGGCAGAAGGAGTCCGTCGACGCCAACCGGCAGCTGGTCGCCGAGTGGAACGCCGCCCACCCCGGCATCCAGGTCGAGTACGTGCAGGGCAGCTGGGACTCCGTCCACGACCAGCTGCTCACCTCCTTCGAGGGCGGCGAGGCCCCCGACCTCGTCCACGACGCCTCCGACGACCTCGCCGACTTCGCCTACGGCGGCTACCTGGCCGATCTGCGCCCCCTGCTGTCCGAGCGGCTGCGCTCCGGCATCCCGGCCGAGAGCTGGCGGACCACGACCTTCGGGGAGGGGGTGTACGGCGTGCCGTTCCTCCAGGAACCCCGCATGATCATGGCCAACCGCACGCTGCTCACCGAGGCGGGCGTGCGCATCCCGACCGCCGGACGGCCCTGGACCTGGGAGGAGTTCCGCGGGGTCGCCAAGACGCTGACGGCCCGGATGGGCACGGGCCGGTACGCCGTGGCCTGGCCGCTCAAGGAACCCGTGTCCGTCTCGCTCAACCTGGGCCTCTCGGCCGGCGGCCGGCTCTTCCACCGGGGCGCCGACGGCAAGGTCACCCTGCGCTTCGAGGACGCCGACGCGGTGGTGCCGGAAACCGTGCGCGCCATGGTCGGCACCGATCGGACCGCCTCCCCGGCCACCCTCGGCAGCGGCGGCTCCGACACCCTGCCCGGTTTCTTCGGCGGCAGGTACGCGATGGTGCCGCTGGGCTTCTCGTACCGCCAGCAGATCGCCCAGCAGGCCCCCGAGGGCTTCGACTGGACCGTGCTCCCGGCGCCCGCCGGGGCCGGCGGGCTCGCCCAGGGGGTCAGCCCGCAGACCCTGTCCATCGCCGCCGACAGCCCGCACAAGAAGGAGGCCGCCGCCTTCCTGGAGTTCTTCCTCCAGCCGCGCAACACGGTGCGGCTCGCGCTCGGCGACTGGATGCTGCCGACCGACACCGCCGCCCTCGCCGATCCCGCCCTGCACACCCCCGAGTTCGGCTGGGCCACCGGGGCCGCCGTCGCCCGCGCGCTGCGCCCGGCGCCCGCGCAGGCGGTGCGGGGCTACCCGGAGTGGAAGGACAAGGTCGCCACGCCCGCCTTCCAGGAGTACTACAGCGGCGCCATCGGGACCGACGAGCTGAGGCGGCGTCTGGTTACCGATGGAAACAGGGTGCTGGCCCGCTACCAGCGCGACTGAGCGCGGCCCCCACCTTCTCCTTGGTGCCCCTGCCGGTACGAAACGCCGGAGTCAAGGGGGGAGTTGGGGAGATCCTCTGCCCTTCTCATTAAGAAGCCTTGTTGAACAAGTCACACCCTCCGGAGGGGGTTGATTTGCACTCGTCAATGGGACAGGGTTTCGAACGTGCCGCCGGAGAGTTTCCGTCCGACGGCCCAACCCCCCACAAATCCTGACGAGGAGACCCCTCTTCATGGCCATACACAAGCGTGTCCGCCGGACCCGTTACATCGCCGTCACGACCGCGATCGCGGCCGCCGCCGGAGTCACCGTCCTCACCGGCCAGTTCGCCGGCGCGGCCCCCGCGCCCGCCGAGGGCACGGTCTACGGACTCGGTGTCGAAGGCGCCGTCGCCGGCAGCTACGTCGTCCTGCTCGACGAGAAGACCAACCAGGCCGGCAAGAACGACCTCGCGAAGGAGTACGGCGGCACCCTGCGCCGCAGCTACGACTCCGCCGTCAACGGCTTCTCGGTGAACGGGCTCACGGAGACCGAGGCCAAGCGCCTCGCCGCCGACCCGTCCGTCGCCAAGGTGGTCCAGAACCGCACCTTCAGCATCAAGGAGACCCAGGAGAACCCGCCGTCGTGGGGCCTCGACCGGGTCGACCAGACCGACACCGCCGGGGACCAGAAGTACACCTACCCCGACGGCGCGGGCGAGGGCGTCACCGCGTACGTCATCGACACCGGCGTGCGCATCAGCCACCAGGACTTCGGCGGCCGGGCCTCGTACGGCTTCGACGCCGTGGACAACGACAACGAGGCCCAGGACGGCAACGGCCACGGCACCCACGTCGCGGGCACCATCGCCGGCGCCTCCCACGGCGTCGCCAAGAAGGCGAAGATCGTCGCCGTCCGCGTCCTCGACGACAACGGCTCCGGCACCACCGAGCAGGTCGTCGCCGGCATCGACTGGGTCACCAAGAACCACCAGGGCCCGTCCGTCGCCAACATGAGCCTCGGCGGAGGCGCCGACCCGGCCCTCGACGACGCCGTCAAGAAGGCCATCGCCTCCGGCGTGACCTTCGGCGTCGCCGCCGGCAACGAGTCCTCCGACGCCGGCCAGGGCTCCCCGTCCCGCGTGCCGGAGGCGATCACCGTCGCCTCCTCCACCAAGGACGACCAGCAGTCGAGCTTCTCCAACTTCGGCTCGGTCGTGGACCTCTACGCCCCCGGCTCGGACATCACGTCCGCCTGGAACGACAGCGACACCGGCACCAAGACCATCTCCGGCACGTCGATGGCCACCCCGCACGTGGTCGGCGCCGCCGCCGTCTACCTGGCCGGCCACCCCGACTCCACCCCGGACCAGGTCGCCCAGGCGCTGGTCGGCGGAGCGACCCCGGACAAGATCGGCAACGCCTCGCCCGGCACCGCCAACAAGCTCCTGAAGATCGTGGAGTAGCCCTCCGGGAGCGACTCCTCACCGCATGACCGGCGACCGCCGTGCCCTCCCCCACGGGGCACGGCGGTCGCTCTAGGGTGTGTCCATGACGAAGACCTACGCCCTGCTGCTGCGCGGCATCAACGTCGGCGGACACCGCAAGGTGCCCATGGCGGAGCTGCGTTCCGTCCTCGAAGGACTCGGGCACCGGGACGTGAAGACGTATCTGCAGAGCGGGAACGCCGCCTTCACCGCCGCCGAGGACGTGGCGGACGCCGGGGACGAGACGGTGCGGCAGGGTGTCGAGGCCGCGATCGAGGCGCACTTCGGCTTCGCCGTCGACTGCCTGGTGCGCGAGCACGCCTACCTCGCGGCCGTCGTCGCCGACTGCCCCTTCCCCGCCGAGGAACTCCAGGGCAAGCAACTGCACGCCCTCTACCTCTCCGAGCGCGTCGACGAGCAGCGCTTCGCCGCCCTCGACCGCGAGGCCTTCCTGCCCGAGGCCTTCGCCCTCGGCGACCGCGTGCTCTACCTCTACGCCCCCGGCGGCCTCGGCACCTCCAAGCTCGGCGAGGCCCTGTCCCGGCCGGCCCTCTTCAAGGGCGTCACCGTCACCGCCCGCAACTGGAACACCGTGCGCAAGCTGGTCGAGATGACCGAGCCCACGGACTGAAGGAGCTCCCGGCGGCCCCGCGAAGTGGCCCAGCCGGGCGACCCGCGATTGGCCCGCCCCGGCGGGCCACCCGGCGCCTAGGCTCGGCACCATGACGACCACCGTGGACTTCTACTTCGACCCCGCCTGCCCCTTCGCCTGGATCACCTCCCGCTGGATCCTCGAAGTGGAACGGCACCGCGACCTCGACGTGCGCTTCCACGTCATGAGCCTCTACCTCCACAACGAGGGCAACGAACTCCCCGACTGGTACCGCACCCTCGTCGACGCCTCCCTCGGCCCCGTCCGGGTCGCCGCCGCGGCCGCCGAACAGCACGGCCCGGAGGTGCTGCGCCCGCTCTACACCGCCTACGGCACCCGCATCCACGAGCAGAAGAACAAGGACTTCGACGCCGTGATCGCCGAGTCCCTCGCCGAACTCGGCCTCCCCGCCGACCTCGCCGCCGCGGCCCACGACCCCGCCCACGACCCCGCCGTCCGCCGCAGCCACGACGCCGGCAAGGACCCCGAGGCCGACGCCTACGTCGGCACCCCCACCCTCCACGTCGACGGCACCGCCTGGTTCGGCCCGGTCCTGCGCGCCGTCCCCCGCGGCGAACGCGCCGCCGACCTCTGGGACGCCTTCCGCACCCTCGCCACCCACCCCGACCTCTTCGAACTCAAGCGCACCCGGACAGGGGGCCTCGACTTCTCCTGAGCCGCGCCCGCCCCGCCCGCCGCGTCCCCTGTCGCGAAACTTCAAGACCCGCCCCCGCACCCCGCCTAGCGTGGGCGGCATGAACGCGATTCACCGACACCTCACCGTCTGCGCCGCCGAATCCGTACGGGTCGCCCGCGGCGTCACCGACGACCGGCTCGCCGAGGGCTCCCGCTGCACCGACTGGACCGTGCGGGAGCTCGTCAACCACCTCGTGCGCTACGGCGCGCACGGGCTCGAACACCGGGCGCTGCGCCTCGAACTGCCCGAGGAGCTGGTGCTGCGGGACTTCGCCGCGGAGGGGGACTGGGCCGAGCGGTACGCGGAGCAGCTCGACCGGGCGCTCGCCGCCTGGGAGAAGCCCGAGGCGTGGGAGGGGGACGTCGACATGGGCGGCAGCCCCGTCCCGGCCGCCGAGATCGCCGCCGTGCTCGTGCTCGAACTCGCCCTGCACGGCTGGGACCTGGCCCGCAGCACCGGGCAGGAGTACGCGCTGCCCGAGGAGACCGGCGCCTACGTGCTGGAGGTGGTCGAGCGCTACGCCGAGATGTACCGGGAGTACGAGGGGTTCGACGCGCCCGTGGCGACGGAGCCCGGGGACGCCGGCGAGGCCTCGTTCGCCCGGGCGCTCGCGCTCAGCGGCCGCGGCGCCTGAGCCGCCGCCCCGTACCGCTCCAGGAGCAGCCGGGCCAGTTCGGGGGAGGGGCCGAGGACCTCGGCGAGGACGTCGGCCCCCGCCGCGCCGGCCGCGATGCGGTCCGGGAGCCGGCCCGGCGCGATCACGTACGGGGCCACCGCCACCCGCCGGACCCCCGGCTCGGCGCGCAGCGCCCGTACCGCCTCCTCCGTACGGGGAAGGGATGCGGAGGCGAAAGCGGGCCGCACGGAGCACCAACCGGTGTTCCGCAGCTCCCGCGCCGTTTCTGCGATCACCGCGATCGCCTCCGGGTCGGTGGAGCCCGCCGAGGCCAGGACGACCCCGGTCGAGCTCTTGTCGGCGGGCGTGAGCCCCGCCTCGTACAGGCGCCGTTCCACCGTCGCGAGCAGCAACGGGGACGGGCCGAGGACCTCCGCCTGCCGGATCCGCAGCGCGGCCGGGGCCTGCCGCAGCACCGCCGGGATGTCCGCCTTCGCGTGGAAGGCGCGGGTCAGCAGCAGCGGCAGCGCCACCACCTCCCGCACCCCCTCCGCGGCGAGCCGGTCGAGCACCCCGGTCACCGACGGCAGGTTGAAGTCCAGGAACGCCGTCTCCACCCGCAGCCCCGGCCGCAGCAGCCCGGCCCGGCGCACCAGCGCCTGGACGGTCGCCGCGTGCCGCGGGTCGCGGCTGCCGTGGGCGATGACGAGGAGGACGGGGGCGCTCACCGGAATCAGGCCTTCACCAGCAGACCGCGGCGGCGCAGCACCGAGCGCTCCAGCGGGCTGAAGATCAGCAGGTCGATGGCGACACCCACCAGCAGGATCAGGATGATCGCCAGGAAGATCCCCGGCATGTCGAAGTTGTTCCGGCCGTTCTCCAGGAGCTGGCCGAGGCCGAGGCCCAGGTCCGGCGAGGAGGCGATGATCTCCGCCGCCATCAGCGAGCGCCACGAGAACGCCCAGCCCTGCTTCAGGCCCGCGAGATAGCCCGGTAGCGCGGCCGGCATCACGATGTGCCAGGCGCCCTTCAGACCCGTCGCACCGAGCGTCCGCCCGGCCCGCAGGAACAGCGGCGGCACCTGGTCCACGCCGGCCACCAGGCCGTTGGCGATGGACGGCACCGCGCCGAGCAGGATCACCGCGTACATCATCGAGTCGTTGAGGCCCAGCCACAGCACCGCCGGCGCCACCCAGGCGACCGAGGGCAGCGACTGCAATCCGGACAGGATCGGGCCGATCGCGGTCCGCACCACGCCCACCCGGGCCACGATCAGACCCAGCGGGGTGCCGATCGCGAGGGCGAGCAGGAAGCCGAGCAGCGCCCGGGACACGCTGGTCCACAGCACGTCGAGCAGCGTGCCCTCCAGCCACATCGTGGCCAGGCTGTCCCACACGGCGCCGGGCGAGGGCAGCTTGCCCTCGTCGGCGACCTGCGCGGTCACCAGGATCTGCCACACCGCGACGACCAGGACGATCGCCAGGACCGGCGGCAGGACCTTCTTCAGGAGGACCTCGCGCACCGGGGTGCGGCGCACCTGCACGCTGTCCAGGGCGTCGAGACCGGCCTCCAGGCCGGCGAGGTCGTCGCCCTTGACGGCGGTGGTCTCAGTGCTGGCCATGGCGGCGGATCTCCCCACGCAGTTGTTCGGTGATCTCGACGGACAGCTCCGCCACGGCGGCGTCCTCGATGCGGCGCGGCTGCGGGATGTCGATCGTCCACTCCCGGGCGATCCGGCCGGGGCGGGACGAGAGCAGGACGACGCGCTGGGCCAGCCGCACGGCCTCGCGCACGTTGTGGGTGACGAAGAGGACGGAGAGGTCGGTCTCGCGCCAGATCCGGGTCAGCTCGTCGTGCAGCACGTCCCGGGTGATCGCGTCGAGCGCGGCGAACGGCTCGTCCATCAGCAGCAGGTCGCTGTCCTGGGCGAGAGCCCGGGCCAGGGCGACGCGCTGCCGCATGCCGCCGGACAGTTCGTGCACCCGCTTGCCGTACGAGCCGCCGAGCCGCACCAGCTCCAGGAGGCGCTCGGCCTCCGGGCGGCGCTCGGACTTCGGCACCCCGCGCAGCTTCAGGGCCAGTTCGATGTTCTTGCCCGCGGACAGCCACGGGAACAGCGCGTGTTCCTGGAACATCAGGGCCGGCCGGCCGCCCGGGGTGTCGATGGTCCCCGCGGACGGCCGGTCGAGCCCGGCGACCAGGTTGAGCAGGGTGGACTTGCCGCAGCCCGAGGCCCCCAGGAGGGTGACGAACTCGCCGGGCGCGACATCGAGCGAGATGTCGTCGAGGACGAGCTGTCCGCCGGACGGACCGCCGAAGGACTTCGAGACGTGCGCGATGCGCGCGGCGTGTCCGGCCGCGGCGACGCGGTCCTCGTCCTTGGCGAGCGTCGTGGTCGTGGCCATGGTCGTCACCTCCTGGGTAGCAGCAGCGGACTGGTTACTTCACGCCGAGACCGGCGTCGGACACCTCGGGCCGGCCCGCGGCCTTGAGGACCTTGTTGAGCGGCTTCAGGTCGTAGATGCCGGCCAGGTCGGGCTCCTTGAGGAGACCGGCCTTCACGGCGTGGTCGGCCTGGGCCTGGAGGGTCGCGGCGAGCGGGTCGTCGATGAACTGGATGGACGCCCAGGCCCCGTCGATCACCTTCGCGCCGAGCGGCTTGCCGGTCAGCTCCTTCAGCTTGGCGTTGGCCGAGGCCTTCGCCTTGTCCGAGTTGGCCTTGATCCACTCGTTGGTCTTCACCGAGCCCCGCAGGACCGCCTCGACGACGTCGGGGTGCTCCGCGAGGAACTTCTGCGACACGATGACGTTGGTGATGACGAACTTCTTGTCGGGCCACAGGTCGGACTCGTCGAGGAGCACCTTCGCGCCCTCGCTGACCAGCTTCGACGCGGTCGGCTCGGGCACCCAGGCGCCGTCGATGGAGCCGGACTTGTAGGCGTCGGGGGTCACCTTGTTGTCGGTGCGGAGCACCGACACGTCGCCCTTGCCGCTCTGCGCGTCGACCTTCCAGCCCTTCTCGGAGACCCAGTTGAGGAAGGCCACGTCCTGGGTGTTGCCGAGCTGCGGGGTCGCGATCCGCTTGCCCTTGACGTCGTCGACGGTCTTGATCTTTTCCGGGTTGACCACGAGCTTCACGCCGCCGGAGGCCGAGCCGGCGACGATGCGCAGGTTGCTGCCCTTGGACTTGGTGTAGCCGTTGATCGCCGGGGAGGGGCCGATGAAGCCGATGTCGATCGAGCCGGCGTTGAGGGCCTCGATCTCGGACGGGCCGGCGTTGAAGGTGGACACCTTCAGCTGGGTGCCGCCCAGCTCCTTCTGGAAGATGCCCTCCTGGTCGCCCACCAGCGCGGTGGCGTGCGTCAGATTGGGGAAGTACCCGAGCCGTACGGTGTCGGCGGAGAGCTTCTTGCCCTCCGCGGCCACCTTCTTCTCGTCGTTCTTGGCCTCGGAGCCGTAGCCGCAGGAGGCGAGCGCCCCGATCAGCAGGGGCAGCGCGGCGGCCGCCGCGAGGCCGCGGCGCAGGGTGGTACCGGTGGTGGCAGGCACGGGAGTGGTTCCCCTCGATTCAGCTTCTGCGAAGTCTGTGTCTATGTCGCCGCCCGGGTCCGGGCGGGAGGTGGTGCGGGTGGAGCGGCATCGCGCCGCGACAGCGGCGCGCGGAGGTCAGCACGCACATCGCGCGACACCTCCCCGGCCCGCACCGAGGGCGCCGGAGCCCACCCGGCCGCCCTCCTTGGCGAAGGTGCCGTAGACGTCCTGGTGCATCAGAAGTCCCACCCCTCCTCGTCCTCCGCGACGGCGGGGACGGCCTTGGCGGTGGCGAAGGACTCGCCCGCCATGCCGGCCGCGAGCGTGGTGCCGTCGGCCGGGTCGATCAGCAGGAAGGAGCCGGTACGGCGCGAGTCGGCGTACGCGTCGAGCGCGAGCGGCTCGGCGGTGCGCACCTTGACCCGGCCGATGTCGTTGGCCACCAGCTGCCCCGGCTCCGGGTGCTGGGAGAGGTCGTCCAGGGTGAGCCGGGACGGGATCTCCTTGACGATGGCCTTGACCGTGCGGGTGGTGTGCTTGAGCAGCACCCGCTGGCCGACCGTGAGCGGCTGGTCCGCCACGTGGCAGACGGTCGCCTCGACGTCCTGGCTGGTGGCCGGCGCGTCGGCGGCCGGCGCGAGCAGGTCGCCGCGGGAGATGTCGATGTCGTCGGCGAGCCGGATGGTGACGGACTGCGGCGCCCAGGCGATGTCCACCGACTGGCCCAGCGCGTCGATCGCGGTGATCGTCGAGGTCTTCCCGGACGGCAGGACGGTGACCTGCTCGCCGACCCGGAAGGCGCCGGCCGCGATCTGGCCCGCGTAGCCGCGGTAGTCGGGGTGCTCGGCGGTCTGCGGGCGGATCACGTACTGCACGGGGAAGCGGGCGTGGCAGGCCGTCAGGTCGTGACTGACCGGCACCGTCTCCAGGTGCTCCAGGACCGTCGGGCCGCCGTACCAGTCCATGTTGGCGGACGGCTCCACCACGTTGTCGCCGGCCAGCGCCGAGATCGGGATCGCGGTGATCTCCGGAACGCCGAGCTCGGTGGCGTAGGTGGTGAACTCCTCGGCGATCGCGGCGAAGACGGACTCCTGGTAGTCGACCAGGTCCATCTTGTTCACGGCGAGCACCACGTGCGGGACGCGCAGCAGCGCGGCGACCGCGGCGTGCCGGCGGGTCTGCTCGACGACGCCGTTGCGGGCGTCGACCAGGACCACGGCCAGCTCGGCGGTGGACGCGCCGGTGACCATGTTCCGGGTGTACTGCACGTGCCCGGGGGTGTCGGCGAGGATGAACCGGCGGCGCGGGGTCGCGAAGTAGCGGTAGGCCACGTCGATGGTGATGCCCTGCTCGCGCTCGGCCCGCAGGCCGTCGGTGAGCAGCGCCAGGTCCGGGGCCTCCTGGCCGCGGGACCGGGAGGCGTGCTCGACGGCCTCCAGCTGGTCGGCGAGGACCGACTTGGAGTC
This sequence comes from Streptomyces sp. NPDC053541, assembly GCF_044544705.1. Taxonomy (NCBI): domain Bacteria; kingdom Bacillati; phylum Actinomycetota; class Actinomycetes; order Kitasatosporales; family Streptomycetaceae; genus Streptomyces; species Streptomyces sp. NPDC053541. Next base: position 431,224 of record NZ_JBITXM010000007.1, read on the forward strand.
GTGCAGGAGCCGGCCCACCAGGGTGGACTTGCCGTCGTCGACGGAACCGGCGGTGGCGAAGCGCAGCAGCGTGGTGGCCGCCAGCTCGGCGGGCTGCTGCTCGGTGGAGGTCGTCATGGCTAGAAGTACCCTTCGCGCTTGCGGTCTTCCATCGCGGCCTCGGACATCTTGTCGTCCGCGCGGGTGGCGCCCCGCTCGGTGAGGCGGGAGGCGGCGATCTCGGCGATCACGGCCTGCAGCGTGGTGGCGTCGGAGTCCACCGCGCCGGTGCAGGACATGTCGCCGACGGTGCGGTAGCGGACCAGCCGCGTCTGCACCTGCTCGGTGTCCTTCGGGCCGCCCCACTCGCCGGCGGTCAGCCACATGCCGTTGCGCTGGAACACCTCGCGCTCGTGGGCGAAGTAGATCTCCGGCAGCTCGATCTTCTCGCGCTGGATGTACTGCCACACGTCCAGCTCGGTCCAGTTGGACAGCGGGAACACGCGCACGTGCTCGCCGGGGGCGTGCCGCCCGTTGTAGAGCTGCCACAGCTCGGGCCGCTGGCGGCGCGGGTCCCACTGGGAGAACTCGTCGCGCAGCGAGAACACCCGCTCCTTGGCGCGGGCCTTCTCCTCGTCGCGCCGGCCGCCGCCGAACACGGCGTCGAAGCGGTGCTGCTGGATGGCCTCCGTGAGCGGCACGGTCTGCAGCGGGTTGCGGGTGCCGTCCGGGCGCTCCTTGAGGACCCCGCGGTCGATGTAGTCCTGCACGGAGGCGACGTGCAGCCGCAGCCCGTGCTCGGCGACCACGCGGTCGCGGTACTCGAGCACCTCGGGGAAGTTGTGGCCCGTGTCGACGTGCAGCAGCGTGAAGGGGATCGCCGCGGGGGCGAAGGCCTTCAGCGCCAGGTGCAGCATGACGATGGAGTCCTTGCCGCCGGAGAAGAGGATCACCGGCCGCTCGAACTCGCCCGCCACCTCACGGAAGATGTGGACGGCCTCGGACTCCAGGGAGTCGAGGTGCGACAGCGCGAACGGGCTGTCGGTCGCCTCGTGGACGTGGGCAACGGTCGTCATGCGAGACCCCTCTCGGTGAGCAGCGCGTGGACGGCCGCTGCCGACTCCTGCACGGTCTGGTTCTGGGACTCGATCCGCAGATCGGGCGCCTCGGGGACCTCGTACGGGTCGTCGACGCCGGTCAGCCCGCTGATCTCGCCGGCCGCCTGCTTGGCGTACAGGCCCTTGACGTCACGGTCGGCGCACACGTCCAGCGGCGTGGCCACGTGCACCTCGACGTACGGGGTGCCCTCGGCGGCGTGCCGCTTGCGGACGGCCTCGCGGCTGTCGGCGTACGGGGCGATGACGGGCACCAGCACGTGCACGCCGTGCGAGGCGAGCAGCTCGGCGACGAAGCCGATCCGCTGCACGTTGGTGTGCCGGTCCTCGCGGCTGAAGCCGAGGCCCGCGGAGAGGAACTCGCGGATCTCGTCGCCGTCGAGGATCTCGACCCGCCGGCCCTCCTCGCGCAGCCGGCCGGCCAGCTCGTACGCGATGGTGGTCTTGCCGGCGCTGGGCAGGCCCGTGAGCCAGATGGTGGCACCGGTCACGTGATTCTCCTGAGGTGTGGGGGTGTCGTGGGCGTCCGTCATCCGTGCAGCCCGCATTCGGTCTTGGCGCGTCCGGCCCAGCGGCCTGCCCGGGCGTCCTCGCCCTCCAGGACCCGGCGGGTGCAGGGGGCGCAGCCGACGGAGGCGTAACCGTCCATCAGGAGCGGGTTGGTGAGCACGCCGTGCTCGGCCACGTAGGCGTCCACGTCGTCCTGGGTCCAGCGGGCGATCGGGGAGACCTTGACCTTCTGCCGCTTCTCGTCCCAGCCGACGACCGGGGTGTTCGCCCGGGTGGGGGACTCGTCGCGGCGCAGACCGGTGGCCCAGGCGGCGTAGCGGGTCAGTCCCTCCTCCAAGGGCTTGACCTTGCGCAGCGCGCAGCACAGGTCGGGGTCGCGGTCGTGCAGCTTCGGGCCGTACTCGGCGTCCTGCTCCGCGACCGTCTGGCGCGGGGTCAGGGTGATGACGTTGACGTCCATGACGGCGTCGACGGCGTCGCGGGTGCCGATGGTCTCCTCGAAGTGGTAGCCGGTGTCGAGGAAGACCACGTCCACGCCGGGCCGGACCCGGGAGGCGAGGTGGGCGACCACCGCGTCCTCCATGGAGGAGGTGACGCAGAAGCGCTCGCCGAAGGTGTCGGCGGCCCAGCGCAGGATCTCGAGCGCGGAGGCGTCCTCCAGGTCGCGGCCGGCCTGCTCGGCGAGTGCCTTCAGGTCGGCCGCGGTGGTGTCCTCGGCGATCGGAGTGCCCGTCATATCTCTTCCCTCCCAGGGGTGTTGCCCGAAGTGGCCGGGGCCAGGAGCCCCAGGAACTTCAGCTGGAAGGCTCGGCTGCAGGCGTGGCATTCCCACGCCCCGTGTCCCTGCTCGGCCGGACGCAGGTCCTCGTCGCCGCAGTAGGGGCAGTGGAACGGGGCCGCTCGCTCGCTCATACGGCATCCCTCGTTTCGCTCGCCGTGCTCACGACAGTGCCTCTTCCGAGGCGCGGGCGGTCCAGGTGGCGAAGCGCTCGCCCTCCTCGCGCTCCTCCTGGAAGCGCTTGAGGACCCGCTCGACGTAGTCGGGCAGCTCGGCGGCGGTGACCTTCAGGCCGCGGACCTTGCGGCCGAAGCCGGCCTCCAGGCCGAGCGCGCCGCCCAGGTGCACCTGGTAGCCCTCGACGCGGTTGCCCTCGTCGTCGAGCACCAGCTGGCCCTTGAGGCCGATGTCGGCGACCTGGATGCGGGCGCAGGCGTTCGGGCAGCCGTTGATGTTGATGGTGATCGGCTCGTCGAACTCCGGGATGCGGCGCTCCAGTTCGTCGATCAGCGAGGCGCCGCGGCCCTTGGTCTCGACGATGGCGAGCTTGCAGAACTCGATGCCGGTGCAGGCCATCGTGCCGCGCCTGAACGGCGAGGGGGTGACCCGCAGGTCCAGCGCCTCCAGGGCGGAGACGATCGAGTCGACCTGCGCCTCCTCGATGTCGAGGACGAGCATCTTCTGCTCGGCGGTGGTGCGGACCCGGCCGGAGCCGTGCTGCTCGGCGATCTCGGCGATCTTCGTCAGGGTGGCGCCGTCGACCCGGCCGACGCGCGGGGCGAAGCCCACGTAGAAGCGCCCGTCCTTCTGCCGGTGGACGCCGACGTGGTCGCGCCAGCGGCCGGCCGGCTCCGCGGGGGCGGGGCCGTCGGTGAGCTTGCGCTTGAGGTACTCGTCCTCCAGGACCTGGCGGAACTTCTCCGGGCCCCAGTCGGCGACGAGGAACTTCAGACGGGCGCGGTTGCGCAGCCGGCGGTAGCCGTAGTCGCGGAAGATCGAGATGACGCCCTCGTAGACGTCCGGGACCTCGTCGAGCGAGACCCAGGTGCCGAGGCGGACGCCGAGCTTGGGGTTGGTGGACAGACCGCCGCCGACCCACACGTCGAAGCCCGGCCCGTGCTCGGGGTGCTCCACGCCGACGAAGGCGATGTCGTTGATCTCGTGCGCCACGTCGAGCAGCGGCGAGCCGGAGATCGCGGACTTGAACTTGCGGGGCAGGTTGGAGAAGTCCTTGTTGCCGACGATCCGGCGCTGGATCTCGTCGATGGCCGGGGTGCCGTCGATGATCTCGTCCGCGGCGATGCCGGCGACCGGCGAGCCGAGGATGACGCGCGGGGTGTCGCCGCAGGCCTCGGTGGTGGACAGGCCGACCGCCTCCAGGCGGTTCCAGATCTCCGGCACGTCCTCGATGCGGATCCAGTGGTACTGCACGTTCTGCCGGTCGGTGATGTCCGCCGTGCCGCGCGCGAACTCCTGCGAGATCTCGCCGATGACCCGCAGCTGCTCGGTGGTCAGCCGGCCGCCGTCGATCCGGACCCGGAGCATGAAGTACTCCGCGTCCAGCTCCTCCGGCTCCAGCACGCCCGTCTTGGTGCCGTCCAGACCCTCGCGGCGCTGGGTGTAGAGACCCCACCAGCGCATGCGTCCCCGCAGGTCGTTGGGGTCGATGGAGTCGAATCCGCGCTTCGAGTAGATCGTCTCAATACGTGTCCGCACATTGAGACCGTCGTCATCCTTCTTGAACTGCTCATTGCCGTTCAGCGGGGTGAAGTGCCCCGCGGCCCACTGACCCTCGCCACGGTGGCGCCCGGCCTTGCGGCGGGCGGCGGCGGGAGTGGGGTTTTCCGGGGTGGCGGCCATGGCGATGTGTCCTTCGGGACTGCGAGAGGGCGGCTCTGACCTGCACACTCGCGCTCGGATAGGAGGGTGGCGCGGCAGTGCGCAGAGACAGGACGTCAGGAAAGATGTGCGGCGGTGCTGAGGTGCTCAGCGCGCCGAACAGATGGCGCTGGACATGCGGCCGAGGTCGACGTGCCGCCGACTCACCAAGGCAATTCCAGTTCCAGGCATGACGGAAGCGTGTCACGGGACTTTGGACCCAGTCCAGCTTCGTCCAGGATGTGGACATGGGTGTCTCGCGTGGCAAGACAGTGTGGTGTGGGTCACGTGAAGGGGGCCCAGTTCAGGGCCCCTTTCGGAAGGCGGTGCCGGGGGGGGGTACGGGCAGGCGCAGGGCGCGGGCGTACGGGGAGGGTGCCCGGACCGGGGCGTACGGCTCAGGCGTGGGCGCCGGGCCAGGGGCCCGGGTTCGCCGGCTCGTCGACCTCCTCCACCTTGGTGTCGAAGAGGCGGAAGCCGCGCCGCTCGTAGTTGGCCATCGCGTGCTCGCCGTCCAGCGAGCAGGTGTGCAGCCACACCCGCTTGGTCGGGGTCCGCCCGGGCCACCGCTCGGCGAGGTCCCAGGCGCGCTCCACCCCGTAGGACAGCAGGTGCCCGCCGATGCCGCGGCCCCGGAAGGCGGGGATCAGGCCGAAGTAGACGATCTCCACCACGCCGTCGTCCTGCGCGTCCAGCTCCACGTAGCCCGCGGGCGTGCCCCGCTCGTAGGCCACCCAGGTCTCCGTGCCGGGCTTCTCCATGATCCCCTGCCACTGGGCGTGGGTCAGGGACAGGCGGTCGGTCCAGCGGATGTCGCCGCCGACCGCCGTATAGAGGAAGCGGCTGAACTCCGCGGAGGGCACCTCGGCCCGCACGATCCTCAGGTCGCGCCCCTCGGGGGCGGGCACCGGCCGGAGGTCGGAGGGCGAGGTCTGTTCCAGGGACCAGGTGGTCAGGGTGATGCGCGTGGGCGTGCTCATGGGCTTATCGCATCATGCGGAGCGCCGGATTCCCAGGGCGGACCCCCTCCGCCCCGGTCCCGTACCCCGAGCTGTCCGACATGTGGACACGCGACCGCTCCATGGACAGCGCTCACGCGCTCGTCGCGCTCCGGGCCGCGAGCACCGCCGGGGCGGTGGAGTGGGGCAGCAGGTCCGCCGGGTCGGCGGGGTGCCGCAGCTCGACCTCGACCTCCTCGCTGAAGCGGTACGGGCGGTGCGCGAGCACGGCGGCCAGATTGCGCCGCACCCGCGACAGCTCCGCCCGTACCGTCACCGTCCGGGTCCGGTCCCCGAACACGTCCTGCGCCAGCTCGGCCGCCGTCCGCCCCTCCGGGTGCAGGGCCAGCAGATAGAGCAGCTCGGCGTGGCGCGGGCTGAGCTCCTGCGACCAGCTGCCGGCCGCGCCCGTCACCGACACCGCCGGGCGGCGCGGCCGGCTCAGGTCGAGCACCACCCGGCTCGCCGCCCCGCCGCCCGCGCCGTCCGGCCGGGCGTCGTCCTCCGCCACCCGCAGCAGCCAGCCGCCCGGCAGCGGCTCCACCGCGCACATGCCCAGGGACGGCAGCCAGACCCGACCGGCCCGGAAGGACTTGGGCAGCGCGATCCGGTCCACCGGCGCCATCCCGGTCACCGCGGCCGTCCACCCGTGGGTGTCCACGGCGACGGCCCGCCCGCCCACCCGGCACAGGATCGGCGCCGCCACCGACCGCAGCCGCTCGATCGACCGCAGGTGCCGCTCGCGCATCTCGGCCTCCGCGAGCTGCGCCACCGAGCCGACCAGGGCCAGCGTCGCCGGATGGAAGCTGGACGCCGGGCCGCTCACGTCCACGATCCCGAGCAGCCGCCGGTCGCGCGGGTCGTGCACCGGAGCGGCGGCGCAGGTCCAGTTGTGCAGGGTGTGCACGTAGTGCTCGGCCGAGTGCACCTGCACGGCCCGGCCCATGGCGAGCGCCGTGCCCACCGCGTTGGTGCCGGTGGTGTGCTCGCTCCAGGCCGCGCCCTCCTCCAGGCAGATCCCATTGGCCTGGCGCAGCACCGCGAGGTTGCCCTCGCGCCACAGCACCCGGCCCTGCTCGTCCGTCACGACCATGATCTGCATGGAGGCGTCGGCGATCCCGGCGAGACCGGCGCTGAGGGTGCGCATGACCTCGCCGAGCACCGAGGAGCGGCGCCGCTCCTCCAGCTCCTCGCGCTGGAGCAGCACGGAGCTGGTGCCCTGGTCCGGGTTCACGCCGAGCCGGGACATGCGCTGCCAGGAGGCGTCGATCACGGGGCGGGGCGCGACCGGCGGGGTGCGGCCGGCCAGCGTCTCCTCGCGGACCTTGTGCAGCAGCCGGGTCGCCTTGGCGGCGTCCATCACGGCGAGCCGGTTCAGGTCGACCTGCGCTCGGTTCATCGGTCCCTCCCAGCTCCGCACGGTGTCGCCGTCTCTTCGCCGTCCATCCGCTTTTCCGTCTGTGCTTCCATCTGTCGTCGTTCCGTCACCGACCCGCCGCCGCACCTCTGCTGTATCGGTTCTGCACAGGGTGCGAACCGATCGCGAGCGGTGCGGCCCGACGCACATCGTGCCGCTCCACAGCGTCACGTGTGCGCTGCTTCCGGTAATCCTGCAACCTCATGCAACTCTGGCAACCCCCGCCCCCGTGCACGAGGGTGGAACCCGAAGCGGAGGGTGGTGCCGTGTCGGCGCAGCACCACCCTCGGCTTTTCCGCGCGTGCCGACCCCCGCAGGTCCACCCCTGGCGCGCGCGGCACAGCACTTCCCTCACCCGCGCGAGCGACCCCTCGCGCACGCGTTCACCTCCCCGCGCCCGTCCTCGGGCCGTCTTCGGGCCGTCCTCAGGCCGGGCTCAGGCCTCCGGCCGGGCCCGCTCCACCACCGCGCCCAGGTCGAGCGTGTGCGGCAGCGTCCCGAACGCCGCCCCCCAGCCCCCGCCGAGCCGCGACGCGCAGAACGCGTCCGCCACCTCCGCCGGCGCCCACCGCACGAGCAGCGCCCCCTGCAGCACCCGCGCCATGCGCTCCGCGAGCCGCCGGGCCCGCGCCTCGATGCCCTCCAGATCCGCCAGCTCCGTCAGCAGGTCCCGGATCGCCCGGTCGAGCCGGTGGTCCGCGCCCCGGGCCCGCCCCACCTCCGTCAGGAACGCGTCCAGCGCCGCCGGTTCCCTCTGCAGCGCCCGCAGCACGTCCAGCGCCTGCACGTTCCCCGCGCCCTCCCACAGCGAGTTCAGCGGCGACTCGCGCAGCAGCCTCGGCAGCCCCGACTCCTCCACGTACCCGTTCCCGCCCAGGCACTCCAGGGCCTCCGCGACCACCGGCGTGCACCGCTTGGTCACCCAGTACTTCGCCACCGGCACCGCGATCCGCAGCAGCGCCCGCTCGCGCGGATCCCGCGCCTCCTGCGCGTCGTACGCCGCCGCGAGCCGCATCCCGAGCACCGTCGCCGCCTCCGACTCCAGCGCCAGATCGGCCAGCACGTTGCGCATCAGCGGCTTGTCGACCAGCAGGCCGCCGAACGCCCGGCGGTACGAGGCGTGGTGCACGGCCTGCGCCACCGCCTGCCGCATCAGTGCCGCAGAGCCGAGCACGCAGTCCAGCCGGGTCGCCGCCACCATCCCGATGATCGTGTGGACCCCGCGCCCCTCCTCGCCGACCCGGCGGGCCCAGGTCGACCCGTCGAACTCGACCTCGGCCGAGGCGTTGGACCGGTTGCCCAGCTTGTCCTTGAGCCGCTGGATCGCGAACGCGTTCCGCGTGCCGTCCGGCAGCACCCGCGGCACCAGGAAGCAGGTGAGGCCTCCCGGCGCCTGCGCCAGCACCAGGAAGGCGTCCGACATCGGCGCCGAGCAGAACCACTTGTGCCCCGTCAGCACGTACTCGCCGGCGTCCCCGCCGCCCCCGGCGGCGGACAGCGGACGGGCCTGGGTGGTGTTCGCCCGCACGTCGCTGCCGCCCTGCTTCTCCGTCATGCCCATCCCGAGCAGCACACCGGTCTTCTCCAGCGGCGGCCGCAGCCCCTGCTCGTACACCCGCGAGGTGACCAGCGGCTCCCACACCGCCGCCAGCTCCGGCTCCGCGCGCAGCGCCGGCACCGCCGCGTGGGTCATCGACAGCGGACAGCCGTGCCCCGCCTCCACCTGCGAGGCCAGCAGGAAGCCCGCCGCCCGCCGCACATGACCACCCGGACGGCCCCACGCGCCGGTGAGCCCCGCGCCCACCGCCCGGCCGAGCAGCCGGTGCCAGGCCGGATGGAACTCCACCTCGTCGATCCGGTTTCCATAGCGGTCGTGGGTCCGCAGACGCGGCGGATGCTCGTTCGCGAGCCGCCCCCACTCCTGGGCCTGCGCGGAGCCCGCCGAGACCCCGAACGCGGACAATTCCGCCCGGGCCTCCTCGGCCGCCTCCGGGGGCAGATGGCGGGCCACCGCCTCCGCCAGGGCCCGATCGGTCGCGAACAGGTCGTATTCCACCAGGGGCGGAGCCTGGTTGGTCACGGTGTGGGTGCCGGCTGCCATGCCGATACGGTAAGGAGGTGCAGGCAGCAAACGAAACACCCGAAAGGCCCGAGCGGCGGCCCTGGAGCAAGCTCCACCGCGCGCGCGTCCTCTACCGCAACGTCTCCAAGCGGAAGATGGTCTGGCTGCTCCTGAAGGACACGGTCAACTCGTGCATCGAGTACCGCATCCTCGGCCTCGCCGCCGAGGCCGCCTTCTTCACCCTGCTCTCCCTGCCGCCCCTGCTGCTCGGCCTCATCGCCCTCCTCGGCTACGCCGACGAGTGGACCAACACCAACACCGTGGCCAGCATCGAGGAGAACATCCTGCACGCCGCGGGGACCGTCCTGTCCGACCGCGGCGTCCGCGAGATCGCCCGCCCGCTCCTGGAGGACGTCACCCGGGGCAAACGCCCCGACCTGATCTCCCTCGGCTTCGCCATCGCCCTGTGGTCCGGCTCCCGCGCGGTCAACGTCTTCATCGACACCATCACGGTGATGTACGGACTCGACGGGCACCGCGGCATCGTCAAGACCCGGCTGCTCGCCTTCCTGCTCTACATCATCGCCCTGATCATCGGCGCCGTCGTGCTGCCGCTCGCCGTCGTCGGCCCCGACCGCCTCGTCGAACTGGTCCCCTGGGGCACCGAGGTCGTCTCGGTCCTCTACTGGCCGACCGTCATCCTGCTCTCCATCGCCTTCCTGACCACGCTCTACCACGTGTCCGTCCCGGTCCGCTCCCCGTGGATCGAGGACATCCCCGGCGCCCTGGTCGCCCTCGCCATGTGGGTGCTCGGCAGCTTCCTGCTGCGCATCTACCTCACCAGCCAGGTCGAGGGCCCCACCATCTACGGCTCCCTCGCCGCCCCCATCGCCGTCCTCCTCTGGATCGGCATCTCGGCCTTCGCCGTCCTCGTCGGCGCCGCCGTCAACGCCGCCATCGACCGCGTCTGGCCCTCCGTCGCCACCGCCGCCGCCCGCGAGGCCAACGAACGCGCCCGCGCCGCCCAGGCCGCCGACCTCGTCGCCCGGCTGCGCGCCGAGGCCGACGACGTGGACGAGGACGACCCCGACATGCCCTCCGAGTTCCCGGAACGCTGGTCGCGGTTCCTGCCCCCGGACGACGTGAAGTCCCGGCTGCACGCGGGGTGGGAGAAGGACACGTAGCAGCGGGGAGCGCCCGGGCTGCCGGGCGAGCCGCGAGGTGCGCCGACTCCCGGGCGCGCGCCCGGCCGCCCGGCCTACCCTGGACCGGTGTACGAGGAACGGCCCGCGCGGCTCGCCGGAGCCTTCGTGTGGCGGCGGGACACCGGGACGGCCGCAGGCCCCGGGACCCGGCCGGTGCTGCCCGACGGTTGCATGGACCTGATCTGGGCGGACGGCCGGCTGCTCGTCGCCGGCCCGGACACGACGGCGTACGTGCCCCGGGACCCCGCCGCGCACTACGCCGGGGTGCGGTTCGCACCGGGCGAGGCGCCCGGCGTGCTCGGGGTCGAGGCGAGCGCGCTGCGCGACCGGCGGGTCGACCTCGCCGAGCTCTGGGGCGCCCGGGCGGCCCGCGGGCTCGCCGACCGGGTGAGCGGGGCGCCCGACCGGGCCGCCGCGCTGGAGGAACTCGTGCTGCGCCGGGCGGCCGAGGCGCCCGCGCCCGACCCGCTGCTGCGGGCCGTCGTCGCCCGGCTGCGGGCCGGCCGACCGGTCGGCGCCACCGCCGACGAACTCGGCATCGGCGCCCGGCAGCTGCACCGGCGCTCCCTGGCCGCCTTCGGGTACGGCCCGAAGACGCTCGCCCGCATCCTGCGGCTGCGCCGCGCCCTCGCCCTCGTCACGTCCGGCGTGCCGGCCGCCGAGGCCGCCGGCCGGGCCGGCTGCGTGGACCAGGCGCACCTGGCCCGCGAGATGCGGGCGCTGACCGGGCTGACCGTCGGCGGTTACGTGGCGGGGCCCCGGTCCGCGTAGAGCGACACGCCCGTCCCGTCGGGGTCGAGCACGACCGCGTACCGCTGCCCCCAGACCGCGTCCCACGGCTTCAGGTGCCCGCGGTGGCCGGCCGCCGTCAGCTTCTCGTACACCGCGTCCACCTGCGCCGGACCCGCGCAGCGGAAGGCCAGGGCGACCCGCTCGCCGCCGCCCGGCGGCCGGGTCCACGACGGGTCGAAGGAGCGCACGACGTCCTCGGTGTCCCACAGCACCCGCATCCCGCCGGGCAGCGCGAGCTCCACGTGCGGCGCGCTCTCGGCGCCCGCCGGGAGGTCGAGGCCGAGCAGCCGGTAGAAGGCGAGGGAGGCGCCCATGTCGGCGGTGACGATGCCGATCACGTCGAGCCGGGGCGCGGGGGCGGGGGCGGGGACGGTGCGGTCGGCGTTCGTGTCCGTGTCCGTGCTCGTGTTTGTGCTCGTGTTCGTATTCGTGTGCGTGTCCGTGTTCATGCGGGCACGCTAAGCGGGCCGGGGGAGGGGCGTCTTGTACGGATCGGACACGGGCGGGGAGCACGGGTGGTGGGTGTGCCCGGTGGTGCCGGGTGTGCCTGGTGGTGCTGACACCAGGTCCGGCACACACTCCCGGGGTGCGGGGCCGGGAGCGAGGGTGGCGGCATGGAACCACAGCACGCCGCTTCCGACGCGGGAACCCGCACCACGCTCGTCACGGGTGCCACCTCCGGCATGGGCCGCGACCTGGCGCTCGCGCTCGCCGCGCACGGCGGCACCCTCCTGCTGCACGGCCGGGACGCCGGCCGGCTGGACGCCGTCGCCGCCGAGGTCCGCGCCGCCCACCCCGGCACCGCCGTCCGCACGTACCGCGCCGACCTGTCCGACCTCGACCAGGTGCACGCGCTCGCCGACCGGGTCCGCGCCGCCGAACCGCACCTCGACGGGCTCGTGCACAACGCGGTGGCCGGCGGCGGCTCGCGCCCCCTCGTCCGCGAGCTGAGCGCCCAGGGCCACGAACTGCGCTTCGCCGTCAACCACCTCGCCCCGTACGCCCTCACCCGCGGTCTGCTGCCGCTGCTCACCGCCTCCGCGCCCGCCCGGGTGGTGAACGTCGCCAGCATCGGGCAGGAGGAGATCGACTTCGACGACGTCATGCTGGAGCGGGACTACGAGGGCCTGCGCGCCTACTGCCGCAGCAAACTGGCCCTGATCATGGGCACGTTCGACCTGGCGGAGGAGCTGGCCGGCACCGGCGTCACGGTCAACGCGCTGCACCCGGCCCACCTCATGGACACCCCCGGGGTGCGCGCCTACGGCCTCGCGCCCGCCGTCGGCACCGACGAGGGCGTCCGTCCGACCCTGGGCCTGCTCCTCGACCCCGGGCTCGCCGGCGTCACGGGCCGCTACTTCGACCGCTTCACCGAAGCGCGCGCCCACGCGCAGGCCTACGACCCGGCGGCGCGGGCCCGGCTGCGGGAACTGACGGAGCGTCTGACGCCGCGCCGGGCGGCGGTGGACCGGCGCGAATAAATGCGTGGCGCGCCCGGGAGGGCATCGCTACGGTGGGGACACCACGAAGGGAGCGGCGCGGAAGAGCTGCGCCGCCGAGCCTCGTGCCCGTGACCAGGAGGTGTGTGACCGATGGCTGTCGTTGCGAAGGGCCGTGCCCTCAACCAGATGCTCGTCCACCCCACTTCCGTGGCCACCGGCTGATCCTTCCTTTCACGCGCTGCGGTACGCAGCCGCCGGGGCCACCCTTCGAAGGGTCTCCCCTTGTCTCTGCTGTCCTCCTCCCGTTCCTCCCACTCCGCTCTGCTCGCCTACGGCTGGGACGACGACTGGGCCGCGGCCTTCGCCCCCTACGCGGCGCAGGGCCTGCTGCCCGGTCGCGTCCTCCGGGTCGACCGGGGCCAGTGCGACGTCGTCACGCCCGAGGGCGTCGTGCGCGCCGACACCGCGTTCGTCGTGCCGCACGACCCGCTGCGGGTGATCTGCACCGGCGACTGGGCCGCCGTCGACCCCGAGGACGCCGGCGATCCGCGCTACGTCCGCGCCTGCCTGCCGCGCCGCACCACCTTCGCCCGCTCCACCTCCTCCAAGAGGTCCGAGGGGCAGGTCCTCGCGGCCAACGTGGACCACGCGATCATCACCGTCTCGCTCGCCGTCGAGCTCGACCTCGGACGCATCGAGCGCTTCCTGGCGCTCGCCTGGGAGTCGGGCGCGCAGCCGCTCGTCGTCCTCAGCAAGGCGGACCTGGTGCCCGACGCGGTCGGTCTGTCGTACCTCGTCGAGGACGTCGAGACCGTCGCCCCCGGGGTGCAGGTGCTGCCGGTCAGCGCCCTGACCGGGGACGGGCTCGACGTGCTGCACGCGATCACCGCGGGCGGTACGAGCGTGCTGCTCGGCGTCTCCGGCGCCGGCAAGTCCACCCTCGCCAACACCCTGCTCGGCACGGACGCGATGGAGGTGCAGGCCACCCGCGACATGGACGGCAAGGGCCGGCACACCACCACCACCCGCAACCTCTTCGTGCTCCCCGGCGGCGGCGTGCTCATCGACACCCCCGGCCTGCGCGGCGTCGGCCTGTGGGACGCCGAGGCGGGCGTCGGCCAGGTCTTCGCCGAGATCGAGGACCTCGCCGCCGAGTGCCGCTTCCACGACTGCGCGCACGAGTCCGAACCCGGCTGTGCCGTCACCGCCGCCATCGCCGACGGCACCCTCCCGGAACGCCGCCTCGACAGCTACCGCAAGCTCCTCCGCGAAAACCAGCGCCTCGTCGCCAAGACCGACGCCCGCCTCCGCGCCGAAATCCTGAAGGACTGGAAGCGCAAGGGCGCGGAGGGCCGCGCGGCAATGGACCTGAAGCGCGGCCGCATGCGGTGAGGGGGCGGGCCCGGCGGGCCCGGCCCGCCTTGCCCCCCGGGGGGGGACTTGACCCTCCGGGCCCGCCCCGTAGGGCCCGGCTTCCCGGCCCAGGAGGCCCGCCTGCCGGCGGGGCCTGGGCCTGCCCGCTGGCGGGGCCTGTGCCTGGGCCTGCGGCGGGCCGGCTTGCCCGGCCCGGCCGTTGCGGGCCGGGACCCGGTAGGGCGGGCAAGCCCGCCGGGCTTGCCCCGGGGGGACCGGGGACTTGAGCCTCCGGGCCGCGCCCCGGAGGGCGCGTTTTCCCGGCCCAGGGGGCCCGCCCGCCGCCGGGTTTGCCGGGGCCCTGCGGGCCCGGCCGGTCTTGCTCTTGAGGATCGGGGGCTTGACCCTCCGGGCCGCGCCCCCGGCGGGCCGGGCGTGCCCGGCCCCGGAGGCCCGACCGCTGGCCGGGGCCGGGTACGCGGGCCTCCTGGCCGCGTCTTGGAAGGCGCAGGTACCCGGTCCGGGGCGTTACCTGGGCCTCCGCGAGGGCGGACGTGGCCGCACGGCGTACGGCCGGGTCGGAGTCGGACAGGGCCGCCAGATGTCCCGGGACGTCCGCCGCCCGGCCGTAGGCGTGGTACAGGCCGGCCCAGTCGGTCGGCGGCGGGATGCTCACGGGTCGCGAGCCTAGCAACGTCGCCCCGCCTCCGTGTCCGAATCCCGCCAGTCGAGGCGGCGCCCGTCCCGCACACTGGGGGCATGGCGGACACGGAGAGCGTGCAGCACACGCGGCTGCTCGACGAGGAGACGCGCTACCAGGCGGTCAGCAGCCGGGACGCGCGGTTCGACGGGGTGTTCTTCTTCGGGGTGGCGACCACCGGGATCTACTGCCGGCCGAGCTGCCCGGCCGTCACGCCCAAGCGGCGGAACGTGAGCTTCTTCCCGAGCGCCGCCGCCGCCCAGGGGCACGGCTACCGGGCGTGCCGGCGGTGCCGGCCGGACGCCGTGCCCGGGTCGGCCGAGTGGAACGTGCGGGCCGACGTGGTCGGGCGGGCCGTGCGGATGATCGGGGACGGGGTGGTGGACCGGGAGGGGGTGCCCGGACTCGCGGCGCGGCTCGGGTACAGCGCCCGGCAGGTGCAGCGGCAGCTCACCGCCGAGCTCGGCGCCGGGCCGGTCGCGCTGGCCCGGGCGCAGCGGGCGCACACCGCGCGGCTTCTGCTGCAGACCACCGGCCTGCCGGTCACCGAGATCGCGTTCGCGTCCGGCTTCGCGAGCGTGCGGCAGTTCAACGACACCATCCGCGCCGTCTACGCCCGCACCCCCACCGAGCTGCGCGCCGAGTCCGGCACCGGCACCGGCGCGGGCCCCCGCACCGCGCTCGCCGCCGGGGTGCCGCTGCGGCTCGCCCACCGGGGGCCGTACGCGCGGCGGGAGGTCTTCGACCTGCTCGCCGCGGAGGCGCTGCCCGGCGTCGAGGAGGTCGTCGGCGCGCCCGGCGCCCGCACCTACCGGCGCACCCTGCGCCTCCCGTACGGCACCGGGATCGTCTCCGTCGACGAACGCGCCCAGGGCCGCGGCAACGGCACGGACGGCGGCTGGCTGGACGCCCGGATCCACCTCACCGAGCTGCGGGACCTCACCACCGCCGTGCAGCGCCTGCGCCGCCTCCTCGACCTGGACGCCGACCCGTACGCCGTCGCCGAACGCCTCGGCGCGGACCCGGCGCTCGCCCCCGAGGTCGCCGCCCGCCCGGGCGTGCGCTCCCCGGGCGCGGCCGAGCCGGAGGAGTTCGCGCTCCGCACCCTCCTCGGCCCCGCCGAGGCCGCGCGGGTCGCCGAGGACCGCGGCACGCCGCTGGAGACCCCCTGCGGCACGCTGACCCACGTCTTCCCCGAGCCCGCCGCGCTCACCGCCCACCCCGTCGCGGGCCCGCTGGCCGCCGCGCTCGCCGACGGCACCGTCCGGCTCGACCCCGGCGCGGACCGTACGGCCTCCGCGGCCGCCCTGACCGCCGTACCCGGGGTGGGACCCGAGGCCGTCGCGGTCATCCGCACCCGCGCGCTCGGCGACCCGGACGTCCCGGCCCCGGGCCTCCCGGACCATCCGTCCTGGCGCCCCTGGCGCTCGTACGCCGCCCGCTACCTGCGCCCCGCGGCGGCCCCGACCACCTGAGCCCGAAATCCGACTAGCCCCAGATCACCGCCCCCGCCCACGCCCCCGCGACCAGCAGACAGGCGAACAGCTCCACCAGCACGCTCGTGCCCGCCGCACGCATCACCGTGCGGGTGGCCGCGCGGGCCTGGCCGTGGCCGCCGAGGCGGAGGCGCTCCGAGAGGTACACGCCGCCGACGAAGCCGGGGATCGCGCCGAGCACCGGGACCAGGAAGAAGCCGAGGAGCGCGCCGATCCCCGCGTACGCCACCATCCGCCGGGTGATCCCGACGCCCCGGAAGCGGCGCGGCGGCAGCTGCCAGACCACGACCTGGGTGAGCAGCAGCAGGCCGGTCGAGGACACCAGCAGGATCCAGGCGAGGCCGGTCTGCTCGTGCAGCGCCCACCACAGCATCGCCGCCCACACCAGCCAGGTGCCCGGCACGCCGGGCGTCAGCACCCCGAACAGGCCGAGCAGCATCACCATCGCGATCAGCAGGAGCTGCCACACACCCATTGGCCCAGCGTGCAGGACGGGCGGTGTCCTCGCAGGTCAAGCGGGCGGACGGGCGACGCGCACGGGCCCGGTGCGGGCGCGTGCCGATCAGTCCGCCGCCACCGGGATCGCCGCCGCCACCAGGTGCCGCTCCTTGCGGCTGATCAGCGGGAAGATCAGCTTCAGCCGGGTCTCGCTGTGCGGCGAGGACAGCACGAACGAGGAGTTCAGGACCCGCTCCCGGATCTCCGAGCGGTACAGGTGCTCCCGCTGGATCGTCATCAGGTGCGCCACCGGCTTCGCGAACGTCGGGTCCGCCCGGAAGACGAACAGCCGCCGGTCGGTCATCGCCAGATAGTGCGGCACCGGGGTCGGGATCACCGTCATCGCGCCGCCGCTCGCGATCGCCGAGGCGACGCCGAACGCCGCCGTGCGCCGCACCGACACGGTGCTCAGGCCCACGATCGTCGTGACCTCGACCCGCTCCCCGGGCTCCAGCATCGGGGTGACGGTGTCCAGCAGGGCGCGGCGGCGCCTTCCGTTCATGTGCGCTACTCCAGAGGGGTGACGGGATCGACCGGCGCACACCCTGCCACACGCCCCCGGCTCACCGACGCCCCACCCACCCCTTCTCGTACGCGTGCCAGCCCAGCTGCAGCCGGGTCGTCACCCCGGCCAGCTCCATCAGGCCCTTCACCCGCCGCTGTACGGTCCGCAGCCCGAGGTCCAGCTGCTTGGCGACGCTCGCGTCGGTCATCCCGGCGAGCAGCAGGCTGAGGATCTCCAGGTCGGTCGGGTCCGGGCCCGGCACCTCGTCCTCGGTGATCTGGGCGCCCGCGCCGAGCCGCAGCGGCAGGGCGTCGCGCCACACCGACTCGAAGAGGCCCATCAGCGATTCGAGGAGTCCGCTCGCGTGCACCACCAGCGCGGCCGGCTCGGCGCCCCGGCCGGTCAGCGGCACCATCGCGAGCGTCCGGTCCGCCACCACCAGTTTGGTCGGCACCCGGTCCACCACCCGGATCCGCTCGTGCCGGCCGAGCGCCGCGGCCAGCTCCACCAGGCCGTTCGGCTGGGACATGACCTCCCGCTCGATCACCACCCGGTAGCGCACCCCGCGCTCGGCGGCCAGCGCCTCGGCGTCGTTCTCCACCCCGGAGACCGCGATCGGCTTGCCGGTGACCAGCGCGCACACCTCCTCGGTGGCGCCGAGCTGGAGCTGGAGGAAGCGGTGGGTGACCGCTCCGGCGCCGGTCACGACCTCGACCAGGTCGTGCACCACCGGCTCGGTGGCCTCGGCCCGGTACTCCTGCGCGAGCAGCGCCGCCGCCAGCTCGGCCTGGTCCAGCTCGTGCCGCTGCTGGGTGAGGAGGGCGCCGAGGGCCACTCCCGGCGGGGCCGCGACCCACCGTCCGGTCCGGGCGGAGGACTGCGCGGCCAGCCCCTGGGCCTCCAGGCGGCGCAGTGCCCGCTCGGTGTCGGGCTCCGGCAGGGCGAGCCGGTGGGCCAGGTCGGAGACCTCGGCCGCGCCCATGGCGACCAGGGCGCGGTAGGCGGACTCCTGCCGCTCGTCGAGACCTATCGCTGCCAGCATCGCTGTCCCACCCCTCGCGCGGACGTCCCGGAACCGGTCCGTCCGGAAGGTCCGGACGGCGGCCCTCGGACGCATTCGTTCCGTCGGTGCTCTGGCGGGAATCGGCCACGGCGCATTCCCGCCTCGCCCATCCTGCCTGCACCACCCTCACCTCTGCCAATGTGGCGCCACCGCAGCACCAACAGCCTCCGGACATGGGCGCCTTATGCCCTTTTGCGCTGATGCCCTCATGTCCGGATTCAGATGGGGAGAGCGATGCGTCCGATTTCGCGTACGGCCCTGGGGGCGGCGACCGCCGCCGTCCTCGCCGTCACCGCGGTCGCCGGAACCGCGGCCGCCGCGCCGCAGGACACCGGGGCGGCCGGCGGCCGGACCCCGGTCGGCGGCGAGGCCACCCGCACCGGCGGCCGGCAGCCCGTCACCGTCAGCCTCGTGACCGGCGACCGGGTCGTCGTCACCACGGACGCCGCCGGCGACCCGGCGGCCACGGCGCTGCCCCGCGAGGACGGCACCGTGCCCTTCGTCCAGACCCGCCGCTCCGGCCGGGACCTCTACGTCTACCCCGAGCGCGCCACCACCGCGCTCGCCGCCGGCCGCGTGGACCCCGAACTCTTCAACGTCACCGGACTGATCCGGCAGGGCTACGACGACGCCTCCACGGCCACCCTGCCGCTCATCGCCGTCTACGGCACCGACCTCGCGACCGCCCGCTCGGTCCCCGCCGCCCCGCGCGGCGCCACCCGCGGCACCGTCCTGAAGACCGTCGACGGCGTCGCCCTCAAGGCCGACAAGAAGCGGACCGCCGACTTCTGGGCCGACCTGAACGGCCCGGCCGCGCGCTCCACCGGCGGACTGAAGAAGCTGTGGCTCGACCGCAAGGTGCGCGCCACCCTGGAGCGCTCCACCGCCCAGGTGCACGCCCCCGAGGCCTGGGCCGCCGGCTTCGACGGCACCGGCACCACGGTCGCCGTCCTCGACACCGGCGCCGACGCCGAACACCCCGACCTCCAGGGCCGTATCGCCGCCCAGCAGAACTTCACGGACTCCGACACCACCGGCGACCGCCAGGGCCACGGCACCCACACCCTCTCCACCGTCGGCGGCTCCGGCGCCGCGAGCGGCGGAAAGAAGAAGGGCGTCGCGCCCGGCGCCCGGCTGCTCAACGGCAAGGTCCTCAACGACGGCGGCTCCGGCGCCACGTCGTGGATCATCGCCGGCATGGAATGGGCCGTCGCGCAGGGCGCCGACGTCGTCTCCATGAGCCTCGGCGACCCCTCGCAGACCGACTGCTCCGACCCGATGAGCACCGCCACCGAGGAACTCGCCCGCAGCACCGACACCCTGTTCGTGATAGCCGCCGGCAACACCGGCCCCGGCGGCAACACCGTCTCCGCCCCCGGCTGCGCGCCCGGCGCGCTCACCGTCGGCGCCGTCGACCGCGACGACTCCACCGCCTCCTTCTCCAGCCGCGGCCCGACGGCCAACGCCGCCCACACCCTCAAGCCGGAGATCGCCGCACCCGGCGTCGGCATCTCCGCCGCCGCGGCCGGCGGCCGGGGCGTCTACGCCTACCAGTCGATGTCCGGCACCTCGATGGCCACCCCGCACGTCGCCGGCGCCGCCGCCGTCCTCAAGCAGCGCCACCCCGACTGGACCGCCCAGCGGATCAAGGCCGCGCTGGTGTCCTCCGCCGACAGCGGCGTCCCCGGCGACGCCCGCGAGACCGGCGGCGGCCGCCTCGACGTCCGCGCCGCCACCCTGCAGAGCGTCCTCGGCGCCCCCGCCGTCCAGGCCGGCGGCTACGGCTGGCCCCAGGTCAAGGAGGACCGCGCCACGGTCGCCGTCCCGTACACCAACACCGGCGACCGGCCCGTCACCCTCTCCCTCGCCGTGGAGCGGGTCACCGGCAACGACGGCTCCGCCGTCCGCTCCGGCATCGCCCGCCTCGGCCGGAGCAGCGTCACCGTCCCGGCCGGCGCCACCGTCGAGGTCCCGCTGACCGTCGACCCGACCGCCCGCCTCCAGCGCGCCCAGTACGGTGACATCACCGGCCGGGTGGTCGCCACCGGCCCCGGCGGCGCGCACGTCTCCACCCCCTTCGCGCTGTACGTCGAGCCCGAGACCGTCACCCTGCGCGTGAAGTTGATCGACCGTCAGGGCGAGCCCGCCGCCGGCGCCTCCTCGCTCGACGTCATCGGCACCGACGACGCCTCCGGCGAGCGCCGCTTCAACGACGGCGCCCCCGAGCAGGTCTACCGCCTGCGCGCCGGCAGCTACTTCCTCTCCTCCTTCGTCACCACCCCCGACCCCGGCGAGGGCGCCACGCTGAACGACTCGATCAGCTACCTCGGCCGCCCGCAGGTCGAGTTGCGCAAGGACACCACGCTCGTCCTCGACGCCCGCCGGGCCCACCGGCTGTCCGTCCGCACCGACAAGCCGGGCGAAGTGCGCGGCGCCACCCTCGCGTTCGCCCGCTCCTGGGACGACACCTGGCTGCACGCCGGCACCGCGGCCGGACCGCGCACGATCCGCGGCTACTACGCCGACGTCGAAGGCCGCGCCGAGGACGGGGAGTTCGAGTTCGGCAGCTACTGGCGCACCGCCGCCCCGCAGATCACCGAGCTGACCGCGCACGACGCGACGGGCACCCTCGCCCTGCACCCGTACACCGGTTCCACCGGCTCCGACAACCTCGACGGCACCGGCGGCGCGCCCCTCGTCGACGCCGGCACCGGCACCCCCGCCGAACTGGCCGCCGCCCAGGTCAAGGGCAAGGTCGCGCTCGTCCGGCTGCCCGATGACAGCACCTCCTCGGTCACCGTCGCCCGCAACGCGAAGGCGGCCGGCGCCCTCGCCGTCCTCGCCCACCACACCGCACCCGGCCGCTGGTACCCGTCCGCCGGCTTCGGCAGCGCCGGACTTCCCGTCCTCGCCGTCGAGTCCGCCGAGGCCACGGCCCTGCTCGGCCGGCTCGCCGCCGGCGAGGTCCGCCTCTCGTGGCGGGCCACCGCCAAGAGCCCCTACCTCTACAGCCTCGCCTTCCCCGAGACCGGGCCCGTCCGCGACGCCCGCTCCTACCGGGTCCGCGACGCCGAACTGGGCAGCACCCGCTCCACGTACACCGCCATGGGCGTCGCCAACGACTTCCTCGACTTCACCTCCGCGCACCGCCCCAGCGGCGCCTCGGTCGGCTTCGCCGGCCTGGAGACCGTCCCCGCCCCCGGCACCCGCACGGAGTACCACACGCCCGACGGCACCGTCTGGGACAAGATGCTCTGCTCCAGCTTCCCGTTCGGCGAGTTCATGATCGGCACCCCGCACGCCTACCGCGAGGGCGAACGGCGCACCGAGAACTGGTACGACGGCGTCATCGCCCCCACCGCCCCGCGCGACGCGACCGGCGCCCCGGTGCTCGTCTCCGAGCGGCAGGGCGACCTGATCGGCTTCGCCGACGCCATGTGGGGCGACGGCACCCACCACGGCGAGGCCGGCTCCTTCGGCGACATCGGCAACCTGGTGCTCCGCAGGGGCGACGAGGAGATCGGCCGCAGCGCCTGGCCGTTCGGCGTCTTCGAGGTGCCCTCCGAGGAGGCCTCGTACACCCTCGAACAGAACGTCATGAAGATGTCCAGCAAGGTGTGGAACCGCTCCACCGCCGTCAACTCCGTCTGGAAGTTCACCTCCAAGCGGGACGAGAACGTCTACTCTCAGGGCATCCCGATCCTCTTCCCCCGGTACGACCTTCCGGAGGACGGGCTCAAGACCCTCGCCGCCGCCGACAACCAGCGGATCGGCCTCACCGTGACGGGTCACGCGGGATACACCCCCGCCGCGCTCTCCTCGGTCGCGCTCTCCTACTCCTACGACGGGGGCACGACCTGGACCGCGGCACCGGTCTCCCGACAGGGCGACGCCTGGACCGCGACCGTGCACCACGCGGGCGCCGCCGGCCGCCAGGTCACCCTGAAGACCGAGATGACGGACGCCCACGGCAACTCCGTCACCCAGACCGTGGTCCGCGCTTACGACGTGCGCTGACCACGCCGGTCCGCCGGGCGTCCTTCCCGTGGGGGGTGGGGCCGCCCGGCGGACCACCCTTTCGGCCCAGTCCTTTTCGCGATGTCCCGTTTTCTGACGCCCTGTGCGGTGGACAATAAGGGCATGACTCAGCAGGGGGACACCAACTGGTGGGACAAGCTGTACGACGAGGACGCGCAGGACACCGGACCCGCGCCCACGCCGGACAGCCTCGACGAGCGCTACGACTCCGCCGCGGCGACCACGACCGAGCTCCCGGCCCCGGCCCCGCCGCCGGAGCCCCCGCCCGCGCCCCCGGCCCAGGCAGCCGGCCAGGCCGACCGGGACCCGCGCCTGACCGCCCCGCCGACGCGGCCCGAGCGCGTGCCCGAGCCCGGGGAGCCCGAGGGCGAGAAGACCGTCGCCGACCCCGCACCCGCGCCGCCGCCCACCCCCACCCTCCAGGTCCCCGCGCCCCGGCCCCGTACCGGACACGTCGGCACCCGGCCGCCCACCTACGACCCCGAGCCGACCCACCTGCCCGCCGCACGCCCCGGCGAACTCGACGCGCTCGTCGCCGACACCGCGCTCGACGGCGCCCGCTACGGCGGCTACACCCTGCGCGCCGCCTCCGTCCGCGGCGACTCCGCCCGCTTCCGCGGCGAACCCCGCAGGGACGCCCTGCTCACCGCCCGCTTCGGACACGACGAGGCCGCCCTCGTGCTCGTCGCCGTCGCCTCCGGACAGCGCGGATCCGACCACACCCACCTCGCCGCCGCCGACGCCTGCCGCTGGATCGCCGAGTCCGTCGGCCGCAGCCACGCCCGGCTCTCCGAGGACATCCGGGCCGGCCGCCGCGGCGACCTCAAGTCCGGACTGCACCGGCTCACCGCCCGCACCTACGGCAAGCTGCGCTCGCGCGCCGCCGAACGGGACCTCGACCCCGAGGAGTACACGGCGGGCCTGCGCTGCCTGCTGCTCACCGCCGACCCCGAGTGCCGCACCCGGATCTTCTTCGGCATCGGCACCGGCGGCCTGTTCCGGCTCCGCGACGGCTCCTGGCAGGACATCGAACCGCTGCTCCCCGAAGCCACCGCGACCGTCGGCGCCCCCGTCGTCGGCTTCGGCTCCCCGCCCCCGCCCCGCGCCCGGATCATCGGCGATCCCGAGGACCTCGCCGGGCCCACCGGCCCTGACCTGCCCGAGGCCGGGGAGGGCGGCGACCGGCTCACCCTGCGGCTCGGCGTCGCCGACGCCCCGGGCCGCCCCTTCGTCGAGGACCCCCTGCCGCCCGCCGAACCGTTCCGCTTCCGGGCCTCCGTCGCCCGCCCCGGCGACACCCTGCTGCTCGCCTCGCCCGGCCTGGCCGAGCCCATGCGCGGCGAACCCGCCCTCGCCCACGAACTCGCCGCCCGCTGGTCCGCCGGCGACCCCCCGGGCCTCGCCGCCTTCCTCGCCGACACCCAGCTCCGCGTCACCGGTTACGCCGACGACCGCACCGCCGTCGCCGTCTGGGAGGCGTAATCCGACCGCCGCCCAGGAGGCACAACCCCGACGCCCGTGGGTTGATGGACCCATGGCCAAACAGAACGTCGCAGAACAGTTCGTCGACATCCTCGTGCGGGCGGGCGTCCAGCGCCTCTACGGCGTGGTCGGCGACAGTCTGAACCCCGTCGTCGACGCCATCCGCCGCAACGGCGCCATCGACTGGATCCAGGTGCGGCACGAGGAGACCGCCGCGTTCGCGGCCGGCGCCGAGGCCCAGATCACCGGCCGGCTCGCCGCCTGCGCCGGCTCCTGCGGCCCCGGCAACCTCCACCTCATCAACGGCCTCTACGACGCGCACCGCTCCATGGCCCCGGTGCTCGCCCTCGCCTCGCACATCCCGTCCAGCG
Organism: Streptomyces sp. NPDC053541; assembly: GCF_044544705.1. Taxonomy (NCBI): domain Bacteria; kingdom Bacillati; phylum Actinomycetota; class Actinomycetes; order Kitasatosporales; family Streptomycetaceae; genus Streptomyces; species Streptomyces sp. NPDC053541. The sequence goes on from NZ_JBITXM010000007.1 coordinate 454,906, forward strand.
AGATCGGCCTCGGCTACTTCCAGGAGACCCACCCCGACCAGCTGTTCCGCGAGTGCAGCCACTACAGCGAGCTGATCTCCAACCCGCGCCAGATGCCCCGGCTGCTGCAGACCGCCATCCAGCACGCCATCGGCCAGGGCGGCGTCAGCGTGGTCTCGCTGCCGGGCGACATCGCCGCCCAGCAGGCCCCCGAGAAGGCCGCCCAGAGCGCGCTCGTCACCTCCCGGCCCACCGTGCGCCCCGGCGACGCCGAGATCGACGCCCTGGTGCGGATGATCGACTCCGCCGACCGGGTGACGCTGTTCTGCGGCAGCGGCACCGCCGGCGCGCACGCCGAGGTCATGCAGTTCGCCGAGCGGGTCAAGTCGCCCGTCGGCCACGCTCTGCGCGGCAAGGAATGGATCCAGTACGACAACCCGTACGACGTCGGCATGAGCGGACTGCTCGGCTACGGCGCCGCCTACGAGGCCACCCACGAGTGCGACCTGCTGATCCTGCTCGGCACAGACTTCCCGTACAACGCCTTCCTGCCCGACGACGTGAAGATCGTCCAGATCGACGTGCGGCCCGAACGGCTCGGCCGGCGCTCCACGCTGGACCTCGCCGTCTGGGGCGACGTCCGCGAGACCCTGCGCTGCCTCATCCCCCGGGTCCGCGCCAAGACCGACCGGCGCTTCCTGGACAAGATGCTCAAGAAGCACGCCGACGCCCTGGAGGGCGTGGTCAAGGCCTACACCCGCAAGGTCGACAAGCACGTGCCGATCCACCCCGAGTACGTGGCCTCCGTGCTCGACGAACTCGCCGACGACGACGCCGTCTTCACCGTCGACACCGGCATGTGCAACGTGTGGGCCGCCCGCTACCTCACCCCCAACGGGCGCCGCCGGATCATCGGCTCCTTCAGCCACGGCTCCATGGCCAACGCCCTGCCGCAGGCCATCGGCGCCCAGTTCACCGACCGCGGCCGGCAGGTCGTGTCGATGTCCGGCGACGGCGGATTCGCCATGCTCATGGGCGACTTCCTCACCCTCGTCCAGTACGACCTGCCGGTGAAGGTGGTCCTGTTCAACAACTCCTCGCTCGGCATGGTCGAGCTGGAGATGCTCGTCGCCGGACTGCCCTCGTACGGAACGACCAACAAGAACCCCGACTTCGCCGCCCTCGCCCGGGCCGCCGGCGCCTACGGCGTACGGGTCGAGAAGCCCAAGCAGCTCGCGGGCGCCCTCAAGGACGCCTTCAAGCACAAGGGCCCGGCGCTCGTGGACGTGGTCACCGACCCCAACGCGCTCTCCATCCCGCCCCGGATCAGCGCCGAGATGGTCACCGGCTTCGCCCTGTCCGCCAGCAAGATCGTGCTCGACGGCGGCGTGGGCCGGATGCTCCAGATGGCCCGCTCCAACCTGCGCAACGTGCCCAGGCCGTAGAAACCGCCGCCGTCAGCCCCTTTCTGCCGGTCAGGTGAACGACTTGGCCAGCGCTGCGACCTGCTTGAGGTCCTTGATTTCCTCTGTCGAGGAGCCGCGCCGCACGAAGACGCGGTCTCCCAGGTAGGTGAGGTCACTCTGGCCGGGGATGAGGACGCGGATGACCGACGTGCCCTTGTACTCGATCGTGTCGATGCCGGAAAGCAGCTGGGTCGCGAGCGGTTCGCTGATCGGTTGCTGGGACAGCTTCGTCACGAACCGCTGGACGTAGGTGTCCAAGGTCATCTTCTTGGCATGTGCCTCCCGGTCGACACCGACGACGCTGTGCGGTCCCACGCCTATCGGCTCGATGCCATCCAGCTCCCGGATGCGTCGCGCATCGCTCTCTTTGTCGGCCACGCCGATGAAGAGATAGCCCTCCGTACGGGGCTTGACGTTCGCGATGGCGCAGATGGTCTCCGCCAGCCTCCCGGTCAGGCTGCCGTCCCATGTTCGCTGCCCGTCCAGGCGGAGAAGTCCCTGCTTGAACTCGTAGCGGCTCGTCTCGATCCTCGACCTGCGGAGTGAGTTCTCGAAGTCCAGCGCCAGACCGGGGCCGTGCCCGAAGGCTGGGGGAGTCTTTTCGACGAAGTAGCGTTGGATCAACCCGGTGATCGTGTCGATGTTCGACACCCGGTCCTCGGTTGAGGTGTAGTGGCGAGCGCTCTTCAACCGGGGCCCGATACCGCGCAAGGCGCTGACGATCGAAGCGTAGTCCTCGGGAGACTTCTGCTGGCGCACGACCAGGTCGAAGAAGGACATGAAGAGGGCGTAGAACGGTGTCCGGATGGGGTTGCCGCCCGGGCGCACGAGGTTGCGGAGGCCGTTGGGGGAGGGAAGCTCCGCGTCCACGACTTCGGACAACACGGAGAAGGTCGCCTGGATCTCTTCCTCGAGCCGGCGGACCCCGTACGCGGCCAGGCTCCGTTCGATGCGCTTGTGCTTCTCACTCTGGCCGTCGTAGATCTCGTCGAACTCCTCCTTGCTGGCGGGGAAAGGGTTGTCCAGCAGGATAGAGGCGGCGATGTCGGCGACCATCTGTTCGTCGTCGCCTTCTCGCAGCTGCTTCACGTTGAGAATGCCGTGCCGGATCCAGAGGGTGTCCTCTGCCTTGACGCCGTACCGCTGCTTCTCGCGCGCTGACTCGATGGAGATGCTCGGCATGTCGTGCAGGAGCAGGACGTCATCCGAGACGTCGCCGCGAAGCGAGCTCGCCATGGTCCTGACCAGCTCGGAGAAGGGGTTCAGCATTCCCGCCTGACGCTTCTCCTGGGCGCTCAGCTGACGACCGTTCGAATTGATCCTGCTGAAGACGTCGGTGATCTGCTGTTCCGTCTGCGTGGGAAAAATTGTGACTGCCAGCTGGTAGTCCAACAGGTTGGCGCACTTCTCGGCCGGGAGGAGAGTCGTGACGTGCACCGGTTCGAACGCACCGGCGTCCGCTGCCTGACGGGCACGTGCGCTCTGGCTCAGGTCGAAGTAGTAACCGTCGTAGTCGTACTTCTGCTCGATGAACGAGAAGATCGCGTCCAGGCGCTGCATCCCGTCGATGATCTCGTACTTGCCGCTCCCGTGGATCTCGGGGCGCTCCGCGAGCAGGATCAGGGGGATGGGGTAGCCGTCGAGGATGCTGTCGATCAGAAGTTGCTTCTCGGCGACAGACCAGACGAGTTTCCGCTGATAGCGCCGGTTCACGAGCAGTGCGTCGTCGCGATACAGGCGGTACGCCTCCTGGACGCTCATTCCCCGAGGGGTGATGGAGACGTGCATCTCGTTGGCCAACTGAATCTCCGGTTGAAGGCGATCGAGTACGTGGATGGTGCGCGGTCCGGAGCGGCAGCAGTGCCGAAGGGAGCGCCGATCCAGGACCGGGTGAACGAAGCTGCGCATTGCACCAAGCTGCGTCCGGTGCCAGCTGTAGACGCATTTCTCACGGCTTGCACTCTTGTCGAGCGCAGTGTGTCAGGTTCTGTGGAGAGGCCGTCTCGGCTCGAGCCGGCCCCACCGCGGCCCGGCGGGCGGGATGAATGCCGCCCTGCCGGTGGGGCATGCATCCCCGTGAGCCTGTTCGACGCGACGACGGGGTGGGGGATATGGCCGGGGAGGCGCAACAGCCGACTCAGTTGCTCAGAAAGGTGGGATGCGCGGATCTCACCGCCGTACCGGAGGTGCGACATGCCTTGCGCGAGATGCTGGGAACGTGGGGCGGGCCGGGCGCCACCGACGTCGCCGAACTCCTCACCAGCGAGCTGGTGACCAACGCCCTGGTCCACACCGAGCACGGCGCGGTCGTCACCGCCACCGTGCTCCCCGAGCACCTCCGGGTCGAGGTCCGGGACTTCGTGCCCGGACTCAGCCGCCCGCCCGTACCGCACGCCGACGACGGTACGCACGGGCGCGGACTCGTCCTGGTCCAGGCCCTCGCCGACTCATGGGGGGTGGAGAACCAGGGCGCGGGCAAGGTGGTCTGGTTCGAACTGAACGGCGGGGCCGCCTGAGGAAGTCCTCGGGCGGCCCCGCCGTCGACGGTCCGCTGCTCAGCCGAACTGCTGCTCCAGGTCCGCGAGTTTGCGTTCCAGGGAGTCCAGGCGCGGCAGTGCCTGGGTGTCGTCCTCGGCGGTGAGGTCCACCGTCCGGGACTCAGCCGGGCGCGGCTCAGCGCCCTTCACGGCTTGCAGGGAGGGCCGGGGCCGAAGCGGCAGCTGTCCGGGGTCGGCTATGGCGGGCTCCGCGACGGCGGCCTGCACCGGCCCCGCCGCGGAGCCCACACCGCCCACACCGCCCGCGCCCAGCGCGGCCACGTCGACCTGGCGCCCGCCGCGACCGAAGGCCCGGTGCTGCCGGTTCATGGCCTTCAGGCGCGCCCGGTCCAGCTTGGCCTGCTCGCGCCGGCGGATCCGGTTCTGCTCCTTCTCCCGCCGGTCCTCGCGCACCTCGTCCACGGCCTCGTCCAGGGTCCGCACGCCCTCCAGGAGCATCAGCGACCAGGCGCCGAAGGTCTCCCGGGGCGCCCGCAGCCAGCGGACCATCCGGATCTGCGGCAGCGGCCTGGGGATCAGGCCCTGCTCGCGCAGCGCGGCCCGGCGGGTCTGCTTCAGGGCCCGGTCGAAGAGGACCGCGGCCGACAGGGACATGCCCGCGAAGAACTGCGGAGCGCCCGCGTGGCCCAGGCCGCGCGGCGCGTGCACCCAGTTGAACCAGGCCGCCGCCCCCGCGAAGGTCCACACCAGCAGGCGCGAGCCGAGCGCCGCGTCCCCGTGGCTGGCCTCGCGGACCGCGAGCACCGAGCAGAACATCGCGGCGCCGTCGAGGCCGAACGGGACCAAGTACTCCCAGCCGCCGGTGAGGTTGAGGTTCTGTCGGCCGAAGCCGACGAGCCCGTGGAAGGAGAGCGCCGCGGCGACCGCGGCGCAGCAGAACAGCAGGACGTAGGAGGCGGTGCCGTAGACGGCCTCCTTGCGGCGGCGGCGCTCCTCGCTGCGCTCCCAGGAGTCGTCGGCCGCGGCCTGCTCACCGGCGCGCTTCCCGCGCGCGAGCACCGCCACCGCCGTCAGGACTCCCGCCACCATCACGCCGCCCGGAAGCAGCCAGTCCAGCGATATGTCGGTCAGTCTCATGCGGTGTCCCTTTGTCTCGCAGAGAGGGCGATACGGCCGCCCATACTGGCCGACCGCGCACGGCGGCCACGGGGTTTCGGGACAAGAGCACGCCATCGGGGTCGCACGGCATACGAATAGGTGCGATCTGGTCGAACGGAAGCGCGAGGGCACCGAGCTGCGTTCGAATCCGACCACCCCTGCGGGTGGTGTGACCGGGGGAGCGGTCAGGCGGTGGCGGCCAGCCGGCGGACCCGCTCGGCGTCGGCCGTGCGCGGACAGGTCAGACAGGTGTCCTCGGGCCGCACCGTGTAGAAGAAGCAACAGGTGGCCCGGTCCCGGGTGGCGCGCGCCGCGCCGCCGCAGGCCTCGGCCGAGCCGGGCAGCTCCCGGAAGCCCGCCGATCCCACGTACGGCCGGGCGGTGCCCGGCATCAGGAGCTCCAGCTCGGCGAGCGCCCGGCGCTCCTCGCCGAGCAGCGCCGCGATGTACCAGAGGCTCTCGACGACCTCGTCGGTCACCATGCCCCACAGGGCCCGCCGGCCCCGCCGCATCCGGGGCCCGAAACCGGCGAGGACCTCCTCGAAGTGCTCGGCCAGCGCGTCCCGGGCGGCTGCCCGCAGCGCCTCCCCGTCCGCCACCACGCGGGCGCCGGGCAGTCCGGCCAGCGGATCGTCCGGCAGGCACGCGAACTCCTCGACCCGCACCGCGATCCGGCCGAGGGCCCGCTGGAAGGACAGGTCCCGCGCGGGCAGCCGGGGCACCCGGCGGTCCAGGAACCAGGGGAGCGTCACCAGCAGGCAGACCGGCCACGCGTACCGGTGCAGCCCGAAGCCGGCGACGACGTCCGGGCGGGCCGCCCGCCCGTAGTCCCGCTTCACCTGCGCCTCGTCCCAGGCGAGGAAGCCGTCCAGACCGGTCCCGCCGGCGCCCAGCTCCGCCGCGGTCACCCAGCCCGTGCCGCCCGGCAGGGGCGCGTCCCCGGCGAGCTCGTCCACGCGCAGGCCGGCGAAGACCCCGGCCAGGCGCGCGTAGGCGGCGGCGACGGGTGACGACGGCAGAGCGGGTACGGCCATGCGGAACCACCGAATCACGATCGTTAGCAGGTAAGGCTTACCTTACCCGATCGGGGCGGTGTTTGAACTGCGGCGCCGTCCGCCTATCGTGCACGGGGGACCCCGGCACCGCGAGCCGGGCCCCGGCACGACGGCGCAGGAGGACCCCGGTGGAGCAGGGCAGCACACGCGGGCGGACGACCGGCCGCCCCGCCCCCGCGGCGTACGGCGACCCGGGCACCGCCGACGCGGCACGGGTCCCCGAACAGACCGCCCGCGGCGAGCACACCCACGCCGAGCCGCCCGGCCCCGGCCTCGCCGAGCCCCGCACCGTGCGCCGCCACTCCGTCCGCGGCCAGATCCTCCAGGCCCTGCGCACCGCCCTGGTCGGCGGCGAGCTCGTCCCCGGCGAGGTCTACTCCGCCCCCGCCCTCGGGGAACGCTTCGGCGTCTCCGCCACCCCCGTCCGCGAGGCCATGCAGCAGCTCGCCACCGAGGGCGCCGTCGAGGTCGTCCCCAACCGAGGCTTCCGGGTCACCGAACGCACCCCGCGCGAACTCGCCGAGCTCGCCGAGGTCCGCGCCCTCATCGAGGTCCCCGTCATGCTGCGGCTGGCCCGCACCGTGCCCGCCGAGCGCTGGGCCGGGCTGCGCCCGCTCGCCGAGGCCACCGGCGCCGCCGCCGCCCGCGGCGACCGCGCCCACTACGCCGAGACCGACCGCGCCTTCCACCGCGCCGTCCTCGCCCTCGCCGGCAACGAACAGCTCCTGCTCGTCGCCGACGACCTGCACCGCCGCTCCCAGTGGCCGCTGGTCAGCGGCCCCGCCACCCGCCACGCCGACCTCGTCGCCGACGCGGCCGAGCACAGCGCCCTCCTCGACGCCCTGATCGCCCAGGACCTCCCGGTCGTTTCCTCCCTCGTACGGGAGCACTTCACCGGAGCGCAAGCCTGACGGCTAAGGTCGACACCAGCAGCCGTTACTCCGTTCGCAGCAGGCCGACCGAGAGGTGTCCATGCCGTCCGTCCGCGCGGAGCGCCCCGGGGCCGCGGCCCTGCTCGGCTGGCTCACCGATCCCGACGCGCCCCGCCTCTGCCTCGTCACCGGCGGCCCCGGGCTGCTCGACTGGCTCGCCGCGCACGGCCCCCGGGCCGCCGGGCGGCACCGCAGCGCCCGCGCGCTCGTCCCGCTGACCGGTCGCACCGCCCTCGGCACCGCCTGGGCCGTCGCCGACCACCTCGGCGTCGTCGCCGCCTCGCCCGCCGACCTGGTCCGCGCCCTGGCCACCAGCGACACCGGCCGGGCCGCCCGCACCGTGCTGCTGCTGCCGGACCTGCACACCGCCGCCGAGCCGCTGCGGGTCGCCGAACTGCTCGCCGAGCTCGCCCGCACCCGCCGGGTCCGCCTGGTCGTCGAGACCCGCCCGGACACCCCCGAGCACGCGCTGCTCGCCGCGGCCGGCCGCCACACGGAGGTCACGGACGACGAGACGGCCGAGGCGCCCACCCCTTCCCCCGCCCTCCCCCCGAACCTCTCCGACCCGGCCCTCGTCTGCGCCGCGGACCCCGTCGCCGTCACCACCGGATACGTACGGGAGGAGGGCGACGAGCACGGCGGACTGCGCACCGCCTGGCTGCGCGCCGGGCAGGCGCTCTGCGCGGCCCGCACCCCGGCCGACCGGGCCCTGGTGCTGCTCTGCGCCCTCGGCGACGGCGCCGACCCCCGGCTGCGCCCCGCCCTCACCCGGCTGGCCGAACCGGCGCCCTGGCGGGTGCGCTGGACCCGGGTCACCGGGGACGGCGCCCCGCCCTGGCCCGGCCCGGTCGCGGCGCTCGCCGCCCAGGGCGGCACCCTGCTCGCCGCCGACCTCGGCGGCACCGTACGGCTGCTCGCCACCGCCGACGCCCGGCCGCTCGGGCGGCTCGACCACCCGGTCACCGGACGGGTCACCGCCCTCGCGCCCGCCCCCGACGGGACGGTGCTGCTGCTCGACGAGCGGGGCCGGCTGCACACCGTACGGGGCCGGGAACCCCGCCCGCCGTACCTCCAGCGCCTCACCGAGGCGGTCACCACGACCCTGACCCGGCACCCCGGCACGGCGCTCGCCGCGATCGGCGGCTCCGTCGTCGTGGGCGACCGGCTGGGCTCCGTGCACGCCTTCGGCCTGACCGGACTGCACCAGGCGGCCCTGCACAGCGGCCGGGTCACGGCCGTCGCCGCGGTCGAGTCCGCGACCCCCTTCGTGTGCAGCGGCGGCACCGACGGCACGGTGCGCCGCTGGACCCCCGGACAGGACCCGGACCCCGCCCCGCTCACCGAACGCCGCGCCCCGGTGGTCTCCCTCGCCGCCGCCGAGACCCCGCACGGCCCGTTCCTGGCCGCCGCCTGGGCCGACGGCACGGTCGAGCTGCACCGCCCGGAGCGGTCCGACCGCCTGACCTTCCGCCCGGGCCCCCCGGTCCGCGCGGTCACGGTGACGGAGGACGGCGCGCTGGTGGTGGGCCTCGACGAGGCGCTCGTACGGCTGGAGCCGCACCCGGCCTGAGACGGGAGCGGGCGACGTGCAGGGGGCGGTCAGATCGCCGGACGCGGCACCAACTGCCCCGCCAGCCACGTCGGTACGCCCCCCAGGAGACGGAAGAGGCGGGTCGCCTCGGCGCGGAGGCGACCCGCCTCGGGTTCGGTCTCGGTGGCCGCGAGAGAGGCGAGGGCGGGGGCCGTGCCCACGAGGTACCCCAACTCCTCGCGGATCCGCAGCGATTCGGCGAACCCGTGCCGTGCCTCCGCCAACTCCCCCTCGCGCAGGGCGAGTCCGGCGAGGTGCCGCCAGGTGGAGGAGAGCAGCAGCGCGTCCTCGTGGGCGGTGGCCCCGGCGTGCGCCCGGCGCAGTGCGGCGCGGGCGGCCTGCGGGGAGTCGCCGAGGTTCTGCGCGACCAGCCCCCGCCGGTAGTCGAGGAGCGCCCGGGCGGCGGTGTCGGTGCCGACCAGGGCGGCGGCCCGGCCGAGTGCCGCGCGGGCCTCGTCGGCCCGGTCGCGGACGCCAAGGAGGGTGGAGGCGTACGCCAGGTGGCCGCGTTCGCAGGCGGCGGCGCCGCGCTCCTCGTCGGTGCGGGCGACCGCCTCGGCGGCGCGCAGCGCCTCCTCGGCCTCGGCCCAGCCCTGCTCGGTGTAGAGGCAGCGCTCGATCAGCAGGGCCGCCCGTTCGAGGGCGGCGGCGGGTTCCGTCGCGCGGGGGGCGAGGAGTTCGGCGGCGTCCGTCCAGCAGCCGCGGGAGCGAAGCCTCCAGATCGCGGTCTCCAGTGGGGTTCCCCGGCCGTACGCCACATTGCCCTCCCCGAGCGCGCCATCGAGCTGTGAGTAGGACGGAATCTCAGCACGAACGGGGACGGTGGCCAAGGGGTCGGGTGAAAGTTTTCACAAAGCGGTGGCGCCCGGAAACACGCGGGAACGCGGTACGGGGCGGCCGTCGGCTGCCGCCCCGTCAGGTCCCCCGGTCACCCGATGAGATGAACGCGCGCGACGGAATCGCGCCTTCACCCGTTCAGCTCATCCGGAGCGCCAGGAAGAAGTCGAGCTTGTCCTCCAGGCGGGACAGGTCCCGGCCGGTGAGCTGCTCGATCCGGCCGACCCGGTAGCGCAGCGTGTTCACGTGCAGGTGGAGGCGGGTGGCGCAGCGGGTCCAGGAGCCGTCGCAGTCGAGGAAGGCCTCCAGGGTGGGGATGAGCTCGGCGCGGTGGCGCCGGTCGTAGTCGCGCAGCGGGTCGAGCAGCCGGGCGGTGAAGGCGCGCCGCACGTCGTCGGGGACGAAGGGCAGCAGCAGCACGTGGGAGGCCAGCTCGTGGTGGCCGGCGGCGCAGACCCGGCCGGGGCGGGCGGCGGCGACCCGGCGGGCGTGCCGGGCCTCCTCCAGGGCGCCGCGCAGCCCCTCGGCGGAGTGCACGGCGGCGCTGACGCCGAGGGTGAGGCGGCCGTCGCCGTCGAGGCCCGCGGAGAGCGGGGCGCGCACGGCGTCCAGCAGGACGTCGGCGTGCAGGCCGAGGGTGGCGGGCGGCATGTCGTCCTCGCTGTCGGGCAGCGGGGCGGCGGCCAGCGGGACGAGGGCGATGGCCTCGTCGCCGCTGTGGGCGACGGCGATCCGGTCGGCGGTGTCGGCGCCGGAGGCGGCCGGGTCGACCAGGATCTCCTCCAGGAGGGCCTGGGCGACGGGGCCGCTGTCGACGCCGTTCTGCCCGGGCTCGGTCTCCCACTCGACGCGGGCGACCACGACCTGCCAGTGCGGGGCGGTGCCGAGGCCGGGCAGCAGCACGGGCGCGGCGACCCGGAGCCGGGCGGCGATCTCGGCGGGCGCGGCGCCGGACTGGACGAGCTCCAGGACCTCCTGGGCGAGCCGGCGGCGCACGGTGCGGGCGGCGTCGCGGCGGTCGCGCTCGACGGCGATCAGCTGGGTGACGCCCTGGAGCAGGTCGAGCCGGGCGGCCGGCCAGTCGCCGGCGTCGGCCTCGACGGCCAGCAGCCAGTCGGAGAGCACGGTCTCGCGCACGTCGCGGGCGGCGGGGGCGGCGCCGCGGCCGGTGTTGCGGATCGGGAAGAGCGAGTAGGGCGTTCCGCCGACCGTGAGCCGGTGCGGGCCGCGCCGGCCGGTGCGGGTGGCGGCGAGGTGCTCGCCGGCCAGGGTGGCGGCGAGGCCGGCCTCCAGGGGCTCGCCGGCGCCGGCGATCTGGCGGCCGGTGGGGGAGAGCACCCAGGCGCGAAGGTCCAGGTCGGAGCCGAGGAGGTCGAGGACGACCTCGGGGCCGCCGCCGGCCGGGCCGGAGGTCATCAGGCGCCGGTGCCGGTCCACGACGGCGGCCAGGTCGCCGGCCCGCTCGCCGGAGACCTGTCGAACAACGTGCTCGGTGATCGTCGCGAACGCAACGGACTCGTTCACACCGAACAGCGGAAGCCGATGGCGTGAACACGCCTGTACGAGGTCCTCGGGGATGTCGCCGAGCTCGGCCTCGCCGGCGGCGAGCGCGGCCACTCCGGCGCCCGCCAGGATGCGGACGAAGGGCTCCGCGTCGGCCGGCTCGCGCAGCCAGGCCAGACCGGTGAGGACCAGCTCACCGCCGGACAGGTAGCGGCTGGGGTCCTTCAGGTCGGTCGTCATGACGCCGCGGACGGTGCGGTCCAGCTCGTCCTCTCCGCCGAGCAGGCGCAGCCCGAGCGCGTCGTTCTCCAGCAGTGCGCGCAGCCGCATGGTCTCGCCGCCGTTCCAAGTCGTGGGGTGTCGCGTTGTCGCCGGTGAGGCGGTGCTCGTGTTTCCAGGGGGAAACGCAGGGGTCACCGTTCTCCGGCTTTCGTTCGAATCTACAAGACGAGGGTGGCAGCCAGCCAACCGCTTCATGTGTTCGGTGGCTGCACACCGGGGGACCGTGGCTTGTGTACTAGGCCACACACCACGCGTTAACAGCACATGAAGAGATCGTCAGGGCCGTCGGCCGTCCCCCCGGGCCCGCTACGGACGAATCCCCGTTCACCGCAAGCACAAGAAGAGAGCCACCATGGACTTCCTTCGCCCCGCCAGCTGGGAGGAGGCGCTCGCCGCCAAGGCCGAGCACCCCACGGCCGTGCCCATCGCGGGCGGTACGGACATCATGGTCGAGATCAACTTCGACCACCGGCGTCCCGAGTACCTCCTGGACCTCAACCGTATCGAGCTGCTCGGCGAGTGGGAGGTCGGCGAGGAGAACGTCCGGCTCGGCGCCTCCGTCCCGTACAGCCGGATCATGGAGAACCTCCGCGAGGAGCTGCCCGGTCTGGCGCTCGCCTCCCACACGGTCGCCTCCCCGCAGATCCGCAACCGCGGCGGCGTCGGCGGCAACCTGGGCACCGCCTCCCCGGCCGGTGACGCCCACCCCGCGCTGCTCGCGGCGGGCGCCGAGGTCGAGGTCGAGTCGGTGCGCGGCACCCGCTTCATCCCGATCGACGAGTTCTACAAGGGCGTGAAGCGCAACGCGCTGGAGCCCGACGAGCTCATCAAGACCGTCCACGTGAAGAAGGCGGACGGCCCCCAGCAGTACTCCAAGGTCGGCACCCGCAACGCGATGGTCATCGCGGTCTGCGCCTTCGGCCTGGCCCTCCACCCGGAGACCCGGACCGTGCGGACCGGCATCGGCTCCGCCGCCCCGACCCCGGTCCGGGCGACCGCGGCCGAGGAGTTCCTGAACGCGGCGCTCGAAGAGGGCGGCTTCTGGGACAACGGCAAGATCATCACCCCGTCGATCGCCACGCAGTTCGCGGAGCTCGCCTCCGGCGCCTGCAACCCGATCGACGACGTCCGAGGCACCGCCAAGTACCGCCGGCACGCCGTGGGCATCATGGCCCGCCGCACGCTCGGCTGGACCTGGGAGCAGTACCGCGCCGGCAACGGCCGCACCCTTGAAGGAGCTGCATAACCATGCGCGTGAATTTCACGGTCAACGGTCGTACGCAGGAAGCCGACGACGTCTGGGAGGGCGAGTCCCTCCTCTACGTTCTGCGTGAGCGCCTGGGCCTGCCCGGCTCCAAGAACGCCTGCGAGCAGGGCGAGTGCGGCTCCTGCACGGTCCGTCTGGACGGCGTGCCGGTCTGTTCCTGCCTGGTGGCCGCCGGTCAGGTCGAGGGCCGCGAGGTCGTCACCGTCGAGGGCCTGGCGGACTACGCCAAGCAGCGCGAGGAGCACGGGCACGGCGGCGGCTGCGCCACCGGCGCCTGCGGCGGCACCTCGCTCGACGAGGCGCAGCGCTGGGCCGCCAAGCCCGGCCAGGACTCGCAGACCGGCGAGGGCGTCGAACTGTCCCCGATCCAGCAGGCGTTCATCGACGCCGGCGCGGTGCAGTGCGGCTTCTGCACCCCGGGTCTGCTGGTCGCGGCCGACGAGATGCTGGAGCGCAACCCGTCCCCGACGGACGCGGACATCCGCGAGGCGCTCTCCGGCAACCTCTGCCGCTGCACCGGTTACGAGAAGATCCTCGACGCGGTCCGCCTGGCGGCCGCCCGCCAGGGAGAGGCGGTCTGATCATGGCTGGTACCACCACGGGCATCCCCAGGAACGTCACCCAGAACCACACCAAGGGCGGCGTCGGCGAGTCCACCCTCCGCCCCGACGGCACCCTCAAGGTGACCGGCGAGTTCGCCTACTCCTCGGACATGTGGCACGAGGAGATGCTGTGGGGCCAGATCCTGCGCTCCACCGTCGCCCACGCCGAGATCGTGTCCATCGACACCTCCGAGGCCGTGGCCATGTCCGGCGTCTACGCCGTGCTGACGGCCGACGACCTGCCGGCCGCCAAGAACTACGGCATGGAGTTCCAGGACACCCCCGTCCTGGCCTACGGCAAGGTCCGCCACCACGGCGAGCCGGTGGCCCTCGTGGCCGCCGACCACCCGGAGACCGCCCGCCGCGCCGCCGCGAAGATCAAGGTCGAGTACCGCGAGCTGCCCGTCATCACCGACGAGGCCTCCGCGCTCGCCCCGGACGCGATCCTGGTCCACGAGAACCGCGACGACCACCACGCCGGTCACGTACCGCACCCCAACATCGTGCACCGCCAGCCGATCATCCGCGGCAACGCGGCCGAGGCCGCCAAGCGCGCCGACGTGATCGTCAAGGGCGAGTACACCTTCGGCATGCAGGACCAGGCCTTCCTCGGCCCGGAGTCCGGCCTGGCCGTGCCGGCCGAGGACGGCGGCGTCGACCTCTACGTGGCCACCCAGTGGCTGCACTCGGACCTCAAGCAGATCGCCCCCTGCCTCGGCCTGCCCGAGGAGAAGGTCCGCATGACCATGGCCGGCGTCGGCGGCGCCTTCGGCGGCCGCGAGGACATCTCGATGCAGATCCTCGCCTCGGTGCTCGCGCTGCGCACCAACAAGCCGGTCAAGATGGTCTACAACCGCTACGAGTCCTTCTTCGGGCACGTCCACCGGCACCCGGCCAAGCTCTACTACGAGCACGGCGCCACCAAGGACGGCAAGCTCACGCACATGAAGTGCAAGATCGTCCTGGACGGCGGCGCGTACGCCTCGTCCACGGCCTCGGTCGTCGGCAACGCCTCCTCCCTCTCGGTCGGCCCGTACGTCGTCGACGACGTGGAGATCGAGGCGATCGGCCTCTACACCAACAACCCGCCCTGCGGCGCCATGCGCGGCTTCGGCGCGGTGCAGGCCTGCTTCGCCTACGAGGCGCAGATGGACAAGCTCGCGGCCAAGCTGGGCATGGACCCGGTGGAGTTCCGCCGGCTCAACGCCATGGAGCAGGGCACGATCATGCCCACCGGCCAGGTCGTCGACTCGCCGGCCCCGGTCGCCGAGCTGCTGCGCCGGGTCAAGGCCCGCCCGATGCCGCCGGAGCGCCAGTGGGAGACCGCCGGCGAGGGCGCGGACGTCCGCGCGCTGCCGGGCGGCCTGTCCAACACCACGCACGGTGAGGGCGTGGTGCGGGGCGTGGGCTACGCGGTCGGCATCAAGAACGTCGGCTTCTCCGAGGGCTTCGACGACTACTCGACGGCGAAGATCCGCATGGAGGTCATCAACGGCGAGCCCGTCGCGACCGTCCACACCGCCGCGGCCGAGGTCGGCCAGGGCGGCGTCACGATCCACGCCCAGATCGCCCGTACCGAGCTCGGCGTCCAGCAGGTCACCATCCACCCCGCCGACACCCAGGTGGGCTCGGCCGGTTCGACCTCCGCGGGCCGCCAGACGTACATGACCGGCGGCGCCATCAAGAACTCCTGCGAGCTCGTCCGCGAGAAGGTCCTGGAGATCGGCCGGCGCAAGTTCGGCTCGTACCACCCGGCCTGGGCGAGCGCCGAACTCCTGCTGGAGGGCGGCAAGGTCGTCACCGACGGCGGCGAGACCCTCGCCTCCCTCGCGGACGTCCTGGAGGACGAGGTCGTGGAGATCGAGGAGGAGTGGCGGCACCGCCCCACCCAGCCCTTCGACCTCGTCACCGGCCAGGGCAACGGCCACGTGCAGTACGCCTTCGCGGCGCACCGCGCGGTCGTGGAGGTCGACACCGAGCTCGGCCTGGTCAAGGTGATCGAACTGGCCTGTGCCCAGGACGTCGGCAAGGCGGTCAACCCGCTCTCCGTCGTCGGCCAGATCCAGGGCGGCACCACCCAGGGCCTCGGCGTCGCGGTGATGGAGGAGATCATCGTCGACCCGAAGACCGCGAAGGTGCGCAACCCCTCCTTCACGGACTACCTGATCCCCACGATCCTCGACACGCCGACCATCCCGGTCGACTACCTCGAACTGGCCGACCCGAACGCGCCGTACGGCGTGCGCGGCATCGGCGAGGCCCCGACCCTGTCGTCCACCCCGGCCGTCCTCGCGGCGATCCGGAACGCGACGGGCCTGGAGCTCAACAAGACGCCGGTCCGCCCCGAGCACCTGACCGGCACCCTGTAGGACCTCTCCGGACGGTGCGTGCCTCCCAGGAACGTCACACTTCCCCCGCCCGCACCGTCCGGGGAATCCCCCCACGGCAGTACCCGGCAGTACCCCGCATCACCCAGCAGTACGAGCAGTACCGATTCACCCGTTCGTCTCGGGCCGTCCCCCGGGTCGTGCAGCCATCTCGATATCCCAAATCCCGCAATCCCCAACGCTTTCTGCGGGTGCCCCTTTGAACCTTGGGAGTAGGCCCCATGACCCAGTCGTCAGTGGAGCCCAAGACCACGGCCGAGGACGCGGGCAGCGGCTCGCGCAACCCCGCCGGCAGGTCTTGGCTCGACCGGTACTTTCACATCTCGGAGAGAGGATCCACCGTCGCGACGGAGATCCGCGGCGGCGTCACCACCTTCATGGCGATGGCGTACATTCTCCTGCTCAACCCCCTGATCCTCTCCGGCAAGGACGTGGACGGCAACGTCCTCAGCCAGCCCGCGCTGATCACCGCCACCGCGCTCTGCGCGGCGGCCACCACCCTCCTGATGGGTTTCTGGGGCAAGGTGCCGCTGGCCCTCGCCGCCGGTCTCAGCGTCTCCGGCGTGATGGCCTCGCAGGTCGTCCCGGTCATGACCTGGCCGCAGGCCATGGGCATGTCGATCGCGTACGGCGCCGTGATCTGTCTCCTGGTCGTCACCGGCCTGCGTGAGATGATCATGAACGCGATACCGCTCGCGCTCAAGCACGCCATCACCATCGGCATCGGCCTCTTCATCGCCATCATCGGCTTCGTGAAGGCCGGCTTCGTCCACGAGAACCCCGCCCCCGGTGGCGGCCCCGTGGCGCTCGGCCCGGCCGGTGAGCTGGAGGGCTGGCCGGTCCTCATCTTCGCGGTCACGCTGCTGCTGATCTTCGCCCTGCAGTCCCGCAACGTCCCCGGCGCGATCCTCATCGGCATCGTCACCGGCACCGTGATCGCCGCGGTCCTCAACGCGGTCGCCGACATCCCGGCCAAGGCCTGGTTCTCCGGCGCCCCCGAGCTGCACGGCAGCGCCGTCTCCGCCCCGGACTTCTCGCTCATCGGCGACGTGTCCTTCAGCGGCTGGGGCGACGTCGGCTACATCACGATCACCATGATCGTCTTCACCCTGGTGCTGGCCGGCTTCTTCGACGCCATGGCCACCATCCTCGGCGTCGGCACCGAGGCCAAGCTCGCCGACGACAGGGGCCGCATGCCGGGCCTGTCCAAGGCGCTGTTCATCGACGGCGCCGGCGGCGTCCTGGGCGGCGCGGGCGGTGCCTCCGGCCAGACCGTGTTCGTCGAGTCCGCCACCGGCGTCGGCGAGGGCGCCCGCACCGGCCTGGCCTCCGTGGTCACCGGCGGCTTCTTCGCCCTGTGCCTGTTCTTCACGCCGCTGACCGCGATCGTGCCGCAGGAGGTCGCCGCCGCGGCCCTGGTCGTCATCGGCTCGATGATGATGCAGAACGCCAAGCACGTGGACTGGAGCGACCGCTCCGTCGCGATCCCGGTGTTCCTCACGGTGGTCCTGATGCCCTTCACGTACACCATCACCACCGGTGTCGCCGCCGGCGTGATCTCCTACGCGGTGATCAAGTCCGCGCAGGGCAGGGCGAGGGAGGTCGGCGGCTTCATGTGGGCGCTGACCGCGGTCTTCGTCGTGTACTTCGCCATCCACCCGATCGAGAGCTGGCTGGGCGTCGGCTGACCGGGCACCCGCCCGGTGTGACGCCGCCCGCCACACCCATCCCCAAGGAGTTCGAGATGCTGGACATCGCCGAGGAGCTGCACCGGTGGGTCGAGCAGGGACGCGAGTTCGCCGTCGCCACCGTCATGGCGGTCGGCGGCAGCGCGCCCCGGCAGCCGGGCGCCGCGCTCGCCGTCGACACCGACGGCACGGCGATCGGATCGGTCTCCGGCGGATGCGTGGAGGGCGCCGTCTACGAGCTGTGCCAACAGGCGCTCGAAGACGGGCGGACCGTCGTCGAGCGCTTCGGCTACAGCGACGAGGACGCCTTCGCGGTCGGCCTGACCTGCGGCGGCGTCATCGACATCCTCGTCACCCCGGTGCGCGGCGGGGTCTTCCCCGCCGCGCTCGCGGCCGCCGCCTCGGGCGAGGCGGCGGCGCTCGCCCGGATCGTCTCGGGCCCGGAGGACCTGCTGGGGCAGGCCCTCCTGGTCCGGCCGGACGGTGCGTACGAGGGCGGGCTCGGCGGCCACCCCGAGCTGGACCGCACCGCCGCGAGCGAGGCCCGCGCCCTGCTCGACGCCGGGCGCACCGGCACCCTGGAGATCGGCGCCGACGGCAGCCGCTGCGGACAGCCGATCACCCTCCTCGTCGAGTCCTCCGTCCCCGCCCCCCGCATGATCGTCTTCGGCGCGATCGACTTCGCGTCCGCCCTGGTCCGGGTCGGCAAGTTCCTCGGCTACCACGTCACCGTCTGCGACGCCCGGCCGGTCTTCGCCACGAAGCTCCGCTTCCCCGAGGCCGACGAGATCGTCGTCGAATGGCCCCACCGCTACCTGGAGGCCGCCGCCGCGGCCGGCGAGGTGGACACCCGCACCGTGCTGTGCGTGCTCACCCACGACGCCAAGTTCGACGTGCCGCTGCTCCAGGTCGCCCTCCGTCTTCCCGTCGCGTACGTCGGCGCGATGGGCTCCCGCCGCACCCACGAGGACCGCAACAAGCGCCTGCGCGAGGTCGGCGTCAGCGAGCTGGAGATCGCCCGCCTGCGCTCCCCGATCGGCCTGGACCTCGGCGCCCGTACGCCCGAGGAGACCGCGCTGTCCATCGGCGCCGAGATCGTCGCCAACCGGCGCGGCGGCAGCGGCGTCTCGCTGACCGGGGCGCACACCCCGATCCACCACGACGGCACGAGCACGCCGGCCGGCCGCATCGGTTCGGTCGCCTGACCCGTACGCGTACCACCTGGCCCGTACGCGTACGAACGAAGAGGGCACCCCGGGATCCTGGATCCCGGGGTGCCCTCTTCCGTACGGGAAAAACCAAAGACGCCCTAGGCGGGCTTCAGGCCCGCCTTCTGCAGGCCGTGCAGCAGCAGTTCCGCGAGCTGCTCGTAGGCGGCGGCGTCGGCGAGACCGGTCGCGGCGGCCACCTGGCGCTGCTGGATGCGGACCATCACCGAGGCGATCACGTCGGCCGCGAAGGCCACGTGGACGTCGCGGAAGACCCCGGCGGAGACGCCCTCCTCGATGAGCTGCTGGACCCGTCCGGCGGCGGCACGGGTGTTGCGCTCGTAGACCTCGGCGGCGGGTTCGAAGGCGGCCACGTCGTCGAAGAACTGCGGGGAGACCGGTGCCAGCTCCGCGGCGACCGCGCGCAGATAGGCGGCGAGCCGTTCGGCCGGTCCGGTCGCGGCGGCGAGGACCGCCTCGACCCGGCCGGTGGCCCGCCGGAAGAAGTGCACGACGGCGGCTCTGACCAGCTGTTCCTTGCTGCCGGCCAGTCCGTACAGAGTGCGCTTGGAGCAGTGCAGCTGGGCCGCGAGGTCGTCGAGGGTCAGCTTCGCGAAGCCCTCGCCGACCAGGAGCGCCACCAGCTCCTCGAAGAGCTCGGAGCGCCTGGCGGCGCCGCGGCCGGTGAGGCGGGGTGCGGCGGCGGAGGTCTCGATCACCCGAACAGTATGCCGGGTCGCCCCGTTCGGGGGCTTGTGCCGTCACCCTCCTGCGCTACGCTAACCGGTACTGCCGTACCCCTCGCAGTACCGTTTCACAGCACCGTCTGTGTCTTGATGGAGTCGCCATGGATGTCGACCGCCTCCTTCCCACCCCCGAGGCAGCGGACCTCATCGCCCTCACGCGGGAGATCGCCGACAAGGAGCTCGCCCCGCGCGCCGACGAGCACGAGGCCGCCGAGACCTATCCGGAGGGGCTCTTCGCGACCCTCGGGGAGGCCGGACTGCTCGGCCTGGCCTATCCGGAGGAGTACGGCGGCGGCGGTCAGCCGTACGAGGTCTACCTCCAGGTCCTGGAGGAGCTCGCGGCCCGCTGGGCGGCCGTCGCCGTCGCCACCAGCGTGCACACCCTGGCCTGCCACCCGCTGCACGCCTTCGGCACCGCCGAGCAGAAGGAGCGCTGGCTGCCGGCCATGCTGGAGGGCCGCCAGATCGGCGGCTACAGCCTCTCGGAGCCGCAGGCCGGCTCCGACGCCGCCGCGCTCGCCTGCAAGGCCGAGCGCACCGAGGACGCCGAGGGCCGCCCCGCCTACCGCCTCACCGGCAACAAGGCCTGGATCACCCACGGCGGCAAGGCCGGCTTCTACGCCCTCTTCGCCCGTACCGCCCCCGGCAGCCACGGCATCTCCTGCTTCCTCGCCCCCGGCGAGACCGAGGGCCTCAGCTTCGGCAAGCCCGAGCGCAAGATGGGCCTCCAGGCGGTGCCCACCACCTCCGCCCACTGGGACGGCGCCGTCATCGGCGCCGACCGGCTCATCGGAGCCGAGGGCCAGGGCCTCCAGATCGCCTTCAGCGCCCTCGACAACGGGCGGCTCGGCATCGCCGCCTGCGCCACCGGCCTCGCCCAGGCCGCGCTGAGCGCCGCCGTCGCGTACGCCAACGAGCGCACCACCTTCGGGCGGAAGATCATCGACCACCAGGGCCTGGGCTTCCTGCTCGCCGACATGGCCGCCGCCGTGGACGCCGCCCGCGCCACCTACCTCGACGCGGCCCGCCGCCGCGACCTCGGCCGCCCCTTCAGCCGCCAGGCCAGCGCGGCGAAGCTGATCGCCACCGACACCGCGATGAAGGTCACCACGGACGCCGTCCAGGTCCTCGGCGGCTACGGCTACACGCGGGACTTCCCGGTCGAGCGCTACATGCGCGAGGCGAAGATCATGCAGATCTTCGAGGGGACGAACCAGATCCAGCGGCTGGTGATCAGCCGGGGCCTGTCCGCCGCGCCGGCGAAGTAGCGCGCGGGCCGTGCCGGGCCGCGCACGCCGCGCGGCACCGGCACTCGGGCGCACCGACGCTCGCACCAGCACCAGCACCGGCATCCGCAGGGGCACCGGCGCCCGCACCGGCACACCGGGGGCCGCCCCGGTTGCCGGGCACGGGGCGCGGCAGGTGCCACGATCCACCCGGGGCGGGACGCGGGAGCGCCCGGCCCGGCACGCCCGTGCCGACGGCACGGCGGTACGACCATCCCCGGCGGCCCCCGAACGGGCCGCCGGCCCTCACGAGGAGTTCCATGGACATCGCAGGATCCGCCGCGCTCGTCACCGGTGCCGCCTCGGGCCTCGGCGCCGCCACGGCCGCCGCGCTCGCGGCCCGGGGCGCCACCGTCTACGGCCTGGACCTCGACAAGGCCGTCGCCGGGGCCGAGCCGCCGGCCGACGGGGTCACCCTGATCGCGGCCGACGTCACCGACGAGCAGCAGGTGCGATCCGCGCTCGCGCGGATCGAGGCGGACGGCGCCGAGCTGCGGCTCGCGGTCAACTGCGCGGGCATCGCGCCCTCCGCCCGCGTCCTCGGCCGCAAGGGCCCGCACGACCTGGACCTGTTCCGCACGGTCGTGGACGTCAACCTGGTCGGCACCTTCAACGTCATGCGGCTGGCCGCCGAGCTGATCGCCCGGCAGTCCGCCGACGCGCACGGGCAGCGCGGGCTCGTGGTCAACACCGCCTCCATCGCCGCCTTCGAGGGCCAGGTCGGCCAGATCGCGTACGCCGCCTCCAAGGCCGGCGTCGCCGGGATGACCATCACCGCCGCCCGCGACCTCGCCCAGTACGGCATCCGCGTGGTCACCGTCGCGCCCGGCATCGTGGACACCCCGATGATGGCCGGCTTCTCCGAGGACGTCCGGGCCGGCCTCGCCGCGAGCGTCACCTTCCCGCAGCGGCTCGCCCGCCCCGAGGAGTACGCCCGGCTCGTGACCATGGTCGCCGAGCACGACTACCTCAACGGCGAGACCATCCGGATGGACGGCGCCCTGCGGATGGCTCCCCGCTGACCTGGGGCGTGGCACCAAGTGCCGCCGCGAGAGGGATCCGAGTGCTAGGTTCGGGGCATGAGCACCAACCCCGCCACCCCCGCCAAGCCCTCGATGCGTGACTCCCTCGTCGCGGCGGCCTTCGAGCTCTTCCTGGAGCGCGGCTACGAGCAGACGACGATCGACGACATCGTCCGCACGGCGGGGGTCGGCCGGAGGTCCTTCTTCCGCTACTTCCCGTCCAAGGAGGACGTGGTCTTCCCGGACCACGAGCAGAGCCTCGCCGACATGACCGCCTTCCTCGCCGCGAGCGCCGACTCCGACGACCCGCTGGTCCGGGTCTGCGAGGCCACCCGGCTGGTCATGCGCATGTACGCGGAGAACCCCACCTTCTCCGTCCAGCGCTACCGCCTCACCCGCGAGGTGACGGGCCTGCGGACCTACGAACTCTCCGTCGTCTGGCGGTACGAGAAGACCCTCGGCGACTATCTGCGCACCCGCTACGCCGACCGCCGCGACGGCACCCTGCGCGCCAACGTGGTGGCCGCGGCCGTGGTCGCCGCGCACAACCACACCCTGCGCCACTGGCTGCGCTCGGGCGGCGAGGGCGATCCGCTCGCGGAGGTGGACCGGGCGCTGGCCTTCGTGCGCGAGACGCTGAGCCCGGACGCCGCACCGGCCGGCGGCGGGGGCGCCGAGCAGGAGGCCGACGACGTGGTGGTGGTGATCACCAAGCGGTCCACCCCGATGTGGCGGGTGGTGCGCGAGGTGGAGGCGAGCCTCGGCGAGGACTGAGGGGCGCGGACGGGGACACGAAGGGATCTCAGTATCGTCAATTGAGGGTACTGAGGTCTTTCTTTGCTGGCACTCAGTGCCATATCTTTGCCTCACGCCTCACGCACGTCGAGCCGCCGAGTGCAAGGAGAAGTCATCGTGTTCCACACGGGATCCACGGGCCCGCGGACGTCCTCCGCCGCCCTCCTGACCGACGAGCCGGCCGCCGAGCCGGAGCTCCACTACCAGGTGTGCCGGTGGTGCCGGACCACGACCTTCCAGCGTCTGCTCTGTCCCACCTGCGGGTCGACCGACCTGACCCCCGAACTCAGCGCCGGCGAGGGCGTGATCTCGGTGCGGCGGGCCTTCACCGCCGCCGAGGCCGACCTCTGGCCGGTGCACATGGCCGAGGGCTTCGTGGTGCGCTGCCGGGTCGACGGGCCGCCGCACGCGGTGCGCCCCGGGGTGCGGGTCCGGCTGGCCGGCGGGGGAGTGGGCGGCGGCCGCCGCCCGGTCGTCCGGCTGTGCGAGGAAGTCGCCCTGGACGGCTGGTTCTGAACGGCCCGGCGGTCCGGGACGCACGAGAGGGGCGGGGGGGGGGGGGGGGCCCCCCCCCCCCCCCGCCCGGGGGCCGGG
>NZ_JBITXM010000007.1:477811-480189 GCF_044544705.1 Streptomyces sp. NPDC053541
GGGGGGGGCGCCGCGCGCGCGGCCGGGGGGGGGTGCTTGGGGGGCCGGGGGGGGGGGGGGGGCCCCCGGGGGGGGGGGGCGGGCCCCCGGGGGGGGGGGGGGGCCCCCCGCGCCCCCCCCGCCCCTCTCGTCGTGTCAGCGGGTGCCGATCTCGTCCGTGAGCTGCGGCAGCACCTCGAAGAGGTCGCCGACCACGCCGTAGTCGACCAGGTCGAAGATCGGGGCCTCGGGGTCCTTGTTGACCGCGACGATGGTCTTCGAGGTCTGCATGCCGGCCCGGTGCTGGATCGCGCCGGAGATGCCCGCCGCGATGTACAGCTGCGGCGAGACCTGCTTGCCGGTCTGGCCCACCTGGTTGGAGTGCGGGTACCAGCCCGCGTCCACCGCGGCGCGCGAGGCGCCGACGGCCGCGCCGAGCGCGTCGGCCAGCTTCTCGACGACCTCGAAGCCCTCGGCGGCGCCGACACCGCGGCCGCCGGAGACCACGATCGCCGACTCGGTCAGCTCCGGGCGGCCGGTGGACACCCGGGCGGTGCGCGAGACGACCTTGGCGGCGTTGCCCGTGAAGGCGACCGTCACGTTCTCGACCGTGCCGGCGGCCGGGGCGGCCTCCGGGGCGGCGGAGTTCGGCTTGACGGTGATGACCGGCACGCCGTGCGAGACGGTCGAGCGCACCTGGTACGAGGCGGCGAACACCGACTGGGTGGCGACCGGGCCGTTCTCGCCGGCCTCCAGCTCCACCGCGTCCGTGATCAGACCGGAGCCGAGGCGCAGCGCCACGCGGGCCGCGACCTCCTTGCCCTCGCCCGAGGAGGTCACCAGGACGGCGGCGACGCCCTTGTCCTTGGCGATCTGGGCGAGCGCGTCGACCTTCGGCACGACGAGCTGCTCGGCGAACTCGGCGCCGTCCGCGACGTACACGGTCGCCGCGCCGTACTCGCCGGCCGTCGCGGCGATCGAGGCCGCGGCCTCACCGGCGCCGAGGACGACCGCCGAGGGCTCGCCGAGACGGCGGGCCAGGGTGAGCAGTTCGAGGGCCGGCTTGCGGACCGCACCGTCGGCGTGGTCCACGAGAACCAGGATCTCAGCCATGATTCCTTGCTCCTGAGGTGGGATGACGGTGGGTCAGATGAACTTCTGGCCGGACAGGAAGGCGGCGAGCTGCTTGCCGCCGTCGCCCTCGTCCGTGACGATCGTGCCCTGGGTGCGGGCCGGGCGGGCCGTGGCCGACTCGACCAGGGTCCAGGAGCCGCCGAGGCCGACCTCGTCGGCGTCGATGCCGAGGTCGTCCAGGTCGAGCTCCTCGACCGGCTTCTTCTTGGCGGCCATGATCCCCTTGAAGGAGGGGTAACGGGCCTCGCCCGACTGGTCGGTGACCGAGACGACGGCCGGCAGCGGGGCCTCCAGCTGCTCGCTGGCGGCGTCGCCGTCGCGGCGGCCCTTCACGACGCCGTCCTCGACCGAGACCTCGGACAGCAGCGTCACCTGCGGGAGGTTCAGGCGCTCGGCGAGCAGCGCGGGCAGCACGCCCATGGTGCCGTCGGTGGACGCCATGCCGCAGACGACCAGGTCGAAGCCGGTCTTCTCCAGGGCCTTGGCGAGGATCGCGGAGGTGCCGATGACGTCGGTGCCGTGGATGTCCTCGTCGTTGACGTGGACGGCCTTGTCGGCGCCCATCGACAGGGCCTTGCGGAGCGCGTCCTTGGCGTCGTCGGGGCCGACGGTGAGGACGGTGACCTCGGCGTCGTCCGCCTCCTCGGCGATCCGGAGGGCCTGCTCCACGCCGTACTCGTCCAGCTCCGACAGCAGGCCGTCGACGGCCTCGCGGTCGGTGGTCAGGTCATCGGCGAAACCGCGGTCGCCGGTGGCGTCGGGAACGTACTTCACACAGACAGCGATCTTCAGGGTCACGGCCTGTCTCCTTTCAAGGGGTGGACGATTACGGGAGGTTGCGGGCCATGACGATGCGCTGGACCTGGTTGGTGCCCTCGTAGATCTGGGTGATCTTGGCGTCGCGCATCATGCGCTCGACGGGGTAGTCGCGGGTGTAGCCGTAGCCGCCGAGGAGCTGGACGGCGTCGGTGGTGACCTCCATGGCGACGTCGGAGGCGAAGCACTTGGCGGCGGCGCCGAAGAAGGTGAGGTCGCCGTCGACGCGCTCGGACTTGGCCGCGGCGGCGTAGGTGAGCTGGCGGGCGGCTTCGAGCTTCATGGCCATGTCGGCGAGCATGAACTGCACGCCCTGGAAGTCGGCGATCGGCTTGCCGAACTGCTTGCGCTCGGTGACGTAGCCCTTGGCGTAGTCGAGGGCGCCCTGGGCGATGCCGAGGGCCTGGGCGGCGATGGTGATGCGGGTGTGGTCGAGGGTCTTCATCGCG
>NZ_JBITXM010000008.1:0-456643 GCF_044544705.1 Streptomyces sp. NPDC053541
CGGTTACATTCCGAACCCGGAAGCTAAGCCTTTCAGCGCCGATGGTACTGCAGGGGGGACCCTGTGGGAGAGTAGGACGCCGCCGAACAATCTTTCAGGACCCCTGGTCCCAGCGTTCACGCTGGGACCAGGGGTCCTTTTGTTTTTCCTTAGTATTTCCTGAAGCGCGGTGCGGTGCCGGCTGCGCGAGAATGACTGCAGTACCCGAAGACAGGAGTCACCTCGATGTCCACCAACTCTCCCGACGATCGTCCGGAGCGCGAGCCGCGTCGCCGGGACGGTGGCGAGCGGGGCGGCTTCCGTGGGCCGCGTCGTGACGACAACCGTGGCGGCGGCTACCGCGGCCGCGACGACCGTCCCTCGTACCGCCGTGACGATCGCCGCGACGATCGCCGCGACGACCGGCGCGATGACCGCCGGGACGACCGGCCGTCGTACCGGCGCGACGACCGCCCCTCGTACGGCCGTGATGACCGTCGTGACGACAACCGCGGTGGCGGCTTCCGCCGTGACGACAACCGTGGCGGTGGCTTCCGTCGTGACGAGCGTCGCGACGACCGGCCGTCCTTCCGTCGGGACGACCGCCCCTCGTACGGCCGTGATGACCGGCGTGACGACAACCGCGGTGGCGAGCGTCCCCCGTTCCGTCGTGACGACCGTCGCGATGACCGCCGTGACGACAACCGTGGCGGTGGCTTCCGTCGCGACGAGCGTCGCGACGACCGGCCGTCCTTCCGCCGTGACGACAACCGTGGCGGTGGCTTCCGCCGCGACGAGCGCCGTGATGACAACCGTGGTGGCGGTGGTTACCGCGGTCGTGACGAGCGTCCGTCGTTCCGTCGCGATGACCGTCCGTCGTACGACCGTCCCTCCTACAACCGTGATGACCGTCGTGACGACAACCGCGGTGGCGGCTTCCGTCGTGACGACAACCGTGGCGGCGGGTTCCGTCGCGACGAGCGTCGCGACGACCGGCCGTCCTTCCGTCGTGACGACAACCGTGGCGGTGGCTTCCGCCGCGACGAGCGTCGGGACGACCGGCCGTCCTTCCGCGGGGGCGACGACCGGCGTGACGAGCGGCCCCGTGGGCCGCGGCGCGAGGACGACCGGCGGGGCGGCGGGGGTTTCCGTGGCCGCGACGACCGTCGGGACGACCGTGGGCGCGGGCCGCGCCGGGACGACCGGGGTGGCTACGGGCGCCGTGACGACCGCCGCGACGACCGGGGCCGCGGTGACCGCGACCGTGCGCCGCTGAAGCGGCTGCCGATCCCGCCGGAGGTCACCGGTGAGGAGATCGACCCGGACGTGCGGCAGGAGCTGATGAGCCTGCCCAAGGGGCTCGCCGACGACGTCGCCCGTAACCTCGTCATGGTCGCGCAGCTGATCGACGAGGACCCGGAGAAGGCCTACGGCTACTCCCGGGTCGCGCTGCGGCTGGCCTCCCGCGTCGCCGCTGTCCGCGAGGCGGCCGGCTTCGCCGCGTACGCCACGCAGAAGTACGCCGAGGCGCTGGCCGAGTTCCGGGCCGCGCGGCGGATGACCGGCGGGGTCGAGCTGTGGCCCGTCATGGCCGACTGCGAGCGCGGTCTGGGCCGCCCGGAGCGGGCGCTGGCCATGGCCGGCGAGCCCGAGGTGCAGAAGCTCGACAAGGCCGGTCAGGTCGAGATGCGGCTGGTGGCCGCCGGTGCCCGTCGGGACATGGGGCAGCTGGACGCCGCCATCGTGACCCTGCAGAGCCCGGAGCTGGCGTCGAACGCCAACCACCCGTGGACCGCGCGGCTGCGGTACGCCTACGCGGACGCGCTGCTGGCCGCCGGCCGGGAGAGCGAGGCGCGCGAGTGGTTCGCGAAGGCGCTGGAGGCCGACAAGGACGGTTCCATGGACGCCTCCGACCGCCTCGCCGAGCTGGACGGGGTCGAGTTCGTCGACGCCTTCGACGAGGAGGACGACGAGGACGGCGAGGAGAGCGGTGCGTCCGACTCCCTCGACGAGGGCACGGACGAGGACGACGACGAGGCCGAGGACGCCGACAAGGCCTGACCTGGACCGCGGTCGTGACACGAAGGGCGGCACCCCTGCCGGGGTGCCGCCCTTCGGCGTATCCGGATGTCAGGTGGGTCAGTCCAGGGCGAGGCTGCGCAGCACCAGGCCCGTCGCCGGCTTGGGGCCGAAGGAGGTCGACTTGCGGGGCATGGTGACGCCCTGGCGGGCCAGGTCGCGGACGACCTCCTCCTTCACCGGGTGCATGAGCACCGCCGTGCCGCCGCGCCGTTCGGCCTGCTCGACGGCGGCCCGGGTGTCGTGGATGTAGGCGATGTCCTCGGGGGCGTCCGGGATGCGCCACACGTGGTCGAGGAGCGTCGAGTGCAGCACCGTCGCGTCCAGGGTGCGCCAGGCCTCGGGGCGGTCGGGGCGGATCGTGCGGGCCAGCAGGTCCGGGTCCGGGCAGTCGAGGAGGTGGAAGGCGCCGTCGCCGGCGAGGACGAAGGCGTTGCCCTCGGTGGTCGCCGCGGCCAGGGCCTCCTGGGCGGCGGACAAGGGGCCGTCCAGGCGCGTGACGCGGAAGGCGTCGCCGACGGCGGCGAGCGCGTCGGCGACCGGGAGCCGGTTGAGCAGCCGGTGGATGGCGCGGACCCGGAGCGGGTAGCGGGCGGTGTCCACGAGCAGGACCAGGCCGTGGTTCCACGGGCCGGGCACGGCGTGCTCCTCGCGCAGCCGCAGATAGGTCGCCCAGCGGTGGTGGCCGTCGGCGATGAGGGCCTGGTGGCGGGCGAGTTCGGTGGCGACGGCGGTCAGGTCGGCCGGGTGGGTGACGGCCCAGAGGCGGTGCTGGAAGCCGTCCTCGGTGGTGGTGGCGAGCAGCGGTTCGCGCTCGGCGACCCGGTCGATGACGGCGGCGGCGCCGTCCCCGTCGCCGCGGTAGGTGAGGAGCAGCGGTTCGAGGTTGGCGCCCGTGGTGCGCATGAGGGCGGCGCGGTCCTCGACGACGTGCGGCATGACGTCCTCGTGGGGGAGCACGATGCCCTCGGCGGGCGTGGAGAGTTCGAGGGCGCCGATGAGGCCGCGCTGGAGGAGGCCGTCGCCGCGCTGCTCGTACACGTAGAGGGCGGGCTCGGGGTCCGGGGCGAGGATGCCGTCGGCGAGCCAGCGGTCGAGGGTGACGGCGGCCTTGCGGTGACGGGTGCCGGCGGTGATGGCCTGCGGGAGGATCAGCCGGACGATGTTGTGCGGGTCGGCGGACTCCAGCTCGTGCAGTCCGTCGGGCCGGACGACGACGTCGTACGGCGGGGAGGTCACGGCGGCCAGGCTGCCGACCCGCTCGGGGACGTACCGGAGGCCCCGGAAGGGGCTCAGGCGGAGACCGGGGGCGCGGACGTCGTCGGCCGCGTGACCTGAGGTGTTCATCTCGTCATCGTAGGCGGTGGGGGATGAGCGATGATCGGGGAGCGGGGTTTTCCGTGCCCCCGGCGAGGTGAGGAGTGCATGACATGACGGAATTCGGCCAGGGGCAGGGGCGGGAGGGGCGGCTGCGGACCGAGGGCAGCGCGCGCCCGCTGAGCGAGGCGTACGACACGGCGCTGCTCGACCTGGACGGTGTCGTGTACTACGCGGGCGGCGGCGCCGTCCCGTACGCGGTGGAGGCGCTGGGGACCGCCCGGGCGGGCGGCATGCACCTGGCGTACGTCACGAACAACGCGCTCCGGCCGCCGGACGTGGTGGCGGCGCACCTGACCGAGCTGGGGGTGCCGGCCGAGCCGGCGGACGTGATCACCTCGGCGCAGGCGGTGGCCCGGCTGATCGCCGACGAGATGCCGCCCGGTGCCCGGATCCTGCTGATCGGCGGCGAGGGGCTGCGGATCGCGCTGCGCGAGCGCGGGCTCGTGCCGGTGGAGTCGCTGGACGATGACCCGGTGGCGGTGGTGCAGGGGTACGGCGGTCCCGATCTGCCGTGGGGCCGGTTCGCGGAGGCGAGTTACGCGGTGGGGCGGGGGCTGCCCTGGTACGCGTCGAACACCGATCTGACCATCCCGAGCGCGCGGGGCATCGGGCCGGGGAACGGGGCCGCGGTGGAAGTCGTCCGGATCGCGACGGGTGCCGAGCCGAAGGTGGCGGGCAAGCCGCTGCCCCCGATGCACCGCGAGACGGTGCTGCGGACCGGGGCCGAGCGGCCGCTGGTGGTCGGCGACCGGCTGGACACGGACATCGAGGGCGCGTTCAACGGCGGGGTGGACTCGCTGCTCGTGCTCACCGGGGTGACGGACGTGCCGCGGCTGCTCGCGGCGGTGCCGGAGCACCGGCCGACCTATGTGGCGGCCGACCTGCGCGGGCTGCTCGTGCCGCAGCCGGAGGTGACCGGCGACGCGGACGGCGGTTTCCGGTGCGGCGGCTGGACGGCCTCGGTGAGCGGGGGCGCGCTGCTCCTGGAGGGGGCGGGCGAGGCGCTCGACGCCCTGGACGGGGTGCGGGCGCTGTGCGCGGCGGCCTGGACGGAGGCGGGCGCGGGGGCCTGCGGGCTCGACACGGCGAAGGCGCTGGAGCGGCTGGGCGCGGTGGGGTGAGCGGGTGAGCCGGCCGGGGGCCGGGCCGCGGTTCGGGCCGCGGTTCGGGCGGCCGGCGTCCGCCGGTGCGGCCGGGGACCTTGGGCCTTTCGTGCCCGGGGGCGTACCCCTGTCCGTACAGGGGATCGATCACCCTTCGCAGGGTAGGCTAACCTAACCTCGTGTTGGTCGAGAGTCCCTCCCGTGCGAGCGCGGAGTCGACCGGCCCTGCCCAGCCACCGGCGCGCCGCACCTCGCTGCGCGCCGTCGGACTGGTCGCGGCCGTCGGGGTCCTGCTGCTGATCTGCGTCCTGAGCATCATGATCGGTGCCAAGCCGGTGCCGCTCGGCGACGTGTGGCACGGCCTGTTCCACAACAGCGGCATCCGCAACGACGTCGTCATCCACGACGTGCGCGTCCCCCGCACCCTCCTCGGCCTCCTCGTCGGCCTGGCCCTCGGCCTCTCCGGCGCCGTCATGCAGGGACTCACCCGCAACCCGCTCGCCGAGCCGGGACTCCTCGGCGTCAACGCGGGCGCCGCCGCGGCCGTGGTGTCCGCGATCGCCTTCCTCGGCGTCACCGACCCCGCCGCCTACGTGTGGTTCGCCTTCGTCGGCGCCGCCGTCGTCTCCGTCCTCGTGTACGTGCTCGGCGGCAGCCGCGGCGCCACGCCCGTGCGGCTCGCGCTCGCCGGAACCGCGGCCACCGCCGCCCTGTACGGCTACGTCAACGCCGTACAGCTGCTGAACTCCGCCGCCCTGGACCGGCTGCGCTTCTGGACCGTCGGCTCGCTGGCCGACGCCAACATGGACACCGTCCGCCGGATCGCGCCCTTCGTCCTCGTCGGCACCGTCCTCGCGCTGCTCATCTCCCGTCCCCTCAACGCCATGGAGATGGGCGACGACACCGCCCGGGCGCTCGGCGCGCACCTCAACCGGACCCGGATCACCGCCATGGTGGCCGTGACGCTGCTGTGCGGCGCCGCGACCGCCGCCTGCGGGCCGATCGTCTTCGTCGGCCTGATGGTCCCGTACATGGTGCGCTCGATCACCGGCCCCGACATGCGCTGGATCCTGCCCTACGCGGCGGTCCTCTCGCCCGTGCTGCTGCTCGGCTCCGACGTCCTCGGCCGGGTCATCGCCCGCCCCGCCGAACTCCAGGTCGGCATCGTCACCGCGCTCGTCGGCGGACCCGTCTTCATCCGACTCGTGCGCCGCAAGAGGATGGCCCAGCTGTGAGCACCCCGAGCACCGCCACCGCCCGGACCGCCGAGACCGCCCCGCCCCCACCGGCCCCCCGGGCCGCCGTCCGGCGGACCCGCACCCTGCGGACCGGCGGGGGCCTGTCCGTACGGTACGAGCCGCGCGCCCTGATCTCCGTGCTCGGCCTGCTCGTGGTCGCGCTCGCCATGGCCGTCGTCCTCATCGGCAGCGGCGACTTCCCCGTCGCGCCCGGCGACGTCGTCTCGACGCTGCTCGGCGGCGGCACCGAGGTGCAGAAGATCGCGGTCCTGGACCTGCGGCTGCCGCGTGTGCTCGTCGCCCTGTTCGTCGGCGCCGCGCTCGGCATCGGCGGCGCCGTCTTCCAGTCCGTGTCCCGCAACCCGCTGGGCAGCCCCGACGTCATCGGCTTCGGCCAGGGCTCCACGGTCGGCGCGCTCGTCGTCATCGTCCTCTTCCAGGGCAGCGCCACGGCGGCCGCCGGCGGCGCGATCGTCGGCGGGCTCGTCACCGGCGCCGTGATCTACCTGCTCGCCTGGAAGCGCGGTGTGCACGGCTACCGCCTGGTGCTCGTCGGCATCGGCGCCGCCGCCATGCTCACCGCCCTCATCCACTACCTCCTCACCAAGGCCCAGCTGGTCGACGCGACCCGCGCCATGGTGTGGATGACCGGCTCCCTGGAAGGCCGGGACATGACCCAGTTCTGGCCGCTGTTCGGCGTCAGCTGCGTACTGCTGCCGCTCGTCCTCGGGCACGGGCGGGCGCTGCGCATGCTGGAGATGGGCGACGACGCCGCGTACGCGCTCGGCGTGAAGGTCGAGCGGACCCGCATCGTCCTCATGGCCTCCGCGGTGCTGCTCGTGGCCGTCGCCACCGCCGCCGCCGGGCCGATCGTCTTCGTCTCGCTGAGCGCGCCCCAGCTGGCCCGCCGGCTCACCCGCTCGCCCGGCCCGAACCTGGCCGCCTCCGCGCTCATGGGCACCACCCTGCTGCTGGTGGCCGACTGGACCGCCACCAACGCCTTCGGCGAGCGCCAGCTGCCCGTCGGCGTCGTCACCGGCGTCCTCGGCGGCTGCTACCTGCTGTGGCTGCTCGTCGGCGAGCGGAAGGCCGGCCGGATATGACCCTCGAGAACACCACCGGGAGCACGGGAATGACCACCGGCAGCACGACGGCACGAAACGAGCAGGCCGAGGCACAGGCCGAGGCGCAGGCACCGGCACCGGCCCGCGACCCGGCCCCGGGCCGGCAGCGGCTGAGCGCCGAGGCGGTCACGCTCGCCTACGACCAGCGGGTCATCGCCCGCGACCTGAGCGTCGACATCCCCGACCACTCCTTCACGGTCATCGTCGGCCCCAACGCCTGCGGCAAGTCCACGCTGCTGCGCGCGCTGTCCCGGATGCTGAAGCCCACCGAGGGCCGGGTGCTGCTCGACGGGCAGGCCATCCACACCATGCCCGCCAAGAAGGTCGCCCGCACCCTCGGGCTGCTCCCGCAGTCCTCCGTCGCGCCCGACGGCATCACCGTCGCCGACCTCGTCGCCCGCGGCCGCTACCCGCACCAGGGCCTGCTGCGCCAGTGGTCGCCCGAGGACGAGCGGATCGTGCAGGAGTCGATGGCCGCCACCGGCGTGGCCGAGCTCGCCGAGCGGTACGTCGACGAGCTGTCCGGCGGGCAGCGCCAGCGGGTCTGGATCGCGATGGCGCTCGCCCAGCAGACCCCGCTGCTGCTCCTCGACGAGCCGACCACCTTCCTCGACATCCAGCACCAGATCGACGTCCTCGACCTGTGCGCCGAACTGCACGAGACCCAGGGCCGCACCCTCGTCGCCGTCCTGCACGACCTCAACCACGCCGCCCGGTACGCGACCCACCTCATCGCCTGCCGGGACGGCGAGGTCGTCGCCGAGGGCCCGCCGGCCGAGGTGGTCACCGCCGAGCTGGTCGAGCGCGTCTTCGGGCTGCGCTGCCAGGTCATCGACGACCCGGAGACCGGCACCCCGCTGGTCGTCCCGGCCGGACGCGCGGCCCGCAGGCCCGCACTCCGGGCCTAGGGTCCGTCCGGCGGGCCCTAGGGGTCGTCCGGCAGGCCGGGTCCGGCCGGCGGGCCTAGAGCAGGGAGCGCAGGCGCAGCAGGTCGCGGAAGCCGGCCTCCAGGCCGACCCGGCCGGAGGCCCAGGCCCTGGCGAAGTTCAGCCGTCCGTCGACCATCGCGACCAGGTCGTCGCCGGTCATCCGCAGCCGGATCTGCGCCTTCCCCGGCGGCGGGCCCGGCACCGTGTCCTCGACCTCGATCCGCCCGTCGGCCAGCCGGCCGGTGAAGGTCGTGTCCAGGTCGGTGAGGTGGCAGCTCAGGGTGCGGTCGAGCGCGGCGGCGCCGCGCACCTCGCCGTCGGCCGCCGCCAGATTGTCCGAAAGTCTCTTCAGCGCCTCGCGGCACTCCGTGATCGTCGCCATCGCGCTCGACCGTACCCCAGGGCTTCGCGGTAGCGTCGGGGCATGAGCGACGCGACACCCGAAGACCCCGGCGCGGCCCCCGAGGCCGATCCGTACCAGCCCGCCGGACCCGCCCCCCTCGGTGTCGTCCGCACCCCCACCGGCCGCCCCGCCGTCGACGCGCTGCTCGACCGGCTCGGCGACGCCGACCACCTCACGGCGGACGGACACCTCGACGTGTACGAGGATGTACACCGTGGGCTGCGCGCCGAGCTGACCTCGCTCGACGCCGCACCGCAGCCCGCCGCACCCCGTCCGTACGACAACAGGAGCTGAACCGAACGTGGCAGGACCGGCACGCCGCCGTCTCGACGCCGAGCTGGTACGGCGGAAGCTGGCGCGCTCGCGCGAGCACGCCAGCCAGCTGATCGCCGCGGGCCGGGTGACCGTCGGCAAGACCGTCGCCACCAAGCCCGCCACCCAGGTCGAGACCGCCGCGGCCATCGTCGTCGCCCAGGACGACAGCGACCCCGACTACGTCTCGCGCGGCGGCCACAAGCTGGCCGGCGCCTTCGCCGCGTTCGTGCCGAAGGGACTCGTCGTCGAGGGCCGGCGCGCGCTGGACGCGGGCGCGTCCACGGGTGGCTTCACCGACGTCCTGCTGCGCGCCGGCGCCGCGCACGTCGTCGCCGTCGACGTCGGCTACGGGCAGCTCGCCTGGTCGCTGCAGAGCGACGAGCGGGTCACGGTCAAGGACCGCACCAACGTGCGCGAGATGACGCTCGACTCCATCGACGGCGTCCCCGTCGACCTGGTCGTCGGCGACCTGTCCTTCATCCCGCTCGGCCTCGTGCTGCCCGCCCTGGTGGCCTGCACCGCCCCCGGCGCCGACCTGGTCCTCATGGTCAAGCCGCAGTTCGAGGTCGGCAAGGAGCGCCTCGGCACCGGCGGAGTGGTGCGCAGCACCGAACTGCGCGCCGACGCCGTCAAGAACGTGGCCCGGCAGGCCGGCGAGCTCGGGCTCGGTGTCCTCGGCGTCACCGCCAGCCCGCTGCCCGGCCCGTCCGGCAACGTCGAGTACTTTCTGTGGCTGCGGGCCGGGGCGCCCGCCCTTGATCCGGCGGAAGTCGACCGCGCCGTGGCGGAAGGACCTCGTTGAGCACTGGTTCGAGCACGTCCGAGGAGAAGAGCGGCACCAGCCGCACCGTCTTCCTGCTCGCGCACACCGGCCGGCCGGCCGCCGTGCGCAGCGCCGAACTCGTCGTCCTCGGGCTGCTCCGCAGCGGCATCGGGGTGCGCGTCCTGGAGGCGGAGGCGGCCGACCTGCCGCTGCCGCCGGCCGTCGAGAAGGTCCCCGAGGGCTGCGCCGAGGCGCTCGACGGCTGTGAACTCCTCGTCGTCCTGGGCGGCGACGGCACCCTGCTGCGCGGCTCCGAGTTCTCCCGCGCCTCCGGGGTGCCGATGCTCGGCGTCAACCTGGGCCGGGTCGGCTTCCTCGCCGAGGCCGAGCGCGACGACCTCGACAAGGTGGTCGACCGGGTCGTGACCCGGGCCTACGAGGTCGAGGAGCGGATGACGCTCGACGTCACCGTCTATCAGAACGGCGACGTGCTGCACCGCGACTGGGCGCTCAACGAGGCGGCCGTGCAGAAGGTGTCCCCGGAGCGGATGCTGGAGGTCGTCATCGCCGTCGACGGGCGGCCGGTGACCGGCTTCGGCTGCGACGGGGTGATCTGCGCGACGCCGACCGGTTCCACCGCCTACGCGTTCTCCGCCGGCGGCCCGGTCGTCTGGCCCGAGGTGGAGGCGCTGCTCATGGTGCCGATCGGGGCGCACGCGCTGTTCGCGAAGCCGCTCGTCACCACCCCCGAGTCGGTCCTCGCGGTCGAGGTCGAGCCGCACACCCCGGACGGGGTGCTGTGGTGCGACGGGCGACGCACGATCTCGCTGCCGGCCGGCGCCCGCGTCGAGGTCCGCCGCGGCGCCGTCCCGGTCCGCCTGGCCCGGCTCCACCACGCCTCCTTCACCGACCGGCTCGTGGCGAAGTTCGCCCTGCCGGTGTCGGGGTGGCGGGGGGCGCCGCACTAGGGGGTGCATCGCCGATCATGCCGGGCTCGCTGTGCCTGGCACGCACGCTCGCCGCGTTGTCGTCGGTCGCCGATGGCCCCCTGGGCTTCGCCCGGGAGGTGCATCCACCGCATGGACTCCGCCCCCTCGGCCCGGCGGCCGGGGAGGTGCCCCCACCTCCGCCTTGCGATCGCGCGCACCGGACGCCGCTCCCTGATCCGGCCTGATCGACAAGACACCCTAGGGCCTGTCCGGCGGATGGCCAGGTCCGCGACTCCCCCGGAGCTTCGTCCCTCGGCCATGGCGGGCCGGGGGAGACCCCGTGCATCAGACGGCCGCGGCCTGTCCGCCCCTGACCCGCCGGGCCGGCCCCAGGAAGCCTCCCCGAGGCCTTCGCGGGGATCCTCCGGTGCGGGTCCGGCCCACTCCCGAGGGTGACGGGGTGCCCCGCCGACCTGCGGGTTCGCGTGCGGACGGCAGGGGCCGTCGCACAGGGGTGCTCCGACCTCGTATGGTCTTCTCCGTGTTGGAGGAGATGCGGATACGGTCGCTCGGGGTCATCGACGACGCGGTCGTCGAGCTGTCACCCGGCTTCACGGCGGTGACGGGCGAGACCGGTGCGGGCAAGACCATGGTCGTGACCAGCCTCGGGCTGCTGCTCGGCGGGCGCGCCGATCCGGCCCTGGTACGGATCGGGGCGGGCTCCGCCGTCGTCGAGGGGCGGATCACGCTGCCCCCGGGCGCGCCGGCCGCCGCGCGCGCCGAGGAGGCGGGCGCCGAGCTCGACGAGGGCGCGCTGCTCGTCAGCCGTACCGTCTCGGCCGAGGGACGCTCGCGGGCGCACCTGGGCGGGCGCTCCGTGCCCGTCGGGCTGCTCGCCGAGCTGGCCGACGAGCTCGTCGCCGTGCACGGCCAGACCGACCAGCAGGGCCTGCTGAAGCCGGCCCGGCAGCGCGGCGCGCTCGACCGGTACGCGGGGGACGCCGTGGCCGTGCCGCTCGCCGCGTACGGCGAGGCCTACCGGCGGCTGCGGGCCGTCGCCGCCGAGCTGGAGGAGATCACCACCCGGGCCCGGGAGCGGGCCCAGGAGGCGGACCTGCTGCGCTTCGGGCTGGCCGAGATCGAGGCGGTGGAGCCGCGCGCCGGCGAGGACGTCGAGCTGGCCGCCGAGGCGGAGCGGCTCGG
The DNA here is from genome assembly GCF_044544705.1 of Streptomyces sp. NPDC053541. Lineage (NCBI taxonomy): Bacteria > Bacillati > Actinomycetota > Actinomycetes > Kitasatosporales > Streptomycetaceae > Streptomyces > Streptomyces sp. NPDC053541. The sequence goes on from NZ_JBITXM010000008.1 coordinate 11,446, forward strand.
GCACGCCGAGTCCCTGGCCTCCGCCGCCGCGCTCGCGCACGCCGCGCTCGCGGGCCAGCCGGAGGACCCGGAGGCCGTCGACGCGACCACACTGGTCGCGGGCGCGGGCCGGGCCCTGGAGGCCGTGCGGGCGCACGACCCGGCGCTCGCCGCGCTCGCCGACCGGATGGGGGAGATCTCCATCCTGCTCGCGGACGTGGCCGGCGAGCTGGCCGGGTACGCGGACAACCTGGACGCCGACCCGCTGCGGCTCGCGGCCGTGGAGGAGCGGCGGGCCGCGCTGACCCAGCTCACCCGGAAGTACGGCGAGGACGTGGCCGCCGTGCTCGCCTGGGCCGAGCAGAGCGCGACCCGGCTGACCGAGCTGGACGGTGACGACGAGCGCATCGAGGAGCTGACCGCCGAGCGGGACCGGCTGCGCGACGAGCTGTCGGTGCTGGCCCAGCGCCTGACCGACGCGCGCACGGAGGCGGCGGAGCGGTTCGCCGGGGCGGTCACCGCCGAGCTGGCCTCGCTCGCCATGCCGCACGCGCGGGTGTCGTTCGCGATCCGGCAGACCGAGGACCCCGAGGGCGTCGAGGTCGACGGCCGGCGGGTCGCTTTCGGGCCGGCCGGCGCGGACGAGGTCGAGCTGCTGCTCGCCCCGCACCCGGGCGCGCCGCCGCGGCCCATCGCCAAGGGCGCGTCCGGTGGTGAGCTGTCCCGGGTGATGCTCGCCGTCGAGGTGGTCTTCGCCGGCACGGACCCGGTGCCGACCTATCTCTTCGACGAGGTCGACGCCGGCGTCGGCGGCAAGGCGGCGGTGGAGATCGGCCGCCGGCTCGCCAAGCTGGCCCGTACCGCGCAGGTCGTGGTGGTCACCCACCTGCCGCAGGTGGCGGCCTTCGCCGACCGGCAGCTGCTCGTGGAGAAGACCAACGACGGGTCCGTGACCCGCTCCGGCGTCACCGTCCTGGAGGGCGAGGACCGGGTGCGCGAGCTGTCCCGGATGCTGGCCGGCCAGGAGGACTCCGAGACGGCGCGGGCGCACGCCGAGGAACTCCTCGCGGCGGCGCGGGCGGACGCCTGAGTGCTGCGGCGCGCCCACGCGCCGCAGGCTCCCTGCCCGCCCGCCGTGGTGCGCGGCGGGCGGAGCTCGGGCTCAGGGCGTGGGTATGTGCGTCACCACTCCCTGGCCCGGCCCCGACACGCCGGCGACCCGGCGGCGGGCCACGTCGTAGGCCCACGCGTAGGTCGAGACCTTCTTCTCGACGGAGAAGTGCTTGCCCGTCGCCGAGTCGAGCACGGTGTGGAACTCCTCCATCAGCTCCTCCCAGACCGCCGACGTGAAGTCGGCGTCGGTCCAGCCGTACAGCGACTTCAGTTCGCGCTTCACCGCGGAGAAGAAGGACTGCGGCTCCCGGGCGGGCGCGTCCACGCGCACCCTGTGCTCCTTGAGCCACGTCCGCAGCTCCTCCGGGGCGTCGAGCCACTTGTCCGGGCTGTCCCGCAGCTCCGCGTAGTCCACCCAGGCCCAGAAGCTCTCGGCGTCCGCGACGTCGGGCGCCTCGGCGTGGTGGGCGGGGCAGAGCAGGGCGAAGTTCCGGACGTCCAGTGATCCGCCGAGCGCCTCCGGCACCACGTGGCAGCGCTCGACCGGCTTCCGCCAGCAGACGAGGCAGGCCGGCTCGTCGAGCCCCAGGTACTCGGTGATCGCCTTGAGCGTGGGCTTGGACCTGCGCTCGGCCGGGTTCTTCTCGCGCGGCTTCAGACCCAGCTCGGCCGCGTCGTAGCCGTAGTCGCTGCCGTCGTCCGGGTAGCCGATGACCAGGGCCGGCGGGATGTCGTCGCGCTGGCGCCCGTTGTTGCGGACCCGGAAGAGCGGAGTGCTGAACTCCGTCAGGTACTGCAGCAGATAGCCCATGCCGAAGTCCCGCATCAGCTCGTAGGCGTCGTGGTCGTAGCCGTCCGCCGAGTTCCGGTGGCCCTGGATGTCCAGAAACAGCATGCGGGGCGCGCCCGGGGACTGCTTCTGCGCCATCCGTACGCACTCGAAGAGGCGCTGGGCACAGCGCTCGAAGTTCTCGTACACCTTCATGTCGTGGTAGATCGCCACGCCCTTCGGCGTGCTGCCCGCGCCCTTGCCCGACGCCCGTGCCGGCCCCCTGCGCGCCTGCTGCCTCGGCTTCTTGGCCATGTCCCCTCCCCGGTGGTGCTCCGTGCCGACAGCGTGGCAGCCGCCACTGACAGTTCATTAGGCTGACCGTCGTGATCAGGACACGAGGCAGGGCCGCCTCCGCCGCCGCCTCCTTCGGCGTGGCCGCCGGGGTGACCCGGGCCGTGTACGAGGGACTGCGGCGGTTCGGGGCCGGTGACGCGCGCTGGGAGCGGACCAACCACGCCGGGCGGACCGTCGGGCTGTGGGCCGGGCCGGCGACGGCTCTCGGCGCGGCGGCCGGATCGGGAAGCGGGGCGGCGGCGCTGGCCGTGCTCGCGGCCGGCGCGTGCGGGGCGTACGACGACGCCCGCGGGGATCACCGGCGGGGCTTCCGGGCACATCTGACGGCGCTGCGGCACGGCGAGGTCACCAGCGGGGCGGTCAAGCTGTTCGGGATCGGCGCCGCGGGGGTGGTGGCCGGGGCGCTGCTCAAGGAGCGGCCCGTCGACAAGCTGCTCGCCGGAGTGGTGATCGCCGGCACCGCGCACCTCGTCAACCTGGTGGACGTACGGCCGGGGCGCGCCGCGCTGCTCGTGCTCGGGCTCGGCGCGCCGGGACTGCTGCGCGGTCCGCTCGCCGCCGCGCCGATGGGGGCCGCAGCGGCGGTGCTCGGCGAGGACCTGGCCGAGCGCACCATGCTCGGCGACCAGGGCGCCCACGCGCTCGGGGCGGCGCTCGGCACGGCGGTGGCCGCCGGCAACGGGCGGCTCGGGCTGGCCCTGCACGCGGCCGGGCTGGTCGCCGCGGCGGTGTACGGGGAGCGGGTGAGCGCGTGCGCACGCGGCACGGCGCACGTTTCCGCGCACACCGTTGCGCGAGCCCCTGCGCAGGCCCCGGCGCAAGCCTCCGCGCTCACCCGTGTGGGTGATCCCGGGCGGTAAGTTGCTGAAGCCGCCCCGGAACGCGGTGACTTCGGTCCCGGAACGTGCGTACGGACTGGCATCCTTGGGCGCGTGACACAGCTCCGTACGGTCCAAGTGCTGGGCGGCGGCAGCGCGGGCAGCAGCGCGCACGTCAGATCACTTGCCGCGGGGCTGGTGGCCAGGGGTGTGCGGGTGACCGTGTGCGCCCCGCCGGAACTCGACCACGCCTACGACTTCCAGGGCGCCGGCGCGCGGCTCGTGCCGGTCCCGCGGCAGGGCGGGCCCGCGGCCCTCGCCGTGCTGCGCAACGCCTTCATCGGCGCCGACGTCGTGCACGCGCACGGCCTGGACGCCTCGGTGCGGGCCGCCCTCGCGCTGGCCGGCGCCGCCGCCGTGCCGCCCACCCCGCTGGTCACCACCTGGCACACCCGCAGCAGGGCCGCGGGGGCGCGCGCCGGGCTCGTGCGCCTCCTGGAGCGGCGGACCGTACGGGCGGCCGCCGTCGTCCTCGGCACCTCCTCCGAACTCGTCGACCGGGCCCGGCGGCGCGGCGCCCGCGACGCCCGGCTCGCGCCGGTCACCGTGCCCGCCTCGCGCGCGCCCGTCTGCCTCCACGACGGCAAGGCCCGGGCCGAACTCGGTGCCGTGGACCGTCCGTTGCTGATGGCCGTCGGCGCGCTCGAACCGGGGCGCGGCTACCGGCCGCTCCTCGACGCGGCCCGGATCTGGCGGGACCTCGACCCGCAGCCGCTGCTCGTCGTCGCGGGGGAGGGGCCCCTGCGGACGCCGCTGCAACGGCGCATCGAGGAGGAGGGGCTCGCCGTCCGGCTCATCGGGCGCCGCGAGGACGTCGCCGAACTGCTCGCCGCCGCCGACGTCGCCGTCCTGCCCTCCCGCTGGGAGGCCCGCTCCCTCCTCGCCCAGGAGGCGCTCCGCCTCGGCGTCCCGCTGGTCGCCACCGCCGTCGGCGGCGTGCCCGAACTCGTCGGCGAGGCCGCCGCACTCGTCCCCTACGGCGACCCGGAAGCCCTCGCGACCGCCGTCCGCACCCTCCTCGACGACCCCGACCGCCGCTCCGACCTGGCGGCGGCGGGCCGCATCCAGGCGTCCTCGTGGCCGACGGAGGACCAGACGATCGCCCACGTCCTGAGCGTCTACGACGAACTCTCCGCCCGCTGATTCCCCCCACCCCGCCCCTCCCCGAAACCCTGACGGCCCCTGGGGGCTCCGCCCCCGGCCCCCCGGGGCGGGCGCGGCACGCACCCCGTTCGGGTGCGGGGCGCCCAGGCCCAGGGCAAAGGTTGGGAGCCGTGGCCGGGCCCGTGGGTATCCCCGGCGGGGGCGGCAGCTTCGCGCCGCCGCGAGTGGTGCGCCGTACGGGTGCGGGGCGCCCGTGCCCTGGGGTCGGTGCCATGGCCGGGGCCTGGGGGTAGCGGCTGCGCCCCCGGCCTCTGGCATGGGGTGGGCGGCGGCTTCGCGCCGCCGTGCGGTCGCTGCCGTACCGGCGTCCTCGGCCGCGCCAGGGAGCCGGTTCCGTCGCCTGCGCCTCTCGGCCCTTCGGGCCTGGGATGGGCGGCGGCTTCGCGCCGCCGGTGCCGCGATGGTCCGTGTGCCCGTGCGGGTAACGGGACGGGGATTGCGAAGCTGCCCGGACGCGCTGGGCCCCGCCGGGCGAGCGGGCGGTCACGCCGTACGCCCGGCGGGCTTGGGGGGCTCCGTCCCCCTCAGCCCCGGGCGGGGGCGGCGGCTTCGCGCCGCGAGTGGTGCGCCGTACGGGTGGGGGGCGCCCGGGCTCGGGCGCGGAGGCTGGGGTCGTGGCCGGGGGCCGCGGGGCGGTGCCCCGGGGCGGGCGCGGCGGCTTCGCGCCGTCGAGCGGCGTCCCGTACGGTCGCCGGGCGCCCAGGCTGGGGGCATGGCGAGGGCCCGTGGGGCGGTCCCCCCGGCGGGGCGGCAGCTTCACGCCGCCGCGAGTGGTGCGCCGTACGGGTGCGGGGCGCCCGTGCCCTGGGGTCGGTGCCAGGGCCGGGGCCTGGGGTGGGCGGCTGCGCCCCCGGTCTCCGGCATGGGGTGGGCGGGAGCTTCGCGCCGCCGCGATTGGTGCCCCGGACGGGCGCGGGCGTGAGGGGTGGCGCCCCGGCGTCGTTGCCCGCCTCCTCACCCCGTATGCCGGCGGGCCCTCAGTGCCAGGCTCAGGGCCAGGACCGTCTGGGGGTCGTCGAGGTCGGTGCCGAGGAGGTCGGCGATGCGGGCCAGGCGGTTGTAGAGGGTCTGGCGGTTGAGGTGGAGTTCGCGGGCGGTTTCCGCCTTGCGGCCCGCGTGGGCCAGGTAGGTCTCCAGGGTGGGGAGGAGCGGGGGGCGGGAGGTGCGGTCGTGGTCGCGGAGGGGGCCGATCGCGCGGTCCACGAAGGCGGCGAGGTCCGGGTGGTCGCGCAGGCGCCAGAGCAGCAGGTCCGTGTCGAGGCGGCGGGCGTCGTACCAGGGGAGCTCCGAGAGACCCTGGGCGGCGGTCGCCGTCTCCGCGGCGTGGCGCAGGCCTGCCGAGGCCGCCGCCCAGCCGCCCGCCACGCCCACCACGACGACCGGCGGGTGGGCGCCCGCGCGTTCCAGGCCGGCCCGTTCGACGCCGGCCCGCAGGGCGGCGGCGACCCGGTCGGCGACGGCGGTGCGCTCGGACTCGGAGCGCAGGCCAAGCAGCAGCGGGACCCGGCCCTCCACGGGGCGGACGCCCAGCAGGACGGGGACGCCCACCGAGGACAGCTCCTCCAGGACCGCGCGGGCCAGCAGCGCCCAGTTGCCCGAGGGCGAGAGTTCCGAGGCGAGGCGCATCACGACCGGCAGGAGCGGGCCGTCGCCCGGCTTGAAGCCCAGCACCCGGGCCTGCGCCGGCGCGTCCTCCGCCGAGATCCGGCCCTCCGCGAGGTCGGTGAGGAAGTCGCCGCGGCCGCGCGCCGCCAGCTCCTCCTCCTGCCGGGCCTGCATGAGGACGACCGCGAGCAGCCCCGCCGCCCGCTCCGCCGCCATCCGGTGCACGGGGGACAGGGGGGACGAGACCCCCAGGAGGACCAGGCGCGCCCTGACCGACGACGTGCCCGGGCCGCCTCCCGGGACGTCCACCAGGACCGCGCCGGCCGGCGGGCCGGACTCGCGCGCGGCGCGCTGCCCGCGCAGCCCGTCCCACACCTGGAGCGGGTCGGCCGGCTCGGAATCGGTGCCCGCCGCGTACAGCAGCTGTCCGTCGGCGGTCTCCAGGAAGACCGGGTTGAGCGCGAAGTCCGCCAGGATGCGCAGCACCTGCGGCACCCCGCCGCCGCCGAGCAGCGCGACGGTGCACTGGTGGTGCACCTCCTCGGCCTGCCGGAGCAGCGCGTAGTGCCCGTTGACGATCTCGGTGTGGATCTCCTCCGTGACGGCCACGAAGGGCACCTCGCGGTGCAGCTGGACCAGCGGCAGCCCCGCGCCGCGCGCGGTCTCCACGATCGTCGCCGGGAGCCGGGCGAAGCGCGGGCCCAGCTCGACCACGAGCGCCGCGATCCCGCGCTCGGCGAGCCGCCGTACGAAGGCCCGCTGCTCGGCGGGCCGGGTGCCGAGGCCGAGGCCGGTGGTGAGCAGCAGTTCACCGCCCTTGAGCAGCGAGGCGATGTTCGGCACCTCGCCCGCGTGCACCCAGCGCACGGTGCGGTGCAGCCGGTCGGCGCCCGCGACGACCTCCGGGAGACCGCTGCGCAGGCCCGGAAGTTCGAGTGCCCGCTGCACGGTGATCCCGCCCTGACGTTCCATGCTCCGGACGCTACCCGCGTCGGTGTTTCCGCGACATCACCCGGGTGTCACCGGACCGGACAGTTCGTACAGAGGGGCGACAACTCGTCGCCCCGTGGCGGGAATTGTGCGACCGCCTGTCGATTGTGGCCTACGTCACGCGCGAGGATGCTCTCGCGCCATGGCAGAGAACCCCAACCCGACGGGGCACCAGGCCCCCCAGGTCCACCGGCTCAAGGCGAACTCGGTCGGCCTCGTCGGAGTCGTCTTCATGGCGGTCGCCACGGCCGCGCCGATCACCGCGATGACCGGCAACCTTCCCATCGCCGTCGGCTTCGGCAACGGCACCGGCGCCCCCGCCGGCTATCTCTTCGCGACCGTCGTCCTCACCGTCTTCTCGGTCGGCTACGTCGCCATGGCCAAGCGGATCACCGCCGCCGGCGCCTTCTACGGCTACATCTCGCACGGCCTCGGCCGGATCGCCGGCATGGCCTCCGGCATGCTCGCCGTCCTCGCGTACATCGTGTTCGAGGCGTCCATCGTCGGCGTCTTCGCCTACTTCGCCAAGACCACCGTGGCAGCCCAGCTGGGCGTGGACCTGCCGTGGATCGGCTACGCCGCCGCCATGCTCGCGGTCACCGCCGTCCTGTCGTACTTCGACATCAACCTCACCGCCAAGGCGCTCGGCGTGATGCTGGTCGCGGAGATCGCGGTGCTGTTCGCGGTCGCCACGGCCGTGCTGATCGCCGGCGGCGGCCCCGACGGCATCCCGGCCGAGCCGATCAACCCGAAGAACGCCTTCACCGGCGCGTCCGCCGGCCTCGGCCTGTTCTTCGCCTTCTGGTCGTGGGTCGGCTTCGAGTCGACCGCGATGTACGGGGAGGAGTCCCGCGACCCGAAGCGGGTCATCCCGCGCGCCACCCTGATCTCGGTCATCGGCGTCGGCCTCTTCTACATCTACGTGTCGTGGATGACCATCGCCGGCAACGGGCTCGCCGGATCGGTGAAGCTGTCCTCCTCGGCCAGCCCCCTCGACCTGTTCTTCGCTCCCACCGAGTCCTTCATCGGCGGCTGGGCGGTCGACGCCTTCCAGTGGCTGCTGCTCACCGGCTCCTTCGCCTGCGGCATGGCCTTCCACCAGTGCGCCGCCCGCTATCTCTACGCGATCGGCCGCGAGGGCTTCCTCCACCCGGCGCTCGGCCGCACCCACCCGCGGCACGGCTCGCCGTACGTCGCCTCCTTCGTGCAGTCGGTCATCGCCGTCGCCCTCGTCGGCGCCTTCTGGCTCACCGGCCAGGACCCCTACATCCACCTCTACACGCTGCTCGCGATCCTCGGCACGATGGCCATCCTCATCGTGCAGACCCTCTGTTCCTTCGCCGTGATCGGCTACTTCCGCAGGAACCACCCCGAGGACCGGCACTGGTTCAAGACCCTCACCGCGCCGCTGCTCGGCGGCATCGGCATGATCGCCGTGGTCGTGCTGCTGATCATGAACATGGAGACCGCGGCCGGACTCGCCGCCGACTCCCTCTTCTTCAAGGCCATCCCCTGGATCGTCGGCCTGGTCTTCTTCGGCGGCCTCGGCCTCGGCTTCTACCTCAAGGCCAAGCGCCCCGACCGCTACGAGATCATCGGCCGGATCGTCCTGGAGGACGCCACCGAGCGCGCCGACGACCGCACGGACCCGGCCCCCGCGCCCGTACCGCAGAGCTGACCGCCCCCTCCCTCACCTCCAGGAGCGCCCCATGGCACGCACCAACCCGATGCACCTCCTGAAGCAGCTGGCCGCCGAGCACGCCGACGCCCGACGGCTGAACCTCCCCGTCGACGAGCTCAGGGGCCTGCGCGGCGACGCCCTCGGGCGCCGCACCCTGCTCAAGTACGCCGCCGCGGCCGGCATCGCCGTCTCCGCCGGGTCGGCCGTCGCCGCCCCGACGCCCGCCCGGGCCGCCACCACCACGGCCGCCGCCGGTGCCCGGATCGCCGTCGTCGGCGCCGGCATCGCCGGTCTCACCGCCGCCCTCACCCTCCAGGACGCGGGCCTGAGCCCCGTGCTCTACGAGGCCAACCCCTCCCGGGTCGGCGGCCGCATGTGGTCCCAGCGCGAGCACTGGGCCTATGGGCAGACCTCCGAGATCGGCGGCGAGCTCATCGACACCAGCCACAAGAAGATCCTCGAACTCTGCCGCCGCTTCGGCCTCGCCACCGAGGACTTCCTCGGCGGCGGGCCCAACGGCGCCGAGGAGGTGCTGTGGTTCGACGGCGCCTACTACCCGCGGGCCCGGGCCGACGAGGACTTCAACGCCGTCTACCAGGCCCTGCACCGCGACCTGCTCGACGCCGGCGAGGTGACGTGGAACCGGACCACGCCCACCGGCACCGCCCTCGACACCATGACCCTGTACGACTGGATCGAGAGCCGGGTCCCCGGCGGACACTCCTCGCCGCTGGGCAAGTTCTTCGACGTCGCCTACAACGTCGAGTACGGCGCCGACACCACCGACCAGTCCTCGCTCGCCCTCGTCCTGCTCATGGGCTACCAGACCAATCCCGGCAACTTCAACATCTGGGGCCTGTCCAACGAGCGCTACCACGTCGTCGGCGGCAACGACCGGCTCCCCCACGCCATCGCCGGCGCGCTCAAGCCCGGCACCCTGCGCATGGGCTGGTCCCTGGACGCGGTCCGGGCCAACGCCGACGGCACCCAGACCCTCACGTTCACCGAGGCCGGCAGCACCCGCACCGTCACCGCCGACCACACGGTCCTGTGCGTGCCGCTGCCGGTCCTCCAACGGCTCGACCTGTCACGGGCCGGCTTCGACCCGCTGATGAGCAGCCTGCTGCGGGACGCTCGCATGGGCTACTGCACCAAGCTCAACATGCAGTTCGCCACCCGCCCCTGGCGCGGCACCGGCCCCTGGCCCGGGGTCTCCGCCGGCGACTGCTTCACCGACTCCGAGGTCCAGCAGACCTGGGACACCACCAAGGTCCAGGGCGGCACCGGCGGCATCCTCATCCAGTACGGCGGCGGCACCCTGGCCCGGTCGCTCAACCCCGCCGGCCCCTTCTCCACCGAGTCCGACCCCTACGTCCGGGACCTGGTCGCCCGCTACCTCAAGGGCATCGACGCCTTCTTCCCCGGCACCTCCAAGGCGTACACCGGGCGCGCCCAGCTCTCCGCCTGGCACAAGAACCCGTACGCCCTCGGCGCGTACTCGTACTGGCCGGTGGGCTATCTGCACCGGTACGCGGGCTACGAGGGCACCGCCCAGGGCAACGTCCACATCGGCGGCGAGCACTGCAGCTACGACTTCCAGGGCTTCATGGAGGGCGGCGCCACCGAGGGCGAGCGGGCCGCGCGGGAGGTGATCGCCGCCCTCCAGTAGAAGCGACCGGTCACGCGGCCGGGGCGATGTTGTGGTTGAAGCGGAAGACGTTGTCGGGGTCGAACGCGGCCTTGACCCGGGCCAGGCGCCGGTAGTTCTCGGCGCCGAAGCCCTCGACCACCCGCTGCCGGCCCTCGTCGCCCGTGAAGTTCAGGTAGACCGCGCCGATCGACCAGGGCCGGGCGTCGGCGCGGACGTCCTTCACCCACTGGACCGCCCGCTCGTCGTCGGCCGGGTCGTCCCAGACCGCGAAGGGGTGCACGCCCCAGGCCGCCGGGCGCCAGGGGATCGGCAGGTCGGCCGGACCGCGGCCGACCTGGCCGCCCAGCGGGAACAGCACGTGCTGCATGCCCGAGGGCACGATCATCCCGGCCGAGCGGGCGCAGAACACGTCGACGGCGGTGTCTGGGAAGGCCGACAGGTACTCGGCCGACCAGTAGTTCCGCATGCCCGGCGGGTCGTCCAGCATGCACTGGAAGTCGGCGTACGGCAGGTCCATCAGCAGCTCCACCGCCGGCTTCGGCGCGTACAGCGGGTCCGCGAACGCGCGCACCTCGGCCGCCGGTCCGGCCCAGGTCACCAGGGCGCCCGCGAGCAGCGTGCCCTGGAGGTCCTCCGGGATGAACTCCTCGGGCGGCGCGTTCAGATAGATCGCGCCGCCGCCCGCCTCGTCGGGCGCGTCCTGGAGCAGGTCGCGGTAGGCGCGGACCACCTCGGGGCCGTCCTCCTTCGGGTAGAGCAGCATCACGAAGGAGAACTCGGGCAGCGGATGCACCCGCAGCGTCATCGACGTGACCACCCCGAAGTTCCCGCCGCCGCCGTGCAGCGCCCAGAACAGCTCCGGGTTCTCCTCGGCGTCCGCGTGCACGTGGTGGCCCTCGGCCGTCACCAGCTCCACGGCCAGCAGGTTGTCGCAGGCGAGCCCGAACTTGCGCTCGAGCCAGCCCGATCCGCCGCCCAGCGTGAAGCCGCCGACGCCGGTCGTGGACGCCCGGCCGCCGGTCACCGCCACGTGGAAGGGCTGACAGGCCCGGTCGAGGTGGCTCATCGTCGCCCCGCCGGCGATCCGCACCGTCATGTGCTCCGGGTCGACCACCACGGCGTGCATCCGCCTGAGGTCCACCACGAGCCCGCCGTCGTTGAGCGCCGTGCCGGCCACGCTGTGCCCGCCGCCGCGCACCGCGATCGGCAGCTCGGCCTCCCGCCCGAACAGCACCGCGTTGGTGACGTCCTCGGGCGTCTCGCACTGGGCGATGACCGCCGGACGCCGGTCGATCATCCCGTTGAAGACGACCCTGGCCTCGTCGTAGCCCGGATCGCCCGGTACGAACACGTCACCCGCCAGGTCCTCGCGCAAGCCCGCGAGCAGGCGGTCCGGGACGGTGATGGTCTGGGGAGCCATGAGGTGCCCCCCTTTCGCACGACGGGGGACGGGACCTCTTCATCGTAGGTCCGGGTCCCCGGCCCCCGCGTGTCGAGCGGCGCCCGTCCCGGCGCGCCCGCTCAGCCCCCGTACGCCCCGCTCGCGGTGAGCCGCAGCGCGGTGTCGATCAGCGGGACGTGGCTGAAGGCCTGCGGGAAGTTGCCGACCTGCCGCTGGAGGCGGGCGTCCCACTCCTCGGCGAGCAGGCCCAGGTCGTTGCGGAGCGACAGCAGCTTCTCGAAGAGCTTGCGGGCCTCGTCGACCCGGCCGATCATCGCCAGGTCGTCGGCCAGCCAGAAGGAACACGCCAGGAACGCGCCCTCGTCGCCTTCCAGGCCGTCCACGCCCGCCTCCTCGCCGGCCGTCGGATAGCGCAGCACGAAGCCGTCCTCCGTGGACAGCTCGCGCTGGATCGCCTCGATCGTGCCGATCACCCGCTTGTCGTCCGGCGGCAGGAAGCCCATCTGCGGGATCAGCAGCAGCGAGGCGTCCAGCTCCTGCGAGCCGTAGGACTGGGTGAAGGTGTTGCGCTCCTTGTCGTAGCCCTTCTCGCAGACGTCCCGGTGGATCTCGTCGCGCAGCTCGCGCCAGCGCTCCAGCGGGCCGTCCGCGTCCCCGGACTCGATCAGCTTGATGGTGCGGTCCACCGCGACCCAGGCCATCACCTTGGAGTGGGTGAAGTGCCGGCGCGGGCCGCGCACCTCCCAGATGCCCTCGTCGGGCTGGTCCCAGTTCTTCTCCAGGTAGTTGATCAGCTTGATCTGGAGCAGGGAGGCGTAGTCGTTGCGGGACAGGCCCGTCATGTGGGCCAGGTGCAGGGCCTCGGTGACCTCGCCGTACACGTCCAGCTGGAGCTGGTTCGCCGCGCCGTTGCCGACCCGGACCGGGCCGGAGTTCTCGTAGCCCGGCAGCCAGTCCAGCTCCGCCTCGCCGAGCTCGCGCTCGCCCGCGATGCCGTACATGATCTGCAGGTTCTCCGGGTCGCCGGCCACCGCCCGCAGCAGCCAGTCCCGCCAGGCGCGGGCCTCCTCGCGGTAGCCGGTGCGCAGCATCGAGGAGAGGGTGATCGCCGCGTCCCGCAGCCAGGTGTAGCGGTAGTCCCAGTTCCGCACGCCGCCGATCTCCTCGGGCAGCGAGGTGGTCGGCGCGGCGACGATGCCGCCGGTCGGCGCGTACGTCAGCGCCTTCAGGGTGATCAGGGAGCGCACCACCGCCTCCCGGTAGGGGCCGTGGTACGTGCAGTGCTCGACCCACTCGCGCCAGAAGTCGACCGTCGCCTCCAGCGAGCCCTCCGGGTCCGGCAGCGGCGGCGGCTCCTTGTGCGAGGGCTGCCAGGACAGCGTGAAGGTGAGCCGGTCACCGGGGGTGACGGTGAACTCGGAGTACGTGGTGAGGTCCTTGCCGTGGGTCTCCACGTCGGCGTCCAGCCACACCGAGTCCGGCCCGGCGACGGCCACCGTGCGCTCGCCCACCTTGTGCACCCAGGGCACCACCCGCCCGTAGCTGAACCGCATCCGCAGCGAGGAGCGCATCGGCACCCGGCCGCTGACCCCCTCGACGATCCGGATCAGCTGCGGCGCGCCGTCGCGCGGCGGCATGAAGTCGGTCACCCGGACCGTGCCGCGCGGGGTGTCCCACTCGGACTCCAGGACGAGCGAGTCGCCCCGGTAGCGCCGCCGGTCGGCGGGGGCAGCGGGCGCGCCGTCGGGCACCGCCGGGCCGACCCGCCAGAAGCCGTGCTCCTCGGTGCCGAGCAGCCCCGCGAAGACTGCGTGCGAATCGAAGCGGGGCAGGCAGAGCCAGTCGACGCTGCCGTCCCGGCAGACCAGGGCGGCGGTCTGCATGTCTCCGATGAGTGCGTAATCCTCGATGCGCCCGGCCACGTGCTTCACTCCAGATCGAACGGCCACGTCCACCCCGCGGGGCGGCGCTTACGGTCAGCGGTCAAGGGATCGTTGACGAGCTCTTCGTACCGGTGACTTGGCGGGGGTGGTGCCGTGCCGGTCCGGCTCGGCAGCGCGTGTTCCGAGCAGGATACGACGCACCCGGGGGACCGGCCGCGCCGATCGTGCGACGGCGTTGAGCCGATCGGGTGAACGGGTCTTGACCCCGGCCGAAATCCCTCCTTGCCTGGCAAGCTTCCCGCCCCGGCACCCGGCGTGTCGCCGACCGTGTGCACCCGACTGCCCCGTGTGGCCGGAAGCGGTCTCCCGATGTCGCTGATACCCTGGTACCCCGTGGACCGGTGGGAAACGGCGACAGCCGAGGACCCCGCAACCGCAGCGACGGCACCCCCCGATTCTTGCCGAGGGGCTGCCGGAACGCACCTCCAGAACGCGACCACGGGAGCCCCCTCTTGGCGATGCCGCCCAACACCACGACGACCAAGCACATCTTCGTCACCGGGGGTGTCGCCTCCTCCCTCGGCAAGGGCCTGACCGCCTCCAGCCTGGGTGCGCTCCTCAAGGCCCGGGGCCTGCGGGTCACGATGCAGAAGCTCGACCCGTACCTGAACGTCGACCCCGGCACCATGAACCCCTTCCAGCACGGCGAGGTGTTCGTCACCAACGACGGCGCCGAGACCGACCTGGACATCGGCCACTACGAGCGCTTCCTCGACGTGGACCTCGACGGCTCGGCCAACGTCACCACCGGCCAGGTCTACTCGCAGGTCATCGCCAAGGAGCGGCGCGGCGAGTACCTCGGCGACACCGTGCAGGTCATCCCGCACATCACCAACGAGATCAAGTCCCGGATCCGCCGCATGGCGACCGACGACGTCGACGTGGTCATCACCGAGGTCGGCGGCACCGTCGGCGACATCGAGTCCCTGCCGTTCCTGGAGACCGTCCGCCAGGTGCGCCACGAGGTCGGCCGCGACAACGTCTTCGTCGTGCACATCTCGCTGCTGCCCTACATCGGCCCCTCCGGCGAGCTGAAGACCAAGCCGACCCAGCACTCCGTCGCCGCCCTGCGCAACATCGGCATCCAGCCCGACGCGATCGTGCTGCGCGCCGACCGCGAGGTCCCGACCGCCATCAAGCGCAAGATCTCGCTGATGTGCGACGTCGACGAGGCCGCCGTGGTCGCCGCCATCGACGCCAAGTCGATCTACGACATCCCGAAGGTGCTGCACTCCGAGGGCCTGGACGCCTACGTCGTCCGCAAGCTCGACCTGCCCTTCCGCGACGTGGACTGGACCGTCTGGGAGGACCTCCTGGACCGCGTCCACAACCCGGAGCACGAGGTCACCGTCGCCCTCGTCGGCAAGTACATCGACCTGCCCGACGCCTACCTGTCGGTCACCGAGGCCATGCGCGCCGGCGGCTTCGCCAACAAGGCCCGGGTCAAGGTCAAGTGGGTCACCTCCGACGACTGCAAGACCCCGGCCGGCGCCGAGAAGCAGCTCGCCGACTGCGACGCGATCCTCATCCCCGGCGGCTTCGGCGACCGCGGCGTGGCCGGCAAGGTCGGCGCCATCCGCTACGCCCGCGAGAACAAGGTGCCGCTGCTCGGCATCTGCCTGGGCCTGCAGTGCATCGTGATCGAGGCCGCCCGCAACCTGGCCGACATCCCCGAGGCCAACTCGACCGAGTTCGACCCGGCCACCGCGCACCCCGTCGTCTCCACGATGGAGGAGCAGCTGGCCTACGTCGAGGGCGCCGGCGACCTCGGCGGAACGATGCGCCTGGGCCTCTACCCGGCCAAGCTCGCCGAGGGCTCCGTGGTCCGCGAGACCTACGCGGGCGAGCCCTACGTCGAGGAGCGCCACCGCCACCGCTACGAGGTGAACAACGCCTACCGCGCGGAGCTGGAGAAGAAGGCCGGCCTGGTCTTCTCCGGCACCTCCCCGGACAACAAGCTCGTCGAGTTCGTCGAGTACCCGAAGGACGTGCACCCCTACCTCGTCGCCACCCAGGCGCACCCGGAGCTCAAGTCCCGCCCGACCCGCCCGCACCCGCTCTTCGCGGGCCTGGTGAAGGCGGCCGTCGAGCGCAAGACGGGCAAGACCGCGCAGTAGATCACGGCGCAGTCGATCGCGGCGTTAACGTTGCCGGGGTACGGGTCCGCGCGGCCCGTGCCCCGGTTTTCGTACGAGAGGACTCCCCGATGCAGGTGCAGGACACCCCGGAGGAATGGCGGGTCACCGCCACCGCGACCCCCTTCGCGGGCAAGAAGACGAGTGTCCGCACGGACGACGTGGTCATGCCCGACGGCTCGGTCGCCCGCCGCGACTACCAGGTGCACCCCGGCTCGGTGGCGGTCCTCGCGCTCGACGAGGAGGACCGGGTGCTGCTGCTCAAGCAGTACCGGCACCCGGTGCGGCAGAAGCTCTGGGAGATCCCGGCCGGCCTGCTCGACGTGCCCGGCGAGAACCCGCTGCACGCCGCCCAGCGCGAGCTGTACGAGGAGGCGCACGTGAAGGCGGGGGACTGGCGGGTCCTCACCGACGTCTACACCACGCCCGGCGGCTGCGACGAGGCCGTGCGGATCTTCCTCGCCCGTGACCTCGCCGAGGCGGAGGGCGAGCGCTTCGAGGTCTCCGAGGAGGAGGCCGACATGGAGACCGCCCGGGTGCCGGTGGACCAGCTGGTCCGGGGCGTGCTCGCCGGCGAGCTGCACAACAACTGCCTGGTCGTGGGCGTGCTCTCGCTGGTGGCCGCGCGCTCCGGGGACGGCCTGGACGCGCTGCGCCCGGCGGACGCCGAGTGGCCGGCCCGGCCGTTCGAGGCGTAGGCCGTACGGTCGCGGCGCGGCCCGCACGCGCGGCGGCGGGCAGCGGTGGCGGGGGAGCGGTGGCGGTGCCTCCGACCCGGGGCGACCGGTCGGACAATCCACTGATCCGATCGGGGGATCCGTCCGCCGCGCTCCGCCCGATCCGCGCCGCGCCCTGAACTACGCTCGTGATCGCCCGTGCGGAGCCCCCGCGGGATGGTCGTGCGCAGGTGGACGGGAGCGTGGCCCGTGACGGATCAGGCGGTGGCAGAGGTCGGCGCCGCGCGGTTCTACGGCCGCCAGCGGGAGCTGAAGGCCCTGCGGGCCGACATCGAACGCACCGGGCTCGACACCCTCACCGGCCGCAAGGCCCCCCGCGCCCGGGTCCTGCTCATCGCGGGCAAGCCCGGCTCGGGCCGCACCGCGCTCGCCGAGGAGCTGGCCGGCCGGCTCGCCGCCGACTACCCCGACGGGGTGTTCCGGGCCCGGCTCACCGAACCCGGCGGCGACCCCGTCCCCACCGCCCGAGCCGCCCGCGAGCTGCTCGCCGCGCTCGGCGTCGAGGAGCCGCCGGGCGCCGCCGAGGACGAACTCACCGCCCTGGTCCGCACCGCCTTCGCCGACCGCCGGGCGCTGCTGCTGCTCGACGATGCCGTCGACGCCGAGCAGGTCGACCCGCTGCTCCCGGACAACCCCGGCACCCTGGTGGTGGGCGTGGCCCGCGGCCCGCTCACCGGCATCCCGGACGTGCGGCCCTGCACGGTCGGCGGCCTCGACCCCAAGTCGGCCATCGAACTGCTCACCTCCTACACCGGCTCCGTCCGCGTCACCGTCGACCCGCAGGCCGCCGAGAGCCTGGCCGAGGAGTGCGGCGGGCTGCCCGCCGCGCTGGTGCTCGCCGGCGGCTGGCTCGCCACCCGGCCCAAGTCCTCGGTCGCCGACCTCACCAAGCGGCTGCGCGCCCTGACCGGCGACCCGATCGAGCGGACCTTCGCCCTGGTGCACGAGGCACTGCCGCAGCCCGCCGCCCGGATACTGCGTCATCTGGCGCTGGCCCCGCTCGGCCGGGCCGACGCCCACACCGCCTCCGCGCTCGCCGGCTGCTCGGTGTCCGCCGCCGCGACCACCCTCGCGGACTTCGCCGCGCTCGGTCTCGTCCGCGAGGTGCCCGGCGGGGACGGGCAGTACGAGGTGGGCGGGCACCTGGTGCCGCTGCTGCGCGCCCGGCTGGCCGAGCTCGACCGGCCGGCCGAGGTGCAGCTGGCCCGGGCCCGGATGCTGGAGCGGACCGTGCGGCTGCTCCAGTCCGCCCGCGCCGTCACCGAACCCGAGGGCTCCCCGGCCCGCCGCAAGCTCGCCGGGCTGCCCCGCGCGCTGCGCTTCCCCAACACGGCGACCGCCCGCGCCTGGCTGGACAGCCGCCGCCCGGTGCTGCTAGCCGCCGCCCGGCTCGCCGTCGCCGACGGGGAACTCGACACCCTGGCCCGCCGGCTGATCGCGGCCCTGGTCCGGGCGCTCACCGCGCACCGGGGCGCCGAGGCCGCCGCCCCCGACCTCTACGGGCTGCACCGGCTGGTGCTGGACGTCGCCGAGCGGCGAGGGCTGCACCGGGAGCAGGCCGCGGCCCTGCTCAACCTGGCCGACCTGGACGCCAGAACCGGACGCACTCAGGACGCTCTGCAACGATATCGGTCGGCTTTGGACGCCGGAAGGCGAGCAAATGATCCGTATGCCACGGGTCGCGCAATGGAATCCGTAGGTGGCGCCTATCAGGAGCTCGGGGACTGGCAGCGGGCCGGCGACTGGTACGGGCGCGCCCTCGCCCAGCGCCTCGCCCGCGACGAGCGCGCCGACCAGGCCCGGCTCTACGGCCGGCTCGGCGCGGTGCACACCTACGCCGGGCGCTACGGGGAGGCCCTGCGCAACTGGCGCGCCGCCGCCGCGGGCTACCGGCGCCTCGCCGATCTCCCGGGCTACGCACGGGCGTTGAGCGAGGCTGCCCGGGTCCAGGAGTACGCGGGCCGGCCCGAGGAGAGCCTGCGGACCTGCGAGGAGGCGGTCGAGTGGGCCCGCCGCGCGCAGGACGCGCGGCTGCAGGCGGCGCTCCAGCTGAGGCTGGCCGACACCCTGGACCGGCTCGGCGACCCGGCCGCCGCCCGGCTGCACCGTTCCGCGGCTGAAAGACTCCTGGGAACCGAGTCTTCCGCCTACGAAATCCGCAGTGCTTCTGAAGAAGATTAGTGCTTTGCAAGGCTAGACAGGGGGAACTCCTTCATTAGACTGGGTGAGCCGCGTTCGAACGTGGTCTGCCCCGGTGCGTGCTGATGCATCCGGGTATGTATCGCAGTGCACCCCGTTTCCCCCGATTCAAGGACCGTGATCGACGATGAAGGTCGGCATCCCCCGCGAGGTCAAGAACAACGAGTTCCGCGTGGCCATCACCCCCGCCGGTGTCCACGAGCTCGTCCGCAACGGTCACCAGGTCTTCGTCGAGCAGAACGCCGGTGTGGGCTCCTCCATCACCGACGAGGAGTACGTGGCGGCCGGCGCCGAGATCCTCCCCACCGCCGACGAGGTCTGGGCCACCGCCGACCTGCTGCTCAAGGTCAAGGAGCCGATCGCGGAGGAGTACCACCGCCTCCGCAAGGACCAGACCCTCTTCACCTACCTGCACCTCGCCGCCTCCAAGGAGTGCACCGACGCGCTCCTCGAGTCGGGCACCACCGCCATCGCCTACGAGACGGTCGAGACCGCCAACCGCGCGCTCCCGCTGCTCGCCCCGATGTCCGAGGTCGCGGGCCGCCTGGCCCCGCAGGTCGGCGCCTACCACCTGATGCGCTCGGCCGGCGGCCGCGGCGTGCTCCCCGGCGGCGTCCCCGGCACCCACGCCGGCGAGTGCGTCGTCATCGGCGGCGGCGTCTCCGGCTGGAACGCCGTGCAGATCGCCATCGGCCTGGGCTTCCACGTGACCCTGCTCGACAAGGACATCAACAAGCTCCGCGAGGCCGACAAGATCTTCGGCACCAAGGTCAAGACGATCGTCTCCAACGCCTTCGAGCTGGAGAAGGCCGTCATCGAGGCCGACCTCGTCATCGGTGCCGTCCTCATCCCGGGCGCCAAGGCCCCGAAGCTGGTCACCAACGAGCTCGTCGCCAAGATGAAGCCCGGAAGTGTCCTTGTCGACATTGCCATCGACCAGGGCGGCTGCTTCGAGGACTCCCACCCGACCACCCACGCCGAGCCGACCTTCCAGGTCCACAACTCGGTCTTCTACTGCGTCGCCAACATGCCGGGCGCGGTCCCGAACACCTCCACCTACGCCCTCACCAACGCCACGCTGCCCTACATCGTGTCGCTGGCGAACAACGGCTGGGTCGAGGCGCTGCGCCGCGACGCCGCCCTCGCCAAGGGTCTCAACACCCATGAGGGCAAGGTCGTTTACAAGGAGGTCGCCGAGGCTCACGGCTACGAGCACGTCGAGCTGAGCAGCCTCCTGGGCTGACCCGACGGACGGCTGTCAACATCCGCCGTCAACCCCGCGCACCGGGCCGGACCTTGTCGAGCAAGGTCCGGCCCGATGTGTGTCCGGCCACGTTCCGACGGGCGGTCAACTCGCCTCGAACGTAACTCTTTAACCGTTTCGCGCACCCCTGAAACGTGCGGTTGCATGCCTGCGCACCCTTGACAGCGGGGTGTTCGGTTGCCGACACATCGGGCCGGGTCCGGCGGATTGTGTTGCTGCGGACCGGTGACACGCCATAGAGTCGCCAACCGTCGGCATGGTGCCACGCTGACCTATCGATAAATGTTCCTGGTCACGTCCAAGGAGGTAAGACGACTTGTGAATGAGTCGACATTTACTCCCGAGGCCGCGGAGCCAGGAGCCCCGATCGGCTCCGTCGCGGTGCGGACCTTCGCGACGCACCAGACCATGACGCCAGCCCATACGATGAAGATGACGGACGGCCTACACGTGAACGCCACGGCCGGCAACGAGATGGGCCGAGAGTCCACCCACTTCGCCGCCTACGACGAGGTGCCCGAGGGGCACTTCTACGACCCCGACGCCGAGTACGAGCCCGATCCGGAGTACGCGGCCACCCTCGCACCCGACGCTGCCCGGCAGCGCCGCGAGCGGATCGGCCCCACCGGACGGCCCCTGCCGTACTTCCCGATCCCGGGCCCGCTGACCGACCACGGACCCGCGAAGATCATCGCGATGTGCAACCAGAAGGGCGGCGTCGGCAAGACCACGTCGACCATCAACCTGGGCGCCGCGCTCGCCGAGTACGGACGGCGGGTGCTGCTCGTCGACTTCGACCCGCAGGGAGCCCTGTCGGTCGGCCTCGGCGTGAACCCCATGGAGCTCGACCTCACCGTCTACAACCTGCTCATGGAGCGGGGCATGTCGGCCGACGAGGTGCTGCTCAAGACCGCCGTGCCCAACATGGACCTGCTGCCGAGCAACATCGACCTCTCGGCCGCCGAGGTCCAGCTGGTCTCCGAGGTCGCGCGCGAGTCCACGCTGCAGCGCGCCCTCAAGCCGCTGATGAACGACTACGACTACATCGTGATCGACTGTCAGCCCTCGCTCGGCCTGCTCACCGTCAACGCCCTGACGGCCGCTCACAAGGTCATCGTCCCGCTGGAGTGCGAGTTCTTCGCCCTGCGCGGCGTCGCGCTGCTCACCGAGACCATCGAGAAGGTCCAGGAGCGGCTCAACCCGGAGCTCGAGCTCGACGGCATCCTCGCCACGATGTACGACTCGCGGACGGTGCACTCGCGCGAGGTGCTCGCGCGCGTCGTCGAGGCCTTCGACGACCACGTGTACCACACGGTGATCGGCCGGACCGTGCGCTTCCCGGAGACCACCGTCGCCGGCGAGCCCATCACCACGTACGCCTCGAACAGCGTGGGCGCCGCGGCCTACCGTCAGCTCGCCAGGGAGGTGCTCGCCCGGTGTCACGCCGAGTGAGTCTGCCCGGCGCCGACGAACTGTTCCGTACGACCGGGGGCATGGGGCTGCAGTCCTCCTCGCCGCGCCGGACCGTGCCGCCCCCGGCCGGTGAGAGCGACTCCGCGGCGGCGGCCGCACCGGCGGAGGGATCCGCCGAGCACTCCGCGGCCGACACGGAGCCCGCCGAGCCGCGCGCCCGGACGGCGGAGACCAAGCCCGCGGCCCAGACCCCGGCCGCCCCGGCCACCCCCGCCCAGGCCCGCCGGCGGGGCCGCACCGCCAGCCGGCGCCCGAGCGGGCGCGAGCGCCACGACGAGAAGATCACGGTCTACGTCTCCGCCGAGGAGCTGATGGACCTGGAGCACGCGCGCCTGGTGCTGCGCGGCGAGCACGGCCTCGCGGTCGACCGCGGCCGGATCGTCCGCGAGGCGGTCGCGGTGGTCCTCGCGGACCTGGAGTCCCGCGGCGACGCGAGCATCCTCGTGCGCCGCCTGCGCGGCCGCTGACGGTAGCCTGCACAGCTGCCGCACCCCCGCTCCACCAGGACCCCGATGCCCCCTCCCTCTGACGAAACGTCCCGTCCGCCCCGCCGCCGCGCCCTGGGGCGCGGGCCGGGGACGGGCCCGGTGCCGGTGGCGGAACCCGAGCCCGAGCCGCTGCCCGAGCCGCTTCCCGTACGGGACGAGCCGGAGCCCGTACGAGCGGAACCCGAGCCCGTACGGGACGAGCCGGAGCCCGTACGAGCGGAACCCGAGCCCGTACGGGACGAGCCGGAGCCTGTACGGGACGAGCCCGGGCCGGTGGGGGACGAGTCGCGGTCCGGGGCGGGGCCGGAGGGCGGGGACGGGCGGTTCACCGTGCGCCTGGCGAACTTCGAGGGGCCGTTCGACCTGCTCCTCCAGCTGATCGCCAAGCACAAGATGGACGTCACCGAGGTCGCCCTGTCCCGGGTCACCGACGAGTTCATGGCGCACATCCGCGCCATGGGCCCCGACTGGGACCTCGACCAGACCACCGAGTTCCTGGTGGTCGCGGCCACCCTGCTCGACCTCAAGGCGGCCCGGCTGCTGCCCGCCGCGGAGGTGGAGGACGAGGCGGACCTGGCGCTCCTGGAGGCCCGGGACCTGCTCTTCGCCCGGCTGCTCCAGTACCGCGCGTACAAGAGGATCGCCGAGATCCTCGCCGAGCGCTGGGAGGGCGAGGGCCGGCGCCACCCGCGCACCGTCGGCCTGGAGCCGCACCACGCCGAGCTGCTGCCCGAGGTGGTCATCTCCATCGGCGCCGAGGGCTTCGCGAAGCTGGCCGTGAAGGCCATGCAGCCCAAGGCCAAGCCGCAGGTGTACGTCGACCACATCCACGCCCCGCTGGTCAGC
Organism: Streptomyces sp. NPDC053541; assembly: GCF_044544705.1. Taxonomy (NCBI): domain Bacteria; kingdom Bacillati; phylum Actinomycetota; class Actinomycetes; order Kitasatosporales; family Streptomycetaceae; genus Streptomyces; species Streptomyces sp. NPDC053541. The sequence goes on from NZ_JBITXM010000008.1 coordinate 34,120, forward strand.
GTGCGCGAGCAGGCGGGGATCGTGGTCGCGCTGCTGCGCGAGCGCGGCACCCTGGGCTTCCGCGAGCTGGTGGCCGGCGCCGAGGACACCCTGACGGTCGTGGCGCGCTTCCTGGCCCTCCTGGAGCTCTACCGGGAGAAGGCCGTCGCCCTGGACCAGGAGAGCCCGCTCGGCGAGCTCACCGTGTCCTGGACGGGCGGCGACACCGACACCGCGCCCGCCGTCACCGACGAGTTCGACCAGGACGTCAGGGAGGACGCCCCGTGAACGACCTCAAGCCCGCCCTCGAAGCCGTCCTCATGGTCGTCGACGAGCCCGTCACCGAGGAGCGGCTGGCCAAGGCCCTGGACCGCACCCCGCGCGAGGTCGCGCTCGCGCTGCGCGAGCTGGCGGACGAGTACGCCGTCCAGGGCCGCGGCTTCGAGCTGCGGGTGGTCGCCGGCGGCTGGCGCTACTACACCCGCGCCGAGCACGCCGCCGCCGTGGAGGCCTTCGTCCTGGACGGGCAGCAGGCCCGGCTCACCCAGGCGGCCCTGGAGACCCTGGCCGTCGTCGCGTACCGCCAGCCGGTCAGCCGTTCCCGGGTCTCCGCGGTGCGCGGGGTGAACTGCGACGGCGTCATGCGCACCCTGCTCCAGCGCGGTCTGGTGGAGGAGGCGGGCGCGGAACCCGAAACAGGTGCGATCCTGTACAGGACGACGAACTACTTCCTGGAGCGGATGGGCCTGCGCGGCCTGGACGAGCTCCCGGAGCTCGCGCCCTTCCTCCCCGAGGCGGAAGCGGTCGAGGCGGACTCCCTGGAAGGCGTCCCGTCGTTCGACCCCGACGCAGACGACGGCGCCGGGCACGCAGACGAGACAACGGAAGTTTGATGCGAAGCAGCAGCGGCAGGAACAGCGGAAACAACGGCGGGAGCCGTGGTGCCAAGAGCGGCGGCCGCGGCAACTACCGGGGAGCGGGCAACAACCGCGACGAGCGCGGCGGCGGCCAGACCCCCGCCCGCCCGCGCCGGCCCCGCCCCGAGGACCGCCAGTACGACGTGGACATGCCCTCGTCCGGCGGCGGCGCCCCGAAGCGCGGGCGCGGCGACGCGGCCCGCGGCGGCGCCAAGGGCGGCCCCAAGCAGTCCCCGAAGCGCGGCGGCGGCCGCACGGCCCCGGCGCGCTCGCGCGAGTACGAGGCCCGGGCGGAGGAGCGCAACCGCGAGCGGTACGCGAACAAGCCCGAGATCAAGACCCCCAAGACCTTCCCCGGCGCCGAGCAGGAGGGCGAGCGGCTGCAGAAGGTGCTGGCCCGCGCCGGCTACGGCTCCCGCCGCGCCTGCGAGGAACTGATCGAGCAGGCCCGCGTCGAGGTCAACGGCGAGATCGTCCTGGAGCAGGGCCTCCGGGTGAAGGACTCCGACGAGATCCGGGTCGACGGCCTGACGGTCGCGACCCAGTCGTACCAGTTCTTCGCGCTGAACAAGCCGGCCGGCGTCGTCTCCACCATGGAGGACCCGGACGGCCGCCAGTGCCTCGGCGACTACGTCACCAACCGCGAGACCCGGCTCTTCCACGTGGGCCGGCTCGACACGGAGACCGAGGGCATCATCCTGCTCACCAACCACGGCGAGCTGGCCCACCGCCTCACCCACCCCAAGTACGGCGTCAAGAAGACCTACCTGGCCGCCGTCACCGGCCCGCTGCCCCGCGAGGTCGGCCGGCGCCTCAAGGAGGGCATCCAGCTGGAGGACGGCTACGCGCGCGCCGACCACTTCCGGGTGGTCGAGCAGACCGGCAAGAACTACCTGGTCGAGGTCGTCCTGCACGAGGGCCGCAAGCACATCGTGCGCCGGATGCTCGCCGAGGCGGGCTTCCCGGTCGAGAAGCTGGTCCGCACCGCCTTCGGCCCGATCACCCTGGGCGACCAGAAGTCGGGCTGGCTGCGCCGGCTCAGCAACACCGAGGTCGGCATGCTGATGAAGGAAGTCGGCCTGTAGCCGGAAGCCCGTAGCCGCACCCCGCACCGCGGGGACCGAGGCCCGTGACCACCGTGAGGCGGTCACGGGCCTTCGTCGTACCCCGGACCCGCGTGTCGTTTCGCACTTGTGGTCGAGTCCGCCGCCATTTATAGTCAGGGTGACTCTTAAAGTATGGGGGAGGCGGGCATGAGTCTCGCGAACGTCCTGGAACCGTTGCAGCGGCCGCTGTTCACGCTGCTCGACACCCCGGTCAGCTGGACCGAGGTGCTCGGCTTCGGCAGCGGCGCGCTCTGCGTCTGGCTCGTCGCCCGCCAGCACGTCGCGAACTGGCCGATCGGCATCGCCAACAACCTCTTCTTCGTCCTGCTCTTCACCCAGAGCGGGCTCTACGCCGATGCCGGCCTCCAGTTCGTCTTCATCGCCCTCGCCGCGTACGGCTGGTGGACCTGGACCCACGGGGGTGGCCCGGGCTCCGACACCCTGCCGGTACGGCGCACCAGCCGCACCGAATGGACCTGGCTGATCGCGGCGGGGGCGGTGGGGACCCTCGTCCTCACCCTGCTCCTCGACCGGGCGACGGACTCCACCGTCCCCTTCTGGGACGCCCTCACCACCGCGCTGTCCCTGATGGCCACCTACGGACAGTGCCGCAAGCGCCTGGAGTCCTGGTGGCTCTGGATCGCCGCCGACGTCGTCTACGTCCCGCTGTACGCGTACAAGGAGCTCTACCTGACCTCCCTGCTGTACGTCGGCTTCATGACCCTGTGCGTCCTCGGCCTGCGCGGCTGGACCCGCGACCTGGCCGCCGTACGGCAGCCGCTGGAGGCCACCTCATGACCGCCCACGACACCGGCCGCCGCTACGGCCACGGGCTGGTCCTCGGCAAGTTCTATCCGCCGCACGCGGGCCACCACCACCTCGTGCGCACCGCGCGCGAGCGCTGCGACCGCCTCACCGTCCTGGTCTGCGCCTCCTCCGTGGAATCCGTGCCGCTCGACGACCGGGTCGCCTGGATGCGCGAGGTCCACCCCGACGCGCTCGTCGTCGGCGCCGTCGACGACGTCCCCGTCGACCTGCACGACCCCGAGGTGTGGGACGCCCACATGAAGATCTTCCGGACCGCCGTGCCCGAACCCGTCGACGCCGTCTTCACCTCCGAGGCGTACGGGGCGGAGCTCGCCCGCCGCTTCGGCGCCGCGTCCGTCCTCGTCGACCCCGAGCGCCGCACCCACCCCGTCTCCGGCACCGCCGTCCGCGCCGACCCGGCCGGCTGCTGGGACCACCTCTCCGCCCCCGTACGGGCCGCGCTCACCCGCCGGGTCGTCGTCCTCGGCGCCGAGTCCACCGGCACCACCACGATGGCCCGCGCGCTGGCCGAGCACTACCGCGGCCGCGGCGGGGTCTGGGCCCGCACCCGCTGGGTGCCCGAGTACGGGCGCGCGTACAGCGAGCGGAAACTCGCCGAACTGCGCGCCGAACGCCCCGACGCCGACTGGTCCGACGTCACCTTCCGCTCCGCCGACTTCCCCGTCATCGCGCTCCGCCAGGCCGAACTGGAGGAGGAGGCCGCCCGCGACGGCTCACCCGTCCTCTTCTGCGACACCGACGCCTTCGCCACCACCATCTGGCACGAGCGCTACCTGGGCACCAGCAGCCCCGGCACCGGCGAGATCGCCGCCCGCGGCCGGCAGCACCTGTGGCTGCTCACCGACCACCGCGGCGTCCCCTTCGAGGACGACGGACTGCGCGACGGCGAACACCTGCGGCCCTGGATGACCGCGCGCTTCCTCGCCCAGCTCGCCCACACCGGCCGCCGCACCGTCGTCCTCACCGGCCCGCACGAGGAACGCCTCGCGACCGCCGTCGCCGCCGTCGACGCGCTGCTCGCCGAGGGGTGGCACTTCACCGACCCCCTGCCGGAGCGCCGATGACCCCCGCACCGACGGTCCCGGAGGGCTACGACAAGCACGCCTTCGAGCCCTTCGCGCTCACCGCCGACCTCGCCGTCCTCACCGTCCGCGAGGGCCGCCTGCACGTCCTCCTCGTCGAACGCGGCCAGGCGCCCTACGCCGGCTCCTGGGCGCTGCCCGGCGGCTTCGTGCTGCCCCACGAGTCCGCCGAGCAGGCCGCCCGCCGCGAACTCGCCGAGGAGACCGGCCTGTCCGGCGACATCGCCGCCCGGCTCCACCTGGAACAGCTGCGCACCTACAGCGACCCGGACCGCGACCCCCGGATGCGGGTGGTCTCCGTCGCCTACACCGCGCTCGTCCCCGACCTGCCCGAGCCCCGCGGCGGCGGCGACGCCGCCCAGGCCCGCTGGCAGCCCTATGACACCGTCCGCGACCTGGCCTTCGACCACGACCGGATCCTCGCCGACGCCCGCGAACGGGTCGGCGCCAAACTCGAGTACACCTGTCTCGCCACCGCCTTCTGCACGCCCGAGTTCACCCTCGGCGAGCTGCGGCAGGTGTACGAGACCGTCTGGGGCGTCGCACTCGACCGCCCCAACTTCCGGCGCAAGGTCCTCGCCACCCCCGGCTTCGTCCGGCCGGTGGAAGGCCCCCCGCGCCGCACCGGCGGACGGGGGAAACCGGCCGCGCTCTACCGTGCGGGCGAGGCCACGGCCCTGCACCCGCCACTGCTACGACCGGAAGGACGACCCGCATGACGAAGAAGGCCGCGACGGGGGCGCTGGTGGGGCTGGCGCTGGGGGACGCGCTGGGATTCCCGACCGAGTTCAACGACGTCCCGCAGATCCTCGGGAAGTTCGGCCCCTGGCGGGCCATGGACCTGCCGGTCACCCGGGGCAGGGCGTACATCACCGACGACACGCAGATGACCCTCGCCTTCGCCCGGGGCATCCGCACCGCCATGGAGCGCGGACCGCTGGCGCCGCTGCGGCTGGCGCGCCCGCTGCGCGAGGAGTACGTCGACTGGTACCACTCGCCGGAGAACAACCGCGCCCCCGGCCGCACCTGCATGGTCGCCTGCCACCTCCTCGACGGCGACCGGCCCTGGCAGGACGCCAGCCAGATCGGCTCCAAGGGCTGCGGCGCCAACATGCGGGTCGCGCCCATCGGGCTCGTCCCCGGCCTCACCGAGGAGCAGCGGTCCGGCGCCGCCCAGCTCCAGGCCGCGCTCACCCACGGCCACCCCACCGGGCTCGCCGCCTCCGACCTCACAGCCCGGGCCGTGTGGCTGCTCGCCCAGGGCGCCGACCCCACCGGCCTGGTCGGCCGGCTCCGCTCGTACGCGTACGAGAACCGCTCCCGCTACCACGAGCACTGGCTCGGCGACCTGTGGACCCGCTCCCAGGACCCGGACGCCACCCACTTCATCCGGCGCGGCTGGGACGAGTGCCTGGCCGTCCTGGAACGCCTGGACGCCGTCCAGCGCACCGCCGACCCCGAGATCGACCCCTGCGCGTACACCGGCGACGGCTGGATCGCCGAGGAGGCCCTCGCCACCGGTCTGCTCTGCTTCCTGCTCTTCCCGGACCAGCCCCTGACCGCCCTCCGCCGCGCCGCCTGCACCCGCGGCGACTCCGACTCCATCGCGGCCCTCGCCGGCGCCTTCGCCGGTGCCCACCTGGGCGCGGACGCCTGGCCGGCGGAGTGGGTGGCGGCCGTGGAACACCGCGACGAGCTGCTGGCGCTGGGCGCGCTGTGGGACGCGTGAGCCGTGCCGACCACCTCAGCCCCCGACGTCGACCTGACCGCCGTCGTCGCCGAGCAGCCCGACCCCCTGCTCTTCGCCACCGTCTCCGGCGCCCACCTCTACGGCTTCCCCTCGCGTGACTCCGACGTGGACCTGCGCGGCGTGCACCTGCTGCCCGTCGCCGACCTGATCGGGCTGCGCGAGCCCGAGGAGACCAGGACCCGGATGTGGGACCGGGACGGCACGGAAATGGACCTCGTCACCCACGACCTGCGGAAGTTCGTCCGCCTGATGCTGCGGCGCAACGGCTACGTGCTCGAACAGCTCACCTCGCCGCTGGTCGTCCACACCACCGAGGCGCACGCCGAGCTGCGCTCCCTCGTCCCCGACGTGCTCACCGCCCACCACGCGCACCACTACCGCGGGTTCGCGGCCACCCAGTGGCGCCTCCACGAGAAGAGCGGCGAACTCAAGCCGCTGCTCTACACCTACCGGGCCCTGCTGACCGGCATCCACCTGATGCGCTCCGGAGAGATCCAGGCCCATCTGCCCACGCTCGCCGAGGCCGTCCCCGAGGCGCCCGCCCGGTTGCCCGGGCTCGTCGCCGCGAAGGCCCTGGCCGAGCACGCGGCCGCCGAGGTGCCCGCCGCGGAGGTGCGGGCGGAGGTGGAACGCCTGGGCGGCGTGCTCGACGACGCGCAGGCCCGGTCAGCGCTGCCCGGTGAGGCCGCCGGGTTCGCGGCCCTGGACGACCTCGTCGTACGCGTGCGGCGGGAGCTCGCGGAGGGCTGAGGCGCGGCGGGCGCGGGTGAGGAAGTCCTCGACGCGCGCGTGGTCCGGGGCGTCCGGGAGGGGGGTCGTGGTGCGGGCGGCGTCGGACTCGTCCTGGAGGCGGTTCATCCAGGACTCGACCTCCGGCCAGGACACCTCACCGCGCTTGACCGCGAGCAGCCGGTCCCGCTCCTCGCCCACCTCGATCCGCAGCTCGCCGCTGAGCAGCAGGTCCCGGCAGCTGATCAGCAGCCGCACCAGGTGCATCGCGTGCTTCCAGCGCGGCGCGCCGTGCTGCCGGACGTCCGCCTCCAGCTTGCGGCGCTGGCCGGCCGCGTAACGGACGAAGGTCTCGTGCGCGCGCCGCGACAGGAACGCGCCGCGCAGCGACAGCAGTTCGCGGCCGGTGGCGTCGGCGTGCTCGACGAGCGGGGAGTGGAGGCACTCCAGGACGTTCGGGTTGTTGCGCAGCGCCAGCTCGCAGAAGCGTTCCAGCTCCCAGCTGAACTGCTCCGCCGCCGGCCCCTCCACATGCGCCGGCGGCTTGTCGAAGCGCCAGAACAGCGGCGTCGGCGCGAGATACACCCCGCGCCGGTCCGTGTCGCTGTCCTCGGTCGCCAGACCGAACGCGCGCGACCCCATGACACAGGAGTAGATCGTGTGGTCGCGCACCAGTTCCTCAGGAGTCATGCGCGACAGGCTAAGCGAGCGTGATCGTTCCCGCCGAGACTTTGATCCGCTCCTCCGGGAGCGGCCGCGGGGCCGGGCCGGCGGCGACCGAGCCGTCCGCGATGCGGTACTGGGAACCGTGGCACGGGCAGTCGATCGTGCCGTCCGCGACCTTGGCGACCGTGCACCCCTGGTGCGTGCAGACCGCCGAGAAGGCCTTGAACTCGCCGGCCACCGGCTGGGTCACCACCACCTTCTCGTCCGCGAAGACGGTGCCGCCGCCGACCGGGATGTCCGCGGTCCGGGCGAGCGGACTCGGCGCCGCCGCGGGCGAGGACGGCGACGCGGCCGGAGGCGTCGACGGGGACGCGCTCCGCGCCGTACCGCCCGGGCCGTCGTCGTCCGAGCCGCAGCCCGCGACCAGCGCCGTGGCGGCGACGGAGCCCGCGCCGGCGCGCAGGACGGTACGGCGGCGGGGCATGGGGTGAGGAGTCATGCCGCCCAGATTGGGCCGGGCGGAGGCCCGGTGCCGGGCAACACGCCTACGCCCGGGGCGCCAGCTCCCTCGGCCGGCCGCCCGCGTCCCGCCGCACCTCCAGGACCTCCGTCACCGCGGACCGCTCGATCGGCCCGTACACGTGCGGGAACAGCACGTCCTCGGAGCTCCCCGAGCCCTCCCAGCGGACCTCCCCGCCCAGCCGCGACTCGTCGATCACCAGGACCAGCAGCGTCCCCGGCACGTCGCGGTAGTACCGGTCGGCGACGGCGAGGGCCGACGGCTCGTCCCCGGAGCAGTGGACGAAGCCCTCGGCGGCGAGGGAGGGCGGGGCGTAGGGGAGGTCCGGATCGGCGGACCAGACGTCCAGGGGTACGAGGTGCAGCAGCATGCCGACAGTTGTACCGCGCCCGTGCGCCCCCGGCCCCGCTCACCCCGGGTGGCGGAGCAGGCCGCCCCGGGTGACATTGGCCCTGTTCCGCACCGGAAGAAAGGCGTGGTCATGGCAGGAAACGATCTCGGCGGTCTGCTCGGCGGCCTCCTCGGCGGAAGCGCCGGGGGAAGCGGGAGCGGCCAGGGCGGCGGTGCCGGCGGCGTCCTCGGCGCACTCCTCGGCGCGCTGATGGCCGGCAAGGGCGGCGGCGCACCGGGCGCCGGCGGGCAGGGCGGCTCGAACCCGCTGGGCGGGCTCCTCGACATGCTCACCCGCTCCGGCCTCGCCGACCAGGCCCAGTCCTGGCTCGGCACCGGCGACAACAAGCCCGTCAGCGGCGCCCAGATCGCCGGCGCCCTGCCCGACGACACCCTGCAGAAGGTCGCCGCCGAGGCCGGCGTCACCCCTGACCAGGCCGCCGACGAGATCGCCCGCGAGCTGCCGCGGGTCGTCGACAAGCTGTCCCCGCAGGGGGAGCTGCCCGGCGGTTCCCTGGAGGACCTGATCCGCGCGCAGAAGCTCTGAGCGGTCCGCATCGCGGGCGCCGCCGCGGGCGCTCCGGCCGCTGACTAGGCTGGCCGGAGCACCTGCGCGGGTGGCGCGGACGACGAAGGAGTGACGAGGTGGCGGTACGAGCGGTCCGCGGCGCGGTCCAGCTGGAGCGGGACGACGCCGGGCACATGCACGAGCAGGTCGAGGAGCTGCTCACCGCCGTGCTCGAACGCAACGGACTGACCGCCGACGACCTCATCAGCATCTGGTTCACCGCCACGCCCGATCTGCACAGCGACTTCCCCGCAGCGGCCGCCCGCCGCCTCGGGATCGTGGACGTCCCGCTGATCTGCGCGCAGGAGCTCGACGTCGAAGGTGCGATGCCGAGGGTCGTACGGCTCCTCGCGCACGTCGAGTCGGAACTGCCCAAGTCCCGGATCGCGCACGTCTACCTCGGTGCCGCGGCCGCCCTGCGCAAGGACATCGCCCAGTGAGAACCGCGCTCGTCATCGGAACCGGCCTGATCGGCACCTCGGCCGCCCTCGCCCTCGCCGGGCGCGGGGTCACCGTGCACCTGCGCGACCACGACCCGGCCCGGGCCCGCACCGCCGCCGCGCTCGGCGCCGGCACCGACCAGGCGCCCGACGGGCCGGTCGACCTCGTGATCGTCGCCGTACCGCCCGCGCACGTCGCCGGCACCCTCGCCGCCGCCCTCCGGGCCGGCCTCGGCCGCGGCTACCTCGACGTGGCCAGCGTCAAGGGCGGCCCCCGGCGCGAGCTGGAGGACCTGGGCCTCGACCTCACCGCGTACATCGGCACCCACCCCATGTCCGGCAAGGAGCGCTCCGGCCCGCTCGCGGCCAGCGCCGACCTCTTCGAGGGCCGCCCCTGGGTGCTCACCCCGACCCGCGACACCGACACCGAGGTCCTCAACCTCGCCCTGGAGCTGGTCGCGCTGTGCCGGGCGGTGCCCGTCGTCATGGACGCCGACGCCCACGACCGGGCCGTCGCCCTCGTCTCGCACACCCCGCAGCTCGTCTCCTCGATGGTCGCGGCCCGCCTGGAGAGCGCCGACGAGACGGCCGTGCGCCTGTGCGGCCAGGGCATCCGCGACGTCACCCGGATCGCCGCCTCCGACCCCCGCATGTGGGTCGAGATCCTCTCCGCCAACCCCGGCCCGGTCGCCGACGTCCTCGCGGGCGTCGCCGCCGACCTCGACGAGACGGTACGGGCGCTGCGCTCGCTGGAGTCCGAGGACGAGGCCGAGCGCCGGGACGGCGCCCTCGGCGTCGAGGACGTCCTGCGCCGCGGCAACGCCGGCCGCGCCCGCGTCCCCGGCAAGCACGGCGCCGCCCCCACCACGTACGAGACCGTCGCCGTGCTCATCAGCGACCAGCCCGGTGAGCTGGCCCGGATCTTCGCCGACGCCGGCCGTGCTGGCGTCAACATCGAGGACGTGCGCATCGAGCACGCGACGGGCCAGCAGGCGGGCCTGGTCCAGCTGATGGTGGAGCCGGCGGCGGCCCCGGTCCTGGAGTCGGCGCTGCGGGAGCGGGGCTGGGCGCTGCGGAAGAGCTGAGGGGCGGGCGGGGCGTGTCCGGGCGCCCGGAGGGCCGGGTGGCCGGGGTGCCCGGCCGACGACCGCCGGACGGAGTCCGGCGCGGCCGTCCGAAGCCCGGGAGGCCCTCCGGGGCCGAGTGGTGCGAGGGTGGCGGTGGGCAGTCAAGCCCGGCCCGGGGCGAGCCGGCCCGGATCTTCGCCGACGCGGGCCGTGCGGGCGTCGACATCGAGGACGTGCGCATCGAGCACGCGACGGGCCGGCAGGCGGGCCTGGTCCCGCTGATGGTCGAGCCCGCCGCAGCCCGGCTGCCGGAGTCGGCGCCGCGGAAGAGCTGAGGGGCGGGCGGGGCGGCGCCGTGGGACCGCTCGGCCGAACGGGTGCGGGGGACTCGGTAACCTTGGGGGAGGTCCCCGCGCGTCCGCACGGGACCTCCCGCTCACCCAGGAAGGCCTTCCCCACCGTGGAAACCGTGATCGTCGCCATCGACGGCCCCTCCGGCACGGGCAAGTCGAGCACCTCGAAGGCGGTTGCCGCCAAGCTGGGGCTGAGCTACCTCGACACCGGGGCCCAGTACCGGGCCATCACCTGGTGGATGATCAGCAACGGCGTGGACGTCCAGGACGCCGAGGCCGTCGCCAACGCCGCCGCCAAGCCCGTCATCGTCTCCGGCACCGACCCGGCCCGCCCCACCATCACGGTGGACGGCGTCGACGCCTCCGGCCCGATCCGCACCGAGGAGGTCACCTCCAAGGTCAGCGCCGTCAGCGCCGTGCCCGAGGTGCGCGCCCTGATCACGGAGCTGCAGCGGACCATCGCCCGGACCGCCGAGGGCGGCATCGTCGTCGAGGGCCGCGACATCGGCACCACCGTGCTGCCCGACGCCGACCTCAAGATCTTCCTCACCGCCTCGCCGGAGGCCCGCGCCGCCCGCCGCTCCGGCGAGCTCAAGGGCGCCGACGTGGCCGCCACCCAGCAGGCCCTGATCAAGCGGGACGCGGCCGACTCCAGCCGCAAGACCTCCCCGCTCGCCAAGGCCGACGACGCCGTCGAGGTGGACACCACCGAGCTCACCCTCGACCAGGTCATCGAGTGCGTCGTCACCCTGGTGGAGGAGAAGCGCGGCCAGGAGCGGACGGCGGTCGCCCCGTGACCCAGCCCTCGGGGAAGGGTGCCGCCGTCGGCCGGCGCATCGGCATCGGGCTGATGTACGGCCTCTGGAAGCCGCGCGTGCTCGGCGCCTGGCGGGTCCCGGCCTCCGGTCCCGTCATCCTCGCCGTCAACCACGCGCACAACATCGACGGCCCCATGCTCATGGGCACCGCCCCGCGGCCCGTGCACTTCCTCATCAAGAAGGAAGCGTTCGTCGGGCCGCTCGGCAGCTTCCTGGAAGGCATCGGCCAGCTCAAGGTCGACCGCGACTCGACCGACCGCACCGCGATCGGCAACGCCCTCGCGGTCCTGGAGCACGGCGGCGTCCTCGGGATCTTCCCCGAGGGCACCCGCGGCGAGGGCGACTTCGCCTCGCTGCGGGCCGGCCTCGCCTACTTCGCGGTCCGCAGCGGCGCGCCGATCGTCCCGGTCGCCGTCCTCGGCAGCACCGAGAAGCCCGGCCGGCTGATCAAGGCGCTGCCGCGGCTGCGCAGCCGCGTCGACGTCGTCTTCGGCGACCCCTTCGAGGCGGGCGACGGCAGCGGCCGGCGCACCCGCAAGGCGCTCGACGAGGCCACCTTCCGCATCCAGGAACGTCTCACCGACCACCTGAAAAACGCCAGGCGCCTCACCGGGCGCTGAGCGACACTCTCAGTAGTGGGCCCCGCGGGCTCAGGCCCGCGAGGACCCACCGACCACGAATGATCAAGGAACGGACTTCATGAACGACCAGCACGACCACGGGGCACTTGGCGACGCCGAGTACGCGGAGTTCATGGAGCTCGCCGCGGAAGAGGGCTTCGACGTCGAGGACGTCGAGGGCGCGATCGAGGAGGCCGGGCACGGCCCGCTCCCCGTGCTCGCCGTCGTCGGGCGCCCGAACGTCGGCAAGTCGACCCTGGTGAACCGGATCATCGGCCGCCGGGAGGCGGTCGTCGAGGACCGCCCGGGCGTCACCCGCGACCGCGTCACCTACGAGGCCGAGTGGGCCGGCCGCCGCTTCAAGGTCGTCGACACCGGCGGCTGGGAGCAGGACGTCCTCGGCATCGACGCCTCCGTCGCCGCCCAGGCCGAGTTCGCCATCGAGGCCGCCGACGCCTGCCTCTTCGTCGTGGACGCCACCGTCGGCGCCACCGACACCGACGAGGCCGTCGTCAAACTGCTGCGCCGCGCGGGCAAGCCGGTCGTCCTCGCCGCCAACAAGGTCGACGGCCCCGCCGGCGAGGCCGACGCCGCCATGCTGTGGTCCCTCGGCCTCGGCGAGCCGTTCCCGGTCTCCTCGCTGCACGGCCGCGGCACCGGTGACCTCCTCGACGAGGTCCTCAAGGCCCTGCCCGAGGCCCCCGAGCAGCGCTTCGGCAGCCCGATCGGCGGCCCGCGCCGGATCGCCCTCATCGGCCGCCCGAACGTCGGCAAGTCCTCCCTGCTCAACAAGGTGGCCGGCGAGGAGCGCGTGGTCGTCAACGAGCTGGCCGGCACCACCCGCGACCCGGTCGACGAGCTGATCGAGCTCGGCGGCAAGACCTGGAAGTTCGTCGACACCGCCGGCATCCGCAAGAAGGTGCACCTCCAGGAGGGCGCGGACTACTACGCCTCCCTGCGCACCGCCGCCGCCGTCGAGAAGGCGGAGGTGGCCGTCATCCTCATCGACACCACCGACCACATCTCGGTCCAGGACCAGCGCATCATCACGATGGCGGTCGAGTCCGGCCGCGCCATCGTCATCGCCTACAACAAGTGGGACGAGCTGGACGAGGAGCGCCGCTACTACCTGGAGCGCGAGATCGAGACCGAGATGCAGCAGGTCTCGTGGGCGCCCCGGGTCAACGTCTCCGCGAAGACCGGCCGCCACATGGAGAAGCTGGTCCCGGCCATCGAGACCGCGCTCGCCGGCTGGGAGACCCGTGTCCCCACCGGCCGGCTGAACGCCTTCCTGGGCGAGCTGGTCGCGGCCCACCCGCACCCGATCCGCGGCGGCAAGCAGCCCCGCATCCTCTTCGGCACGCAGGCCGGCACCAAGCCGCCCCGCTTCGTGCTCTTCGCCTCCGGCTTCCTGGAGGCCGGCTACCGCCGCTTCGTCGAGCGCCGGCTGCGCGAGGAGTTCGGCTTCGAGGGCACCCCGATCCACATCTCGGTGCGGGTGCGCGAGAAGCGCGGCAAGAAGAAGTAACCGGCAGGAAGCAGGAGCCGGTACGACGAGAGACGGCCGGGGGCCGGGGCGAGCACGCGCCCCGGCCCCCGGCCGTATGCCCTTCAGGGCCGTTGCGGGCCGTTACGGGCCCGTCCGCCGGCCCGGCGGCAGCGCGTACGCGGACCAGCCCGCCGACGGCCGGGCGTAGTCGCCGCTCTGCCCCGGCAACCGGTGGGCGCCGAAGCCCCGGAAGCCCAGCTCCTCCTCGCCGCTGCGGTCGCCCGGCAGGGTCCGGAACGACCGCCGGTACTCGGAGTACAGGGCGTCGTAGATCGGGGTCGCCGAGAAGCCCGCCGAACCGCCGGCGCCGGTGATGCCGGCCGTGCCGTCCTGCGCCGGGCGCATCGACGGGATCGGGCTCCCGACCGGAGTGCCGACCGGGGTCCCGACCGACGTCGCGACCGGGGCCGTGACAGAGGTCGTGACGGGGCCCGGGGCCGGGCTCGGGACCGGCACCGGGCGCGGGTACTGCTCGCGGAATGGGTCGTATGGGTGCACATAGGTGCCAACGACCCCGCCGCCCGCGAGATGCGGGCGGCGGGCCTCGGAAAGCGGCGGCTGGGGGCGCGGCACCGTCGTCGGCGCCGAAGGCCCGCCGACCGGCCCCACCGGCCCTATGCCGGGTCGCGCGTCGTCCATCAGGTGCCGGCCAGCGGCATCGCGGCGGCCACCAGGCGCCCGTTGGCGGCGGCCTTCTCCAGCGCGTCGCGCAGCAGGTCCTCGCGCGGCTGCTGCCCGATCGAACCGACCGGCGCGGCGAAGACGAGCACCGTGTGCGACTTGTTCGCCGCGGCCCGCCAGCCCTCGGTCACCTGGAGCGGCTGGTGCGCCTGCCACCAGGCGGCCTGGCCCGCACCGCCGGGGCCCGGCTGGAGCACCGAGTGCAGCTGGCCCATCGCGACCAGGACCGACCAGCCCGGCAGCGGGGCCGGCTTCCGGTTGACGTCGGAGACCGGCTGGAAGCCCTGCTCGACCAGGAGCGTCAGGAACTCGTCGGTCAGCCCGTCCGAACCGGGGCGGGCCACCGGCGCGGTCGGCTCCACCACCAGCGCCGGGTGCAGCTCGCCCTCGATCAGCACCAGACCGCTGGTCACCCCGAGCACCGCCTGCTCCGGGTGGGCGGCGGCGAGCTCGTCGGCCGCTCCGGCGGCGTCGGCGGCGTCGGCCGCCGTGATGGAGGCGACGGCGCCCTGGAGCTGCTCCTCGGCGACCCGGACGACCTGGGACGGGATGCAGCTGGCGTGCGCGAAGGCGAGGACCGCGGTCTCCTCGCCGACGAACAGCACGGTGCTGGTGCGCTCCTGCTCCGAGTCGCCCGGGGTCCGGCAGGAGGTGCAGTCGTAGCTGCCCGGGGCGTTCTCGCCGGCGAGCAGCCGGTCCGCTTCTTCGTCGCCGATCTCGGCGCGTACGTCCTCGCTGACGTCGAGCATGCGCGGCACGGGGGGCTCCCTGGACTCGTTGCGTGCGAGGCCGGGCGGTTCCCGGCCGTCTCATGCCGAGTTCAACGGGGAAGACTCGCCGGGGGTCACGCGTCCGGGGGCGACGACTTGTGCGCGCGGGGCCGGTCCGCGCGGTGCCGCCGACCGGGTGGGATGTGAACGGCGTTCCGCGCGGCACGGGCACGGCGCCCGGAAGCGCTGCCTAGCCTGCCCCGATGTCGAAGATCCGATATTGGACGGCCGGTGCCGTGCTGGCCGCCGCCGCGCTGCTGTCCCCGGCGCTGCCCCCGGCGTCCGCGCACGCCGAGGAGGCCGGGGCCGCCGCGCCCACGCCCGTCGAGGCCTGCGTCAAGGACCAGTGGCCCTGGGGCTGCGTCGCCGCGTGCGAGAGCAGCGGGGACTGGCACGCCAACACCGGCAACGGCTTCTACGGCGGGCTGCAGTTCTGGCAGCCCACCTGGGACGAGTTCGGCGGCCGCCGCTACGCCCGGCGCGCCGACCTGGCCACCCGCGCCCAGCAGATCGCGGTCGCCGAGGAGGTGCTGCGGGTGCAGGGCTGGGGGGCCTGGCCGGTCTGCTCGAAGCGGTACGGGCTGAGCGGCCGCGCCCATGTCGTGCAGCGCGGCGACACCCTCAGCGCGGTCGCCCGCCGTTTCGGCACGAAGGGCGGCTGGCAGGCGCTGTACGCCGCGAACCGCTCGCTGATCGGGCCGGACCCGAACCGGCTCATGGTCGGCACCATGCTGCGGCTGCCCTGACGGGGCCGTCGGGCGGTCGGGCGGTCAGACGAGCTCCCCGCAGGAGGCGAGGGCGCCGCGGCGCAGCTCGTACCCGAGGGAGCCGGCCGGCAGCCCGGCCGGGACGCGCTGCTCGGCGAGCACCACCGCCGCGCCGGCGGGCGGGGCCGCGAGGGCGGCGAGCAGTGCGTACGTACGGGAGGCCCCGGACGCCGACAGACCGAGCGAGGGCTCGTCGACCAGGACGACCCGTGCGGTGCCGCACACCGCGCGGACCAGCGCCAGCATCCGGCGCTCGCCGCCCGACAGGGTCGCGGCCCGGTGGTCGAGCAGCCGTGCGAGCTCCGGGTAGGCGGCGAGGGCCTCGTCCCGGCGGCCCGGCACGGCGAGGTCCAGGTTCTCGGCGACGGTGAGGGTCGCGTACACCGCCCGCAGATCCGGTACGAAGCACAGGCCGCGGCGCGCCCGGAGGTGGGCCGGCACCCGCGTCACGTCCTCGCCCCGCCACACCACCCGGCCGCCGCTCAGCGGCACCGTCCCGGCGAGCGCCCGCAGCACGGTGCTCCGGCCGGAGCCGTTGCGCCCCAGGAGCACGGTCACGGTGCCGGCGGGCAGCGCGAGGTCCAGGCCGTGCAGGGCCTCCAGCGGGCCGTAGCGCACCCGGGCGGCGCGCAGCGCGATCTCGACGCTCATGCGATCCGACCGCCCTCCATGGTGTGGACGGTACGGGCGATGCCGGCGACGAGGTCCGGGTCGTGCTCGACCACGAGCACGGCGAGGCCGTCGGCGGCGAGCGCCGCGAGGATCCGGGCGAGCGCGGCGGCCTCGGCGGTGTCGAGCCCGGCGGCGGGCTCGTCGAGCAGCAGCGTGTGCGGCCGCCCCGCGAGCGCCCGGGCGAGCTCCACCCGGCGCAGCGTCCCCGTCGGCAGCCCGGCCGCCGCCCGGTGCCGCACCGCCCCGTCGAGCCCGAACAACCGCAGTGCCTGCTCGGCCCCGGACCCCCCGACCCGCACGTTCTCCTCGACGCTCAGCGACGGGAACACCACCAGCTGCTGAAACGTCCGCGCCACCCCGAGCCGCTGCCGCACGTGCGCCGGCCGCCTGCTGACGTCCAGCCCGTCCAGCAACACCCGCCCCGCCGTCGGCCGCACGGCCCCCGCCAGACAGTCGAACAACGTGCTCTTCCCGGCCCCGTTGGCCCCCACGACCGCGGTCACGCTCCCGCCCCGCACCGCCACGTCCACCCCGTCCAGCCCGACGGTCCCCCCGGGATACACGACCCGCACCCCCTCGGCGACGAGCCGCGCGGCGCGGGCGCGGGCGCCCGGGGGACCGGGCACGGCGGCCGCCCCGGCGGCCGGCCGCCGGGGCTCGGGGCCGGGCGCCCTGCGGGCGCCCGAGCCCGGCTCTGGCTCCGGCGGTGGTGTCACGGGGAGCAGGTGATCCGCGGGCCGCCCGCGCGCGGGCCGGGGCGCTCGGCCGGGCGCTGGGCTTGGCGGGGTCGGTTTCTCGTGGGCCGTGACTGGCGGGGGCTCGGCTGGCGGCGTCGGGCTGGGCGTGCGGGGGGCGCCCTTGCCCGGTTCCGGCCCGTGCCTGGCGGGCTCCTCGTGGCGCACCGGCGGCCGGGGCTCGGGGCCCGCGCCCCCGCCCGGCCCGGCCTCCGGGCTCGGCGGCGTCGGGCTGGGCGGCCTGTGGGCGCCCTTGCCCGGTTCCGGCCCGTGCCTGGCCGGCTCCTCGTGGCCCGCCGGCGGCCGGGGCTCGGGGCCGGGCGCCCCGCGGGCGCCCGAGTCCGGCTCTGGGCTCGGCGGGGTCGGCGCCGCGTGGGCCGTGACTGGCGGGGGCCCGGCCGGCGGCGTCGGGCTGGGTGCGCGGGGGGCGCCCTTGCCCGGTTCCGGCCTTGGCCTGGCTGGCTCCTCGTGGCGCACCGGCGGCCGGGGCTCGGGGCCCGCGCCCCCGCCCGGGCCGGCCTCCGGGCCCGGCGCCGCCTGCTGCCGGCGGTGCGGGTGGCCGGCGCGCTGCCCGTGCGCGGCCGGTTTCCCCCGGCCCCCCAGCCGCCGACGGGCCCCGCCGCGCGCCCCGCCCCCGCCCCGTTCGAGGAGCCACGGCAGGACCGGGGGCAGGCGGCCCGACAGGGTGGCGAGGAGGCCGATGAGGGCGGCGGCGATGCCCGGGTGGGGGGTTGCGTCGAGGGAGACGAGGAGGGTCGCGGCGAGGAGGGGGGTGAGGAGGGTGTCGGCGCCGAGGACGAGGACGGCAGCGAACCAGAGCAGGCCGCGGACGGGGTCGAAGGCGTCGGGGTCGAAGGCCCGGACGGACCAGGCGAGCAGGGCGCCGCCGAGGGCGGCGAGGGCGGCGCCGAGGGTGAAGGCGAGGAGCTTCAGGGCGGCGACCGGGACGCCCGCCGCCTCCGCGCCCGGCTCGTGGTCGCGCAGCGCGGCCAGCGCCCTGCCGGTGCCGCCCCGGCGCAGCGCGGCGACCAGGGCGAGGCAGCCGGCCAGGACCAGCAGCTCCAGGGCGTAGAAGGCGCGGTCGTCGGCGAGGCCCGCCGGCCGGGTGACGGTCACGCCGGCGGTGGCGTAGGGCTGGGCGAAGACGAAGCGGCTCACCGCCACGCCGACGGCGAGCGTCGCCAGGGCGAGCGCCAGGCCGTGCCGGCGGATCGCCGGCGCGCCGGTCAGCAGGCCGACCGCCGCCACCGCCGGGACGGCCACGGCGAGCGCGGCCGCGGCCGGGAGGCCCGCCGTGGTGAGCAGGGCCGTGAAGAGGGCGCCCAGGCCCGCGTAGGCCGCTTGGCCCAGGGCGATCTGGCCGCCCCGGCCGGAGACCACGACGAGCGAGAGCAGGATCACCGCGAGCGCCGGGACCTGGACGGCGGTGCTCAGGTCCTCGCCCGCGAGGCCCAGCGGGAGCAGGAGCAGGACCGCGGTCACCAGCCGGACCGGCACCGGGACCCGGGGCGCGGCCCGGGGCGGCGGGAGGGCGTCCGTGTCGCCGACGCCCGGCAGGACGAGGGCGGCGACCAGCAGGGCGACCACGAAGAGATTAGCCCCGGCCGCCTGGAGCACGTCGCCCGCCCAGCCGGCCGGGTGCAGCCGGGTGAGCTGCGCCTGGGCCACCCCCAGCGCGAGCGCGGTCAGCACCGCCACCGGCAGGCTGCGCATCCGGGCGACCACCGCGACCGCGATCACCTCGACGACCAGCAGCGGCATCCCGTACGGGTCGAGGCGCACGTACGGCGCGAGCAGCACGCCCGTCAGCCCGGCGGTGCAGGAGCCGAAGGCCCAGCCCGCCGCCGCCACCCGGTCCGCGGGGATGCCGGAGAGGACGGCGAGCGGCCGGTTGTCGACCACCGCCCGCAGCTGCCGCCCGAACCGCGTCCACCGGGTCACCGCCCCCACCGCGCAGGCCAGCGCCACGGCCGCCGCGAGCTGCGCCCACGGATCGTCGCCGAGCAGCACCGGAGCGTCGTCGCGGGCGCCGCCGCCCCACACCAGCGCCGCCGCGCCGACGAGCAGCACGAACACGCCGATCGAGGCCACCAGCGTCTGCGCCGGGCCCGCGCCCGCGACCGCGAGCGGCCGGAACACCAGCCGGTCCAGGACCAGGCCGATGCCGGGGGCCACCACCAGGAGCGTGACCAGCGCCCCGAGGGGCAGCGGCCAGTGCCAGACCACCACCAGCTGGCGCAGCACGTACGCGCAGACCATCGCGATCGCGCCGTGCGCGAGGTTGAGGACGCCGGTGGCCCGGTAGGTGACGACGAGACCGATGCCGGTGAGCGCCGCCGCGCTGCCGACGGCGAGGCCGGCGAGGACGAGGTCGTACGTCAGCGAGGCCACGGCTCACACACCGGGCAGGGGTCGAGGCCGGCGTCGCCGGCCGGTTCCGCCTCGGGGCGGTCCGCCACCAGCGGGCAGTCCGGGCGGTGCGCGAGGGTCCCGCCGGGGACCCGCAGCGGCGGCCCCGTGGACGAGGGCGCGGCCGGAGCCGACGGTTCGTCCTCCTCCTGCTCGGCCTCCTCCGACCGGCCCGGGGCCCGGGAGAGCAGGGCCGCACCCGCGCACAGCACCGCCGCGGCGACGAGCAGCGCCGCCCCGGGGACGGTGCACGAGGCCAGGTAGGGCAGCTGGCGCTCGGCGAAGCGCTCGCCGGAGATCCCGTACCAGCCGGCCACGCTCAGCACCGTGCCACCGGCGGCCGCGACGAGCCCGGCCCACCAGAGGAGCCGCGACGACGGGCGCGGATGCGACGGCACGAGCGGCCTCCTTCCCGGCGAGGTCCGGCGAGGTCCGGCGAAGCCCGAGGCCGCCCGGGGGTCTTCCCGACCCACGGTCCCAGGGGTCGTCCTTCCCCGCTCGCTGCTCCTATGTTCCCTTCCGTCCGCTTCCTTGCGCTATGTGCGGAACCGGCTCACCCTGGAAACGACAGGGTGGTGAGCGACATGCTTCTCTCGCGACGCGCGGGCGCCTTCGGCGCCACCGCGGTACTCCTCCTCGCCCCGGTCCTCGCGGGCTGCTCGGACGACAACGGCTCCTCCGACAAGGTCACGCCGACCACCATGCCCGCGATGACCGACCAGCCGGCGGACCCGGACGCGGCCAAGGCACAGATCACCAAGAACTGGACCGCCTTCTTCGACCCGAAGACGCCGACCGCCGAGCGCATCAAGCTCCTGGAGGACGGCGAGCGGATGGCGCCCGTGCTCGCGGCCTTCGCCGGCGACAAGAACGCCGCCCAGAGCTCCGCGAAGGTGAAGAAGATCGACTTCACCTCGCCCACCGGCGCGAACGTCACCTACGACCTGCTGGTCGCCGACAACACCGCGCTGCCGGACGCCAAGGGCACCTCCGTGCTCCAGAACGACACCTGGAAGGTCTCCGTGCGGACGCTCTGCGGCCTCGTCCAGGTCAGCGGTGCGACCGTCCCGGGCTGTTGAGACGGCCCTGGCGCTGCTCCTCGCCGGGCTCGCCGCGCTCACCGCGCTCGTCACGGGCTGCGGCAGCCGGCTTCCGGAGCGGGCCTTCGAGACGCGGCCCACCGTCCACCCCTCCGGCGGTGAGCCGCTCCGCGTCGGCGTCATCACCAGCGCCACCAGCCCGGTCGGCGGCGACGCCCTGACCGGCCCGCGCGATGGCGCCCTCGCCTACTTCGCCGCCCTCAACGCCCGCGGCGGCCTCGACGGACGCCGGATCGAGGTGGTCACCTGCGACGACGGCGGCAGCGGGGTCGGCAACAACGCCTGTGTGCACCGGCTCGTCGACGAGCGCAAGGTCTTCGCCCTGGTCGCCACCACCGCCCTCGACTACGCGGGCGCCCCGCGGGTCTCCGCCGCCGGCGTCCCCGACATCGGTGGACAGCCGCTCACCCCCGCCTACGAGACCTACCCCCACCTCTACGGGATCTACGGCAGCTCCGCCCCGCGCACCGGCGCCGCGCCCGGCTGGCACGGCGTGCTGTACGGCGGGACCGAGGTCTACCGCTGGTTCAGGACCCACCTCGGCGCCCGGACCGCCGCCGTCGTCTCCTACAACCAGGCCGCCTCCGCCGCCTATGCCCGGCTCGTCGCGGACGGGCTGCGCAAGGAGGGCTACCGGGTCGTCGACGAGCAGGTCGACTTCGTGCTGCCCAACTTCCGCGCGGTGGCGGCCGATCTGCGGGCCCAGCGGGTCGACGTCGTCTTCGACGCCATGGACAGCCACGGCAACGCCCGGCTGTGCGAGGCGATGCAGGCCTCCGGCGTGCGGGTCGCGGCCAAGGTGACCAACGTGCAGAACTGGAACGCGGCCGTGCCCCGCGACTACGCCCGCGCCCCCGGCTGCCGGGCCGCGCTCTACGCCACCGGCTCCAGCCGCTCGTACGACGACACCTCCGTCCCCGCCGTGCGCGAGTTCCGGGCCGCCATGGAGCGGCGGGGCCAGCGGACGCTGTCCCAGTGGCAGTTGGAGGGCTGGGCGGCGGCCATGTGGTTCACCGACGCGGCCCGGTCCTGCCTCGGCACGGACGAGCGGGGGCCGACCCGGGCCTGCGTCGAGCGGTACGTCAACCGGGCCGAGCCGTACACCGCCCGCGGCCTGTTGCTGCCCGTCCGCTTCGAGCACCTCGCCGAACCACCGGAGTTCCGCGACACCTGTCTGTCCGTGGCCCGTTGGCGCGACGGACACGGCTGGGTCGCGCAGGGCGACATGAACCGGAACTGCGCCACCGTCCCCCAGCTCGGATACCGCCCGTGAACCCGCCCGCGCCGGGGCAGTACAGTCAGCCCGACCAGGCACCACCTGACCGGGGGGAACCGGCGGCACGATGCGCATCTCTTTCCTGCTCCACAACGGCTACCACATCGGCGGCACCATCCGGACGACCTTCACGCTGGCCGCCGAACTGGCGGACCGCCACGAGGTGGAGATCGTCTCGGTGTTCCGCCACCGCGACCGGCCGATCCTCGGAGTGCCCGAGGGAGTGACGCTGCGTCACCTCGTCGACATCCGGAAGACGAGCCCCACGTACGACGGGGAGCACCCCGACTTCCACCGCCCCGCCCGGGTGTTCCCGCGCGGCGACGGGCGCTGGAAGCAGTACAGCGCGCTCACCGACGCGCGGATCGGCGCCCATCTCGCCTCCGTCGAGGCCGACGTGGTCGTCGCCACCCGCCCCGGGCTCAACGTGCAGCTCGCCCGGCAGGCCCCGCGCGGGCCGGTCCTGATCGGCCAGGAGCACCTGACCCTGGACGGGCACAGCTACCGGCTGCGGCGCGACATCCGGCACGAGTACGCCCTCCTGGACGCCGTCACCACGGTCACCGAGGCCGACGCCCGCGCCTATCGCGCGCTCGGGCTGCCCGGCGTACGGATCGACGCCGTGCCCAACAGTGTGCCCGCGCCCGCCGTGCCGCCCGCCGACCCGGCCGCGAAGGTCGTCGTCGCGGCCGGCCGGCTCACCGCGGTCAAGCGCTACGACCTGCTGATCGACGCCTTCGCGGACGTGGTCGCCGCCCGGCCCGACTGGAAGCTGCGGATCTACGGCACCGGCGACGCCGTCGACGACCTGAAGAAGGCGCTGGCCCGGCAGATCGAGCGGCTGGGGCTGCGCGAGCACGTGTTCCTCATGGGCACCGCCCATCCCATGGAGCCCGAGTGGGCCAAGGGCTCGCTCGCCGTCGTCACCTCCCGGCGCGAGTCCTTCGGGATGACCATCGTCGAGGCGATGCGCTGCGGACTTCCGGTGGTCTCCACCGACTGCCCGCACGGCCCCGGCGAGATCATCGAGGACGGCGTGGACGGGCGGCTCGTCCCGGTCGACGACACGGCGGCGGTGGCCGCCGCGCTGCTCGGCCTGATCAACGACGACGAGGCCCGGGCCCGCGCCGCGAAGGCGGCCCTCGCCGCCTCCGAGCGCTTCGACCCGTCCCGTACCGCCGCCCGCCACCTGTCCATCTGGTCGGACCTGGCCGCGGCCGGCGCCGGCTCCCGCCCGCGCAGCCATCCCGCGCTGCGCGCCGCCGCGCACCGTACGGCCGGCGCGGCGGTCGACGCCGTCTACGCGGCGAAGGCCCGGGCCGGCCGGATCGTCCGCCGGCTGCGCTGACGCCCGCCGCACGGGGGGAGCGGAGGATCGCGGACCGTACCCGTCCGCGATCGCTGGCAGACTCGCGCCCATGTTGGAGACCTCCGCACGACTGCTGCGTCTGCTCTCGCTGCTCCAGGCCCACCGGGAGTGGTCCGGCCCCGAGCTCGCCGACCGGCTCGGGGTGACCGCCCGGACCGTGCGGCGGGACGTCGAGCGGCTGCGGGAGCTCGGCTATCCGGTGCACGCCACGCCCGGCACCGGCGGCGGCTACCAGCTGGGCGCGGGCGCCGAGCTGCCGCCGCTGCTGCTCGACGACGACGAGGCGGTCGCCGTCGCGGTCGGACTGCGCACGGCGGCCGGACACGGGGTGGAGGGCATCGGGGAGAGCTCGGTGCGCGCCCTCGCCAAGCTGGAGCAGGTGCTCCCGGGCCGGCTGCGGCGCCGGGTGGGCGCCCTCAACGCCTTCACCGTGCCGATGCTGCGCACCCCCGCGGACCGGGTCGACCCGGCGGTGCTGACCGAGCTGGCGAACGCCTGCCGGGACGCCGAGCGGCTGCGCTTCGAGTACCGGGACCACGCCGGGGCCGCCACCCGCCGCACGGTCGAGCCGCACCGCCTGGTGTGCACCGAGCGCCGCTGGTACCTGGTCGCCTGGGACCTGGACCGGGACGGCTGGCGCACCTTCCGCGCCGACCGGATCGTGCCGAAGCCGCCGCACGGGCCGCGCTTCACGCCCCGCGAGCCGCCCGCCGAGGACCTGGCCGCGTATGTCGCGCGGGGCGTGTCCACCGGCGCGTACGCCACCGAGGCGACGGTACGGCTGCACGTGCCGCTCGCCGAGGCCGCCGCGGCCGTCGGCATCGCCCACGGGGTGCTCACCGCCGAGGGCGAGCACTCCTGCCTGCTGCGCACCGGCGCGCACACCCTGGACGTGATGGTGATCCACGTCGCCATGATCGGCTTCGAGTTCGAGGTGCTGGACCCGCCGGAGCTGGCGGACCGGGTGCGGGTGCTCAGGGACCGCCTGTCCCGGGCTCTCGACCGGCCGGGCGGTGCTCCGCCGTCCGCCCCGTGAGCCGCAGCCGCTCGTGCGCCGCGAACTCCGGGTGGTGCAGGTCGAAGGCGGGCGACTCGGAGCGGATCCGCGGCACCTCGGTGAAGTTGTGCCGGGGCGGCGGGCAGGAGGTCGCCCACTCCAGGGAGCGGCCGAAGCCCCACGGGTCGTCCGTCGTGACCTTCTCGCCGTACCGCCAGGTGCGCCACACGTTGTAGAGGAAGGGCAGCGTGGACAGGCCGAGGAGGAAGGCGCCGATCGTCGACACCGTGTTGAGCGCGGTGAATCCGTCGGCGTCCAGGTAGTCCGCGTACCGCCGGGGCATGCCCTCGGCGCCCAGCCAGTGCTGCACCAGGAAGGTGGTGTGGAAGCCGGTGAAGAGGGTCCAGAAGTGGATCTTTCCCAGCCGCTCGTCGAGCATCCGCCCGGTGAACTTGGGCCACCAGAAGTGGAAGCCGGCGAAGGTCGCGAAGACGACCGTGCCGAAGACGGTGTAGTGGAAGTGGGCCACCACGAAGTACGAGTCGGTGACGTGGAAGTCCATCGGCGGCGAGGCCAGGATCACCCCGGTCAGCCCGCCGAAGAGGAAGGACACCAGGAAGCCGGTCGCCCACAGCATCGGCGTCTCGAAGGACAGCGAGCCGCGCAGCATGGTGCCCGTCCAGTTGAAGAACTTCACCCCGGTCGGCACGGCGATCAGGAAGGACAGCAGCGAGAAGAAGGGCAGCAGCACCGCGCCGGTCACGAACATGTGGTGCGCCCACACCACCACCGACAGGCCGGTGATGGTCATGGTGGCGGCGACCAGGGTCACGTAGCCGAAGATCGGCTTGCGGGCGAAGACCGGGATGATCTCGGTGACGATGCCGAAGAACGGCAGCGCGATGATGTAGACCTCGGGGTGCCCGAAGAACCAGAACAGGTGCTGCCAGAGCAGCGCCCCGCCGTTCTCCGGCCGGAAGACCATCGAGCCGAGCCGCCGGTCGGACTCCAGGACCAGCAGGGCCGCGGCGAGCACCGGGAAGGCGACCAGGACCAGGATCGTGGTGAAGAGGACGTTCCAGGTGAAGATCGGCATCCGGAACATCGTCATGCCGGGGGCCCGCATCCCGATGATCGTCGCCAGGAAGTTCACCGAGGCCAGGATGGTGCCGAAGCCGGAGAGGGCGAGCCCGACGATCCACAGGTCGACGCCCGCCCCCGGGGCCCGCAGCGCGCTGTTCAGCGGGGCGTAGGCGGTCCAGCCGAAG
The DNA here is from genome assembly GCF_044544705.1 of Streptomyces sp. NPDC053541. Classification (NCBI taxonomy): domain Bacteria; kingdom Bacillati; phylum Actinomycetota; class Actinomycetes; order Kitasatosporales; family Streptomycetaceae; genus Streptomyces; species Streptomyces sp. NPDC053541. The sequence goes on from NZ_JBITXM010000008.1 coordinate 59,545, forward strand.
GCGGCCGGCCCGTCCGGGGTGAGGAAGGAGAAGACCACCATCAGGCCGCCGAAGAGGAACAGCCAGTACGAGAACATGTTGAGCCGCGGGAAGGCCACGTCGGGCGCGCCGATCTGGAGCGGCACCAGCTCGTTGGCGAAGCCCGCGAAGGTGGGCGTCGCGAAGAGCAGCAGCATGATCGTGCCGTGCACGGTGAAGGCCTGGTTGTAGTCCAGGTTGTCCACCAGCTGGAGCCCCGGCCGGGCCAGCTCGGCCCGCATCAGCATCGCCAGGACCCCGGCGATCAGGAAGAAGACGAACGAGGTCGCCAGATAGAGGTGGCCGATCTTCTTGTGGTCCGTCGTGGTGACCCAGTCGATCAGCAGCCGGCCATGCCGCTGTCGCGGCGGATCGACGGCCGCGGTCTCGGTCTCGGTGCCCATCCCCGGATGATGGCCCCGGCCGGGCGGGCAGCGGGGGAGGCGGACCGGCGGGTCGTCCGGTCGGGGGAGGATGTGGACGGGGTGCGGGGAAAGCGTGAATCCGGCCCGGCACGCCGCTCCCGCCGGTTCGCGGCCCCGGAGCCGTACCGAATTACCGGCCGGAGGGCCGGGGCGCGGAATTCGTGAAGCGCTTTCCGGATGCGTACGCGGCCCGTGCGGGAGAGCGGCGGAAGCGGTCGGGAATTACCCGGGAAACGGCTGGAAACCGTCGTTGCCGATCGGCGCGGTCTCCCCGGGCTTATGTCGAGAAGCTGTGACACAAGCGTGACCGGCGGGGTACTAACGTGAGCTGTATGACACCCGAACACACACCCGAGCACGCCGGTGAAAGCTATGTGGGGCTCGCCGAGGAGGAGGCCGAGCGGCTGGCCAGGGCCCGCGGCCACCGTGTCGTCCGGTCCCTGCCGCCGGGCTCGATCATCACCATGGAGTACCTGGAGGGGCGCATCAACTTCGAGGTGGAGCACGGCGTCGTCACCCGCGTCTGGCGGGGCTGACCGGGCCGCCCGCCGCCGTGGCGCCCCCGGACGCGCGCGAGGGCCCCGGCCGATCGGAATCGGCCGGGGCCCTCGCGTACGTCCTGCGTCGGCCCTGGGTCCCGGGGCGGCTCAGCCGCCCGTCGCGGGCCGTGAGTGCGGCGGCCGACGGCTGCCGGCCGGACCGACCGGGCCGCGCTCGGCGCGCACCGTGTGGTGCGCGCCGTGGTGGGTCTGGTGGGCGCGCGGCGCCGCCAGCGGCTGGCCCGCGCGGGGCGCGCCGCCGCGGGTGGCCGCGGCCCGGCCGGAGCCGGCGCCGACGGTCTCCCGGACCGGCTCCTCGGCCCCGGACGCGGCCGGACGCTGCGGGAAGAGGCCCGGCAGCGGGCCTCCGCTCGCCACCGGCAGCGAGGGCACCAGGCGCCGGCGGGACCGCAGCTGCTCGCGCAGCCGGTCGCGCAGGGCCAGGATCCAGGCCTCCGCGACCGCGAGCACCGGCTCGCACCAGGGCAGCGCGAGCAGGATGAGGAGGCCGGCGGCCCAGCCGAGCAGCACGTCGCTCAGCCAGTGCGTCCCCAGGTACACGGTGGTGAGGCCGACGCCGAGCGCGACCACGGCCGACAGGGCGGAGAGATAGCGGCGGGCCCTCGGCGTGGTCGCCAGATAGGCCAGGATGCCCCAGGTCACGACCGCGTTGGCGGTGTGCCCGGACGGGAATATATCGCCGCCGGCGAAGAGCTCGGCGGAGCCGATCTGCGTCGCGTAGTGGGGGCCGAGGCGGCCGAGTCCGAGTTTGACCGCGCCGACGGTCGCGTTCAGCAGGAGCAGCGCGGCGCCGAGGCAGAGCAGCGGTCGCAGGGTGTGCTGGCGCCAGGAGCGCCAGCCCAGCCAGGCCGCCACCATGACGGCCGTGGGGCCGCGCTGGCCGAGGACGACGTAGTAGTCGAGGAAGGCGTGCAGCCCCTGCCACTGCTGGTAGGGGCGGAAGAGCATGATCTTCCAGTCGAGGGTGACCAGCCAGGTCGACAGCAGTACGGCGACGACGATGGCCAGATAGAACGCCAGCGTCCCGCCGAAGAGGGCGAGACGCGTGCGGGTCATCCGCGGGACCTCTATCTTCGGCGGTTCCGGCTCCCGGTCCAGCCGGGCAAAGATGTCGGTACGCACCCAATCGACGTTACAGGGAGTGAGTAGCGACCTTGGTCGTTCCGGTGCCTTCGTGATGACGATGTGATGTGGAGTTGCTCTCAGCCGGGCGTTTGTTCCCGTCACCCGTCGGAAAATCCGATGACCTCCGGCGCTTTTGACGGACCGGTTTTTCCGGAAGCGTGTTTGAGGCCCTCCCGGAATTCGACGCGGGCTCCCGGACGCCGAATTCGGCCCGCCCGCGCCCCGCCGCGCCGGGCGCCCGGAGTGGCGTACGCCACACCGCGCGGCCCGCCGGGTGAGAGCTGGACCACGCGCTCGGGCCTTGAACTCGCGTACGCTGACGGCTCACTCGCCCGTCGATGCCGGGCCGTCCCGGGGCCGCTCCCGGCCGGTGCCCGCCGAGCGCGAGGGCTTCACTGGGAGGTACGTACATGGCGCGGACGAACACGGCCGGAGCACGTCTCCGCACCGCCGGCGGTGGTGCCAACCGCTGGGTCGTCCTCGTCGTCCTCTGCGTCAGCCTGCTGCTCGTCGCGCTCGACTCGACCGTGCTGCACGTCGCCGTCCCCTCCCTCACGGAGGACCTCCACCCGAGCTCCACCGCGCTGCTGTGGATCGTCGACGCCTATCCGCTGATCTGCGCCTCGCTGCTGATCCTCTTCGGCACCCTGGGCGACCGGGCCGGCCGCAGACGGGTGCTGCTGCTCGGTTACGCGCTGTTCGGCCTCGCCTCGGCGATCGCCGCGCTCGCCACCGCGCCCGCCGTGCTGATCGGCGCCCGCGCGCTGCTCGGCGTCGGCGGCGCGATGATCATGCCCGCCACGCTCTCGATCCTCCGCGCCGTCTTCCCCGACCGGCGCGAGCGCGCCACCGCCATCGGCATCTGGACCGCCACCGCGGCCATCGGCGCGGCCACCGGGCCGGTGCTCGGCGGCTTCCTCGTCGAGCACTTCTGGTGGGGTTCGGTCTTCCTGGTGAACATCCCGCTGATGGCGCTGATGCTCCCGCTCGGCCGGCTGCTCCTGCCGGAGTCCCGCGGCGACGCCGACGGGCCCTGGGACGTGCTCGGCGCGCTCATGGCCGCCGCCGGTGTGCTCGGCGTCGTCCTCGGTGTGAAACGGCTCGGCGCCGGAGACCCGCCACTGGCCCTCGCCACCCTCGGCCCGCTGCTGCTCGGCGCCCTGCTGCTGTTCGGCTTCGTGCGCCGCCAGCGCCGCCGCGCCCACCCGCTGATCGACATGCGGCTCTTCGCCCGCGCCGCCTTCACCACCTCGGTGGGCTGCGTGGTGCTCGCCATGCTGGCCCTGGTCGGCCTCCAGCTGATCGCCGTCCAGTACCTCCAGCTGATCCTCGGCCTCAGTCCGGTCGAGACCGGCCTGCGGCTGCTGCCGCTCACCCTCGCCGCCATGGCCGCCGGCGCCACCGGCTCGTACACCCTGCGCCGGCTCGGCCCGCGCCGGATGGTGTGCTGGGGCTTCCTGCTGACCGCCGGTGCGGTGCTGCTGCTCGTCCTCATGGGCCAGCACGACCGGCCGCTGCTGCTCACCACGGGATTCGTGCTGCTCGGCTTCGGTCTGCAGACCACGCTCTTCTCGGCGTACGAGTCGATGCTCAGCGAGGCCCCGCCGCAAAGCGCGGGCGGCGCCGCGGCGATCGGCGAGACCTCCTACCAGCTCGGCGCCGGCATGGGCACCGCGCTGCTCGGCAGCGTGATGAACGCGGCGTACGCGCCCGGGCTGAGCGGGGTGCCGGGAGTGCCGGACGCGGCGGCGAAGGCCGCCACGAACTCGCTCGGCGAGGCCTACCAGGTCGCCGCCGGGCTCGGCGGCCCGGCCGGCGCGGCGCTGCACCACGCCGCCCGGCACGCCTTCGTCAGCGGACTGCACGTGACGCTGTGCGTGAGCGCCGGGCTGCTCCTGGTCGGCGCGCTGATGGCGCTGCGCCTGCCGCGCGTGATGGAGTGCCCGGCGGTCGACCCGCGGCTTGTGGACGCGGTGGACGCGTCCGTGGGCGGCACGAGCTGTCCCGGGCCGGCCCGGAAGTCGCCGGGACCGGACGGCGGGCCGCGGACGGGGGGCGGGGCCGCGGATGCCGTACGGGTCCCCGCCACGCGGGGCCGGACCGAACCGGCCGGTTCGGGAACGCCGGGCCACTGACCGGCCCGGGTCCGGTCAGGACTGGTTGAAGAAACCGTCCTGCGAACGGCCGCCGGACTCCCCGCTGACGATCTCCGTGTCGGCCGGGGTCAGCAGGAAGACCCGGGTCGCGACCCGCTCGATCGAGCCGCGCAGACCGAAGGCGAGACCGGCGGCGAAGTCGACCACGCGCTTGGCGTCGTTCGGCTCCATCGCGGTCAGGTTCACGATCACCGGGACGCCGTCCCGGAACAGCTCGCCGATGCCCCGGGCGTCCCGGAACCCGTCGGGGGAGACGGTCGCGATCCGACGGCCCTGCTCCTGGGCCGTGTCGGTCGCCACCCGCACCCGCGGGTCCGTCACCCAGGCGTCGTTGCTCTCGGCACCGTCGGCGTACTCGTCGTCGTAGTAACGCTCGTCGTTGTCCTCGACGAGTCCCAGCCAGGCACTGGCCTTGCGCACCGATCCCATGGACGCCTCCTTTCGCGCGGTCACTCGTGGTTCCGCAATCCCTATCGTCGTCCATGATGCGGATCGCGCGCCAAGTGGATAGTCGGCGCGCAGGGGATTCGTGACGGTACTGGTGCAGAACGTGAGGGCCGGAATCTGGCGATTCGTCAGGCTTCTTGCGGTATACGGGGCCTGACAGGGGGTCGGACGGAGCCGTGCAACTTAAATGAAGAACGTCGGGCCGGAAGGGTGACGACCGGGGCGTACGGGTGAACGGGACCGGCTGGGTACGATGCCCGACGCAGTCGCGCGGAGCCCCGCGCCGGCCCACGGGGGAGTGTCTTGTTCGGAATCGTCAGGCCCTGCGCGCACCGACTCACCGAAGGTCTGAAGGTCGAGTGGATGGCCCATCTCTGCGGCCTCTGTCTGGCACTTCGGGCCGACCACGGACAGTTCGCCCGCATCGTCACCAACTACGACGGCCTGATCGTCTCGGTGCTGACGGAGGCTCAGACCGGGCGCACCGAGGCCGGCCGGCGCACCGCCGGCCCCTGCCCGCTGCGCGCCCTGCGGACCGCGCCGGTCGCCCGCGGCGAGGGCGCCCGGCTCGCCGCCGCGGTCTCCCTGGTGCTCGCCTCCGCCAAGATCCGCGACCACGTCGCCGACCGGGACGGACTGCTGGCCCGCCGCCCGGTCGCCGCCGCGGCCCGCCGGGTCGCCCGCTCCTGGGACCGGGCCGGTGCCCGCACCGGACGGGAGCTCGGCTTCGACACCGCCGTCCTGGTCGACGCCGTCGACCGGCAGACCGGCCTGGAGGCCCTGGCCGGGCCCGGCACCCCGCTGCTCGTCGTCACCGAACCGACCGAGACCGCCACCGCGGCGGCCTTCGCGCACACCGCGGTGCTCGCCGGGCGCCCCGGCAACGCCGAACCGCTCGCCGAGGCCGGCCGGCTCTTCGGCCGGCTCGCCCACCTCCTGGACGCCGTCGAGGACCAGGCCGCCGACGACGCCGCCGGCGCCTGGAACCCGCTCACCGCGACCGGCACCTCCCGCGAGGAGGCCCGCCGGCTCGCCGACGACGCCCTGCACGGCATACGCCTCGCCCTGAAGGACGCCGAGTTCGCCGACGGACACCTCGCCCACGTGCTCCTCGTCCACGAGCTGCGGGTCTCCGTCGACCGGGCCTTCGCCTCCGCGTCGGGCGCCACGTGCGCGCACGGGCCGGTTCCGGGGCAGCCGCCGCACGTGCCGGTGCCCGGCAACCCGTACGCCGCCCCGGGGACCGGCCCCTGGCAGCCCGGACCGGGCGGGCCCGGCGGCCCCGGGCTGCCGCCGGAGCCGCCGAACCGGCGCGGCACCCTCGCCGGCTGCGCGGTCTGGCTCGGCCTCGCCTGCACCTGCCAGCTGTGCTGCGGCACGTACGAGGACCCGTGGACCCGGCAGCGCCGCGAGGGCCTGTGCAACGACATCGGAGACTGCTGCGACTGCTGTGACTGCTGCAGCAACTGCTCCGACGGGTGCTGCGGTGACGGCTGCTGCTGCGACGGCTGCGGCTGCGACTGCTGAGCCGCGCGACCGCCGGCCCCCGCGGCGACCCCTGCTACTTCTTCGGCGCCGGGATCTCCGGCGGCGAGATCCGCGACGCGGGGATCGCGGAGGCGCTCACGCCCCACTTCCGCAGGATGCGGTCGTAGGTGCCGTCCGCCTTCAGGCCGTTGACCGCGGCCTGGAAGGCGGGCGCCAGCGGCGTGCCCTTCTTGAACGCGAAGCCGACGTCGAGCCGCCGGTACTCGTTCAGGAACTTCGTGCCGGGCTGCTGGGTCACCGCGTAGCGGATGCCGTTGATGGTGCTCATCACCACGTCGCTGCGGCCCTGCTGGAGCGACATCCACACCGCGCCGGGCTCGTTGTAGACGTTCACCTCGTACGCCGGCTTCCCGGCCGCCGCGCAGCGCCCCTTGTTCTGCTCCAGGGTGCGTTCGAAGGTGGTGCCCGCGCCGGTGGCGACCTTCAGACCGCACAGCTGCGACAGGTCGGTCACCGCGGCGAGGGCGCTGTCCGCCCGGGCCGCGAAGCCCTGCCCGTCGTTGACGTAGGTCACGAAGTCGATGGTCTTCCGGCGCTCCTCGGTGACGCCGAAATTGCCGGTGCCCACGTCGTACTTGCCGCTGCCGAGCGCCGGCAGGATCGCCTCGAAGCCGGCCACCTCGCGTTTCACCTCCAGGCCGAGCGCCTTCGCCACGGCGGCGGCGAAGTCGGCGTCCAGACCGACCACCGTGCGCCCGTCGGGCAGATAGGCCGAGCTGGGCGGGCTGCCGACGGAGGCGGCGAGCGTGAAGGAGCCCCGCTCCCGCACGTCGGCGGGTAGCAGCTTCGCCGCGGCCTCGTTCTTGCGTACCCCCGCGACCACGTCCTCGGTCGGCAGCGCCCCCTGGGCCGCGCCGCCCTTCCCGGCCGCGCCGGCCGGTGCGGTCGCCGGGGTGCCCGAGCCGCAGGCGGTGAGGGCGAGCGCGGCGGTGGTGATCAGCGCGAAGGCGACGGCGTTGCGTCGCGGGTGCGAGGTGCTCATGGCGTCGTGGTCTCCAGGTCCAGGTGCTTCTCGAAGGGCAGCGGCCCGATCGACTCGGGATCCGCCGCCAGGTCGAAGAGCGGGCGGTAACCGGCCGCCAGATAGAGGCCCTTGGCCTCGGGCTGGCGCGGTCCGGTGGTGAGGTAGATGCGGGAGTAGCCGCGCTCGGCGGCCTCCCGTTCGAGGACGGTGAGGACCCGGCGGGCCAGGCCGCGGCGGCGGTGCCGGGAGTGGGTCCAGATCCTCTTCAGTTCGGCGGTGCGCTCGTCGTAGCGGCGGTACGCGCCGCCGGCGACGGGCCGTCCCCGCTCCAGGAGCAGCAGGAACGCCCCGTGCGGCGGGGCGAACTCGGCCGCCGGATAGCGGTTCAGGTCCTCCGACGAGCCGTAACGGGTCTCGTACTCGTGGGCCAGCTCGTCCAGGAGCGGGCGTGCCAAGGGGTCGGCGGGCGTGGTCCGGTGCACGGACACGCCGGGCGGCGCGAAGGTCATGACGGTCCTTCAGGACGAAGGCGGGAAAGCCCGGAAGGGCAGGGTGGAGCGAGGGGAGGGGAGGTTCCGGGCACGCACGGGGGCGTGACCGCGTGTGAAGGCGCCGCGGAGGACAGCACGCGGGCAGGGTGCAGCGGGGGGTCGGCTCAACAGGAAGAGGACCACACTCGACCGAAGTCGATGTGGGAGCGCGTGACCAGCCACTGCTGCGGATGCATGGCCCAAGTGGAACAGGCATCCGTTTTCCCGTCAACCGTGATGAGACGTACGGCTCACAGTGCGGACAGCCTTGACAGCGGGCCGTGTTCAGCGCATAGCCTCGAAGGGCGCGGACCGGGCTGAGGGGCCCGATCCGAGCGTCCTCGCGCGTGAAGGCGCACCCCGTGTTCGATCCGTCCCCGGCCCACCGGGCCGTCCTGGCATCCACGGAGCCTTCGCATGTCCGCGACCCTCGCCAAAGCCCCCGCACCCGCTCCGGCCCCGCCGGAACCGGCGCTCCGCATCGTCCCCGCCCGCCGCACCGGCCAGTGGACCGCGGCCGGCGCCGTCGTCCTCCTCGCCGCCCTCGGGCTGTACTCCGTCCTCACCAACCGCGCCTTCCAGTGGGACGTCGTCGCCGCCTACTTCACCTCCACCGCCGTGCTGCGCGGCCTCGGCCTCACGCTCTGGCTCACCGCCGCCGTGATGGCCGCCGGCTTCGCCCTCGGCACCCTGCTCGCCGTGCTGCGGCTCTCCGCCAACCCGGTGCTGCGCGCGGTCAGCTGGGCCTACGTGTGGTTCTTCCGGTCCACGCCGATCCTGGTCCAGCTGCTGTTCTGGTTCAACATCGGCGCGCTCTACCCGACCGTCCTCGGCATCCACACCGTCAACCTGCTCGGCCCGCTGTCCGTCGCCGTCATCGGCCTCACCCTGCACGAGGCCGCCTACGCCGCCGAGGTGGTCCGCGGCGGCATCCTCTCCGTCGACCGCGGCCAGATCGAGGCCGCGCAGTCGCTCGGCCTCGGCCGGCGCCGCCGGTTCACCCGGATCGTGCTGCCGCAGGCCATGCGCTCCATCGTGCCGCCCGCCGGCAACATGCTGATCGGCACCCTCAAGGGCACCTCGATCGTCTCCGTCATCGCCGTGCAGGACCTGCTCTACTCGGTGCAGCTCGTCTACCACCGCACCTACCAGGTCATCCCGCTGCTCCTGGTCGCCACCGTCTGGTACGTCCTGGTCACCTCCGTGCTCAGCGTCGGCCAGCACTACGTCGAGCGGCACTACGGCCGCGGCACGGCGGGTGCCCGATGAGCGCCGCCCCCCGCCCCTCCCTGGTGATCGTCGGCGCAGGACCGCGCGGCACCGGCGTCCTGGAGCGGATCGCCGCCAACCTCCCCGAGCTGTACGGCGACCGGCCCCTGGACCTGCACCTGGTCGACCCGCACCCGCCCGGCCCCGGCCGGGTCTGGCGCACCGCCCAGTCCCCGCTGCTCTGGATGAACTCCCGGGCCGCGGACGTCACCCTCTTCACCGACGAGACCGTCGCCCTCGACGGGCCGGTCCGCCCCGGACCCACCCAGGCCGACTGGGCCGGCACCGACGGAGCCGTCTTCCCCACCCGCCGCCGTCAGGGCGCCTATCTGCGCTGGGCCTACGAACAGGCCCGGGCCGCCCTGCCCGCCACCGTCACCGTGCACGAACACCCCACCACCGCCGTGCGCGTGGAGGGGCCCCGCGACGGACGGCAGCGGGTCTGGCTCGACGGGCGCGCCGCCCCGCTCGCCGCCGACCTCGTCGTGCTCACCCTCGGCCACCTCGACGCCCGGCCCGACGCGGCCCAGCGGGAGCTCGGCGCCTTCGCCGCCCGTCACGGCCTCGTCCACCTGCCGCCCGGCTTCACCGCCGACACCGACCTCTCCGTGCTTCCGGCCGGCGAACCGGTCCTGGTCCGAGGCTTCGGACTCGCCTTCGTCGACCTCATGGTGCTGCTCACCGAGGGCCGCGGCGGCCGGTTCGAGGAGGGGCCCGACGGGCGGCTCGTGTACCGGCCGTCCGGCCGCGAGCCGGTGCTGCACGTGGGCTCGCGCCGGGGCGTCCCGTACCACTCCAAGATCGGATACGAACTCGCCGGCGAGGCCCCGCCGCTGCCGCGCTTCTTCGGACCCGAGCAGATCGCCGCCCTGGAGGCGCGGGCCGAGCCGCCCGTGTTCCGGCGGGACGTCTGGCCGCTGATCGCCAAGGAGCTCGGCTGGGCGCACTACCACCGCCTGTTCACCGCCCACCCCGAGCGCACCGCGCTGCCCTGGGCGGACTTCGCCGAGGCCTACGCGGCCGCCGCGCCGCTCGGTGCCGACCTCGACGCCCTGGTCGCCGCCGCCGTGCCCGACGCGGGCGACCGCTTCGCCCCGGAGGCGATCGACCACCCGCTCGACGGCGTGCGGTTCGCCTCCGCCGAGGCCCTCCAGCACGGGCTGCGGCGGTACGTCACCGAGGACCTCGACCGCCGCCACGACCCCGCGTACAGCCCCGACCTGGCCGTCTTCGGCGCCCTGGTCTCCGTCTACGGACAGCTCGCCCGACTGGCCGACCCGGGCGACCTGGACCACTGGTGGCACGGCTTCTTCAGCTTCCTCGCGTCCGGCCCGCCCGGGCCGCGCCTGCGGCAGCTGCTCGCGCTGTCCGAGGCCGGGATCGTGCGCTTCCTCGGCGCCGGCCTGACCGTCGAGGCCGACGAGGAGCGCGGGGTGTTCCGGGCCGCCTCCACCAGCCTGCCGGGGGAGTGGACCGAGGCCCGCGCCCTGGTCGAGGCCCGGCTCCCCGAGCCGACCGTGCGGGACACCGCGAGCCCGCTGCTGCGCGGCCTGTACGAGGACGGGGCCCGGGCCACCGGGGCCGGGCTGCTCGCCGTCGACCCCGAGGACGGGCGGCTGCTCGGGCGCGACGGACGCCCCCACCCGCGCCGCTTCGCGCTCGGCCCGCACACCACCGCCCGGGGCGGCGGGGCCTTCACCCGGCCCCGTACCGGCGGCGTGGCCCTGGGCCAGAACGACCGCACCGCCCGCACCGCGCTCGCGCTGCTGCGGGAGACGTGGGCACCGGCCTCCTGTCCGGCGCCCGAGGTCGCGCCCGAGTCCGCGCCCGAGCCCCTGAGCGCCTGACCCGGCCCGCGGCCGGCCCCTCCCCGTACCGCCCCTTCCGCCCTCTCCCGAGGTACCGCCATGTCCCTGACCAGTGATCCCCCCGTCTCCGTCGCCCCGCCGTCGAAGGTTTCCGCCGCCACCGGCGACGGCGGCGGGCCGGACGACCCCGGCGCCCTGAAGATCGTGCCCGTGCGGCACCCCTGGCGCTGGGTCGCCGTCGCCGCCACCGCCGTCCTGCTCGCCCAGTTCCTGCACGGACTCGTCACCAACCCCGGCTGGGAGTGGGACGTCTTCGCCCGCTTCTTCACCGCCGAGGCGATCCTCCGGGCCGTCTGGGTCACCCTCCAGCTGACCTTCTACGGCACCGCCCTCGGCTTCGCGCTCGGTATCGTGCTCGCCTTCATGCGCCTGTCCGCGAGCCCCTTCCTGAAGGTCGTCGCCTTCGGCTACATCTGGGCCTTCCGCGCGGTGCCGCTCATCGTGCAGCTGCTGTTCTGGTTCAACCTCGCCTATCTGTACGGGAAGCTGAGCATCGGCATCCCGTTCGGCCCGTCCTTCTGGTCCTTCGACACCATGGGCCTGGTCGGCGCCATGAGCGCGGCCGTGCTCGGGCTCGCCCTCCACCAGGCCGCCTACGCGGCCGAGATCGTCCGCGGCGGCGTCCTCTCCGTGGACGCCGGCCAGCTGGAGGCGGCGGCCGCCCTCGGCATCCCCCGGCTGCGGCAACTGCGCCGGATCGTGCTGCCGCAGGCGATGCGCTCGATCCTGCCCAACGCCGCCAACGAGATCATCGCCCTCTTCAAGGGCACCTCGATCGTCTCCGTGATGGCGATCGGCGAACTCTTCTACCAGGTGCAGGTCGTCTACGGGCGCAACGGGCGGGTCGTCCCGCTCCTCATGGTCGCCACCGCCTGGTACGTCCTGCTCACCACCGCGCTCTCCGTCGTCCAGCACTACGTCGAACGCCACTACGCGAAGGGGAGCACCCGATGAGCTCCACGACCACCGCCCCCGCCCACCCCGCCACCCCCGCCGACCCCGACGCCGACGTCAAGGTCCGGCTGCGCGCCGTCCGCAAGAACTTCGGCCCGCTGGAGGTGCTGCGCGGGATCGACCTGGACGTCCGGCCCGGCGAGGTCACCGTCGTCCTCGGCCCCTCCGGCTCCGGCAAGTCCACCCTGCTGCGCACCATCAACCACCTGGAGAAGGTCGACGGCGGCACGGTCAGCGTCGACGGCACCCTGGTCGGCTACCGCCGCTCCGGAAACCGGCTCTACGAGCTGCGCGAGCGGGAGATCCTCCGGCAGCGCACCCGGATCGGCTTCGTCTTCCAGAACTTCCACCTCTTCCCGCACCTCACCGTCCTGGAGAACATCGTCGAGGCGCCGGTCTCCGCCCTCAAGCGCCCCCGCAAGGAGGCCGAGGCGAGCGCCCGGGCGCTGCTCGACCGGGTCGGCCTCGCCGACAAGGCCGGCGCCTACCCCCGGCAGCTGTCCGGCGGGCAGCAGCAGCGGGTCGCCATCGCCCGCGCGCTCGCCCTCGAACCGGGCCTGCTGCTCTTCGACGAGCCGACCTCCGCGCTCGACCCGGAGCTGGTCGGCGAGGTCCTCGACGTCATCAAGGACCTGGCCGCGGCCGGCACCACGATGATCGTCGTCACCCACGAGATCGGCTTCGCCCGCGAGGTCGCCGACACCGTCGTCTTCATGGACGAGGGACGGATCGTCGAACAGGGCCCGCCCGCCGAGGTCCTGGACGCCCCACGCCACGAACGCACCCGCGCCTTCCTCTCCAAGGTCCTCTGACCCCCCGCCACCTCGCGGGACCCCTCTCCCCTCACCCGAAGGAGCATCACCATGACCACCCGCCGTACCGTCCTCACCGCGCTCGCCGCGTTCTCCGCGCTCGGTCTGCTCACCGCCTGCGGCACCAGCGACGCCGCCACCGACGAGATCAGGCCCCGGGACCAGAAGGGCTCCGGCACCGCGATCAACCTCGGCCCCGAGCAGCACCGGGTGCGCACCGCCAAGGTCGACGCCATCGCCGCCAAGCTCCCCGAGGCCGTCCGCAAGCGCGGCACCCTCAGCCTCGGGGTGTCCACCGGCAGCGCCCCACCGCTCGCCTTCTACGCGACCGACGACAGAACGCTGATCGGCGTCGAGCTGGACATCGCCACCCTGGTGGCCGACACGCTCGGCGTGCAGCCCGAGTTCTCCCCGGTCTCCTGGGAGAACCTGTTCGTCGGCCTGGACAGCGGCAAGTTCGACGGCGTCTTCTCCAACGTGACGGTGACGGAGGAGCGCAAGGAGAAGTACGACTTCGCCACCTACCGCCTGGACGACCTCGCCTTCGAGGCGAAGAAGGGCGCCGGCTGGAAGGTGTCCGGGCCGGCCGACGTGGCCGGAAAGAGCATCGCGGTCAGCTCCGGCACCAACCAGGAGAAGATCCTGGTCGACTGGAGCAGGCAGAACGAGCGGGCCGGCCGCAAGCCGGTCGACATCAAGTACTTCCAGAACCAGACCGACTACTACCTGGCGCTCCAGTCCGGCCGGATCGACGCCTACCTGGGCCCCAACCCGACCGCCGCCTACCACGTGGCCTCGGCCGGACAGACCGAGATCGTCGGCAAGTTCTCCGGCGCCGGCGCCGGGCTCCAGGGCAAGATCGCCGCCACCACGAAGAAGGACAGCGGCCTGGTCGAGGCCTACGCGGCCGCGCTCAACCACGTGGTGCAAAACGGCACCTACGCACAGGTCCTGAAGCGCTGGGGGCTGAGCAGCGAGGCCGTCCCGGCCTCCGAGATCAACCCGCCCGGCCTGCCCCGTACCAAGAACTGACCTGTGGAAGGCTGAACCACCATGAGCACGCACGACACGGCCCGGGGCGCGCAGGGCGCGGATCCCCGGCAGGAGTGGCAGCACTGGCACGAGCAGCGGACGGCGGCGGTCGCCTCCTCCTACGGACCGCTCTCGCTGACCGGAACCTATTGGCTCTCGGACGTCCCCGACGGACGGATTCCGGACGTTCCGGGAGTGTGGCGGGCGGAGGGCGACGAGGTCGTCCTCACCGCGGGCGCCGAGGACGCGATCACGGTCGACGGAGCGCCGTTCACCGGCACGGTGCGGCTGACCGCCGACCACGCCCCGATCCACGAGTCGCGGGTGGCCTCCGCCGGGCGGCGCCTGGTGGTGCTGCGCCGCGAGGGCGAGTGGGCGGTGCGGGACTTCGACCCGGAGTCGCCGGCGCGGCGCGCCTTCACGGGCATCGAGGCCACGCCGTACGAGGAGAAGTGGGTGCGGCCGGGCGTGTTCCGGCCGTACGCCGAGTCCCGCAGCGTCCGGGTGGAGAACGCGGACGGCAAGGAGCGCGGTCTCGGCCTGGCCGGCGAGGTGGTCTTCGACCTCGACGGCACCGACCACAGCCTGCAGGTCGCGATCGAGGACGACGGCTCGCTGTGGGCGGTGTTCGCGGACACCAGCAGCGGCAAGGACAGCTACCGCTTCCGCTTCCTGCGGCCGGCCGCCCCGGCCGCGGACGGCTCGGTGACCGTCGACTTCAACCGGGCGCTGCTGCCGCCGTGCGCCTTCGCGGCGCACTTCATCTGCCCCTTCCCGCCGCCGGGGAACACCCTGGACGCGGAGATCGCGGCGGGGGAGCGGCGGCTCGCCGGGAGCTGATCCCGCCTGTTCCCGACGGTGCGGGCCCGCGCGGACCCGCACCGTCCGGGGCGGCCCCGCGCGGGGTGCGGGGGCGGTGCGGCGCGGGTCCGCGCGCGTAGACGAGGCGTGTGGGCGGTCTTGTGCGTTCCGGTTGGAGGGGCCAGTATCGCTCGCGGTGCATGTCAGGAACACGTCACCTGACGGTGCCTCATGGGCCCGCCACCCACGGGTCTCTCCGCCGTACCCCGAAGGAGAACAGTGAGGACCACGCGCATCCGCCTGCTCGCCGTCGCCGCGGCCGTCGCGGCCGCCACCGCCCTCGGCCTGCCCGGAGCCCAGGCCGCCCCCACCCCCGGACCCGCGAGCGCCGAGGCGCTCGCCCGCGCCGACGCCGCCGTCCTCAAGGCGGACGTCGGCGGCACCGCCTGGTACGTCGACAGAGCCGCCGGCCGGGTCGTCGTCACCGCCGACTCGACGGTCTCCGAGGCGGGCCTCGCGAAGATCCGCCGGGCCGCCGGGGCCGACGCCGCCGCGCTGCGCGTGGAGCGCACCCCCGGTGTCTTCAAGCCCCTGCTCGCCGCCGGCGACGCCATCTACGGCAACGGCTACCGCTGTTCGCTCGGCTTCAACGTGCGCAGCGGCTCCACGTACTACTTCCTCACCGCCGGCCACTGCGGCAACGTCGTGAACACCTGGTACGCCAACTCGGCCCAGTCGACCCTGATCGGCCCCACCGTCGGCTCCAGCTTCCCGGGCAACGACTACGCCCTGGTCCGCTACGACAACGCCTCGCTGAGCCACACCGGCGGCTTCACCGCGGCCGACGCCTACGTGGGCGAGTCCGTGAAGCGCTCCGGCTCCACCACCGGCACCCGCAGCGGCACCGTCACCGGCCTCGACGCGACCGTGCACTACTCCGGCGGCGGCACCGTGCGCGGCATGATCCAGACCAACGTCTGCGCCGAGCCCGGCGATTCGGGCGGTGCCCTCTACGACGGCACCAAGGCGCTCGGCATCACCTCCGGCGGCAGCGGCAACTGCTCGACCGGCGGGACCACGTTCTACCAGCCGGTGCCCGAGGCGCTCGCCAAGTACAGGGTCAGCCTCTACTGACCGTCCGGGCCCGTGCCGAGCTCCACGGGCCCCGTACCGAGCCCTTTCCGCACCCTGCTGGTCGGTCGGAGGCCGCCCGGACCGAGCCGCTCCCACGGCCCGGTTCCGCGCGGCCCGAGACCTCCACGGCGCCGGCCCCCCAAGGCCGCGTCCCACGGGTCCGGCACCCCACGGCGGACCCCCGATTCCCCCCTGGAGGAACGAGAAGTGAGGACCACGCGCACCACCCCCACGAGAAACGCGCGCACCGTCCGGCTGCTCGCCGTCGCGACCGGCCTGGTCGCCGCCGCGGCGATCGCCGTCCCCACCGCCAGCGCCGACTCCGCCGCGTCGGCCGGCACGTTCAGCGCCTCCCAGCTCTCCGCGGCCGGTGACGCCGTGCTCGCGGCCGACGTGGCCGGCACCGCCTGGCGCACCGACGCCGCCACCGGGAAGGTCGTCGTCACCGTCGACTCCACCGTCTCCCAGGCCGAGATCGCCAAGATCAAGAAGCAGGCCGGGGCGAACGCGGGCGCGCTGCGCATCGAGCGCACCAACGGCACCTTCCGCAAGCTGATCTCCGGCGGCGACGCCATCTACGCGAGCAGCTGGCGCTGCTCGCTGGGCTTCAACGTCAAGGACAGCGCCGGGAACTACTACTTCCTCACCGCCGGTCACTGCACCGACGGCGCGGGCACCTGGTGGTCCAACTCCGCCCGCAGCACCGTGCTCGGCAGCACGGCCGGGTCGAGCTTCCCCACCAACGACTACGGGATCGTGCGCTACACCAACAGCTCGATCACCAAGTCCGGCACGGTCGGCAGCGTCGACATCACCAGCGCCGCCAACGCCACCGTCGGCATGTCCGTCACCCGCCGCGGCTCCACCACCGGCATCCACAGCGGCACGGTGACCGGTCTCAACGCCACCGTGAACTACGGCGGCGGCGACATCGTCTACGGCATGATCCAGACCAACGTCTGCGCCGAGCCCGGCGACTCCGGCGGCCCGCTCTACTCCGGCAGCCGCGCCATCGGCCTCACCTCGGGCGGCAGCGGCAACTGCTCCTCGGGCGGCACCACCTTCTTCCAGCCCGTGACGGAAGCGCTGAGCGCGTACGGCGTGAACGTCTACTGAGCCCGCGAGAGTGCCCCCGGCGGACGCGCCGGGGGCACTCCCGTGCCGTCCTACGCCTTCAGGCCCTGACCGCGCCCACCTCGTCGGCGATCGGCTCCGCCGCCGGCTCCCGCTTCAGCGCGGACATCACCAGGGTGACGGCGGTGCCGACCACCGCCCAGGCGGAGAGCACCAGCATCGAGACGGTCATGTCGTTGCCCTTGAAGTACGCGATCGAGCGCGCCGCCCAGGTGCCCGCGCCCGGTGGCAGGGCCGGGCCGATCGCCTTCCAGAACGGCGGCAGCATCGGCAGCGGGAAGGCGCCGCCCGCGCTGGGGTTGCCCGCGACGACGACCAGCAGGATCGCCAGGCCGATGCCGACGATCCCGAAGACGGACTGGAGCGCGAGGGTGGCGGCGCCGACCGCGAAGACCACCAGGGCGCCCAGGCCCCACAGCGCGGCGACGCTGCCGGGCAGCGCGCCCAGGACCGGGCCGACGATGATCGCGCCGCCGAGACCGCCGAGGATCGCGTAGAGCGCGAGCGTCCCGAGCCGGATGATCGCCCGGTGCGGGTTCGCGGGCCGGGAACCGGCGCTGATCGCCAGGATCGCGGCGCAGATGTAGCCGCCGACGCACCAGCCGATGACCAGGTAGAAGGCGGAGAGCCCGTTGAAGTCCTGGGGGGACGAGGGGGCCACGTCGACCGTCCGCAGCTGGCGCTGGTTGCCCGCCTCCAGCCGGGTCAGCATCCCCTCCAGGGTGACCGAGAGCGCCTTGCCGCCGCCGGACGCCACGAGCAGCGTGTCGGTGCGCCCCCGCGGGTCGACGATCAGGGCGCCGTCGATGTCCCGGTTCATGATCTGCTCCCGGGCCGTCGCCGGGTCCGGGACCGTCCGCGCGTCGAGCGGGTCGCCGGGCAGCGCGTCCATGCGGGTCACGAGGGTGCCGGCGACCTGCGGCGGGGCGACCACGCCGAAGGGCACGTCCGTCGGCTTGGGGTGGTGCAGGGCCCCGACGTACGAGGTGATGAACAGCAGCTGGAGGGCGAAGACGCCGACGACCAGCAGGGCGGCGCGGGGGGTGACGGCACTCTTCAGTTCGGCGACGAGACTCATGCCCCCACGCTCTGGGGCCGGGGGCGTTTCCGCAGGTGGGACGGGGCCGTATGGCTGACGGCCCCCGGTTATCGTACGGACGTTCGAAAATGGGCTAGGGTGGGAAGGCGGGGGTGGGAACGTACGTACGATTTTGCTGTGGGAGGTGGGACGGCGCATGCCGGGGTTCACGCATCTGCACACCGCCTCGGGCTTCTCCCTGCGCTACGGCGCCTCGCACCCCGCCCGCCTCGCCGAGCGCGCCGCCGAGCGGGGCATGGACGCCCTCGCCCTGACCGACCGCGACACCGTCGCGGGCACGGTCCGCTTCGCCAAGGCCTGCGAGCGGGAGGGCATCCGCCCGCTCTTCGGCGTGGACCTCGGCTGCGAGCCCTTCCTCGCCCCGGTCCCGCACGAGACCCGGCCCGCCGGTGCCCGCCCGGCCGCCGGCGGGATCAGCTCCGCCCGGCGGATGCCCGTGCGCGGCGGCGCCTTCGTCGACGAGTCCGCGCCCCGCGCCGTCTTCCTCGCCCGCTCCCGCGCCGGCTGGGCCGAGCTCTGCGCACTGGTCAGCGCCGCCCACGCGCACGCGGGGGAAGGGCAGCCCCTGCTGCCCCGCACCGCCCACCCCGGCGCCGGACCGGACGCCGGGCTCTTCGTCCTGCTCGGCCCCGCCTCCGACGTCGGACGCGCCCTCGCCGCCGGCCGGCCCGACCGGGCCGCCCGCCTCCTCGCCCCCTGGCGCGAGCGGTACGGCGACGCCCTCTGCCTGGAGGTCGTGCACCACGGGCGCACCGGCACCGGCCCCGGCTCGCTGCGGCTCGCCGCCCGCACCCTCGGCCTCGCCGCCGAGCAGGGCGTGCGCCCCGTGCTCGGCAACGAGGTGCGCTACGCCGACCCCGGCCAGGGCCCGGTCGCCGACGTGCTCGACGCGGCCCGCCGCCTGGTGCCCGTCGACCCCCGGGGCGGGCTCGACAGCGGCGAGGCCTGGCTCAAGGACGCCGGCACCATGCGGGACGTCGCCGAGCGGGTGGTGGAGGCCGCCGGCTTCCGCCGCGACGCCGCCCACCGGCTCCTGGCGCACACCGAGGACGTCGCCGCGGCCTGCCGGGTCGACCCCGAGGACGACCTCGGCATGGGCTCCGCCCACTTC
This sequence comes from Streptomyces sp. NPDC053541, assembly GCF_044544705.1. NCBI lineage: Bacteria > Bacillati > Actinomycetota > Actinomycetes > Kitasatosporales > Streptomycetaceae > Streptomyces > Streptomyces sp. NPDC053541. The sequence goes on from NZ_JBITXM010000008.1 coordinate 78,532, forward strand.
CCTGAGCCGTACCTGGTCGGCGCCGCGCACCGCACCGCCCAGCGGGTGCTCGCCTCCCGGGCCGCCGCCGGCATGGTCCGCAAGGGGTACGAGAAGCGGCGCGACTACTGGGACCGGATGCACCGCGAGCTCGACGTCATCGCCCACCACGGCTTCGCCAGCTACTTCCTGACGGTCGCCCAGGTCGTCGACGACGTGCGCGGCATGGGCATCCGGGTGGCCGCCCGCGGCTCCGGCGCCGGCTCCCTGGTCAACCACCTCCTCGGCATCGCCCACGCCGACCCGGTCGAGCACGGCCTGCTGATGGAGCGCTTCCTGTCCAAGCGCCGCACCGAGCTGCCCGACATCGACATCGACGTGGAGTCCGCCCGCCGCCTGGAGGTCTACCGGGCGATCCTCGACCGCTTCGGCGCCGAACGGGTCGCCGCCGTCGCCATGCCCGAGACCTACCGGGTCCGCCACGCGGTGCGCGACGTGGGCGCCGCCCTGTCCATGGACCCGGCCGAGATCGACCGGATCGCCAAGGCCTTCCCGCACATCCGCGCCCGGGACGCCCGCGCCGCCCTCGAGGAACTGCCCGAACTGCGCCGGCTCAAGGAGGAGCTGCGCGACCACGAGCGCTTCTGGGAGCTGGTCGAGGCGCTCGACGCGCTGCCCCGCGGCATCGCCATGCACCCGTGCGGGGTGCTCCTCTCGGACGCCTCGCTGCGCGCCCGCACCCCCGTCGTCCCCACCAGCGGGGAGATCCCCGCGGGCCCCGGCGGCCCCGGGCCCTCGCCGATGCCCATGGCGCAGTTCGACAAGGAGGACGTGGAGGACCTCGGGCTGCTCAAGCTCGACGTCCTCGGGGTGCGGATGCAGTCCGCGATGGCGCACGCCGTCGCCGAGGTCGAGCGCGCCACCGGCACCCGGCCGGACATCGACGCGATCCCGCCCGGCGACCCCGACACGTACGCGCTCATCCGCTCCACCGAGACCCTCGGCTGCTTCCAGATCGAGTCCCCGGGCCAGCGCGACCTGGTCGGCCGGCTCCAGCCGGAGAACCTCCACGACCTCGTCGTCGACATCTCGCTCTTCCGGCCCGGACCGGTCGCCGCCGACATGGTCCGCCCGTTCATCGAGGCCCGGCACGGCCGCGCCCCGGTCCGCTACCCGCACCCCGACCTGGCCGAGGCGCTGAAGGAGACCTACGGGGTCGTCGTCTTCCACGAGCAGATCATCAAGATCGTGAGCATCATGACCGGCTGCGGCCGCGACGAGGCCGACCAGGTGCGCCGCGGCCTCTCCCACCCCGACTCGCAGGGCCGGATCAAGCTCTGGTTCGCCGAGCGGGCGAAGCGGCAGGGGTACGCGGACGAGGTCGTCGCCCGCACCTGGGAGATCGTCGAGGCCTTCGGCTCGTACGGCTTCTGCAAGGCGCACGCGGTGGCCTTCGCCGTGCCGACCTACCAGTCGGCCTGGCTCAAGGCGCACCACCCGGCCGCCTTCTACGCCGGGCTGCTCACCCACGACCCCGGCATGTACCCCAAGCGGCTGCTGCTCGCGGACGCCCGGCGGCGCGGGGTGCCCGTGCTGCCGCTCGACGTGAACCGCTCGGCGGCCACCCATCGGATCGAACTGGTGTCCGAGAAGGGGGCAGAGGCCTGGGGCCTCCGGCTCGGGCTCGCCGAGGTCCACGGCATCAGCGAGGCCGAGAGCGCCCGCATCGAGACCGGACAGCCCTACGCTTCCCTGCTCGACTTCTGGGAACGGGCCCGCCCGCGCAAACCCGTCGCCGAACGCCTCGCCCAGGTCGGCGCCCTCGACGCCTTCGGCGCCAACCGCCGCGACCTGCTGCTCCACCTCACCGAACTGCACCGGACCCAGCGCGGCGCCGCCTCCTACGGCGGACAACTGCCGCTCGCCCAGGGCCGCAAGACCGCCCCCGTCGGCCTGCCCGACCTCGACGAGACCGAACGGCTCAGCGCGGAGCTCGGCATCCTCGGCATGGACGCCTCCCGCCACCTCATGGGCGACCACCGGGCCTTCCTGCGCGAGCTCGGCGTGGTCTCCGCCGAGCGGCTGCGCTCCGCCCGGCACGGCCAGACCGTCCTGGTCGCCGGCGCCAAGGCGGCCACCCAGACCCCGCCGATCCGCTCCGGCAAGCGGGTCATCTTCACCACCCTCGACGACGGCACCGGCCTGGTCGACCTCGCCTTCTTCGACGACTCCCACGAGCGCTGCGCCCACACCGTCTTCCACTCCTGGCTGCTGCTGGTCCGCGGCGTGGTGCAGCGCCGCGGCCCGCGCAGCCTCAGCGTGGTCGGCGCCGCCGCCTGGAACCTCGCCGAGCTGGCCGAACTGAGGGAGAGCGGCGGCCTCGCGGCGGTGGGGGAGCGGCTCTCCGAGAGCCCGGCGGAGCCCGCCGCGGAGAGCGGTGACACCGGCCGCCGGATCACCCTGCCCACCGGCTACACGATGAACCCCTGGGCCGACCTCCGGCCGGCCGGGGAAGGCACCGCGACACCGTCGCGGAAGCTGTGGCACAGCAGTCCCGGGAGCGCCGGATGATCCTCTGCGTACGGTTCCGGCTGGAGGCGGCCGGGGAGGCGATGCTCCCCCGGCTGCTCGACCTGCTCGGGGAGTTCACCCCGCTCGTCGAGGCGACCCCGCCCGACGGGGCGCTCGCCGACGTGCGCGGCGCGCTGCGCTACTTCGGCTGGAGCGCGGCCGAACTCGGCTCCGTGATCCGGGTCAGGGCGCTGGCCCTGTACGGCGTCGACTGCGTCATCGGCGCGGGCCCCAACCCGATGCTGGCCCGGATGGCGGCCCGCGAGGCCCGGCCCGGCGTCACCCTGGTCGTCGAGGACCCGGCGGCCTTCCTGTGCGACCGGCCGGTCGTCGCCCTCGACGGCGTCGGCCGGGCCACCGCCCGCACCCTCTGCGGTTACGGCCTGGACTCCGTCGGCCGGGTCGCCGCCGCACCGCTCGCCGTGCTCCAGCGGCTGGTCGGCGCCAAGGCCGGCCGCGAACTGTGGGAACGGGCCCAGGGCATCGACCGCACCCCGGTCGTCCCCGGCGAGGTCTCGCGCTCGGCGGCCGCCGAACGCTCCTTCCCGCACGACGAACTGGACCCCGCCGAGCACCGCAGGGCGCTGCTCTCGCTCACCGAGGAGCTGGGCTCCCGGATGCGCACCGAGCGCCAGGTCTGCCGCTCCCTGACGGTGACCGTCCGCTACGCCGACCGCACCACGTCGAGCCGCACCCGCGCCCTGCGCGAGCCCACCGCCCACTCGGCGGACCTCAGCGCGCTCGCGTACGCGATCCACGCCTCCTTCGGCCTCCAACGCGCCCGGGTCCGGGGCATCGCCCTGCGCGTCGAGGGCCTGGCCCCGGCCGAGTCCGCCGCCCACCAGCTCACCTTCGACCCGGCCGACGACAAGGCCCGCCGCATCGAGGCGGTGGCCGACCGGGCCCGCGCGAAGTACGGGCCGCGGGCGGTGCTGCCGGGCTCGCTGGCGGCCTGAGCGGCCGCGGCCGTACCTCGTGCGGGCCGGCCCGCACGGCTCCGGCGGCGACGCGCGACTTTTTACCGACGCGTAACTTCCCACCGCGGCTACCCGTACGTAACTTGGCGGAAAGCGCATCCCCACTTGTGGTCCGGACCGCAGGGCGTAGCACTCCCTCATTCCCCTTGAGCCGCAAGGAGATCGCCCGATGCTGCCCTGGAAACCGTTCCGGAGAACCTCCTGGAAGCGCATCGCCCGAGCGCTGTCCGTCCTGGCGCTGACCGCCGCCGCCACCCTCGCCCCCGGTGCCGCCGCCCAGGCCGACACCGCCCCCAGCCGGGGCTGGAACGACTTCACCTGCAAGCCCTCCGCCGCCCACCCCCGCCCGGTCGTCCTCGTCCACGGCACCTTCGGCAACTCCGTGGACAACTGGCTGGGGCTCGCCCCCTACCTCGTCGACCGCGGGTACTGCGTCTTCTCGCTCGACTACGGCCAGCTGCCGAACGTGCCGTTCTTCCACGGGCTCGGCCCCGTCGACAAGTCCGCCGGACAGCTCGCCGCCTACGTCGACCGGGTCCTCGCCGCCACCGGCGCCGCCGAGGCCGACCTCGTCGGGCACTCGCAGGGCGGCATGATGCCGCGCCACTACCTCAAGTTCCTCGGCGGCGCCGCCAAGGTGAACGCCCTCGTCGGCATCGCCCCCGACAACCACGGCACCACCCTCAACGGCCTCACCCAGCTGCTGCCGTACTTCCCCGGCGCCGAGGACCTGCTGACCACCGCGACCCCGGGCCTCGCCGACCAGATCGCCGGCTCCGCCTTCCTCACGAAGCTCAACGAGGGCGGCGACACCGTGCCCGGCGTGCGGTACACCGTGATCGCCACCAAGTACGACGAGGTCGTCACGCCCTACCAGTCGGGCTGGCTGTCCGGCCCCAACGTCAGCAACGTCCTGCTCCAGGACCGCTGCGCGCTCGACTTCTCCGAGCACGTGGCCATCGGCACGGTGGACCGGATCGTCTTCCACGAGGTGGCCAACGCCCTCGACCCGGCCCACGCGACCCCGACGACCTGCGCCTCGGTCTTCGACTGACGCCCGGCCGACCGCCGCTCAGCCGTGCCGGCGGCGCCCCGCCACGAACAGCACGGCCGCCCCGACCGCCAGCACACCGGCGCCGCCCGCCACCAGATACGGCACGGCGGCGTCGCCCCCGGTCTCGGCCAGCTCCTCGCCGGAGGCCGCGCCCTGCGGCGCGGGGGCGGCGGGGGCGGCGGGCGCGCTGCTCGCCGGGGCGGCCGGGTGTCCGGTGTGCTCCGCGTGCCCGGCGGCGGGTGCCCGGCCGGGAGTCCCGGCGGGCGCGCTGCTCGGGGTCGAGGCCGGGGCCGAGGTCGGGGCGGGGGCGGCCGGTGCGGCGCCGCCGGTGTCCTTCCCGAACACCACGTCTGAGCAGGCGTAGAAGGCCTCGGGGGAGTCGGAGCGCTGCCAGATCGAGTAGATCAGGTGCCGCCCCGACTTCTCCGGGACCGTCCCCGTGAACACGTAGTCCCCGTTCGCCATCCCCGGGTCGACGACCCGCGCGAACGGCTCCGCCTCCAGGTCCGACCACTTCAGCGGCTTCGACGGGTCGTACCCGTCCTTCGTCACGTACAGCTCGAAGGTGCCCCGGTGCGGCGCGGTCCCCCGGTAACGGAAGGTGCGCGGCCCGGACTTGAGCGCGGTCGCCGGCCAGTCCGCGCGCGCCAGGTCGAGGCCGCGGAACTTCTCGTTCCCGGCGCTGCACAGCTCGCCGTCGGGAATGATCTCGCGGTGCCGCCCGGCCGCGTTCGCGATGTTCACCCCGTTCCAGTCGTAGAGCGCCTGCGTCCCGCCCGCCGCCACCGCCGCCCGGCACGCCGCCGACTTCGGGTGCTCCGGCCCCTCCGCGTGACACCCGGCGACCCGGCTCACCGGATCGGTCATCGACCCGTGCGCGAACGCGGGCCCGGCGGCGAGCCAGGACAGGGCGAGCACGGCGGTGGAGGTGACGGCCGCGGCCGTACGGCGTGAGGTCATGGGGGAGCGACTCCTTCACGAGGTGGGGGCGTGGGGGGTTGCCCAGGAAACTAGCCCTCGAAAAGCCCCGATCCGGGCCCCGGAGCCCTCAACCGCCGATCCTTAGGGTCGCGTTAAGGAGCGGCTAAGCGGGACCACAGACAAGGCCCTCGCCCTCGCCCCGCCCGGCGCGGAAAGCCCCGCGCGTCAGCCCACCCGCCGGTAGCGGCGCTCCGGGCGGCCCGTGCCGCCGTAGCGCAGCGTGATCTCGGCCCGGCCGGTCGCCGCGAAGTACTCCAGATAGCGGCGGGCGCTCACCCGGGACAGCGAGCCCGCCTCCGCGCACTCGGAGGCCGACAGGCCCTCCGGGTGCGCGCGCAGGATGGTGTCGACCAGGTCGGCGGTCGGCGCCGCGAGGCCCTTCGGCAGCTCGCGGGAGCCGCGCGGGCGGGCGCCGAAGATCCGGTCCACGTCCTCCTGGCGCGCCTCGGCCTCCGCGAGGTCGTCGAGCCGGCCGTGCAGGGCCGCCACGTGCCGCAGCTGCTCCTGGAGCGCCGCCTGGCTGAACGGCTTGATCAGATAGTGCAGGGCCCCGGCGCGCAGCGCCGAGCGGATCGTGTCGGCGTCCCGCGCCGCCGTGATGAACAGCGCGTCCGTCGCGAGCCCCGCCGCCCGCAGCTCGCGCAGCACCGCGACCCCGTCCATGTCCGGCAGGAAGATGTCGAGCAGCAGCAGATCGGGCCGCAGCGCGTGCGCCGCGCGCAGCGCCTCGGCGCCGGTGTGCGCGACCCCGGCGACGGCGAAGCCCGGCACCGCCGACACATAGCGGCAGTGCAGCTTGGCCACCATGAAGTCGTCGTCGACCACCAGCACCTTCGTCACGCCGACAAGGTAGGACGCGACCACAAGGACCACAACGTCCGTTGGTTGCGGAAGAGCGACAGCTTCCTCACGCGGGGGCAACATGTGGGCCACCTCACAGACCCCCGTTCCCCCTTCGAGAGGCGGCACCCGTGCGTCTGCGCACTCCCCTCGCCCTGCTCGGGGCGGCGCTGCTCGTGCTCGTCGGACCGCCGCTGCTGACCACCGGCAGCGACTCCGACTCCGGCACCCGGATACCCGGCCTGCGCTTCATGGTCCCCAACACCCCCGGCGGCGGCTACGACATCACCGCCCGCACCGCGGCGAAGAACGCCGAGGACGCCGGGCTCACCTCCGGCATCGAGGTCTTCAACCTGCCCGGCGCCGGCGGCACCGTCGGCCTCACCCGGCTGGTCGGCGAGCACGGCAACGGCCGGCTCGCCATGTCCATGGGCCTCGGCGTCGTCGGCGCCGTCCACACCAACAAGACCCCGAAGACCCTCGCCGACACCACCCCGATCGCCCGGCTCACCATGGAGCAGGACATCGTGGTGGTCGGCAAGGACTCCCCGTACAAGACCATCCAGGACCTGCTCGCCGCCTGGCGGAAGGACCCCGGCAAGCTGCCCGTCGGCGGCGGCTCCTCGCCCGGCGGCCCCGACCACCTCGCCCCGATGCTGATGGCCCGCGCCGCCGGCATCGCCCCGAAGAGCGTCAACTACGTGCCCTTCGACGGCGGCGGCGAGCTCCTCGCCTCCATCCTCGGCAACAAGGTCGCCTTCGGCGTCTCCGGCGTCGGCGAGTACCTCGACCAGATCAAGGCCGGCGAGCTGCGGCTGCTCGCCGTCACCGGCGCCGAGCGGGTCCCCGGACTCGACGCGCCCACCCTGCGCGAGGCGGGACTCGACACCGAGTTCATCAACTGGCGCGGCATCGTCGCCCCGCCCGGCCTGACCACCGCCGAACGCGACAAGCTCGTCGGCCTCGTCACGAGGCTGCACGCCTCGAAGGAATGGCGGGACTCCCTGAAGACCCACGGCTGGAACGACGCCTTCCTGCCCGGCGAGGAGTTCGGCACCTTCCTCGCCGCCCAGGACCAGCAGGTCGGAACCGTCCTGAAGGAGCTCGGACTGTGACCACCACCGCCCCCGGGCGCCCCGAGACCGCCCCCCGCGCCTCCTGGCTGCGCGAGCACTCCGAACTCGGCGTCGCCGCCGGGCTGTTCCTGCTCGGCGTCCTCGTCCTCACCGACGCCCTCACCCTCAGCGCCGACCTCGGCGGACGCGGCCCCGTCGGCCCCCGCACCGTCCCCCTCGTCGTCGGCGCCGGACTGCTGGTCGTCGCCGTCCTCCTCGCCGTCGACGTGCTGCGCGGCGGCCGCGGCGAGGCCGAGGGCGGCGAGGACGTCGACCTGTCCGAGCCGAGCGACCGGCGCACCGTGCTGCTGCTCGCCGGGGTCTTCCTGGGCTTCGCCGTCCTCATCGGCCCCGTCGGCTTCCCCGTCGCCGGCGCCCTGCTCTTCTGGGGCGCGGCCCACGCCCTCGGCAGCCGCCACCTCCACCGCGACCCGCTGATCGCCGCCGCGCTCTCCCTGCTCACCTACCTCGTCTTCGACAAGCTGCTCGGAGTCCCGCTGCCCGGCGGCCCGCTGATGGGAGTGCTCTGACCCATGGACTCGCTCACCTCCCTGCTCGACGGGTTCGGCACCGCGCTGACCCCGATGAACCTGCTCTGGGCCGCCGTCGGCGTCCTCCTCGGCACCGCCATCGGCGTGCTCCCCGGCATCGGCCCCGCCATGGCCGTCGCCCTGCTGCTCCCCGTCACCTACGGCCTGGAGCCGACCGGCGCCTTCATCATGTTCGCCGGCATCTACTACGGCGCCATGTTCGGCGGCTCCACCACCTCCATCCTGCTCAACACCCCCGGCGAGAGCGCGGCCGTGGTCGCCGCCATCGAGGGCAACCCCATGGCCAAGGCCGGGCGGGGCGCCCAGGCCCTGGCCGCCGCGGCCATCGGGCACTTCACCGGCGGCCTGGCCGGCACGATCCTGCTCGTCGCGCTCGCCCCGACCGTCGCCGCGCTCGCCGTCGACATCGGCGCCCCCGACTACCTCGCCCTCATGGTCCTCGCCTTCATCGCGGTGACCTCCGTCCTCGGCTCCTCCCGGATCCGCGGCCTGGCCTCCCTGCTCATCGGCCTCACCCTCGGCCTGGTCGGCCTCGACCAGATGACCGGCCAGCAGCGCCTCACCTTCGGCTCGCTCCAGCTCGCCGACGGCATCGACGTCGTCATCGTCGCCGTCGGCCTGTTCGCCATCGGCGAGGCCCTGTGGGTCGCCGCCCACCTGCGCCGCACCACCGGCGAGGCCATCCCGGTGGGCCGCCCCTGGCTCGGCCGCTCCGACGTGCGGCGCACCTGGAAGGCCTGGCTGCGCGGACCGCTCATCGGCTTCCCGTTCGGCGCGATCCCGGCCGGCGGCGCGGAGATCCCCACCTTCCTGTCGTACGTGACGGAGAAGCGCCTCTCGAAGCACAGGGACGAGTTCGGCAAGGGCGCCATCGAGGGCGTCGCCGGCCCCGAGTCCGCCGCCTCCGCCTCCGCCGCCGGCACCCTCGTCTCCATGCTCACCCTCGGCCTGCCGACCACCGCCGTCGCCGCCGTGATGCTCGCCGCCTTCCAGCAGTACGGCATCCAGCCGGGCCCGCTCCTCTTCGAGCGCGAACCCGAGCTGGTCTGGGGCCTGATCGCCTCGCTGTTCGTCGGCATGGTGCTGCTCCTCGCCCTCAACCTGCCGCTCGCGCCCGTCTGGGCGAAACTGCTGCGCATCCCCCGGCCGTACCTCTACGCCGGCATCCTGTTCTTCGCCGCCGTCGGCGCGTACGCGGTCGGCGGCGAGGCCCTCGACCTGGTGATCCTCCTGGTCATCGGCCTCATCGGGTTCGGCATGCGGCGCTACGGCCTGCCGGTGCTGCCCGCCGTCATCGGCGTCATCCTCGGCCCGGCCGCCGAACAGCAGCTGCGCCGCGCCCTGCAGATCAGCGACGGTTCGGCGGCCGGACTGGTGAACACCCCGTTCTCGCTCACCGTCTACGCGGTCGTCCTGGCCCTGCTGGCCTGGCCGCTGCTGCGGAGGCTGGTCGTCCGGCGCCGTACCGCGGAGGCGTGACGGACCTGCGCCGGCGGATCCGGGCCGTACGACGGTATGCATGACCGAAAGTCCTCAACGCGCCCCCGATGGGGTGAGTTTCGGACAGCCGGCGGCCTGATCCGGTATCCCTGGCGGGCAGCGTCCCACCCCCACCCCGAAGGGATTCCCACCGATGCGTGCTCGCCTCGTCCTCGCCGGCGCCCTGCTCGCCACCGCCGCCGCCACCGCTCCGACCGCCCACGCCGGGCCCCTCGACGGACTGTCCGTCGACCCGCGCGGCACGGTCGCCCAGGACGGCACGGTCACCCTGTCCGGCAGCTACCGCTGCGCGGACGACAGCGCGGGACCGGTCTTCGTCAGCTCCACGCTGGTCCAGGCGGACCGTTCCGCCGGGATCGGCGGCACCCGCGCCGTCTGCGACGGCCGGGTGCACCGCTGGACCAACAGCGCCGTGGTGAAGGAGCCCGGCTACCGGGCCGGCACGGCCCGGGTCGAGGCCACCCTGATGCAGCTCACGCCGACCGGCCCGCTGGGCCTGCCGATGCCCGGCTTCCTCGCCACCGAGGAGGCCGGCGTCACGCTCGGCTGAGCAGCCGCACGAGTCCGTCCCGGCCGAGCCGCTCCAGCTCGTCCAGGGCGCGTACGGCGCGGGCGGCCGCCTCCGGGTCGGAGGCGGCGAGCCCGCTCGCCGCGAACTCGTCCTCGTCGAGCCGCAGCACCTCGCTCCCGTCGGCCGACACCCACAGGTCGAGGTCCAGGTCCTCGACCACCACCCGGGCCCCGTCCGCCGCCACCGCGGCGGGCCGGGTCACGTCGCAGTACCAGCCCTTGAGCGCGCCGGCGCCGGAGCGGACCTCCTTCACCGCGTACCACCGGTCGCGCCAGTAGTGCTCGGTGAACACGTCGCCCGGCTCGAAGCGCACGAAGCCGAAGTCCCGTACGCCCGGGGCCGCCCAGGGCGCGCGCACGGTCAGCCGGACGCCGTCGTCGGCGAGCAGCTCGGCCGGATACCGGATCTTGGTGCGCCCGGCCTTCACCAGGGCGATCTCGACCTCAGCCGAGGCGGCGGACATGACGGGTCTCCTTCGCGCAGATCGCGTAGCCGAACCAGCGGTTGACGGCCAGCATCGGCCCGTTCTCCGCGTCGTTGCCGGTGAAGGCCTGCGTGCAGCCGGCCGCGCGGGCCCGGTGCAGCGAGTCGTTCTTCACCAGCTTGGCCAGTCCCCGGCCCCGGTGCTCCGGGTGGGTGCCGGTCATGGCCGAGCCGTAGCGCCCGAGGCCGTCCGTGCGGGCCGCGCAGAACGCCACGGGGCGCCCGCCGGCCACCGCGACCGTGGTCAGCTCCCGGTCGAGCAGCGGATGCTCCCAGGTGGTGGCCAGCCAGTGCGCGTAGTCGGTCAGTTCGGCCGGCACGTCGCCCGGCTCGTCCGCCGTGGTCAGCGCGTCCAGCTCGAACAGCGGGCGGGGGTCGGCCGCGAAGTCGGCCGCGGTGCGCAGCTCGACCCCGGCGGGCGGCGCCTGGCGCGGCGGCAGCGCGGCCGCGGCCAGGTCCAGCCGCAGGAAGTAGGCGGAGCGGCTGCCCCGGTAGCCGTGCCGCCCGGCGAAGGCGAGGTTGGCCGGCTCGTCGAGCACCCAGCTGTAGAGGGTGTCCGCCCCCGCCCGCGCCAGGTGCTCCTCGGCGGCGCGCAGCAGCAGCGCCCCGGCGCCCCGGCGGCGGTGGGCCGGGTCCACGAAGACGTTGACCTCGCCGATGCCCGGCTCGGGCGACTCGTGGGCCAGCGCCACCTCGGCGGTGCCGACCGCCTCGCCGTCGATCTCGGCGAGCAGCGGCCTGCTGTGCGCGTCGGGATGGGCGTGCGCCAGGTCGTGGGCCACCTGCCGGCCGGTCGCGAGCATGTGGGGCAGCGCGGCGCGCCGCACGCGGGCGAAGGCCTCGGCGTCCTCGGGGACCGAGAGCCGTACATCGCGGACGATCACAGTCATGTCACCGCACGCTATGCGGCGGCGCCGGGCGCCCGCCTCCCATTTTCCGGCGGGCCGGGTGCAGAATCAGGCGGGTGACGCTTCGAATCAGCGTGGATCCCCGTTCCACCACCGCCCCGTACGAACAACTGCGCGCCCAGATCTCGGAGAGTGCCCGCTCGGGCGAGCTGCCCGTCGGCTACAAGCTCCCGACGGTGCGCGGTCTCGCGGAGGACCTGGGGCTCGCGGCGAACACCGTCGCCAAGGCGTACAAGGCCCTTGAGGCGGACGGTGTGATCGAGACCCGCGGCCGCAACGGAACCTTCGTCGCCGCGGCCTCCGACGCCGCCTCCCGGCTGGCCGCCACGGCCGCCTCGGCCTACGCGACGGAGGCCCACCGGCTCGGCCTCAGCCACGAACAGGCGGAAGCCGCGGTGCGGGACGCACTGCGCGCCGCGTACGACGAGTAGGGAAGGACCACAGGAGGGCGGCCCGGGGCCACGGTGGTCCGCCGGCCCCGGTCCGCGCCCTCCCCGGGCCCTCGCATGACGGCCCGTCGACTGGCTTGAAATCACTGGTTTCTGAAGAGGTTTCAACGCGCGTCCACCACGAGTTTTGACATGAACACTTCCGGCAGGCCGGATCCGCTGCTACTACCTGGTAACGCAGAGATCCTGCTAAAGGGAGGTTCCATGAAACTGTCCCGTTTTACGGCTTTCTCCTCCTCGCTGCTCCTCGGCGCCGTCCTCGCCCTCACCGGGGCCGGGGTCGCACAGGCCGCCGAGACCGCCGCGGTGGACTACGTGGCCCTCGGCGACTCGTACTCCTCCGGCGTCGGAGCCGGGAGCTACGACAGCGCCAGCGGCGACTGCAAGCGCTCGACCAAGGCCTATCCGGTGCTCTGGAAGAACGCCAACGCGCCGTCCTCCTTCGCCTTCACCGCGTGCTCGGGCGCCCGAACGGGTGATGTCACGGCGAATCAGCTCGGACCCCTCAACACCGGCACCGACCTGGTCTCCCTCACCATCGGCGGCAACGACGCCGGTTTCGCCGACGTCATGACGACCTGTGTGCTGCAGTCCGAGTCGACCTGCATCAACCGAGTGAATCAAGCCAAGGCCTACGTCGACACGACCCTGCCCGGCAAGCTCGACGCCGTCTACAGCGCCATCCGCACCAAGGCCCCCAACGCCCGCGTGGTCGTGCTCGGGTACCCCCGCTTCTACCAGCTCAACGGCACCTGCGTGGCCGGCCTGAGCGAGAACGAGCGCCGCGCCATCAACGACGCCGCCGACTACCTCAACGCCGCCACCGCGAAGCGCGCCGCGAACCACGGCTTCCCCTTCGCCAGCGTCGTCCCGCCCTTCACCGGACACGAGATCTGCTCCGGCTCGGCCTGGCTGCACAGCGTCAACTGGCTCAACATCGGCGAGTCGTACCACCCGACCGCCGCCGGCCAGTCCGGCGGCTACCTGCCCACCTTCAGCGGCGCGGCGTAGCCGAACCGCCGCCCGGCGCACCGCCGGGAGCACCGCCTGGGGAGGCGGTCCCGCCCGTAGGAGCCGTCGTCGTCGGCGACGACGGGGGAGGGGCCGTCTCCTCGCACGTCACCGAGAACGCCACCCAGTTCGACTGCCGGACCACCGGCTCCCGCACCTCCAGCCGGATCCGGTCGCTCACCGCCGCCCCCGCCGGATAGTCCGCCTGCGTCCGGGTCAGCCGCTGCTCCAGCGGCCCGCCCTCCGGGAAGTCCAGGGTCCGCCAGGCCGCGTCCTGCTTCTCGCCGCTCTCCGTCGCCCAGCGGTACGCCACCGTCGCCGGCGCCCGGTCCACCGTCACCGCCGCCGTGAACTCCGGCGCCCCGTCCAGCGGCGGCGGACACGGCCCCTCGTACGCGTCGCGCACCGCCCGCACGCTGACGATCACCGACACCGGGGGAGCGCTCGTGGTGCTCGGCGGGGTGCTGCTCGGCTCCGCCGACGGCGAGGCCGTCTCCGACGCCGTCGTCGGCGCGCCCGTGCTCACCGTCGGCACCGGCGGCGTGCCGCCGTCGCCCCCGCCGCCCGAGTCGCGCAGCGCCGCGTACGTCAGTCCGCCCGCCACGAGCAGCAGCGCCGCGAGCCCGGCCACCAGACCCCACCGCCGGCGCGGCCGCCCGCCCGCGCCCTCCGGACCCGGACCGGGCACCGGCGCCGGCACCGGCATCGGCGCGGTCGGCCCGGTGCCGCCGGTGCCGCCGGGACCCTCCGGGCCGCCCACCGGCAGCGGCGCGTACGCCCCGGGCGGCGGCGGCTCCGTGCGCGGCGTCCCGCCCGCGCCGACCAGCCGCAGCTGCTCCTCCGCCGCACGGGCGGAGAGCCGCTGCTCCGGGTCCTTGCGCAGCAGTCCCTCGATCACCGGTGCCAGCGGGCCCGCGTGCGCGGCCGGCGCGGGCTCCTCGTCCACCACCGTGCGCAGGGTGTCCAGCGGCGTCTCCCGGCGGAACGGCGACACGCCCTCCACCGCCGCGTACAGCAGCACCCCGAGCGACCACAGGTCGGCGGCGGGCCCGGGCGTGTGCCCCAGGGCCCGCTCCGGCGCCAGGTATTCGGGCGAGCCGATCAGCTCGCCGGTCATGGTCAGCGGGGACACGCCCTCCACGGCCGCGATCCCGAAGTCGGTGAGCACCACCCGCCCATCGTTGGCCAGGAGCACGTTCGCCGGCTTCACGTCCCGGTGCAGCACCCCCGCCTCGTGCGCCGCGCGCAGCGCCGCGCACACCTCGGCGCCCACGTGCGCCGCCCGGCGCGGCGGCAGCGGCCCCTCGGCCTCCAGCGTCTCCGCCAGGGTGAGTCCGGGGACCAGCTCCATCACGATCCAGGGGCGGCCGTCGTCCAGGGCCACGTCGTAGACGGTGACCACATTGCGGTGGCTGATCCGCGCGGCGGACCGGGCCTCCCGCTCCAGGCGGGCGAACAGGCGCTCGCGGTCCGCGTCCGGCAGACCGGCCGGCGCCCGCACCTCCTTGACCGCCACCTCGCGCCCCAGGACCTCGTCCCGGGCGCGCCAGACGGTGCCCATCCCGCCCTCGCCCAGCACGTCGAGCAGCCGGTAACGCCCCGCGATGACCGTCATCTCTCCACGGTAGCGGAGGGCCGCCGCCTTTGGTGGCGGAGATCACACCCGGTCACGGGGCCACGGGCGGGGGCCGGGCGTGCAGGATGGTTCGTGACGGTTCGACAGGTGTTCGATCCCTGTCCAACTCGCCCTGGAACCAGACGCATTCGGACAGTGATCGTCAACCCCCGTACACGCGCGGTGAATCCTGCGGCCGGAATACACGGGTGTCGTAGCGGGGCGATAGGGTTAACCTGCCCGGGCCGGGTGCCCTCGTACGGGTGGGGAGTGACATGGAACAGATAGCAATGCGCAGCAGGCCGCGAGTGCCTGCCATCACCTGCGGGAGCAGCGCGACCAGTTCGCGGCTCGACCGCCATCTCGCGGTGCTCGGCGGCCCCGCCGTGCCGCAGCGCGAGGCGGCCGAGGCGACGCTGCTCATGCGGGAACTGACGACGCGTACGCGCGAGGTGCCGATGCAGGGCCACCGCAGCCGCAGCGCGCGGGTCTCGCTCTTCGCCCCGCTGCGCCGACTGCGCCGCTCCCTCTTCGGCAGCCACCGCTGACCCCCGGCACCCCGCGCTGACGGGCCGTCCGGGCCGGGCTCCCGCGTACCCCGACGCACTCCTCCCGCCCGCCCCGCTCGGCCCACGGCCCGCCTCCACCCCGCCGCCGGACGTGTCCCCACCCGTCCGGCGCTTCTCCTTTTCGGGGCCCGGCTCCCCTCCGGGGCGCCGGGGCCGGACTCGGCGCGCCCCTTCGGGGCACTCGCCCCCTGCGCGCCCGGGTCAGCCGCGGGCGTAGCGCCGCACCGCAGCGGGGGCGCACAGCACCAGCAGGCCCAGTGACCAGAGCAGCGCACCCGCCACCGGGTGCGTCACCGGCCAGGCCGCCTCGCCCGGCGGCGGCACCGGCGCGTTCCCGAAGAGGACCCGGACGGCGGTCGACACCGCCGAGATGGGATTCCACTCCGCGAGCGTCCGCAGCCAGCCCGGCATGCCATCCGTCGGCAGATACGCGTTCGACAGCAGCGGCAGCATGAAGGTCGCGCTGCCCAGCTGACCGGCCGCCTCCTCGCTCTTCGAGGCGAGGCCCAGCAGGATGCCCACCCAGGTCGCCGCGAACCGGAAGAGCAGCAGCAGCCCGAGCGCGCCCAGCGCCCCGGCGGCCGAGCCCTCGATCCGCCAGCCCATCGCGAGCCCGGTCAGCAGCAGCGGCACCGTGCCCACCGCCGTGGTGACCAGATCGGCCAGCGCCTGCCCGAGCGGCACCGCGGCCCGGCTCACCGGCAGCGTGCGCAGCCGGTCCGTGACGCCCCGGTGGGTGTCCTGGGCCGCCTGGAACATCCCCGTCATCACGCCGTTGGCGGCCGTCGCCACCAGCATGCCCGGCACCAGGAAGGCCCGGTAGTCGGCGCCCGGCATGGCGAGCGCGCCGCCGAACACGTAACCGAAGAAGAGCAGGAAGACGACCGGCATGGTCTGCGTCATGACCGTGATCGCCGGAGCGTGCCGGACCCGCAGCAGGTTCCGGCCCAGCATCGCGGTGCCGTCGTGGACGAGGGTGCCGGCGCTCATGCGGCGAACTCCTTCCGGGCGGTGCCGTCCTGGCCGCCCCGGCCCGCGCCGGTGTCGTCCCGGTCGGTGAGGCGCAGGAACACCTCGTCGAGGGTGGGCGGGCGCAGCGAGGCGTCCAGGATCGGGACGCCGGCCGCGTCGATCTCGCGGACGAGGCGCGGCAGGGTGAGGGTGGGGTCGGTGGTGACCGCGCCGACCGTGCGGCGCTCGGCGTCGAGGGCCGGCAGCGAGCCGGTGAGCCGGTCGAGCACGGCGGCGGCCGTCTCCAGGGGCGCGGGCTCGGCGACCACGACCTCGGCGTAGTGGCCGATCAGCGCCTTGAGTTCGGCCGGGGTGCCGCGCTCGGTGGCCCGGCCCCCGTCGACCAGGACGACCTCGTCGGCCAGCCGGTCGGCCTCCTCCAGGTACTGGGTGGTGAGCAGCACGGTGGTGCCCTCGGCCGCCAGCTCCCGCACGGCGTCCCAGATCCCGTTGCGGCTGTGCGGGTCGAGGCCGGTGGTCGGCTCGTCGAGGAAGAGCACCCGCGGCGGCACGATCAGGCTCGCCGCGAGGTCGAGCCGGCGGCGCATCCCGCCGGAGTAGGTGCGGGCCGGCCGCCCGGCCGCCCCGGCGAGGCCGAAGCGCTCCAGGAGCTCGTCGGCGCGCGAGCGCGGGGCGCGCAGGAGCCGGGCGAAGAGCCGCAGGTTCTCGGCGCCGGTGAGGTCGCCGTCGACCGAGGCGTACTGCCCGGTGACCGCGATCCTCCGGCGCACCCCGGCCGGGTCGCGGACCACGTCGTGGCCGGCCACCCGGGCGCTGCCGGCGTCCGGCCGCACCAGCGTGGTGAGCACCCGGACCGCCGTGGTCTTCCCCGCGCCGTTGCGCCCGAGGAGGCCGCAGACGGTGCCCTCGGGGACGGCGAGGTCGAGCCCGCGCAGCGCGCGCACCTCGCCGTAGCGCTTCTCCAGGCCCTCACTAAGTACAGCGTACGTAGTTGTTGTCATGGGTGGACCCTAGCGCACTACGTACGGTGTACGTAACGAGGTGGGGGCCGGCTCCCTGTTTACGATGGGGCGACGAGGTGATGAGTGATGGCGGGCCGAGCGGCCGAACCCGAAGTGATCTGGGCGCGCCCCGAGCGCACCGGCCGCGGCCCCAAACCGGCCCACAGCCGGCGCGACATCGTCGACGCCGCCGTCCGCATCGCCGACGCCGAGGGCATCGACGCCGTCTCCATGCGCCGCATCGCCGCCGAACTCGGCTGCGGCACCATGTCGCTGTACAACTACGTGCCGCGCAAGGAGGACCTCTACGAGCTGATGGTCGACGCGGCCAGCGAGGAGTACGAGCTCCCCGAGCCCAGCGGGGACTGGCGGGCCGACATGACCGGCATCGCCCGGCAGACCCGCGCCATCATGGAACGCCACCCCTGGCTCACCCGGGTCATGACCACCGCCTACGGCTTCAGCCCCAACGCCCTGCGCTTCCTGGAGTGGTGCCTCGGCGCGCTCGCCCCGCTCGCCATCGAGCCCGGCCTGAAGATGCAGCTCATCGCCATGATCAACGGCACCGTGATGGCCACCGTGCGCAACGAGCAGGCCATCGCCGAACGGGCCCGCGGCCTGCCCTGGAGCGAGGCCGAGGAACAGCAGGTCCGCGGCGCCTACCTGATGAGCCGGCTCTCGACCGGCGCCTACCCGCACCTCGCCGCGCTGCTCGCCGCCTCACCGGCGCCCGTCGACACCGACGAGATCTTCGACCTGACCATCGCCCGGCTGCTCGACTCCTTCACGCCGCGCCCTCAGACGCCGCCCGGCGACGCCGTCTAGAGGAGCACGAACTGCCCCTCGGGGCCCTCCTCCTGATGGTCCAGTACGGAGGCGGGACGGCGCGCCGCCGCCGGCACCGGCAGCACCCCGGCCACCCGCAGGGCCCCGGGGCCGAGGCCGTTCGCGGCGGCGCGCGCCCGCAGCGCCGTGCGCTCCGTCTCACGCTCCGCGAGCAGCGCCAGGACGGTGATCAGCTCCAGCAGCTCCGAGGTCCACTCCTGCGGCCAGGCGGCCGGGCCGATCGCCTCCAGCGTGCCCGGGTCGGCGGCCGCGGTCCGGTGCGCGAACCACTGCTCCAGCATCCGCACCCCGCCGACCTCGAACTCCCACGCCGCCGCCGGCACCGGCGAGATCCGGCCCTCGTCCAGGCTCAGCACCTCGCCCTCCGGGTCGTACGAGAGCACCGCCGGCCGGGCCGGGATCGCCGCCCGCACATACGGCCTGCGCCCGCCCGGCAGCCGCGGCCGGGCCCCGCCGCGCGCCCCGCGCACCTGCGTCTCCACCAGCCCGCGGCCCAGCGCCACGCCCGCCGCCCACACCTCGGGGTCCGCCGGCAACGGCACCCGGCACCCGGCTGCCGAAGGCGCCGCCACGGCCACCGTCCACGCGAGCAGGTCCGCCGCGGCCACCTCGTGCCCGTACCGCCCGCCCAGGAACTCCGCCAGACCCGGCGCCAGATTCGGCTCGCGCCCCTCCGGCCGCCGGAACAGCGGCCGGATCCGGCCCGGCCGGCCCGCCGGGGAACGCCCGTCCGGCAGCGCCGCCGTGACCAGCACGGCGGGACCGGCCGCGCCCGGCACGTACCCCTGCTCGACCGCGAACAGCTGCCGCTCGTCCGCCACCCGCCACAACTCCGGCCGCGCCACGTCGATCAGCCGGTGGTCCGGCAGCAGCCACTGCTCGTCGAACGGCCCGTGCGCGAGCCGCACCGGCTCCGGACACGCCCCGGCCTCCCGCGCGAGCCGCCCGGTCCCGGTCCGCTGCCCGGGCAGCGCCGCCACCGAACTCCCCGTCGTCCGCGCCCGGCTGGCCCGGAACAACACCTCCCGCTCGGCCCCGTCCGCGGCCACGAGCCGCGCCCAGCGCTCGCGCAGCGTCCGCACGTCCGGGGCGACGATCCACCCCCGCCCGAGCCGCAGCGGCGCCACGGACCAGGGCATGAGGTCGTCGAGCAGCGGCGCGTCCAGCAGCGGCACGTCGATCCCGGCCTCCCGGGCCGGCGGCAGGTCCTCCGTCACGCCCCGCATGCTAACGAGGGCGGGGAGTGGGCAGCCAGGGGCGGCGGGACGCGCCCGCGCAGGCCCTGCGGCTCACCGCGCCCCGACCGTCATCGTGAGGCCTCGACCGTCACCGTGAAGGAGAAGCGGTCGCCCCGGTAGCGGATCCGGGCCACGTCCACCACCCGGCCGTCCTCGCCGTACGTCACGCCCGTGTAGTGCAGGATCGGCGAGAGCAGCGGCACCCGCAGCAACTGCGCGGTCTCCGGGTCGGCGAGGCGGGCCTCGACGGTGTCCGTGATGCGACTGATCCGCACCCCGACCACGTCACGGAGCACCTTCGTCATCGGCCAGCGCTCCAGGTCCGCCGGGTCGATGTCCGCCGCGATCTCCGGGAGCACCGCGTTCTCCGCCCAGTTGGTCGGCTCGCCGCTCTCCCCGTCGGCCCGCAGCCGCCGGAAGACCGCGACCTCGTCGGCCCCCGGGAAGTACTCGGCGAGCTCGCCCGGCACCGGCTCGGTGCCCTGGCCCAGCACCGTGGTCCGCTCGCCCGACTGCTGGGCCACGATCGCGTCGATCGAACCCAGCAGCCGGCGCGGGGTGGAGCGCCGGGCGCCCGGCTCGATGAAGGTGCCGCGCCGCCGGTGCCTGCTGATCAGGCCCTCCTCCTCCAGCTCCTTCAGGGCCTGGCGCATGGTCAGCACGCTCACCCCGTAGTGCGCCGCGAGCTGTTCCTCCGTGGGCAGCCGCAGCGAGGAGTCGGGGGTGCGGCCCAGTATCGAGGCGCGCAGCGACTGCGAGACCTGGTACCAGAGCGGGAGCTTCCGGTTCAGGACCAGCGAGTCGGGAGCGAAGGCGGTCACGGTCTCCTCCGGACGACGGCTAGGGGACACCCGGCCGGATGGTACGGCTGTTCACGGGCGGAAGTGGCGCTCCAGACCCTGCCACACGTCGTCGTACGCGCGCTGCAGGTGGTCGGCACCGGCCGCCTGGGCGGTGGCGGTGACCGGCCAGCGGGTCTCGAACATGAAGGCCAGACCGTCGTCGATCTTCTGCGGCTTCAGCTCGGCGGCGCTCGCCCGGTCGAAGGTCTCCCGGTCGGGCCCGTGCGCGGACATCATGTTGTGCAGCGAGCCGCCGCCCGGCACGAAACCCTCCGCCTTCGCGTCGTACGCGCCCTCGATCAGGCCCATGTACTCGCTCATCACGTTGCGGTGGAAGTACGGCGGCCGGAACGTGTCCTCGCCCACCAGCCAGCGCGGCGCGAACACGACGAAGTCGACGCCCGCCAGGCCCGGGGTGTCCGAGGGCGAGGTCAGCACCGTGAAGATCGACGGGTCCGGGTGGTCGTACGAGATCGTCCCGATCACGTTGAACCGGCGCAGGTCGTAGACGTACGGGGTGTGGTTGCCGTGCCAGGCGACCACGTCGAGCGGGGAGTGGTCGTACGTCGCCGCCCACAGGTTGCCGCAGTACTTGTTGACCACCTCCACCGGGCCCTCGACGTCCTCGTACGCGGCGACCGGCGCCCGGAAGTCACGGGCGTTGGCCAGGCCGTTCGCACCGATCGGACCCAGGTCGGGCAGCTGGAACGGGGCGCCGTAGTTCTCGCACACGTAACCGCGGGCGGTCTCGCCCTGCAGCTCGACCCGGAAGCGCACCCCGCGCGGGATCAGCGCGACCTCGCCCGGACCGGCCGCCAGGTCGCCCAGCTCGGTGCGCAGCAGCAGTCCGCCGCGCTCGGGCACGATCAGCAGCTCGCCGTCGGCGTCGCTGAACACCCGCTCCATGGACGCGTTCGCGTGGTAGAGGTGCACGGCCATGCCGGCCCGCTGCGCCGCGTCGCCGTTGCCGCCGAGGGTCCACAGGCCCGCCAGCCAGTCGGTGCCGGCCGGCGGCTCCGGCAGCGGGTTCCAGCGCAGCCGGTTCGGGTCCGGCACGGTCTCGGTGAACGGCGCGCTGCGCAGGGAACCGTTGTCGATCCGGGCGAACGGCGGGTGCGCCGCCGAGGGGCGGATCCGGTACAGCCACGAGCGCCGGTTGTGCGCCCGGGGCTCGGTGAACGCGCTCCCGCTCAGCTGCTCCGCGTACAGGCCCAGCGGCGCCCGCTGCGGCGAGTTCCGCCCGTGCGGGAGGGCACCGGGGACGGCCTCGGAGCTGTGCTCGTTGCCGAATCCCGTGCTGTAGGTCAGCGCTTCGGCCGTCTTTCTGGCCTGTTCCGCGTTCATCGCGTGCTCCTGTCCTGACGCTCACAACAATCCTATGCATGACCGTAGGATTCCGCGCCCGCTGCCGTCAACGGGGTGCGGGGAGCGGGATGCGGGGGTGCGGGGTGCGGTGGATCTGCCGGGCGGGCCGGGGCCCTTGGACGCGGCGGGGCCGGGAGAGGTTCCGGAAGGGTGTCGAGGGACGCTCCGGCGAGGCGTGCTTCCGGCCGCGGCCCTGTCCACCGTCCCCGCCGCGCGGGCATGATGGTCCCCGTGCCCCAGCCCGCCCCCGCCCCGCAGCCCGGCCCCGTCCCGGCGTCCGCCCCCGCGCTCCGCCGCGCCCCCGTCCAGCGGCGCAGTGCCGAACGGCTCGCCCGCATCCTCGACGCCTGCGCCGAGCTCCTGGACGAGACCGGGTACGAGCAGCTGAGCACCCGGGCCGTCGCCACGCGCGCGGGCGTGCCCATCGGGTCGGTCTACCGCTTCTTCGGCAACAAGCGGGCCATGGCGACGGCCCTCGCCCACCGCAACCTCGACAGCTACGCCGCCCGCGTCGACGCCGGCCTCGCCGCGCTCCCGGCCGCCCCCGACGGCCGCGCCGTCATCGACACCGTCCTCGACGCGTACCTCGCCATGAAGCGGAGCGTCCCCGGCTTCGGCCTGGTCGACTTCGGGATCCCCGCCGCCGCGCCCGGCGAGCCCGGCGCCGACGAGGACCCCAACCACCTCGTCGCCGAACGGATCTGCGGCCTGCTCGCCGCCCCCCTCGGCCGCCCCGCCGACGCGCTCCTGCTGCGCAAGGTCCTGGTGAGCGTCGAGGCCACCGACGCGCTGCTCCGGCTCGCCTTCCGCACCGACCCGGCCGGCGACCCCGCGCTCATCGCCGAGACCCGGGCCCTCCTGCACGCGTACCTCGCCCCCTCGCTGGGCTGAACCCGGCGCTCCGTCGCCGCCCCGGTCCCGGCACCTTCCCGACCTCCCTACCGGTCGGTATGCTCGCGCTTGCCCGCGCGCCCGCCACCGCGCCCCGCCGCTGCCGCCCCAGGGAGACCCCATGTCCACCGCCCTGCGCATCTGCCCCCTGTGCGAAGCGACCTGCGGGCTCACCCTCACCCTCGACGGGAACCGTGTCACCGGCGCCCGCGGCGACCGCGACGACGTCTTCAGCCAGGGCTTCATCTGCCCCAAGGGCGCCGCGTTCCCCGAGGTGGACGCCGACCCGGACCGGCTGGTCCGGCCCCTGGTCCGGGAGGACGGCGTCCTGCGCGAGGCGGACTGGTCCGAGGCCTTCGACCTGATCGCCGCCCGCCTCCGCCCGCTGATCGAGGAGCACGGCCCCGACGCCGTCGCCCTCGTCCTCGGCAACCCCAACGTCCACACCGTCGCCGGCGCCCTCTATCCTCCGCTGCTCATCGGCGCCCTCGGCACCCGCAACCTCTTCACCGCCTCCACGCTCGACCAGATGCCCAAGCACGTCTCCAGCGGGCTGCTCTTCGGCGACGCCTTCGCCGTGCCCGTGCCGGACCTGGACCGCACCGACCACCTCCTGATGCTCGGCGCCAACCCCCTGGACTCCAACGGGAGTCTCTGCACCGCCCCCGACTTCCCCGGCCGGCTGAAGGCCCTGCGCCGGCGCGGCGGCACCCTCACCGTCGTCGACCCGCGCCGCACCCGCACCGCCCGCCTCGCCGACCGCCACCTGGCCATCAGCCCCGGCACCGACGCCCTCTTCCTCGCCGCGCTCGTCCACACCCTGTTCGCCGAGGACCTGGTCCGCCTCGGCGCACTCGCCGCGCACGTCGAGGGGGCCGAGGACGTGCGGGAGGCGGTACGGGAGTTCAGTCCCGAGGCCGTCGCCGCCGCCTGCGACCTGGACGCCGACACCATCCGCGCCACCGCCCGCGAACTCGCCGCCGCCCCGACCGCCGCCGTCTACGGCCGGATGGGCGCGTCCACCGTCGCGTACGGCACCCTCGGCAACTGGCTCGTCGACGTCCTCAACGTCCTCACCGGCAACCTCGACCGCCCCGGCGGCGCGCTCTTCCCGCTCTCCGCGACCGCCCCCGCGCCCCGCCCCGCCGGCCCCGGCAAGGGCTTCGCCCTCGGCCGCTGGCGGAGCCGGGTCTCCGGCCACCCCGAGGCCAAGGGCGAACTCCCGCTCGCCGCCCTCGCGGAGGAGATCGACACACCGGGCCAGGGGCGGGTGCGGGCGGTCGTCACCATCGCCGCCAACCCGGTCCTGTCGGCCCCCGACGGCGACCGCCTCGACGCGGCCCTCGGCTCCCTCGACTTCATGGTGGCCGTCGACCCCTACCTGAACGAGACCACCCGGCGCGCCGACGTCGTCCTGCCCCCGCCGCCGCCCTCCCGAAGCGCGCACTTCGACTTCGCCTTCAACGGCTTCGCCGTCCGCAACCAGGCGCGCTACTCACCGCCGGCGCTCCCGCTGGAGGAGGGGCGCATGGACGAGTCCGAGATCCACGCGCGGCTGATCCTCGCCGTCTCCGGCCTGCACGGCGCCCCGCCGTCCGCCGTCGACGACCTCGCCGTCGAGCGCACCCTGGCCAAGGCCGTGACCCAGGAGCACTCGCCGCTGTACGGCGCCGACCCCAAGGAGCAGGCGGCCCTGCTCAGCGGGGACACGGGCCCCGAGCGGCGGCTCGACCTGATGCTCCGGCTGGGCCCGTACGACCTGACCCTCGACGACCTGCGCGGCGCCCCGCACGGCATCGACCTCGGACCGCTGCGCCCCCGGCTGCCCGGCCTCCTCAAGACCCGCAGCGGGCGGATCGAGCTGCTGCCCGCGCCGATTGCCGCCGACCTTCCGCGGCTGCGCGCCGCGCTCACGGCCGCACCGGAGCCGGGCTCCGTCCGGCTCGTCGGACGGCGCCACCTGCGCTCCAACAACAGCTGGCTGCACAACATTCCCTCCCTCAACGGGGGTTCGAACCGCTGCACCCTCCAGGTGCACCCGAGTGACGCCGAACGGCTCGGCCTCACCGCCGGCGCGCCCGCCCGCGTCGAGGGCACGGGCGGCGCGCTCACGGCCGAGGTGGAGATCACCGAGGAGGTCCGCCCCGGCGTGGTGAGCCTGCCGCACGGCTGGGGCCACGACCGCCCCGGCACCCGCCTCGCGGTGGCCGCCGGCCGCCCCGGCGTCAACGTCAACCAACTGCTCGACGGCGCCCTGCTCGACCCCCTCTCCGGCACGGCCGTGCTCAACGGCTTCCCGGTCCGCCTGTCACCGGTGCGCTGACGGGCATGCTGTGACCTGGGGTTTTGCTCGTATTGCTCACGCGTCAACATCTTGTTAACGCCGGAAGGGCGCACCTACCGTCATCCGCACCGCCGCTCTGGCGGGAGTTCAAGGGTGAACGTGAGGTGTACTCCCATGCTGACCGTCCTCGGCTTCGCCATGATCGCGACCTTCCTGGTCCTGATCATGCTGAAGAAGATGTCGCCGATCGCGGCGCTCGTGCTCATTCCCGCGTTGTTCTGCGTCGCCGTCGGCCAGGGCGCCCAGCTGGGCGACTACGTCATCGACGGCGTCGGCAAACTGGCGCCCACCGCCGCGATGCTGATGTTCGCGATCGTCTACTTCGGCGTGATGATCGACGTCGGCCTCTTCGACCCGATCGTCCGCGGCATCCTGCGCTTCTGCAAGGCCGACCCCGTGCGGGTGGTCGTCGGCACGGCGGTGCTCGCCGCGATCGTCTCCCTGGACGGGGACGGCTCGACCACCTTCATGATCACGGTCTCGGCGATGTATCCGCTCTACAAGCGCCTCGGCATGAGCCTGGTCGTCATGACCGGCGTCGCCGCCACCGCCAACGGCGTCATGAACACCCTTCCCTGGGGCGGTCCCACGGCCCGCGCTGCCACCGCGCTCAAGCTGGACGCCGGCGACATCTTCGTCCCGATGATCCCCGCGCTCGGCGTCGGACTGCTCTTCGTCTTCGCCCTCGCGTACGTCCTCGGCCGCCGCGAGCGCAAGCGCATCGGCTACCTCAGCCTGGACGACGTGCTGGACCGCGACTCCGAGACGGTCCTCGTCACGGCGGGCGGCGGCAGCGCCGACGGCGCCACCGCGGCGGGTACGAAGACGGGCTCCGGCGCCGGTCCGGGCGCGGGCGGCCCGGGCGGGGCCGGGCCGGAGGACGAGGGCTTCCAGGGCCTCGACCCGCACCGCGCCACGCTGCGCCCCCGGCTCTACTGGTTCAACGCCGCCCTGACCGCCGTCCTGCTCACGGCGATGATCATGGAGCTGCTGCCCATCCCGGTGCTCTTCCTGCTCGGCGCCGCGCTCGCGCTCACCGTCAACTACCCCGACATGGCACAGCAGAAGGCCCGGATCGCGGCCCACGCGGACAACGTCCTCAACGTCGCCGGCATGGTCTTCGCCGCCGCCGTCTTCACCGGCGTCCTCAACGGCACCGGCATGGTCAAGCACATGGCGGACTGGCTGGTCGGCGCCATCCCCGAGGGCCTGGGCCCGCACATGGCCCTGGTCACCGGCGTGCTGAGCATCCCGCTCACGTACTTCATGTCCAACGACGGCTTCTACTTCGGCGTGGTGCCGGTGCTCGCCGAGGCCGGCGCGGCGCACGGCGTCTCCCCGCTGGAGATCGCCCGCGCCTCCCTGGTCGGCCAGGCCCTGCACATGTCCAGCCCGCTGGTCCCCGCGGTCTACGTGCTCGTCGGCATGGCGAAGGTGGAGTTCGGCGACCACACCCGGTTCACGGTCAAGTGGGCCGCGCTGACCTCGCTGGTGGTGCTGGCCGCGGGCCTCCTCTTCGGAATCATCTAGCCGGGCCCGGGTTCGGACGGGACTCCTACGGCCGGACGGGTGGAAGTGGAGGGCGGCACGGCACGGTGCCACCCTCCGCACCCATGTGGTGACCAATAGTCAGATTATCGGCACACGATTTCCGAGATCTGTACGACTGGAGGAACCACGCATGACCGCTCCGGCGATCCGTCCCCTGCTCTCCGCCGCCGTCACCGCGCTCGCCCTCGGCTCCGTCGGCCTCGCCGGCGCGCCCGCCGCACACGCCGTCCCCGGCGACAACGGCGACGTGAAGGTCCACGACTCGAAGACCGGGGAGTTCGACCAGCGGGACGACCCGAAGGTCTGCCGCTTCTACCTCGACGCCTTCAACTTCGACGGCAACCAGAAGGTCACCTGGACCATCGCCCCGCAGCCGCCCAAGGCCGACTCCCCGAACCTCAGCGGCAGCCTCACCACCGACGCCAACGGGCACAAGCGGACCGAGGACCTGAAGCTCCCCGACGGGATGTACAAGCTCGACTGGACCTTCACCGGCGAGCAGGGCGCGGGCAAGCACAAGGTCTTCAAGGTCGACTGCGGCACCATCGCCAGCCCGCCGCCCACCACCGGCGGCGGCAACGGCGGCCACGGGCACGGCCACAAGCCGCCGCACGGTCCGGTCGGCGCGGGCGGCGGCGGTGCGGCCGACCTCACCGGCTCCACCGACGACTCCGGCTTCGGCGTCGCCTCGGCCGTCGCGGCCGGCCTCGCCGGCACGGCGGGCCTGATCCTCATCCGCCGTTCCCGCCGCCGCACCGATGGCGCCGCGTAGGTCCGTCACCCCGCGCGCGACGACCCCCGTCGGCCGGGCCCCGGCCCGTCCGCGCGGGGTCGCCCGGCGCGGGCGCACCACCCGGCGGCAGCGCCGGCTCCTCCGGCTCGCCCGCACCGTCGTCGTGACCCTCGGCCTCGTCGTCGGCACCGTCTGGTGGGCCGGCGACGAGGAGCCGGCCGGCTCCGCCCTCGCCGCCGGAACCGCCGCCCACGGCGCTCCGGCGGCGGAGGCGGGGGCCGACGGTGCCAACGGCGCCGAGGCGGCGTCGGACGGGGCCGGGCGGGCCGGGCCCAAGGGCGCGGCCACGGCCGCGGCCAGGCCCGCCCCGAAGCCCCAGTCGCCGTCGGCCCCGCTGGCCCGCTCCCGTCCCACCACCCTCGCCGTCCCCGCGATCACCATCGAGGCGCCCGTCATCGGCCTCGGTCTGGAACCCTCGGGCAGCCTCGCCACCCCGCCCGTCGACAACCCCCGGGTCGTCGGCTGGTACGCCAACGGCGTCACCCCGGGAGAGCGCGGCACCGCCGTCGTCGTCGGCCACCGCGACACCCGCACCGGCCCGGCGATCTTCCTCAACCTCGACTCGCTCGACCCCGGCAACACGATCCGGGTCGCCCGCGCCGACGGCAGGGTGGCCGTCTTCACGGTCGACCGGGTTCGTACGTACGCCAAGTCGGCGTTCCCCGACGGGGAGGTGTACGGCGCCGCCAAGCGCCCCGAGCTGCGCCTGATCACCTGCGGCGGAGCCTTCGACCGCAAGGCCGGCTACGCCTCCAACATCGTGGTCTTCGCCCATCTCACGGACGTCGACCGGCAGATCTGACCCGGGCGGCGGGCGCCCGGCTCGGCGGTCACCGCCGTCGTCCGACTGCCCCCGTCGTCCCGTCGTCCCGCCGTCCCCGCCCGCCGGGGGCGGCGGCGTCGCGTCTGGCGACAACTCGCCAAGCCCTTCCGTCGCGGTCCGCCCGGAGGGCACGATGGCCGAGGAGCAGAACACGGCAGCCCTGCACCGTGTGGACCGTCCGATCGCCGGCGCCCGATCGCCCGGGTCCACCCCCGCCCGCCGCCGCTTCCGCTCCCTCCCCGCCCCGAGCGGCCCGCGCCGCCGCCCGGGAGGCCCGGTCCCGCTCCTCCTCGGGACCGAGGCTCGCCCGCACCCCCCCGCCGGAGAGGCCCCTCCGTCCGCCGCCCATGCGCCAGGCAGCGGCATCGGAGGGTCAGGCGGAAGGGAAACCCTGGCGCCGGAAAACTAACGGCGCTAGTTTGGGGTGCCCGTGCACGTGCCCCAGGCGAGGAGAGACAGCGGATGCAGGCCCACGACGCGATGTACATCGGCGGGGAGTGGCGCCCCGCCGCCACCACGGACACGCTTCCCGTGACCGACCCGGCGACCGAGCAGGTCGTCGCCCACGTCCCGGCCGGTACCGCCGAGGACGTGGACGCCGCCGTGCGCGCGGCCCACGCGGCCTTCCCCGGGTGGGCCGCCACCCCGCCAGCCGAGCGGGCCGCGCGGCTCTCCGCGCTGCGCGACGCCCTCTCCGCCCGCGCCGAGGAGATCGCCGCCACCGTCACCACCGAGCTGGGCGCCCCGCCGCAGCTCGCCGCCGCCGTGCACACCGGGCTGCCCATCGCCGTCGCCGGCTCCTACGCCGAACTCGCCGCCACCCACCCCTTCGAGGAGCGGATAGGCAACTCCACCGTCCACTCCGAGCCCGTCGGCGTGGTCGCCGCGATCACCCCCTGGAACTACCCGCTGCACCAGATCGTGGCCAAGGTCGCCCCCGCCCTCGCCGCCGGCTGCGCGATCGTCCTCAAGCCTGCCGAGGACACCCCGCTGACCGCCCAGCTGTTCGCCGAGGCCGTGCACGAGGCCGGCTTCCCGGCCGGTGTGTTCAACCTGGTCACCGGCCTCGGCACGGTCGCCGGGCAGGCCCTCGTCGAGCACCCCGGCGTGGACCTGGTCTCCTTCACCGGCTCCACCGCCGTCGGCAGGAGGATCGGCGCGCTCGCCGGCGGCGCGGTCAAGCGGGTCGCCCTCGAACTCGGCGGCAAGTCGGCCAACGTCATCCTGCCCAGCGCCGACCTCGGCAAGGCCGTCGCCGTCGGCATCGCCAACGTCATGTCCAACTCCGGCCAGACGTGCAGCGCCTGGACCCGGATGCTCGTCCACACCGAGCAGTACGACGAGGCCGTCGCCCTCGCCGCCGCGGCCGTCGCCAAGTACGTGCCGGGGGAGCGGGTCGGCCCGCTCGTCAACGCCCGGCAGCGCGACCGGGTGCGCGGCTACATCGAGCAGGGCATCGCCGAGGGTGCCCGGCTCGTCGCCGGCGGCCCCGACGCCCCGCTCGCGACCGGCTACTACGTCGCCCCGACCGTCTTCGCCGACGTCACCCCCGGCATGACCATCGCGCAGGAGGAGATCTTCGGCCCGGTCGTCTCGATCATCCGGTACGAGGACGAGGCCGACGCCCTGGCCATCGCCAACGGCACCGTCTACGGGCTCGCCGGCGCCGTCTGGGGCGAGGAGGCGGAGGCCGTGGCCTTCGCCCGCCGCATGGAGACCGGCCAGGTCGACATCAACGGCGGCCGCTTCAACCCGCTGGCCCCGTTCGGCGGCTGGAAGCAGTCCGGAGTGGGCCGCGAGCTCGGCAGGCACGGCCTCGCCGAGTACCTCCAGACGAAGTCCCTGCAGTTCTGACGAGGTCCCTGCAGTTCCAGCGACACGGGGGCACGTGCCGCCGTCCGCCCCGCCCTGCCCGTACGGGAAACCGAGGAGACACCAGCGTGATCCGCGCCGCCGTCCTGCCCGCCGTCGGCTCCGCCCTGGAGATCACCGGCATCGAACTGCCCGAGCCCGGGCCCGGCCAGGTCCGGGTCCGGCTGGCCGCCGCCGGGGTGTGCCACTCCGACCTGTCGCTGTCCAACGGCACCATGCGGGTCCCGGTGCCCGCCGTCCTGGGCCACGAGGGCGCCGGCACCGTGGTCTCCGTCGGCGAGGGGGTCACCCATGTCGCCCCCGGCGACGGCGTCGTCCTCAACTGGGCGCCGTCCTGCGGCAACTGCCACCCCTGCGGCCTCGGCGAGGTGTGGCTGTGCGCCAACGCGCTGGCCGGCGCCGCCGACGTGCACGCCCGCACCGCCGACGGCACCGAACTGCACCCCGGGCTCAACGTGGCGGCCTTCGCGGAGGAGACCGTCGTCGCCGCCGGCTGCGTGCTGCCCGTGCCCGACGGCGTGCCGCTCACCGAGGCCGCGCTGCTCGGCTGCGCCGTCCTCACCGGCTGGGGTGCCGTCCACCACTCCGCCCAGGTCCGGCCCGGCGAGACCGTCGCCGTGTTCGGCGTCGGCGGCGTCGGCCTCGCCACCCTCCAGGCCGCGCGGATCGCCGGCGCCGCCACGATCGTCGCCGTCGACGTCTCGCCGGAGAAGGAGGAACTGGCCCGGGCCGCCGGCGCCACCCACTACGTCCTGGCCTCCGACACCACCGCCAAGGAGATCCGGGCGCTCACCGGCGGACACGGCACCGACGTGGCCGTCGAGTGCGTCGGGCGCGCCACGACCATCCGCACCGCCTGGGAGTCCACCCGGCGCGGCGGCCGCACCACGGTCGTCGGCATCGGCGGCAAGGACCAGCAGGTCACCTTCAACGCCCTGGAGATCTTCCACTGGGGCCGCACCCTCGCCGGCTGCGTCTACGGCAACTCCAACCCCGCCGAGGACCTGCCCGTGCTCGCCGAGCACATCCGGGCCGGCCGGCTCGACCTGAGCACCCTGGTCACCGAACGCATCACCCTGGAGGGCATCCCGGGCGCCTTCGCCAACATGCTGGCCGGCAAGGGCGGCCGCGCCCTGGTCGTCTTCTAGCGCCGTACGGGATCGGCCGCGGGGCGCTCCACGGTCCGCGAGCGCGGGCGCGAGCGGGAGACCGCCACGCCCGCCAGGCACAGCGCGCCGCCGCCGAGCGTGAGCAGACCCGGGAGTTCGCCGAGGAGGACCCAGGCCATCAGCACCACCAGGGCAGGGACGGCGTACGTGGTCGCGCCCATCCGGCCCGCCGTGGTGCGGGCCAGGGCGTAGGCCCAGGTGGTGAAGGCGAGGGCGGTCGGGAAGACGCCCAGGTAGACCATGTTGAGGGTCGCCGACAGCGGGGCGCGGGCCGCCTCCGACACGAGCTGCCCCGCGAACGGCAGACAGGCCACCGTGCCGACCAGACACCCGAAGGTCGTCACCTGCAGCGCGCTGCCGTGCGCCAGGGCCGGCTTCTGCGCGACCACCCCGCCCGCGTACGCCACCGCCGCGAGCAGACACAGCAGCACCCCGAGCACCGAGGCGTGCCCGCCCCCCGAACCGGCCGACATCGACAGGCCGACCGCGACGGCGCCGGCGAAGGACACCGCCATGCCCGCGAGCAGCCGGGGCGGCAGGGCCTCGCCGAGCACCTTGGCGCCGAGGAGCGCGATCAGGATCGGCCCGATGTTCACCACCATCGCCGCCGTGCCCGCGTCGACCTCCTGCTCGCCCCAGTTGAGCACCACCATGTACGCGCCGAACCACAGCAGCCCCGACACCACGATCCCGCGCCAGGCGGCCCGCGGCGGCAGGCCCTCCCGCCGGACCAGGAGCACGGCCCCGAGGACGAGGGAGCCGGCGATCAGCCGGCCCAGGGCGAGGGCGCCGGGGGAGTAGGCGGCCCCCGCGCTGCGGATGGAGACGAAGGCGGAGGCCCACAGGACGACGGTGACGCCGGCGGCGGCGAGCGCGAGCCGCGCGGTGCGGGCGGGCGCGGTGGAGGAGTTCGGCATGGGAGGACCGTAGGGCCCGGACCCTTCGGCGTTCACCGCAATATCGCGCTCCGGCCCCCGGCCCCGGCCCCGCACTCCTGGCCCCCGCCCCGGTGCGGGCGGCCTCACCGCAGCTCCTTCGGCTCGATGCCGAGGCGCGCGTGCAGCGCCCGTTCCCCGGCCGCCGTGACCCGCACCGCGCGCTCGGACCCGATCCGTACGCACCAGCCGGCGTCCAGCGCGTGCCGGCACAGCTCCGCGCCCGCGAGCCCGGCCAGATGCGGCCTGCGCTCGGTCCAGTCGAGGCAGCCGCGGGCGAGCGGGCGCCGGCTCCGGCCCGGTACGAGCGGGAGGCCGAGGTCCGCGAACCAGGCGAGCCCGGCGTCGGTCAGCGCGAAACCGGTGTCCTGGCGCAGCAGCCCGCGGGCCGTCATCGCCCCGGCGATCGTGGTCCCGAGCCGCCCGGCGAGATGGTCGTAGCAGGTGCGGCCGCGGGCCATGGCCCGGCTGGCGTTCACGGCGCGCAGGCCGTGCGGGGCGGCGGGCCCGGCCGGTTCGGCGCGGGCGGCCAACTCCTCGACGAGACGGGCGATGCCGGCGTCGGCGAGCCGTACGTACCGGTGGCGGCCCTGCCGTTCCTCGCTGAGCACCCCGCCCGCGACCAGCCGGCCCAGGTGCTCGCTGGTGGTGGAGGGCGCCACCCCGGCGTGCCGGGCCAGCTCACCGGCGGTCCAGGCCCGGCCGTCGAGCAGGGCGAGCAGGAAGGCGGCGCGGGTCTCGTCGGCGAACAGTGCGGCCAGCGCCGCGAGTTTTTCGGGAGCCATGGTCCCAGGATGCCCCGGTCACCCTTCGGCACCGGCCGAAGCGTTCGGGCCCTCCTGCGCGGGCCCTACGCCCCGCTCGCGCCGCCCGCCTCGTCCTGCTTGGCCCACTGGCCCCGCACCCCGGCCTCGTACTGCGTGTTCAGCCCGTCGAGAAGCGCCCGCAGGCCCGTCTCGAAGGCCCCCCGGTCGACCTGCTCGCGGTGCTCCGCGAGGAGGTGGGCCTGGCCCAGGTGCGGGTAGTCGGCCGGGTCGTAGGCGTCCTCGTCGTCGACGAAGCCGCGGGCGAAGGAGCCGAGCGCGGAGCCGGTGATGAAGTAGCGCATCAGGGCGCCGATCCGGGTGGCCTGGGCGGGCGGCCAGCCGGCCCGCACCATCGCGCCGAAGACGGCGTCCGCGACCTTCAGACCGGCCGGGCGGCGGCCCGGGCCCTGCGCGAGCAGCGGCACCAGGTTCGGGTGGTCGGCCAGGGCGGCGCGATAGGAGACGGCCCAGTCGTGCAGCGCGGTGCGCCAGTCCCGGGGGTCGTCCGGCGCGAACATCGACAGGTCGACCTTCGCGCTGACCGCGTCGGCGACCGCGTCCAGGATCTCGTCCTTGGTGCCGAAGTGGTTGTAGAGGGAGGGGCCGCTGACGCCCAGTTCGGCGGCGAGCCGCCGGGTGGAGAGGGCGCCCAGGCCCTCGGCGTCCACGAGCGCGCCCGCCGTCGCGACGATGCGGTCTCGGCTGAGCAGGGGCTTGCGCGGTCGGGCCATGGCGCACATAGTAGGCGGGCACAGGAAAACTAGCAGTGGTAATTAAATCTCGGGTGGCCGCACCGGCGCCCGGGCCCGGACCGATGGGGTGACGCCGTGAATCTGGAGCTCAGCGAGGAGCAGGAGGCCGTACGCCGGCTCGCCGAGGACTTCGTCGCCCGCGAGGTCGCCCCGCACGCCGTCGCCTGGGACCGCGCCGAGGAGGTCGACCGGGGCATCGTGAAGAAGCTCGGCGCCGTCGGCTTCCTCGGTCTGACGATCCCCGAGGAGTACGGCGGCTCCGGCGGCGACCACCTCTCCTACTGCCTGGTCACCGAGGAGCTGGGCCGCGGCGACTCCTCGGTCCGCGGCATCGTCTCCGTCTCCCTCGGCCTGGTCGCCAAGACCCTCGCCGCCTGGGGCGACGAGCGGCAGAAGCGCGCCTGGCTGCCCCGGCTCGCCTCCGGCGAGGCCATCGGCTGCTTCGGCCTCACCGAGCCCGGCACCGGCTCCGACGCCGGCAACCTCGCCACCCGCGCGGTCCGCGACGGCGACGACTACGTCATCGACGGCAGCAAGATGTTCATCACCAACGGCACCTGGGCCGACGTGGTGCTGCTCTTCGCCCGCACCGGCGGCCCCGGCCACCGCGGAGTCTCCGCCTTCCTCGTCCCCACCGACACCCCCGGCCTCACCCGCCGCCCCGTCCACGGCAAGCTCGGGCTGCGCGGCCAGGCCACCGCCGAACTCGTCCTGGAAGGCGTCCGCGTCCCGGCGAGCGCCCTGCTCGGTCCCGAGGGCAAGGGCTTCTCCGTCGCCATGTCCGCCCTCGCCAAGGGCCGCATGTCGGTCGCCGCCGGCTGCGTCGGCATCGCCCAGGCCGCGCTCGACGCGGCCGTCCGCTACGCCGGGGAGCGCGAGCAGTTCGGCAAGCCCATCGCCTCGTACCAGCTCGTGCAGGAGATGATCAGCGACATCGCCGTCGACGTCGACGCCGCCCGGCTGCTGACCTGGCGGGTCGCCGATCTGATCGACCGCGGCCAGGACTTCGCCACCGCCGCCTCCAAGGCCAAGCTGTACGCCTCCGAGGCCGCCGTCCGCGCGGCGAACAACGCCCTCCAGGTCTTCGGCGGCTACGGCTACATCGACGAGTACCCGGTCGGCAAGCTGCTCCGGGACGCCCGCGTGATGACCCTCTACGAGGGCACCAGCCAGATCCAGAAGCTCATCATCGGCCGCGCGCTCACCGGCGTCTCCGCCTTCTGAGCGGGGACCGCGTACCGGCACCGAACCCGGGACTGAGTACCCGCACTGAGTACCCGCGTTGAGTATCCGGGCGGATGTGGCGCGGGCCACGTCCGCCCGATGCTGTCCGGCATGAGCGACTCACCGGTCAAGCAGCAGAACACCGCCGCCTACTACGCCCAGGCCGTCATCTCCTTCGGCCTCGCCCTCGCCGCCGTGGCCATCGGCGTCTACCAGCTGGACGCCAGCGCCTGGGTGCGGGCCTTCCTCGCCATCTCGGTCCTCTACCTCACCACCTCGGCCTTCACCCTCGCCAAGGTGGTCCGCGACCGCCAGGAGGCGGGCCAGATCGTCAGCCGGGTCGACCAGGCCCGCCTGGAGAAGCTGCTCGCCGAGCACGACCCCTTCCAGAAGCTCTGAGGCCGGGCGCCGGTCGATCCCTAAGCGCTTGCTCAGCTTCGTTGTATGGTGTTCGTCCCTGACGGCCCGAGGAGGAGTGTGCGATGAGCGCGGCGGAGGAGACCCCCGGCGGCGAGGACATGCCGTGGGGCGAGGTCACGCCCGAGGCCGCCCGGCGCCTGCTGGTCGCGGCCGTCGAGGCCTTCGCCGAGCGCGGCTACCACGCCACCACGACCCGGGACATCGCGGGCCGGGCCGGCATGAGCCCGGCCGCCCTCTACATCCACTACAAGACCAAGGAAGAGCTGCTCCACCGGATCAGCCGGATCGGCCACGACAAGGCCCTGGAGATCCTCCGGGCCTCCGCCGACGGCCCCGGCACCGCCGCCGAGCGGCTCGCCGACGCCGTGCGCTCCTTCGTGCGCTGGCACGCCGAGCGGCACACCACCGCGCGGGTCGTGCAGTACGAGCTCGACGCCCTCGGCCCCGAGCACCGCACCGAGATCGTGGCGCTGCGCCGCGAGTCGGACGCCACCGTGCGGCGGATCATCGACGAGGGCGTGGCGGCGGGGGAGTTCGACGTCTCCGACGTGGCCGGCACCGCGGTCGCGATCCTCTCGCTGTGCATCGACGTCTCGCGCTGGTTCAACACCCAGGGCCGGCACACGGCCGACCAGGTCGGCGCGCTCTACGCCGACCTGGTGCTCCGGATGGTCGGCGCTCAGAAGTAGTAGCGGGAGACCGACTCCGCGACGCAGACCGGCTTGTCGCCGCCCTCGCGCTCCACGGTCACCGTCGCCGTCACCTGCACGCCGCCGCCCGCCTCCGTCACCTCGGTGAGCACGGCGGTGGCCCGCAGCCGGGAGCCCACCGGCACCGGGGCGGGGAACCGCACCTTGTTGGTGCCGTAGTTGAGGCCCATCTTCATGCCCTCCACCCGCATGATCTGCGGCACCAGCGTGGGGAGCAGCGAGAGGGTGAGGTAGCCGTGGGCGATGGTCCTCCCGAACGGGCCGTCGGCCGCGCGCTCCGGATCGACGTGGATCCACTGGTGGTCACCGGTGGCCTCGGCGAACTGGTCGATCCGCTTCTGCTCGATCTCCAGCCAGTCGCTGTGCCCCAGCTGCTCGCCGACCCCGGCGCGCAGCTCCTCGGCGGAGGTGAAGATCCTCGGCTCGGCCATGTTCCGCTCCCTCTCCCGCAATGTCTGACCCGCATCATCTAAGCAACTGCTTAGCATGTTGCGGGCAGTCGGCGGCTCCTGTCAACGCACCCGTCTCACGTAGGCTCGGACGGGTGCCGCAGATTCCCGAGAAGATCCACGAACTCACCGTCGGCCAGCTGTCCGCGCGCAGCGGAGCGGCCGTCTCCGCCCTCCACTTCTACGAGGCGAAGGGCCTGATCAGCAGCCGTCGCACCAGCGGCAACCAGCGCCGCTACGGACGGGACATCCTGCGCCGGGTCGCCTTCATCCGGGCGGCCCAGCGGGTCGGCATCCCGCTCGCCACCGTCCGCGACGCACTCGCCCGGCTGCCCGAGGAACGCACCCCGACCCACGAGGACTGGGCCCGGCTCTCGGCGGACTGGCGGGCCGAGCTCGACGAGCGGATCCGCCAGCTCGGCCGGCTCCGCGACCACCTCAGCGACTGCATCGGCTGCGGCTGTCTCTCCCTGGAGAAGTGCGTCCTGTCCAACCCCGACGACGTCTTCGGCGAGCGCCTCACCGGCTCGCGTCTGATGCCGGAGCGCCGGAAGGACTGAGTGCCGGAAGGACTGAGTGCCGGAAGGACTGGCCCCGTGATCGAGACGGGACCGGCGGCATGAGAAGGGCGGGGCCCACCACCCCCGTGGGTGGGCCCCGCCCGGTTTGCGTGGCCGTGCGGCCGGTGTCACTCGTACTCGGTGCCGCCCTTGCGGGTCAGATACGCCGGGCTGACCGCCTTCGCGATGGCCCGCCCGCCGACGACCGGGCTGTGCCGCTCGGCCACCGGGCGGATCACCACCCCCTCGCGCAGGTGCAGTTCGCGCCCGGAGACCGTCTCCCGGCCGGTGGCCAGCGCGAGCACGGTGTCCAGGTCGTACGGGCCGGTGTACAGCCGCGGTACGAGGGGCAGCTCACCCGGCTCCAGGACCTCGGCCGGGTCCAGCCAGCGCACCCGCCCGTCGATCTCGGCGGCCAGGTCGAACAGCGCGAAGCCGACGCCGTCCCGGGCGCGGGCGTCGGCCCCGTACCCCAGGTCCTGCACCCCGGCCCCGTACACCTCGCCGAACAGCCCGACGCGGGACGCCCCGAGGCGCGCGGCGAGCCGGGCCGCGACGGCGGGCAGACCGTGGCCGTGGACCGCGCGCCAGTACAGGTTGCGCGGGTCCTCCTTCAGGGCCAGGCCCTTGGCCCCGAAGCCCTTGGACGAGACCAGGGTCCGGCCCTCCGCCGCGAGGTGGGTGACCAGGCAGGCCGTGCCGTGCAGCTTCTCGGTGAGGACCACCGGCTCGCCGGGCGCGAACACGTCGGGGAAGCGGTGCAGGTTCTCGATCTCCACCCAGGGCAGCAGGTCCGGGGCCGACTCCACCTCGCCGCTCATGGTCGGCGGGACCGGCGGCGACCACTTGACGATCCCGAGCAGCTCCGCGAAGTCCGTGCCCTCCTTCGCCGCCCGCTCCAGGTCCACCCCGTCGAGCGCCTTCGGCCGGCACACGATGCCCTGCGACAGCTCGCCGCGCAGCCGCACCGCCTTGACCCGGTCCGAGGCCTTGCCCGCGAGCCGCCCGGTCAGCCCCAGCTCCTCGACCAACGCGGCGGGCAGCACCGCCTGTTCGGGGATGTAGACCGCCACGTCGCCCGACCGGTAGCTGCCCTTGGCGACGACGGCCCGGTAGAGGCCGACCTGCGCGAGCTCCAGGGCGTCGGCGTCGGGGTGCTCGTGGACGGTCAGGGTCTCGGCGGTGACGCGCAGCGTCGACATGTCAGAACTCCGGTCGTTTCGGGTGATCGGGTGGCGTGGTCATCGCGCTCCACTGTGCCGGTCCGAATTCCCGTGGGCGAACGCTTTGTTGCCTGGTAGCGTCCCTCCCTTTCGCCGGGTGCCGCCCCGGGCGGGGCGTGCGACCGCCTACGCCGGCAGGGGCGCCGCGGCGGGTTCGGCGAGTGCCGCCGCGACGAGCCGGGCGTTCGAGGCGGCCGGGGTGCCGTCCGGGAGCAGCAGGGTGTCCTCCAGGCCGATCCGGGTGCCCAGGCCGAGACGCCGGGCGAGCCGCAGGACCGGCCAGGCCGAGCCGTCCACACCGTGCAGCAGCACCGGCCGGGCGTGCGGGGACCGGGCGAGCGCCGCGAGCAGGGCCCGCGCGGTCTCCTCGGCCCGCACCGGTGAGGGGTCCCGCACCGCGGCCACCACCCGCCGTACCCGGGGCGCCCACGCCGAGCGCAGGAAACGGGCCGGGCCGTCGGTGCCCGAGCACAGCACCGCCTCCACCGCCACGCCCCGGTCGAGCAGGGCCGCGGCGAGGGACTCGGCGCCCGGCTCGTGCCAGTTCACGGAGGCGTGGTCCGGCAGCACGGTCCAGGACCGTACCCGGGCCAGCCGGCGCACCGGGTCGGGCTCCGCCCAGGCCCCGGTCGTCACGCCCACCGGCACGTCCACCACCGCGCGGATCGCGGTCAGCGTCTCGGCGAGCACCCGCGGCGAGAGGGTGTCGCTCCCGCACGGCGTCCTCGGATGCACGTGCACGTCCCCGGCGCCCGCCGCGACGGCCGCCGCCGCGGCCTCGGCCAGCGCCTCCGGGACCGCCGGGACGGCCGCGGACTCCCCGGGTCCGCGGCGGCCGTTGAGGCACACCTGGAGCATCACGCCACCGACGCAAGCCGGGCCGTGCCGGCACCGCGGGTCCGGGCCAGCGCCCGGGGCGTCAGCACCGCCCGCGGTATCAGCACCCCGCAGTCCTCGCAGGCCGGACCGAGCCAGGGCTCGTCCGCCGGCCCGTCGCGCCACTCGATGCGCGGCCCCGCGCACACCGGGCAGTGCTCGCCCGGATCCCGCCGCAGCGCGGCCACCAGGCGCCCCACCACCTCCGGCAGCGGCTCGGCCGGGTGGTGGGCCGGGTCGTCGCAGCGGGCCACCCCGTTGCCGCCCCAGATCCCGCGGTGCCACTCGTCGAGCCCGTCCGGGCGGCGCAGTCCGTCGTGCTTCTCGCGCCGCCGCCGCTCGGCGAACTCCTCCTCGTACGCGAGCCAGATCCGCCGCGCCGCCTCCAGCTCGTCGAGCGCGGCCACCAGCCGGCTCGGATCGGCCTCCCGGTCCTCGGGACCGAAGCCGTGCCTGCGGCACAGATGGTCCCAGGTCGCCCGGTGACCGTACGGCGCGAACCGCTCCAGGCACTTGCGCAGCGAATAGCGGCGCAACGCCGTGTCGCACCCAGGGTCGCGGACCTGTCTCGCGAGACTCCGGAACCCGGCCATCGTCTCCACCTCCGTCGCTAGCACTCCGGTGCTAAGAGAGGGACGAACGAGAGCCGCGTCCTGTTCCATCACCGGCCCGGAACCCGGTCGCGGGCCGGCCGGGCCGGGGCCGCGCTCAGTCGAACCGGCCCGCTCGCGCCACCACCCGGGCCAGCTCGGCGTGGCAGATGTCGCTGTGCTCGGACACCACGGCCGCCGTGTCCACGCTCACGCAGCCGGTCCCGGGCAGCCCGTCGGCCAGGACGGCCGCGAGGGTGCGGGCCGCCGTGCCCGGGACGGCCTGCACGCCGTCGTAGCCGATCGCCCACCAGCGCCGCTCGTCGCCGAGCAGCGACTCGTCGTCCCGGGAGATCCGGGAGGCCAGCGGGTAGAAGACCCGCAGCGCCGTGTCGCGGTGAGAGTGGCAGGCCACCAGCGGCCCGTCGATCCGGTCCTGCAGTCCGGCCAGCGAGCCGCCGTGGCCGCGGTCGTGCGGCAGCC
Organism: Streptomyces sp. NPDC053541; assembly: GCF_044544705.1. Taxonomy (NCBI): domain Bacteria; kingdom Bacillati; phylum Actinomycetota; class Actinomycetes; order Kitasatosporales; family Streptomycetaceae; genus Streptomyces; species Streptomyces sp. NPDC053541. Next base: position 118,441 of record NZ_JBITXM010000008.1, read on the forward strand.
GGGCGGCGAAGGCGTAGTGCGAGAAGGCGCCCTGGAGCAGGGTCACCGACTTCACGTTCCGCGCCCCGGCCGGCAGTCCGCGCAGCGCGTGCGCGACCAGCCGGGCGCCGAAGCTGTGCCCGACCAGGTGCACCCGCAGCCCCGGCGCCGCCCGGCCGAGCTCGCCGAGCAGCGGGCCGAGGCCCCGCTCGCCGACCACGCCCGCCCGGCGCTTCATCGTGAAGTAGGTGGCCTGCCGCAGCGCCTCCCTGGCGCCCTTCCACCAGCGCACCGCCGGGTTCCCGCCGAACAGCGCCTCGGCCCCGGCGCCCTCCGCCCCCTCCAGGGCGTCGGCGAACATCCCGTACACCAGGGCCGGTTCGCCCACCAGGAACTGTGGCACCGAGGCCACGGTCCCGACCGCCGCCCGTCCCTCGGCGCTGGTCCCGGTCAGCTCCCGCAGCAGCCCGGCGAACTCCTCCAGGGCCGCCTCGTTCGCCGGTTCGGCGGCCAGCAGCCCCTCGATCCGGTCCACCGTCGCCGCCCGCTCCGGCAGGACGGCCCGCAGCGCCGGATAGTCCGGCACCCGCTCGTCGGAAAACATGATCGAGGGCCACACCAGCCCCGCGAACCCGAGCCTCCGGCCCGGTCCCGTGACCCCGGGGAAGGGCTCGAAGAAGCGGTCGAAGAGACCGCTCGCCACGGAGGGCGAGTTGTTCCAGCCGTGCGCGAAGAGCACCAGATCCGTGCACCCCTCGCGCGCGAGCCCCGCGAGCGCCGCCGCCTGCCCGCCCGGCCCGTCGCCGTCCTTGTCGAGCACCACCTCGCGGTACGGCTCGACACTCGTCACCGTCATGGGCCCGTCCCTCCGCGTCGAGGAGCGCCGGTCGGCACCGGCATTCTTCCCGCGCGCGGGGGCGGACACGCACGGCGCGCGTCACGGCTGGGGCGGTCTAGTGGTACAGCAGGTACTCCCCCCGCAGTTCCCGGAAGGCCGCCAGGTCCGACGACCAGGCGCCGACGACCTCGTCCGTGTCCGCTCCCGCGTCGATCAGGGTGCGGACGCGGGTCGAGCCGGTGAGCTTGTCGATCCAGTGGTCGGGGCGCCAGGCGAATCCGGGCCAGACGCGGCGGGCGGTGACGAGCAGGGCGACGGCCGTGCGGACCGGGTCGAAGGTCTCGCGGTCGTGGACCATGAGCTGGACGCCGCCGACCGTTTTGCCCTGGAACTTGGAGAAGGTGGGGGCGAAGTACGCCTCGCGGAAGCGCACGCCCGGCAGGCCGGCGGCGTTCGCGGCCTCCGCCCAGCGGCCGTCGATGCCCTCCGCGCCGAGGAGTTCGAAGGGGCGGGTGGTGCCGCGGCCCTCGGAGAGGTTGGTGCCCTCGAAGAGGCAGGTGCCGGAGTAGACGAGTGCCGTGTCGGGCGTCGGCATGTTGGGGCTGGGCGGCACCCAGGGCAGCCCGGTCGCGTCGAAGAAGTCCGCGCGCCGCCAGCCGGTCATGGCGACCGTCTCCAGCGGGACCGGCTTGGGCAGGAACTCCGCGTTGAACAGCCGGGCCAGCTCCGCCACCGTCATGCCGTGCGCCTGCGCGATCGGCTCGCGGCCCACGAAGGTGGCGAAGGCCCGGTCCAGGACCGGGCCGAGCGCGGCCCGCCCGGTCACCGGGTTCGGGCGGTCCAGGACCACGAAACGTTTCCCCGCGAGCGCGGCGGCCGCCATGCAGTCGTACAGCGTCCAGATGTACGTGTAGAAGCGGGCGCCGACGTCCTGGATGTCGAAGACCACCGTGTCCACGCCGGAGGCGGTGAAGATGTCGGCGAGCGGCTGACCGCTCTTCAGATACGTGTCGTAGACGGGCAGTCCGGTCGCCGGGTCCTCGTGGCGCCCCTCGGAGCCGCCGGCCTGGGCGGTGCCGCGGAAGCCGTGCTCGGGGCCGAAGACGGCGACCAGGTCGACGCGTTCGTCGGCGTGCATCACGTCCACCAGGTGCCGGGCCTCGGCGGTGATGCCGGTGGGGTTGGTGACCACGCCCACCCGCTGCCCGGCCAGCGGCGCGTAGCCGTCGTCGGCGAGGCGGTCGAATCCGGTGCGCACCCGGCGGCCCCGGCCGGGCGGCGCGTCGGCGGCGGCCGGGCCGGACCCGGCGAGGACGGCGCCGGTGGTCAGCGCGCCGGTGGCCAGCGCGGCGCCGCCGGCGGTCAGCAGCCCGCGTCGGGACAGGTCGGCACGGCTCATGGGGAAACCTCCTTGATCGCCTTCCCTGACATGGCCCCGCAGGCTAGCGCCGGCACGGCCCGCGCGGAACGAGGCGTACCGCGCCACTCTCTTCCCCCACTCCATACCGACCGGTTAGTCTGCCCGCACGGGGGCCCGGGAACGACGACGGAGAGGTGGGCCGGATGAGTACGGTGCGGGGCCAGGGAGTGGTCGTCACGGGCGCGGCGGGCGGCATCGGAGCCGCACTCGCCCGCCGGTTCGCCGCCGAGGGGGCGCGGGTCGTCGTCAACGACCTCGACCCGGACCGCACCAAGGCGGCGGCCGAGGAGATCGGCGCCCTCGCCGTCCCCGGCGACGCCTCCGCCGTCGTCGAGGAGGCCCGCGCCGCGCTCGGCGGCCGGATCGACGTGTGGTGCGCCAACGCCGGACTCGCCTCGCCCGGCGACGCCTTCGCCGACGAGCGGGTGTGGGCCGCCGCCTGGGACGTCAACGTGATGGCGCACGTCCGCGCCGCCCGCGCCCTGCTGCCCGACTGGCTGGAGCGCGGCCGGGGACGCTTCGTCTCCACCGTGTCCGCCGCCGGACTGCTCACCATGGTCGGCGCCGCCCCGTACAGCGTCTCCAAGCACGGCGCGTACGCCTTCGCCGAATGGCTCTCGCTCACCTACCGCCACCGCGGCCTCAAGGTGCACGCGATCTGCCCGCAGGGCGTGCGCACGGACATGCTGACCGCGGCCGGCTCGGCCGGCGAACTCGTGCTCGCCCCCACCGCCATCGAACCCGAGGACGTCGCCGACGCGCTCTTCGCGGCCATGGCCGAGGACCGCTTCCTGGTCCTCCCGCACCCCGAGGTCGGCGCCTACTACCGCGCCAGGGCCGGCGACCCCGAGCGCTGGCTCGGCAGCATGAACCACATCCAGCGGAAGTGGGAAGGGGAGGACGCATGACCGGCACCACCACCGACGGCACGTCGATCTACGCCGCCAAGCCCTGGCTCGGCCGGCTCAGCGAGGCCCAGCGGGCCCCGATCGACCCGCCGCCCACCCTCCTGCACGCCTTCCGGGCCGCCGCGGCCCGCACCCCGGACCACCCGGCGGTCGTCTACTTCGACGGGCGCCTCGGCTACGCCGAGACCGACGCCCTCTCCGACTCCGTCGCCGGCCACCTCGCCGCCCGCGGCGTCGAGCGCGGCGACCGGGTCGCGGTCATGCTGCAGAACAGCCCGCACTTCGTGCTCGCGCTGCTCGGCGCCTGGAAGGCCGGTGCCACGGTCGTCCCGCTCAACCCCATGTACAAGACGGCCGAGGTCGGCCACGCCCTGCGCGACTCCGGCGCCCGCGCCGTCGTCTGCGCCGACCGCGCCTGGGCCGGCTTCCTCCGCGAGACCGCCGCCGAGGCCGGCGTCACCGTCGCCCTCACCGCCGACGAGCGCCAGCTCCAGACCCGCGACGACCCCCGCGTCCTCGGCTTCGAACCGGTCCCCACCGAGGTCGACGACCTCCTCGCCGTCGCCCGCGCCGGCCACCCCGCGCCCGCCGGGCGCGAACTCACCACCGACGACATCGCCCTGATCAGCTACACCTCCGGCACCAGCGGCACCCCCAAGGGCGCCCTCAACCTGCACCGGGGCATCGTCCACAACGCCGAACGCCAGCGCACCGGCCACCCGGTCCCGCCCGGCGCCGGCTACTTCGCCCTCGCCCCGCTCTTCCACATCACCGGACTGGTCTGCGAGCTCGGCGCCTGCTTCGCCAACGGCGGCACCCTGGTCCTCGCCCACCGCTTCGAGCCCGGAGCGGTCCTCGACGCCTTCCTGGAGCACCGCCCCGCCTACACCGTCGGCCCCTCCACCGCCTTCATGGCGCTCGCCGCGCACCCGGCCGCCACCCCCGACCACTTCTCCTCCTTCCTCGTCATCTCCTCCGGCGGCGCGCCCGTGCCGCCCGCCCTGGTCGAGAAGTTCCGGGCCGGCTTCGGCCCCTACCTGCGCAACGGCTACGGCCTCACCGAGTGCACCGCCCCCTGCGCCTCCGTGCCGCCGGAGCACGAGGCGCCCGTCGACCCGGTCTCCGGCACCCTCTCGGTCGGCGTGCCGGGCCCCGACACGATCGTCCGCATCGTCGACGAGGACGGCGCCGACGTGCCCTTCGGCGAGCACGGCGAGATCGCCGTCCGCGGCCCGCAGGTCGTGCCCGGCTACTGGGGGCTGCCCGAGGCCACCGCCGCCGCCTTCCCCGACGGCGAGCTGCGCACCGGCGACATCGGCTTCATGGACGCCGACGGCTGGCTCTACGTCGTCGACCGCAAGAAGGACATGATCAACGCCTCCGGCTTCAAGGTCTGGCCGCGCGAGGTCGAGGACGTGCTCTACACCCACCCGGCGGTCCGCGAGGCGGCCGTCGTCGGCGTGCCGGACGCCTACCGGGGCGAGACGGTGAAGGCTTACGTGAGCCTGCGCCCGGGCGCCGCCGCCGCACCGGCGGAGCTGTCCGCGTACTGTGCCGAGCGGCTCGCCGCGTACAAGTACCCGCGCGAGGTCGAGATCCTGCCGGAGCTGCCCAAGACGACTAGTGGGAAGATCCTCAGGCGGGACCTGCGGTCCCGGAAGTGAGCACACGCGTGAACGAAAGGCGGCGCAGCATGGCCAGGACGACGGAGGGGAACGGGGCGCCCGTTCCCCAGCGGCTCCTCGCCGCCGCCACCCGGCTCTTCGCCGAGCAGGGCTACGACCGCACCTCCGTGCAGGAGATCGTCGAGGCGGCGGGCGTCACCAAGGGCGCCCTCTACCACTACTTCGGCTCCAAGGAGGACCTGCTCCAGGAGGTCTACGCGCGCGTGCTGCGCCTCCAGCAGGAGCGGCTCGACGCCTTCGCGGAGGCGGACGCGCCGGTGGAGCAGCGCCTGCGGGACGCCGCCGCGGACGTCGTCGTCACCACCATCGAGAACCTCGACGACGCCTCGATCTTCTTCCGCTCGATGCACCACCTGAGCCCGGAGAAGAACAAGCAGGTGCGGACCGAGCGGCGGCGCTACCACGAGCGCTTCCGCGCCCTGATCGAGGAGGGCCAGCGCACCGGGGTGTTCTCCGACGAGACGCCCGCCGACCTGGTGGTGGACTACCACTTCGGTTCGGTCCACCACCTGTCGACCTGGTACCGCCCGGACGGGCCGCTCAGCCCGCAGCAGGTCGCCGACCACCTGGCCGGCCTCCTGCTGCGGGCCCTGCGCCCGTAACGCCGAGGCCTTCGGCCCCGGAGGCTAGAGGTACCTCTTCAGCTCCCGGCGGGCCAGCGAGCGCTGGTGCACCTCGTCCGGCCCGTCGGCCAGCTTCAGCGTGCGGGCCGCGGCCCACAGCTCGGCCAGCGGGAAGTCCTGCGAGACGCCGCCGGCGCCGTGCAGCTGGACCGCCCTGTCGATGATGTCGACGACCGCCCGCGGGGTGGCGATCTTGATCGCCTGGATCTCGGTGTGGGCCCCGCGGTTGCCGACGGTGTCCATCAGCCAGGCCGTCTTCAGGACGAGCAGCCGCAGCTGCTCGATCGTCACCCGGGCGTCCGCGATCCAGTTCTGCACCACGCCCTGCTGCGCGAGGGCCTTGCCGAAGGCGGTACGGGAGACGGCGCGCCGGCACATCAGCTCCACGGCCCGCTCGGCCATGCCGATCAGCCGCATGCAGTGGTGGATGCGGCCCGGCCCGAGCCGGGCCTGCGCGATGGCGAAGCCGCCGCCCTCCTCGCCGATCAGGTTCGACGCCGGGACCCGGACCCCGTCGAAGACCACCTCGGCGTGCCCGCCGTGGTAGTGGTCCTCGTAGCCGTACACCCGCATCGCCCGGCGCACCTCGACGCCGGGGGTGTCGCGGGGGACCAGGACCATCGACTGCTGGCGCCGGATGTCCGGGCCGTCGGGGTCGGTCTTGCCCATCACGATGAAGATCCGGCAGTCGGGGTTCATCGCCCCGGAGATGTACCACTTGCGCCCGTCGATCACGTACGAGTCCCCGTCCCGCCGGATCCGGGTCTCGATGTTGGTCGCGTCGGAGGAGGCCACCTCGGGCTCGGTCATCGCGAAGGCCGAGCGGATCTCGCCGGCCAGCAGCGGCTCCAGCCACTGCTTCTTCTGCGCCTCGTCGCCGAACTGGGCGAGCACCTCCATGTTCCCGGTGTCCGGGGCCGCGCAGTTGAGGGCGGTGGGCGCGAGGTGCGGGCTGCGGCCGGTGATCTCGGCGAGCGGCGCGTACTGGAGGTTGGTCAGCCCGGCACCGTGCTCCGCGTCGGGCAGGAAGAGGTTCCACAGGCCCCGGCGGCGCGCCTCGGCCTTCAGCTCCTCGACGATCGCGGGGGTGTCCCACGGGGAGGCGAGCGCGGCCCGCTGCTCCTCGGCGACCGGCTCGGCGGGGTACACGTGCTCGTCCATGAAGGCGAGGAGGGCCGCCCGCAGCTCCTCGGTGCGGGCGTCGAACGCGAAGTCCATGGCGGATCAGCCTTCCTGGAGGGTGGTGAGGCCGTGCTCGATGAAGACCGGGACCAGCTCGCCGATCCGGTCGAAGCCGGCGCCGACGGTCTGCCCGAGGGTGTAGCGGTAGTGGATGCCCTCCAGGATCACGGCGAGCTTGAACCAGGCGAAGGCCGTGTACCAGGACAGGGCGGAGACGTCGCGGCCCGAGCGGGCGGCGTAGCGCTCGATCAGCTCGGCGGCGGCCGGGTGACCGGCGGCCGTCGCGGTGGTGGACACCGGCGAGTCGGGGACGTCGAGCGGCGTGCTGTACATGACGAGGAGGCCGAGGTCGGTGAGCGGGTCGCCGAGGGTGGACATCTCCCAGTCGAGCACCGCCCTGATCCGGTCGTCGTCCCCGATGAGGACGTTGTCCAGGCGGTAGTCGCCGTGGATCACGGTCGGCGCGGGCGAGGACGGCAGTCCGCGCCCGAGCGCGGCGTGCAGCTCCTCGATGCCGTCCAGCTCGCGGCCCCGCGAGGCGTCCAGCTGCTTGCCCCAGCGGCGCAGCTGCCGGTCGAGGAAGCTCTCCGGGCGCCCGAAGTCGCCGAGCCCGACGGCCGCCGGGTCCACCGCGTGCAGGTCGACCAGGGTGTCGACCAGCCCGAGGACGGCCGAGCGGGTGCGCTCCGGGCCCAGCGGCGCGAGCTGGGCGGCCGAGCGGTACGGCGTGCCCGCCACGTACTCCATCACGTAGAACGGCGCGCCCAGCACCGCGTCGTCCTCGCACAGCAGCACCGTCCCCGGCACCGGCACGGCGGTGGCGGCGAGGGCGCTGATCACCCGGTGCTCGCGCGTCATGTCGTGCGCGGTGGCCAGGACGTGGCCGAGGGGCGGGCGGCGCACGACCCAGCGGGTGGTGCCGTCGGTCACCAGGTACGTGAGGTTGGAGCGCCCGCCCTCGATCAGCCGGGCGGTGAGCGGACCGGCGAGGAGACCGGGCCGCTCCCGGTCGAGGTGGCGGCGCAGCGCCTCGGGGTCGAGGCCGGGTGGGGGAGTGGGACTCATGCGGGGCGTACCTCCGGGATCGGCGTCGGTTCATGATGACCGACCAGTCGGTATGTCGTCCAGGGTCCCCCGGGAAAGGCGCTGCGCGACTCTGGCGTCCGGTCCGCCACCCTGAATAGGGTTCACATATGGATTCCGAGGACTCAGCGCTGCGCATCGACCGTGTCCACCTGACTCCCGTGCTCGTCGCCGACCCGCCGCTCCTCAACACCCAGGGCGTCCACCAGCCCTTCACTCCCCGCCTCGTGGTGGAGGTGGTCACGCGGGGCGGCGTCACCGGCCTCGGCGAGACCTACGGCGACACCCGGTACCTCGACCTGGCCCGCCCGCTCGCCGACGCCCTGCCCGGGCATCCGGTCACGCATGTGAACGAGCTGTTCGTGCTCGCCGCCCGGGTCTGCGACCCGCACCGGTCCGGCGGAGTGGACGCCCGGGCCGACGCCGGCGGACTGCGTGGCGCCCAGAGCGCCGACAAACTGCGCCTCTCCGTCGTCTCCGCCGTCGAGACCGCGTGCCTGGACGCCCTCGGCAGGACCCTCGGCCTGCCCGTGCACGCGCTGCTCGGCGGCCGGGTCCGCGACGAGGTCGAGTACAGCGCGTACCTCTTCCACAAGTGGGCCGGACACCCCGGCCAGGCCCCCGACGCGTGGGGCGAGGCGCTCGACCCGGCCGGCGTCGTCGAGCAGGCCCGCCGCTTCGAGCGCCTCCACGGCTTCCGCTCCTTCAAGCTCAAGGGCGGCGTCCTCCCGCCGGACCAGGAGGTCGCCGGCGTCCGCGCCCTCGCGAAGGAGTTCCCCGGCCGGCCGTTGCGCCTGGACCCCAACGGCGCCTGGACGGTGCGGACCTCGCTCGGCGTCGCCCGCGAACTCGCCGAGGTCCTGGAGTACCTGGAGGACCCGGCGACGGGCGTGGCGGCGATGGCGGAGGTGGCGGCGGCCACGGAGCTGCCGCTCGCCACCAACATGTGCGTGACCTCCCTCGACGAGGTCCCCGAGGCCTTCGCGCGCGGCGCCGTCCGCATCGTGCTCTGCGACCACCACTACTGGGGCGGACTGCACCGCACCCGTGAACTCGCCGCGCTCTGCGGCGCGTACGGCATCGGGCTCTCCATGCACTCCAACACCCACCTGGGCATCAGCCTCGCCGCCATGACCCAGGTCGCCGCGACCCTCCCGGCGCTCCGGCACGCCTGCGACACCCACTACCCGTGGCTCACCGAGGACGTCCTCACCACCACCCCCGTCTTCCGGGACGGCCGGCTCGCCGTCTCCGACGCGCCGGGCCTCGGCGTGGAGCTCGACCGCGACCGGCTCGCCGACCTGCACCGCCGCTGGCTGCGGGACGACGGGCGGTACCGCGACCGCGACGACGCGGCCGCCATGCGCGCGGCGGACCCGGACTGGCGGCCCACCCGCTGGTGAGCCGCCGCCTCCCGGGCCCCGGGGCCCGGACCCCGGGAGGCGTGACGTTTTACGCGTGGCAGGCGACCGGCACGCCGCCGTTCATCGCCGCCATGTCCCCGAACACCGCGGCCGGGTCCAGCGGATGGCCCTCGGGCAGGCCCTCCAGCTCCGCGTAGGCGCGGTGCAGATTGGCGACCAGCCGCTCGCTCTCCTGCCACGCGGCGAACTCGCCCAGGTCCGCCGCCCGGGCCGTCTCCAGCGGCGGGTCCCCCTTCGCGTACCCCTCGGCGGCCAGCTCCCGCACCCAGCGCAGATAGCGCTCGGTCGCGTCGTACGCCGAGGGGTCGGTCACCCGCCCGTGCCCGGGCACCACGGTGGGCGCGTCCAGCGAGCGCAGCAGGTCGAGCGCGCGCAGCGAACCGGCCAGCGACCCCATCGGCAGGAACGGCGTGCCGCCGTGGAACACCAGGTCGCCGGTGAACACCACGCCCTGCGCCGGGAGATGGACGATCGAGTCGCCGGTGGTGTGCGCCGGGCCCGGGTGCAGCACCCGCACCTCGGTCTCCCCGACGTACAGCGTCAGCGCGTCCGTGTACGTGAGGTCCGGCGGCAGGATCTCCACCGCGCCGAAGTCGGTCTGCGGCCACAGCAGGTGCAGCTGCCGCCCCGCGGCCAGCTGCTCGGCCCGGCAGTTGGCGTGCCCGACGATCCGGGCCTCCGGCCGGAACACCCCGTTGCCGTAGGTGTGGTCGCCGTGGTGGTGGGTGGAGACGATGGTGCGCGGCAGCGCGAGCCCGGCATCGAGGACGGCCGCGCGCAGCAGCCGCGCCCGGCGCTCGGTCGCGGCGGTGTCGACGAGCAGCGTCTCGCCGCCGTGGGGATCGCCGACGAAGCCGGCGTTGTTCAGGCACCAGCCCCCGTCGGGCTGGACGAAGGCGTGGACGTGCGGCGCGAGCGCGACGACGTACGGATCGGTGGCAGGCAAAGGGATTCCCCCGGATGAGAGCCCGAATCGGACAGGGGAAGAGTGCCAGCAGCGGTCGGCCCGGGGGAAGTCGGGGGTGCCCCGGCCAGGGGGCGGGTGTGCCGACAGGACGCGGCGCCCGACGCGCGCGGTGCGCGAGCCGGCACCGCGGGCGCCACCGCACCACTGCCCGTGACGTGGCGGGGCCGGTCAGAGCAGCACGGCGACCGCGAACGCGGCGAACGCGACCGTGCACATCGCGGCGAGCAGCGCGCCCCGGTGCGAGAGCGCGCGCGGGCGGCCCACGTCCAGGGACTGGATCCGGCGGTGCGCCACCGCGAGGAAGGCGATCCACACCAGGGCCGAGAGCCCGGCCGCGACCAGGCCGTCGGCCGTCACGTCGTCGTGGATCGCCTGCTTGCCCGCCAGGACGGCCACCACGGTGGCCGACAGGGTGGTCCGCCGCCAGGCGAGCCGGGTGCGCTCGGGCTGCAGCCCGGGGTCGCGGTCCGCGGCGGCGGGCCGGGTCACCGGCCGGCCCAGCCGAAGACCACGACCACCACCATGGCGACGGCGACCACCGCCACCGTGAGGCTCAGCACCGTCGGGAAGCGGGAGGCGGGCAGGTCGGCGCCGCGCCGCATGGCGCGCTCGCAGCGCACCCAGTGGTTCACGGCCCGCAGCGCGCACAGCACGCCCGCGCCGAGCAGCGCGAGCGCGAGCCCGACCCGGACGCCCCAGCGCAGGTCCGGCAGGAACTGGTCCACGGCGAAGCCCCCGCCGATGAGCGCCAGGGCGGTCCGGATCCAGGCGAGGAAGGTCCGCTCGTTGGCCAGGGAGAAGCGGTAGTCCGGGGTCTCGCCCTCCTCCCGGAGGCGCTGCGGCGCGAACCACAGCCGCAGGCTCTGTACGAAGTCGCTCACCCGGGCACCTTACCGATCCGGAGGGCCACCTTCCCGAACGCGCCTGCCGCCGTGGCCGGGCGGGCGCCCCTCCCGGACGCGGCTCCCGCCCTGGCCGGGCCGCGCCCTCAGCCCCGGTGCGCGAGCAGCCGTTCGTAGGCCATCCGCCCGTCGGGCACCCACTCCCAGGTGTCGAGCCGCTGCGCGAGCTCCTCGTCGGTGAGGAAGGCGTGCCAGGCGACCTCCTCCGCCTGCGGGTTCACCGGCAGGTCGCAGCGCACCTCGTAGACCGCCGACCACCAGCGCCCGCCGCCGCCCTCGGAGTCGTAGAGGAAGGTCAGGACGGGCTCGGGACGGGCCAGCCCGCTGACGCCGAGCTCCTCCTCGGCCTCGCGCAGCGCGGCGTCGTCGTACGACTCGCCGGCGCCGACCACCCCGCCCACGAACATGTCGTACAGGGACGGGAAGACCAGCTTGGTCGGGGTCCTGCGGTGGACGAAGGTGCGGCCCCGGGAGTCCCGCACCCGGACGAAGACGCAGCGGTGGATCAGCCCCCGCGCGTAGACCTCGCCGCGCGGGGCCTGCCCGATCACCCGGTCCTGCTCGTCGACGACGTCGAGTACCTCATCAGCGCTCATGCGCCCATGAAAGCACCGGCCCGGGCCGGTGCACCGGGCCCCGCACCGGCCCGTGGTCACTGGCCCATGACGTACTTCACGGTCGGGCCGGTGGTCCAGCCGCCGTCCACCGCGAGCTCCGCGCCCGTCACGTACGAGGCGGCGTCCGAGAGCAGGAAGACCACCGCGCCCGCGATCTCGTGCGGCTCGCCGACCCGGCCCATCGGGGTGTTGGGGTACTTGCCCTCGCCCTTCTCGATGCCGACGGAGGCGGTCATCGGGGTGTACGTCATGCCCGGGTGCACCGAGTTGACGCGGATGCGGGAGGTGCCGAGCTCCACCGCGCCGATCTTGGTGAGCCCGCGCACGCCCCACTTGGAGGCGCCGTAGCCGGCGGTGAGGGCGAGGCCCATCAGTCCGGCGGCCGAGGAGATGTTGACGATCGAGCCGCCGCCGGCCTCCTTCATGGCCGGTATCGCGGCCTTCATGCCGATGAAGACGCCGGTCAGGTTGACGTCGAGCACCTTGCGGAAGTGCTCCACGGACTCGGTCTCCAGGAACGCGCCGGTGGAGATGCCCGCGTTGTTCACCAGGCCGTGCAGCCCGCCGAACTCGGTCACGGCGTGGGCGACGGCCGCCGCCCAGTCCTCCTCGGAGGTCACGTCGTGGTGGCGGAAGCGGGCCCGCTCGCCGAGCTCGGCGGCGGTCGCCCTGCCCTCCCCGTCCAGGACGTCGGTGATCACCACGTTGGCTCCGGCGGCCACCGCCTGGCGGGCCGCCTCGGCGCCCAGGCCGCGGGCGCCGCCGGTGATGAGGACGGTCTTGCCGGTGAGGTCGTGCGGGTGGTTCAGGGGCTGGTTCACGGGGGGTCCCTTCAGGGTTGTCTCAGGGGGCTCAAGGGGCTCAGGGGGCTCAAGGGGGCCAGGGGTCCCAGGGGGTTCAGGTGATCCGGGGCGGTGCCGCCAGGAGCAGAGCGGTGGTCGTCCCGACCAGATCGGCGAGGAACAGCGGCTCGGGGGTGAGCGGATCGCTGCCGTCCAGGTACTGCCGGGCCCGGTCCGCCATCGCCGCGCCCACCACGGTGAGCGCCAGGTCGAGCCGCTCCAGGCGGAGCGGCTCGGGCAGCCCCTCCGTCGTGAGACAGGCCTCGACGCGCTCGATCAGGCGCCAGTAGCAAGTGCCGGCGAGCGTCGGGTGCGGGACCCGGGAGCGGACCCCGCTCTCGTGGCTGAGCTGGGCGGAGATCCGCAGGCAGCGGCGGCCCCGGTCGGTGCGCAGCTCGCTCGCCTCGGCGGTGACGAGCGCCTCGACGAGGGCGCGGGTGGTGTCGGCAGCGGCGTCGAGCAGCGGGGCGAGCACCTGCTCGGTGCGCCGCTGCCGGCCGGCCATGACGGCGTCGAGGAGCCCCGCGCGGGAGCCGAAGTGGTACTGCACGGCGGAGGGGTTGCCCTGCCCGGCCAGCGCCACGACGTCCCGCAGCTGGGCGCCGTCGACGCCCTGGGCGGCGAAGATCTCCTCGGCCGCGCGGATCAGTTTGTCCCGGGTCTCGGGGCCCGACGTTCGTGCCATGCCCCCATGTTAATGCTCGACATTAGAAAACGGGAGGGCCGGAAGCGGGGCCGCGAGCGGGCCCGCGGCGGCGGCGCGAGGGGCCCGCGGCCGGCCCGGAGCCGAGTCCGTGGCCGGGCGCGGCGCCGGGCCGGAATCCTCCCGGGCGTTGACTCGATACACCGGTGTATCGAAGATGCGGTGCATGCCTCATGAGTCGTACGACGCCGACGTGATCGTCATCGGGGCCGGCCTCGCCGGTCTCGTCGCCACCGCCGAACTGGTCGACGCCGGCCGCACGGTGCTGCTGCTCGACCAGGAACCCGAACAGTCCCTCGGCGGCCAGGCGCACTGGTCCTTCGGCGGCCTCTTCCTCGTCGACTCGCCCGAGCAGCGCCGGCTGCGCATCCGCGACAGCCACGCCCTCGCCCTCCAGGACTGGATGGGCACCGCCGGCTTCGACCGGCCCGAGGACGACGCCTGGGGACGACGCTGGGCCGAGGCGTACGTGGACTTCGCGGCCGGCGAGAAGCGCGCCTGGCTGCACGGGCTCGGGGTGCGCTTCTTCCCGGTGGTCGGCTGGGCCGAGCGCGGCGGCTACGACGCCACCGGCCACGGCAACTCCGTACCCCGCTTCCACATCACCTGGGGCACCGGCCCCGGCCTGGTGGCCCCCTTCGAGCGCCGGGTCCGCGAGGGCGTCGCCCGCGGCCTGGTCCGCTTCCGCTTCCGGCACCGGGTGACCGGCCTGGCCCGCACCGCGGGCGCCGTCGACACGGTCACCGGAGAGGTGCTCGCCCCCTCCGGCGCACCGCGCGGCACGGCCAGCGACCGCGAGGTCACGGGCGCCTTCTCGTACCGCGCGCAGGCGGTGATCGTCACCACCGGCGGCATCGGCGGCAACCACGACCTGGTGCGCGCGCAGTGGCCCGAGCGGCTCGGCACCCCGCCCGCCCGGATGCTCTCCGGCGTCCCCGCGCACGTCGACGGCCTCATGCTGGGCATCGCCGAGAAGGCCGGCGCCCACCACGTCAACCGCGACCGGATGTGGCACTACACCGAGGGCATCGAGAACTGGAACCCGATCTGGGCCCGGCACGGCATCCGGATCCTGCCCGGGCCGTCCTCGCTCTGGCTGGACGCCACCGGCAAGCGGCTGCCCGTCCCGCTCTTCCCAGGCTTCGACACCCTCGGCACCCTCGAACACATCATGCGCACCGGCCACGACCACACCTGGTTCGTGCTCGACCGGAAGATCATCGGCAAGGAGTTCGCCCTCTCCGGCTCCGAGCAGAACCCGGACCTGACCGGCAAGTCCGTCCGCGACGTCCTCGGCCGCGCCCGCGCCGACGTCCCCGGACCGGTCCGGGCCTTCATGGACAAGGGCGCGGACTTCGTCGTCGAGGACGACCTCGGCGCCCTCGTCCGCGGCATGAACCGGATCACCGGGCAGGACCTGATCGACGAGACCGCGCTGCGCCGCGAGATCACCGCCCGCGACCGCGAGATCGCCCATCCCTTCACCAAGGACCTCCAGGTCATGGCGATCCGCGGGGCCCGCCGCTATCTGGGCGACAAGCTGATCCGGACGGCACCCCCGCACCGCATCCTGGACCCGAAGGCCGGCCCACTGATCGCCGTGCGCCTCAACATCCTGACCCGCAAGTCCCTCGGCGGCCTCCAGACCGACCTGTCCTCGCGGGTGCTCACCGCGAGCGGCGAGCCGCTGCCCGGCGTGTACGCGGCGGGCGAGGCGGCCGGCTTCGGCGGCGGCGGTGTGCACGGCTACCGCTCCCTGGAGGGCACCTTCCTCGGCGGCTGCCTCTTCTCCGGACGCGCGGCGGGCCGTGCGGCGGCGCGGGCGGTGGGGTAGCCGGCCCACGGCCCGGGGCCGGACAGCACGACGCGGGCCGGTCGTCCGAGGGGACGACCGGCCCGCGTACGGGGGAGGGACTGCGCTAGATCACCAAGGACAGCAGCAGCACGAACCCGATGCCAACCACCGAGATGATGGTCTCCATCACCGACCAGGTCTTGATCGTCTGGCCGACGTTCATGCCGAAGTACTCCTTCACCAGCCAGAAGCCGGCGTCGTTGACGTGGCTGAAGAAGAGCGAACCGGCACCGATCGCCAGGACCAGCAGGGAGACCTCACCGGTCGACATGCCCGCGGCGAGCGGGGCCACCAGGCCGGCGGCCGAGATCGTCGCCACCGTCGCCGAACCGGTCGCGAGCCGGATCGCGACCGCGATCAGCCAGGCGAGCAGCAGGGCCGGGACGGACCAGTCCTTGGAGAAGTCCAGGATCATCTGGCCGACGCCGATGTCGATCAGGGTCTGCTTGAAGCCGCCGCCGGCGCCGACGATCAGCAGGATGCCCGCGATCGGGGCGAGCGACTTGTCGACGGTGGAGGACAGGCGCTCCCGGGTGAAGCCGGCCGCGCGGCCCATCGTGAACATGGCCACGATGACGGCGGCGAGCAGGGCGATCAGCGGCGAGCCGATGACGTCGGTGACCTTCTGCAGGCCGTTCTCCGGGTTGTCGACGACGATGTCGACGAGCGCCTTGACCAGCATCAGGACGACCGGCAGCAGGATGGTCGCGACCGTGACGCCGAAGCCCGGACGCTTGTCCAGGTCCTCGGAGGGACGGCTCGGGATCATCTTCTCGGGCGCCTGGATGTCCACCCAGCGGGCGGCGTAGCGGGAGAAGAGCGGACCGGCGATGATCACGGTCGGGATCGCGACGACCAGGCCGAGGGCGAGCGTGATGCCCAGGTTGGCGCCGACCGCGTCGATCGCGACGAGCGGGCCGGGGTGCGGCGGGATCAGGCCGTGCATCACGGACAGGCCGGCCAGGGCCGGGATGCCGATCCGCATCAGCGAGTAGTTGCCGCGCTTGGCCACCATCAGGACCACCGGGATCAGCAGCACGATGCCGACCTCGAAGAACAGCGGCAGACCGATCACGGAGGCGATCAGGACCATCGCCCACGGCATGGCCCGGCCACTGGCCTTGGCCAGGATCGTGTCGACGATCTGGTCGGCGCCGCCCGAGTCGGCGAGCAGCTTGCCGAGGATCGCGCCGAGCGCGATGAGCACGCCGACACCGGCGACGGTGCTGCCGAGTCCGGTGGTGAAGGACTTGATGGCGTCCGCGAGCGGGGCGCCGGCGAACGCGCCCAGCGCCAGCGACCCGATGGTCAGCGCGAGGAACGCGTGCAGCTTGAACTTGGTGATGAGCAGGACGATGACGGCGATACCGGCGAGCACGGCGATGCCGAGCTGGGCGTTGCCCGCCGAGGTGATCGGCTCGGCGGCGTCCGCTGCCAGGATCTCGACGCTGAGACTGGTCACGGTGGGTCCCTTGGGTCAGGGGGTCGGGGGACAGCGGCCCGGGAGCCCGGGGGGAGGGCTCTGCGGGGCCGGTGGTGGCCGGGGCCGGCGGGCCGGCGGCGGCCGTGGCGGTGCGGGGCGGTGCGGGGGCTCCGCCCGACCGGGAAGGGGGTCCGGTCAGGCGGGAGCGGGGCAGTCGGTGAGCCGGCGCAGCGCGGCGACGGCCCGGGCGGTGATCTCCTCGGGCGTGCCCGAGACGTCGACGGCGACGCCGGCCTCGTCCTCCTGCAGCGGCTGCAGCGTGGCGAACTGGGAGTCGAGGAGCGCGGTCGGCATGAAGTGCCCCTTGCGGGCCCTCATCCGCTGCTCGATCAGCTCCCGGTCCCCGGTCAGGTGCAGGAAGACCACGCCGGGGGCGGCCGCGCGCAGCCGGTCGCGGTAGACCCGCTTGAGCGCGGAGCTGCTCACGACCCCGCCGAGGCCCGCCCGGTCGTGCGCCCACGCGCCGATCGCGTCGAGCCAGGGCTCGCGGTCGCGGTCGTCGAGCGGAACGCCGGCCGACATCTTGGCCACGTTGGCCGCCGGGTGGAAGTCGTCGCCCTCCGCGTACGGGAGGCCGAGCGCCTCGGCGACCAGCGGACCGATCGTCGTCTTGCCGGTTCCTGCGACGCCCATCACGACGACGACCGGGGGACGGCCGGTCGCCGTGCCGGCGTGGGGGGTGGTGCTCATGGGGGGTGCCTCGCTGTCTTCTTCGACATCTTCGACATCGATCCGTCGCGCTCATGAAACCCATTGAGTACGACGTATTCAAGAGTCTGTGACATAAAAGTCGTACTTTTTGTTCCCGGGCTCTGCCCCGGGCTCTGCCCCGGGCTCTGCCCCGGGCTCTGCCCCGGGGTCTGCCCGGGATCCATGCGGGACCGGCGCGGGGTCTGCCCGGGACCCATCCGGGACCCGCCCGGGGGTCGGCCCGGGACCTCTTCGGGGCGCTCCCCACGGCGCCGCGACGGGCTCTCGGGTGTGATCATCGGGCCCCGCCCGCATAGGCTTGCCGCCATGACGACACCGGCCGCTCAGGGGCTCCATCCGCAGGTTCTGTCCACCCTGGGCCTGGCCATCACCGCCGGCGAGTACCCGCCCGGCACCGTGCTGCGCTCCGACGAGCTCGCCGAGCGCTTCGACGTCTCCCGGACCGTGGTGCGCGAGGTCGTCCGCGTCCTCGAGTCCATGCACCTGGTCGAGTCCCGGCGGCGGGTCGGCGTGACCGTGCTGCCCACCGAGCGCTGGAACGTCTACGACCCCCAGGTGATCCGCTGGCGTCTGGCCGGCGCCGACCGGCCCCGCCAGCTGCGCTCGCTCACCGTGCTGCGCTCCGCCGTCGAGCCGGTCGCCGCCGGCCTCGCCGCCCTGAACGCCAGCCCCGAGCAGTGCCGCGAGCTCACCGAGCAGGCCCTCGGCATGGTCGCCACCTCGCGCGGCCGGCAGCTGGAGGCGTACCTGGTGCACGACATCGCGTTCCACCGGGTCGTGCTCAACGCCTCCGGCAACGAGATGTTCGCCCGGCTCGGCGACGTGGTCGCCGAGGTGCTCACCGGCCGCACCCAGCACCAGGTGATGTTCGAGGACCCCGACCCGGCCGCCGTGACCCTGCACGTCCAGGTCGCCGAGGCGGTACGGGAGAAGGACGCGGCCCGCGCCGAGGAGCTGACCCGGCAGATCGCGGTCGGCGCCCTGAAGGAGCTGGACGTCCTCGCCCCGTGAGCGCCCCATGATCGCCCACTGATCGCCCCGTGAGCGCCCCGTGCGGACCGGTCCGGGCGTCGATCGGTGAACCTTCGTTAACTCGTGCGTAACCTCTGAACTACCTCAAATCCGGCTCTTCCGTGATTTCGGCCACAGTCAGTGACCGGGTGTTGCCGTGAGGATGTGCGCTGGCCGTGCCGAGAAGCCCCACAAGGGCACGGCCGGGTACCGCACAGACCCTCCCCCTCACGAAGGCGAACAACTCCATGAGTGACCGCATCACTGCGGCCGACCCGCTGTCCGCCACCCCGGCGGCCTCAGGCACGGCGTCCCCCCACGTCGACGCCGGCGACGCCGGATACCGCAAGGACCTCAAGTCCCGGCACATCAACATGATCGCCATCGGCGGCGCCATCGGCACCGGGCTCTTCCTCGGCGCCGGCGGCCGGATGGCCAACGCCGGACCCTCCCTCTTCATCGCGTACGCGGTGTGCGGCGTCTTCGCCTTCTTCGTGGTCCGTGCCCTCGGCGAGCTCGTGCTCTACCGCCCCTCCTCCGGCGCCTTCGTCTCCTACGCCCGTGAGTTCATGGGCGAGAAGGGCGCCTACACGGCCGGCTGGCTCTACTTCCTCAACTGGTCGACCACCGCCGTCGCCGACATCACCGCCGCCGCGACCTACGCCCACTTCTGGTCGATGTTCAGCGACGTCCCGCAGTGGATCCTCGCGCTGATCGCCCTCGCGGTCGTCCTCGCCGCCAACCTCATCTCCGTGAAGTACTTCGGCGAGATGGAGTTCTGGTTCGCGATCATCAAGGTCGCCGCCCTGGTCGCCTTCATGCTCGTCGGCATCTTCCTCGTCGTCACCCAGCACGACGTCGGCGGCCACACCCCGGGCCTCGCCAACATCACCGACAACGGCGGCATCTTCCCCAACGGCGTCATGCCGATGCTGCTGCTCATCCAGGGCGTCGTCTTCGCCTACGCCTCCGTCGAGCTGTGCGGCGTCGCCGCCGGCGAGACCGAGAACCCCGAGAA
Organism: Streptomyces sp. NPDC053541; assembly: GCF_044544705.1. Lineage (NCBI taxonomy): Bacteria > Bacillati > Actinomycetota > Actinomycetes > Kitasatosporales > Streptomycetaceae > Streptomyces > Streptomyces sp. NPDC053541. The sequence continues at coordinate 137,692 of NZ_JBITXM010000008.1, forward strand.
GATCATGCCGAAGGCGATCAACTCGATCATGTGGCGGGTCGGCCTCTTCTACGTCGGCTCCGTCGTCCTGCTCGCGCTGATCCTCCCCTTCACCGCGTACTCCGGCGACCAGAGCCCCTTCGTCACCGTCTTCGACAAGCTCGGCATCCCGGGCGCCGCCGGCGTGATGAACCTGGTCGTGCTCACCGCCGCCCTCTCCAGCCTCAACTCGGGCCTCTACTCCACCGGCCGCATCCTGCGCTCCATGTCGCTGGCCGGCTCCGCGCCCAAGTTCACCGGCGTCATGAACAAGGGCGGCGTGCCCTACGGCGGCATCCTGCTCACCGCGGGCTTCGGCGTCGCCGGTGTCGTCCTCAACTACGTCATGCCCGGCGAGGCCTTCGAGCTGGTGCTCAACTTCGCCTCCATCGGCATCATCGGCACCTGGGCCATGATCATGGTGTGCTCGCTGCTCTTCGTCCGCCGCGCCAAGGAGGGCAAGCTCGTCCGGCCGTCCTACCAGCTGCCCTGGGCCCCGTACACCCAGATCGTGACGCTGCTCTTCCTCGGCTCCGTCCTCGTCCTCATGTGGATGGACGGCGGCGTCGGCCGCACCACCGTGGCCTGTCTGCCGCTCATCGCGGCCGCCCTGGTCGGCGGCTGGTTCCTGGTCCGCGGCCGGGTCCGCGCCACCGCGGCCGGCGCCGGGCGCGACTGACCGCCACCCCTCACACCCCCCCACGGGACAAGAGACCCCCGCAGGCACGAACTGCGGGGGTCTCGCGTTGGGCAGGAGAGGGTGGTACGCAAGATCCACACAGCGCACACGAGCTGTCGGAGAAGGGAAGTCCACGATGCCGCAGCAGGTCCAGGGGGTCATCGCCCCCGGAAGGAACGAACCCGTCCGGGTCGAGACGATCGTGATCCCCGATCCCGGCCCCGGCGAGGCCGTGGTGAAGATCCAGGCCTGCGGGGTCTGTCACACCGACCTCCACTACAAGCAGGGCGGGATCAACGACGACTTCCCCTTCCTCCTCGGCCACGAGGCCGCGGGCGTCGTCGAGTCCGTCGGGGCCGGCGTCACCGACGTCGCCCCCGGCGACTTCGTGATCCTCAACTGGCGCGCGGTCTGCGGCCAGTGCCGCGCCTGCCGCCGCGGCCGCCCGTGGTACTGCTTCGCCACCCACAACGCGTCGCAGAGGATGACACTCACCGACGGCACGGAGCTCTCGCCCGCCCTCGGCATCGGCGCCTTCGCCGAGAAGACCCTCGTCCACGCCGGCCAGTGCACCAAGGTCGACCCGGCCGTCGCCCCCGAGATCGCCGGCCTCCTCGGCTGCGGCGTCATGGCCGGCATCGGCGCCGCGATCAACACCGGAAACGTCGGCCGCGGCGACACCGTCGCCGTCATCGGCTGCGGCGGCGTCGGCGACGCGGCCGTCGTCGGCTCCCGGCTCGCCGGAGCCGCCCGGATCATCGCCGTCGACATCGACGACCGCAAGCTCGCCAAGGCCAGGGAGATGGGCGCCACCCACACCGTCAACTCCCGCTCCACCGACCCCGTCGAGGCGGTCCGCGAGCTCACCGGCGGCTTCGGGGCCGACGTCGTCATCGAGGCCGTCGGCCGCCCCGAGACGTACGAGCAGGCCTTCTACGCCCGCGACCTGGCCGGCACCGTCGTCCTCGTCGGCGTCCCCACCCCCGAGATGAGGCTCGAACTGCCCCTGCTCGACGTCTTCGGCCGCGGTGGTGCGCTCAAGTCCTCCTGGTACGGCGACTGCCTGCCCTCCCGCGACTTCCCGATGCTCATCGACCTGCACCAGCAGGGCCGCATCGACCTCGGCGCCTTCGTCACCGAGACCATCGGCCTCGGCGACGTCGAGAAGGCCTTCGCCCGCATGCACGAGGGCGACGTGCTGCGCTCGGTGGTGGTGTTCTGATGGGCGCCCGCATCGACCACCTGGTCACCTCCGGCACCTTCAGCCTCGACGGCGGCACCTGGGAGGTCGACAACAACGTCTGGATCGTCGGCGACGACACCGAGGCGCTCGTCATCGACGCCGCCCACGACGCCGACGCGATCCTCGCCGCCCTGGACGGGCGCGCGCTGCGCGCCATCGTCTGCACCCACGCCCACGACGACCACATCGACGCCGCCCCGGCCCTGGCCGCCGCCACCGGCGCCCGGATCCTGCTCCACCCCGCCGACCAGCCGCTGTGGAAGCTCACCCACCCCGACCACAGCCCGGACGGCGAGCTCGCCGACGGCCAGGTCCTCACCATCGCCGGCACCGACCTGCGGGTCCTGCACACCCCGGGCCACGCCCCCGGCGCGATCAGCCTGCACGCCCCCGAACTGGGCACCGTCTTCACCGGCGACACCCTCTTCCGGGGCGGCCCGGGCGCCACCGGCCGGTCCTACTCGGACTTCCCGACGATCATCGACTCGATCCGTACGAAACTGCTCACCCTGCCGCCGGACACGGTGGTCCGCACCGGCCACGGCGACGCCACCACCATCGGCGAGGAGACCCCGCACCTCGACGAGTGGATCAGCCGAGGCCACTGAGCGCGAGCCGGCTCGTGAAGCTCCGCTCCGCGCCCGTGAGCGGATCGGTGAACTCCAGCCGCCGCGCGAGCAGCTGCAACGGGCGCCCGAAGTCCTCCGGCCCGTCCTCCCGCACCACCGGATAGAACGGGTCGTGCAGGATCGGAAGGCCGAGGGCGTCCATGTGCACCCGCAGCTGATGGGTCCGCCCGGTCACCGGCACCAGCCGGTACCGGGCGAGCCCGCCCCGCCGCTCCACCAGCTCGATCCGGCTCTCGGCGTTCGGCTCGCCCGGCACCTCCCGGGCGGCCATCACCCCGTGCTCCTTCTCGATCCGGCTCCGCGCCGTCACCGGCAGCGCCACCGCCGGGTCGTACGGCGCCACCGCCTCGTACTCCTTGCGCACCCCGCGGTCCCGGAACAGCGTCTGGTACGCCCCCCGGTCCTCCGGCCGCACGACACACAGCACCAGGCCCGCCGTCAGGCGGTCCAGCCGGTGCGCCGGCTGGAGATCCGGCAGGCCGAGCTCCCGCCGCAGCCGTGCGAGCAGCGTCTCGGTCACGTGCCGGCCCCGTGGCATCGTCGCCAGGAAGTGCGGCTTGTCGGCCACCACGATCCGCTCGTCCCGGTGGACCACACCGATCTCGAACGGCACCCGCTCCTCGGCCGGGAAGTCCCGGTGGAACCACAGGTGGCGCCCCGGCTCGCAGGCCTCGCCCCCGTCGACGGCCCGCCCGTCGGCCCCGACGAACCGCCCCTCGCGCAGCATCTCCTCGACCCGCGCGACGCCGACGGCCGCCCCGTACCGCCCGACGAGATACTCGCGCACCGTCTCCGGGAGGGGCTCGGGCCCGTCCGGCAGCCGCACGCGCACGGGGTCGATGCCCTCGCGCTGGGGGAGCGGCGCCGCGGGCGCCTTCGTTCTGCGTCTCACCGGTCCTGCCGCCGTCAACAGAAAAGGCCCCACAGGATGTGGGACCTTTCGTGTGGTGTCCGAGGGGGGACTTGAACCCCCACGCCCGATAAAGGGCACTAGCACCTCAAGCTAGCGCGTCTGCCATTCCGCCACCCGGACGGGGTGCGTCTCCGGGCCGCTGGGCCCTTCCGACGAGGAAAACCATAGCAAACATCTGGGGTGGTCGATCACCACCCCCCGGCCGTCTCGGCATGTGACAGCAGCATGTCGGCCCGTGGTCACCCTTGGGCGCGGGAGGGGGCACGCGGGAGGATGGGGCGATCACACCGGACAGCACGTGGGGCACGTAGTGGGAGGAAGCAGCGTGAGCGAGTCGAACACCGGCCGTGGCGTGACGGGCGAGGACGAGGTCGTCGACCTGTGCCGGGACCTCATCCGCATCGACACCAGCAACTACGGCGACCACTCCGGACCGGGCGAGCGGGCGGCCGCCGAGTACGTCGCGGAGAAGCTCGCCGAGGTCGGGCTCGAACCGAAGATCATCGAGTCGCACCGGGGCCGGGCCTCCACCGTGGCCCGGATCGAGGGCGAGGACCCCTCGCGGCCCGCCCTGCTCATCCACGGGCACACCGACGTCGTGCCGGCCAACGCCGAGGACTGGACCCACCACCCCTTCTCCGGCGAGGTCGCCGACGGCTGCGTGTGGGGCCGCGGCGCGGTCGACATGAAGGACATGGACGCGATGACCCTCGCGGTCGTCCGCGACCGGATGCGCAGCGGCCGCAAGCCCCCGCGCGACGTCGTGCTCGCCTTCCTCGCCGACGAGGAGGCCGGCGGCACCTACGGCGCCCGCCACCTGGTCGACCACCACCGCGACCTGTTCGAGGGCGTGACCGAGGCCATCGGCGAGGTCGGCGGCTTCTCCTTCACGGTCAACGAGAACCTGCGGCTCTACCTGGTGGAGACGGCCCAGAAGGGCATGCACTGGATGCGCCTGACCGTCGAGGGCACCGCCGGGCACGGCTCCATGACCAACGACGACAACGCGATCACCGAGCTGTGCGAGGCCGTCGGCCGGCTCGGCCGCCACCAGTGGCCGGTGCGGGTCACCAAGACCGTGCGGTCCTTCCTGGACGAGCTCTCGGACGCCCTCGGCACCCCGCTGGACCCCGAGGACATGGACGCCACCCTCGCCAAGCTCGGCGGCATCGCCAAGATGGTCGGCGCGACCCTGCGCAACTCCGCCGCCCCGACCATGCTCGGCGCCGGCTACAAGGTCAACGTCATCCCCGGCCAGGCCACCGCGCACGTCGACGGGCGCTTCCTGCCCGGTTACGAGGAGGAGTTCCTGGCCGACCTCGACCGCATCCTCGGCCCGCGCGTGAAGCGCGAGGACGTGCACGGCGACAAGGCCCTGGAGACCAGCTTCGACGGCGCCCTGGTCGACGCCATGCAGCTCGCGCTGCGGGCCGAGGACCCGATCGCGCGCGCCGTGCCGTACATGCTCTCCGGCGGCACCGACGCCAAGTCCTTCGACGACCTCGGCATTCGCTGCTTCGGCTTCGCGCCGCTCCAGCTGCCGCCGGAGCTGGACTTCGCCGGCATGTTCCACGGCGTGGACGAGCGGGTCCCGGTGGACGGCCTCAAGTTCGGCGTGCGCGTCCTGGACCGCTTCCTCGACGCCAGCTGACGGGGCTGCCGGCGAGCACCTGCGGAGACCGGTGAGCTCGGGCGGGCGGCCGGGAAATCGACCGCCCGTCCACGCTCCACCGGAAAGAGTGAATGCCCGAGGAGGCTCGTAGCCCCCCTGAATCCCCCTCGTTACAGGTGGTGCGGTCCGCGGCTGGGACCGCATTGCCAACAAGGAGGAATAATGATCAAGAAGGTCGTCGCTGCTGCGGCTGCCACCGGCGGTCTCGTTCTCGCGGGCGCGGGCATGGCCGTTGCCGACGCGGGTGCCCAGGGTGCGGCCATCGGTTCCCCCGGTGTCCTCTCGGGCAACGTCGTCCAGGTGCCGATCCACGTCCCCGTGAACGTGTGCGGCAACACGGTGTCCATCATCGGGCTGCTGAACCCCGCCTTCGGCAACACCTGCGTCAACGCCTGACGTTCTGTCTCGACCCCTTGAGGGTCCGAGCCCGGACCGGCCCCGGAGTGCGTGCCATGCACTCCGGGGCCGGTGGCCATTTCGTCACGAGCCGAGAAGCAGAGGAACCAGCAATGCGACAGGTCACACGCGTCATCACGCGCAAGAGCATCATCACGGTCGCCGCCGCCGGCGGCATGATCGCCCTCGGCGGGGGGTACGCCCACGCCTCGTCCGGCGCCGCCGGTGCCGCGTCCGACTCGCCGGGCGTCGCGTCCGGCAACACCGTGCAGGCCCCGGTCCACGCGCCGGTCAACGTCTGCGGCAACACGGTCTCCGTCATCGGTCTGCTCAACCCGGTGTCCGGCAACAGCTGCGCCAACCGGAGCGGTTCGAGCACCCCCGGCGGCTACGGGGACGAGGGCTCCCAGGCCGGCGGCCACACCTCCGACTCCCCGGGCGTCGGCTCCGGCAACACCGTCGAGGTGCCGATCGAGGCCCCGGTCAACGTCTGCGGCAACAGCGTCGACGGCGTCGGCGCCGGGAACGCCGCCTACGGCAACGACTGCGGCTACGGCGTCGAGCCGACCACCCCGGGACACCCCGGCACGCCGGAGCAGCCGACCACCCCGGAGACCCCCGGCACCCCGAGCACGCCGCCCGCCGGCGAGAACGAGCACCCCGGCACGCCGACCACCCCCACGACGCCCGAGGGCTCGCACGGGCCGAACACGCCCAGTACCCGCGCGATCACGCCGAACCGGCCCACCGAGGAGCTGGCCAGCACCGGCGCCGGCCCGCTCGGCGTGGCCGTGCCCGCCGCCGCGGGCCTGCTGCTCGCCGGCTCCGTGATCTACCGCCGGGCGAAGCGCGCCGCCTGACCGGCACGCCGCAGGCAGCACGAAGGGGCCCCGCGCTCGCGGGGCCCCTTCCTCGTGCGTCCGGTCCCGGATCCCCGGGACCTCACCAGGTGGCGCGGATCTGACGGATGATGCGGCGCTTCAGGCGCACCCTGCGACTGCCGTCCAGGCGCAGGGTCAGGCGGTCCAACTCCCAGTGTCCGTACTCGGCATGGTCGGTCAGGAGCCGCGTCGTCTCCTTGCGGGAGACACCACGCGGCACGTACACGTCGACAAATTCGTATTCCGGCATCGCATCTATTGTGCGGCCAAGGGCCCGGTACGGATAGCGTCTGTCCTATGTCTGATGCTGCGCAGCCCACCGCTGCCGAGGTACGCGCCGCCGCCGAGGCGGTCAAAGCCGCACTGGACCGTCACCTCGCGGCGGTCGAACGCCGCACCGGGGACGACGACCCGGCCGTCTACGAGGCCTTCAACGCGCTCGCCGCGGCGGCGGAGGCGTACGACGAGGCCCTCTACGACCGGTACGACGAGGTCACGCCCTTCGAGATCCCGGGCGCCGACGACTCCCTGCCGCCCTACGCGGGCCCGGAGGAGCCGCACGCGCTGAGCGTGCTGATCCGCCGCGACTACGCCGTGGTGGAGCCGCAGCGCCTGATCGCCCAGGCCCGCCGGGTCACCGACCTGGACCGGGAGGACGGCGCGGCGACCACGCACGCGGCGCTCGGGATCGTCTTCGGCGAGTACGAACCTGACGAAATCGCGTCCCGGCACAAGGAATTCGGCCTGGAGGAGGGCGACTCCACGCTCTGGGTCGAGGCCGCGGAGGAGCTGCCCGAACCGGGGGACTGGCTGAACGCGCCCTTCGACCACGCCGACCCGGAACGCCTGGTCTGCCGCTTCGACATCAGCGCCGTCTTCGACGACGAGACCGACGAGGACGAGCCGGAGCTCCGGGCCCGCCGGGCCTGAGCCCCCGGCCCGGCCGGGCCGCCGTCACGCGCCGAGGGCGCCCTTCCCGCTCGGCCGCGGGGAGGGCGCCCTCGCGCACGTGCCGGTCAGACCTGCGGCTCGTCCTCGTGCAGCAGCGCCTCCAGGAGGGGGCGCAGCCGGGTGGTGCGCTCCGGGTCGCGGCCCTCGGCCACCGCCCTCGGCAGCTCCTGCTCGACGCCGTGGACGACGGAGAGGTGGTGCTCGGCGCGGCCGAAGGCCGTGTAGACCCAGGCGCGGGTGAGGCCGCCGGCCGCGTCCCCGGGCAGCACCACGACGGCGGCGGGCCAGCGGGCCCCGACGGCCTGGTGGGCGGTGAGCGCCCAGCCGTGCCGCAGTGCGGACTCGACCCGCTCCTTGGGCACCACGACCCGCTCGCCCGCGCAGTCCAGGTGCAGGCCCTCGGCGTCGGCCGAGACGACCGTGCCGGTGACCGTACGTCCCGGGGCGGGGGAGTGGGCGACCCGGTCGCCCGGGTCGAAGCCGCCGAACCGGCCGGGGCCGGGGTTGAGGCGCTGCTTCAGCGCCGCGTTGAGCGCGCGGGTGCCGGCCGAGCCGCCGTGGCCCACCGTGATCACCTGGGTCTGCTCGGCCGGGACGCCGATGGCCCGCGGGATCGAGTCGGCGACCAGCTGCACCGTGCGGTGCACCGCCTCGCCGGCGTCCCGCACCGGGACGATCACGACCTCCTTGCCGGGCGCGTCCACCTGGTTCAGCTCGCCGACGCCGATGCCCGAGACCAGCTCGCCGACCGGGCCGGGGTCGGGCAGGCGCGAGGCGACCCGCGGGACGGCCTTCGTCGCCAGCAGGTCGGCGAAGACCCGGCCGGGGCCCGCCGCCCCCAGCACGTGCGGATCGCCGCTCAGCACCAGACGGCAGCCGTCGGGCAGCGCCTCCACCAGGGTGGCCGCGGTCTCCACGTCCAGCTGCGGCGCGTCCAGGACCACGAGCAGGTCCAGGGCGAGGGCGCCCTCGGCGTCCCGGCCCGGCCCGGCGGCGCCGGAGAGCAGCGCGGCGAGCGGCAGGGCGCCGTCCCTCGCGGTGTGCGCCGCGAGTGCGACCCGCAGCCCGCGCGCCCGGGCGGCCTCGGCCAGGGCGGCCGGCTCGGCGCGGGCGGCCTCGCCGCCGGTGTGCAGCACGAGCCCGTGGGCGCCCGCTGCCCGGGCCGGCTCCGGGCCGTCCCACTCGGCGGGCGTGACGGTACGGATCAGCCGGGCCAGGCCGTCGGCGAGGCTCTCCTCCGCCAGCGCGTACCGCTCCAGGCCCAGCAGCACCGGCACGGCGGCGTCGGCGGCGGGGGCCGGGGCGGCCGCCCCGGCCTCGTCCTCGGCGCCGTCCCCGGGCTCCTCCGGCTCGTCCTCCTCTTCCTGGAAGACCAGGACCGCGGCCTCGGACACCGCGAGGTCGACGGCCTTGTCCGGCTCCGGCACGGACAGCCGGGCGAGGGCGTCCCGCACGGCGCCGATCTCCAGGGCGGTGTGGCCCTTGAGGGCGGCCTGATCGAGCAACCAGGCGGTGAGGGCCACGGCGCGGCGCGGGTCGGCGGGGCCGCACTCCGCGCCGAGCAGTGCCCGGGCGAAGCCGTCGGCCTGCTCGGGGCGCACGCCCGGCACCGCGAGCAGCTGCCAGGGGTCGTCGGCGAGGGCCCGGGCGGCGCCCTCGCCGAGGGCGGCGGCCACCGGGGCGGCCAGCGTGTCGGGGGCCCCGCCGCGCTGGAGCACCTGCCGGACGGCGGCCGTGGTCTCCTCGGTCACCACGGGGGCCTCGGCGGCCCGCGGGCGCACCGTGGTCTCCGGCGCCGCCGGGGCGGTGCGCTCCGGGGCGGGCGCGGGGACCGGCGCCGCCGCGCGGGGCACCGAGACCGGCCGCTCGCCGCTCTCCACCGCCCGGACCGCGGCGAGCAGGTCGGCGGCGGTGCCGGTCAGCTTGCCGCCCGCCTCGACGGGGGCGCCCCGCTCGGCCTTGCGGCGCTCGATCTTCTCCCGCAGCTCCCGCTGCGCGGCCAGCTCGGCCTGGGCCTCGGTCAGCTCGGGCGCGGCCTCCTCGGTGCCGGGCTCCGCCGCGGCCGTCCCGGGCTGCTCCGCCGCGCCCGGCTCCTCGTCGGCCGCGGGCGGCGCGACGGGCGCCTCCGGGGCCTCGGCGGTGGGCTCGGCGGCCTCGGGCGGCGCGGTGTCGCCGGAAGGCTCGGTCACAAGGTGCTCCAGTCGTGATCCGGGTAGCGGTGCACGGGCGCCGACACGTCGTCGAGGGCCCGGCAGATCTCGTCAGGAAGACTAAGGCTCTCCACTGACAGAGCGGCCGCGAGCTGCCGCGCGTTGCGCGCGCCGACGATCGGCGCGGTGACCCCGGGGCGGTCGCGGACCCAGGCGAGGGCGACGTGCAGCGGGGTGGTGGCGAGGCCGTCGGCGGCCGTGCGCACCGCGTCGACGATCCGGCTCGCGGTCTCGTCGAGATAGGGCTCGACGAAGGGTGCCAGGGCCTCCGAGCCGCCGCGCGAGTCGGCCGGGGTGCCGTTCCGGTACTTGCCCGTGAGGACCCCGCGGCCCAGCGGCGAGGAGGGCAGCAGGCCGATGCCGAGGTCCAGGGCGGCGGGCAGGACCTCGCGCTCGACGCCGCGCTGGAGCAGCGAGTACTCCATCTGCGTCCCGGCCAGGCGGGTGCGGTCCCCGGCGAGCTGCCAGGTGCCGGCCTTGGCCAGCTGCCAGCCGCAGAAGCCCGCCACGCCCACATAGCGCGCCCGGCCGGTGCGCACGGCGATGTCCAGGGCCTGGAGGGACTCCTCCAGCGGGGTGTGCGGGTCGTGGGCGTGCAGCTGCCAGAGGTCCACGTGGTCGGTGCCGAGCCGGGCCAGGGAGGCGTCGAGCGCGGCCAGCAGGTGGCCGCGCGAGCCGTCCGTGCGCCGGTCGGGGTCGGGCACGCTGCCCGCCTTGGTGGAGATCACGAGCTCCTGGCGCGGCACCAGGCCGGACCGCTCGTCGATCAGCCGCCCCAGCAGATACTCGGCCTCGCCGCCCCCGTAGACGTCGGCGGTGTCCACGAGCGTGCCGCCCGCGTCCCAGAACGCCTTCAACTGCTCGGCCGCGTCGTGCTCGTCGGTGTCCCGGCCCCAGGTGAGGGTGCCGAGCCCGAGCCGGGACACGCGCAGGCCGGTACGTCCGAGATGCCTCTGCTCCATGGGCGCGAGATTACTGGCCACGGCACCACGCGGAGAGACCCTGTGGACAACCTGTCCACAGCCCACCCGTTCGAGGCGCCACCACCCCGCCGCGCCGGGGCGGCGCCCGGCCCCGGCGGGCTCCTGACGAACGCCCCGGGTGCGCGCTAGAGTCCCCGCACAGGGACGTTACCGATGGGTAAGGGGTACGTGGCATGCGGCTCGGCATCAACCTCGGCTACTGGGGCGCGGGCATGGACGGCGACAACCTGGCCGTGGCCCAGGAGGCGGACCGCCTCGGCTACGACGTGTGCTGGGCGGCGGAGGCCTACGGCTCCGACGCCCCCACCGTGCTGTCCTGGGTCGCCGCCAAGACGGAGCGGATCGACGTCGGCTCGGCGATCATGCAGATCCCGGCCCGCCAGCCCGCCATGACGGCGATGACCGCCGCCACGCTCGACTCGCTCTCCGGCGGCCGCTTCCGGCTCGGCCTCGGCGTCTCGGGCCCGCAGGTCTCCGAGGGCTGGTACGGCGTCAAGTTCGACAAGCCGCTCGCCCGCACGCGCGAGTACGTGGAGATCGTCCGCAAGGCGATGAGCCGCGAGCGCCTCACCCACCAGGGCGAGCACTGGACGCTGCCGCTGCCGGACGGCCCCGGCAAGCCGATCAAGCTCACCGTCCACCCGACCCGCCCGCACATCCCGCTCTACATCGCGGCGATCGGCCCGAAGAACCTGGAGCAGACCGGCGAGATCGCCGACGGCGCGCTGCTCATCTTCCCGGCCGCCGAGCACCTGGAGGAGACCACCCTGCGGCACCTGCGCGCGGGGCGCGAGAAGGCCGGCCTGACCATGGACGGCTTCGACGTCCACCCCACCCTGCCGATCGCCCTCGGCGAGGACGTCGACGCGCTCGCCGACATGTTCCGCCCCTACACCGCGCTGTACGTCGGCGGCATGGGCAGCCGCAAGCAGAACTTCTACAACCAGCTCGCCCAGCGGATGGGGTACGAGAAGGAGGCCGCCGAGATCCAGGACAAGTACCTGGCCGGCGACAAGGACGGCGCCGCGGCGGCCGTGCCGCGCTCGCTGATCGACCAGACCGCGCTGCTCGGCGGCGTCGACCGGATCGCCGACCGGATGCGGGCCTACGCCTCCGCCGGGGTCACCACGCTGACGCTCGCCCCGGCCGGCTTCACGCTCGACGAGCGGATCGCGGCGCTCCGGGCGGGCGTGGAGGCCCTGGAGCGGGCCGGCCTCGCCTCGTAACCCCCGGCCCGCCCCCGTACGGAAGGACCCCGCGGCCGTGGTGGGGGCTCGGGGGTCTTCCCCGCCACGGCCGTCACGCAGCACAACGCGCGAGGGCGCCGGGAGTTACGCGCCCCGCGCGCCCCGGCGGCCCCTCCCGCTTCCCTCGTTCGGCGCAGCCCCCGCCGCCCTCGTGTTGCCCGACCCCGCGCGGCGCACTTGACTCGTACTCCACGGGCGTGCGGCGTGCGGACGTCCGCATGGAGGTGGCAGCCATGCTCACGGCCAAAGGCCTGTTCCAGGAAATCATCGACAACGACGACTCCTTCCGGCTCTTCTGCTCCATCGCCGCCAGCGGCGAGGCCCAGGGCGGCTGGGAGAACGGCCGGATCGCGGCCCTCGTCGCCCCCGGCATGCGCGACCTGGCGCCCAAGATCACCCGGCACGGCGCCGACGAGGACAAGCACGGCCGGATCTTCAACGCCCTGCTCAGGAAGCGCGGCCTCGAACCGGTGCCGGTGCCGCCGGAGACCGACTACACGATGCTCCTGGAGCGGCGCGGCATCGGCCTCGCCCACGACAAGCTGCGCCGCGACGAGCCGCTGACCGAGGAGGACATCGTCGTCTACCTCGCGCACAGCCGGGTCACCGAGCAGCGCGCGGCCGAGCAGATGATCATGCTCGTGCGCTACTTCGGGGACGACCCCGTGCTCGGCAAGGCCATCCGCATGATCGACAACGACGAGACCAACCACCTCTCGTACTGCCACGAGGAGCTGCTCCGCCTCAACTACGAGGGCCACGGGCGGCTCATCCAGCGCACCCTCCGGGAGTCCGCGCTGGCCGAGATCCAGGTCTACCGAGACGTCAGCCTCGCCGTGATGAGCCACATGGGCCGCATCCTGCGCTGGCCGAAGGCCAAGGCGGCCGCGCTCGCCGCCGGCATCCACGGGATGTACGCCTGGGAGCGGGCGGCCGGCTGGCACCGCGCCGTCTCCCTGAGGATGCCCGAGCGCCGCGACGCCCTCGGCGGCCCCGCCGCGCCCATCCCGGCCTTCTGACCCGGACGGGCCGGCCGGGTCCCGCGGCTCACATCCAGCCGCGCCGCTTGAACAGCCGGTACAGACCCGCCACGACCCCCGCCATCAGCAGGATCACCACCGGATAGGACCACACCCAGCGCAGCTCCGGCATGTGCTCGAAGTTCATGCCGTAGATCCCGGCGACCATGGTGGGGACCGCCGCCATGGCGGCCCAGGCCGAGATCTTGCGCATGTCGTCGTTCTGCCGCACGCCCATCTGCGCCAGGTGCGCCGACAGCACGTCCGAGAGCAGCCGGTCCAGACCCTCGACCTGCTCGTTGGCCCGCAGCAGATGGTCCTGCACGTCCCGGAAGAACGGCATCGCCTCCGCGTGCACGAAGGGCACCGAGCCCGTCACGAGCCGGGCCACCGGACCGGCCAGCGGGCCGCTCGCCCGGCGGAACTCCAGGACCTGCCGCTTGGCCGTGTAGATCCGCTCCGCGGTCCGCGCCGGATGGCCGCCGGCCGGCGCGAAGACGTCGGCCTCCAGCTCCTCCAGGTCGACCTGGAGCTCCCCGGCCACCTCTATGTAGTGGTCCACCACCGCGTCGCCGATCGCGTACAGCACCGCGGTCGGCCCGTGCCGCAGCACCTCGGGCTCGGCCTCCAGACGCCTGCGCACCGCCGCCAGCGGCGAGCCCACGCCGTGCCGCACGGTCACGACGAAGGAGTCGCCGATGAACAGCATCAGCTCGCCCGACGAGACCCGGTCGCTCTCCGGCTCGTACACCACCGGCTTCAGCACCACGAACAGCGAGTCGTCGTACACCTCCAGCTTGGGCCGCTGATGCGCCTTCAAGGCGTCCTCCACGGCCAGCGGGTGCAGCGCGAACTCCGCCGACACGTGCTCGAACTCCTCCTCCGTCGGCTCGTGCAGCCCCACCCACAGGAAGGCGTCGCCCGTCGCCCGCGCCTCCGCCAGCGCGTCGGACAGGTCGGCCGGGCCCTTCGTCCTGCGGCCGGCACGGTAAATGGCAGAGTCCACGATCACGCGCCGTATTGTCCCCCGGCCGCCGCCGCCGCGCACCCTCCGCGTGGCCCGGAAGCGCGCCCCGCCGTACCGCACCGCGCCCGCCGGCGGTCCCCACGCGCGCGTGCGGACGCCTACGCTGGCCCCCATGGCCACCCTGATCCTCGTACGGCACGGACGCTCCACCGCCAACACCTCCGGTGTGCTCGCCGGGCGGACGCCCGGGATCGCACTCGACGAGCGGGGCGCCGCCCAGGCCGCCGCCCTGCCCGCCCGGCTCGCCGGAGTGCCGCTCGCCGCCGTCGTCTCCAGCCCGCTCCAGCGCTGCCACGAGACCGTCCGGCCGCTGCTCGACGCCCGCCCCGGACTCCCGCTGCACACCGAGGAGCGGATCAGCGAGTGCGACTACGGCGACTGGTCGGGCCGCAAGCTCGCCGAGCTGATGGACGAGCCGCTGATGGAGGTGGTGCAGGGGCACGCCTCGGCCGCCGCCTTCCCCGGCGGCGAGTCGATGCGCGCCATGCAGGCCCGCGCCGTGGACGCGGTGCGCGACTGGAACGCCCGGATCGAGGCGGAGCACGGCGAGGACGCCGTCTACGCGATGTGCTCCCACGGCGACATCATCAAGGCGCTCGTCGCCGACGCCCTCGGCCTCCACCTCGACCTCTTCCAGCGCATCCAGGTCGACCCCTGCTCGGTCACCGCGATCCGCTACACCCGGCTCCGGCCCTTCCTGCTGCGGCTCGGCGACACCGGCGAACTGTCCGGCCTGGCCCCCCGCGAGACCCCGGGCGACCAGGGGGCGGCGGAGGTCGGGGGCGGTGCGGGCGCACCGTGATCCATCCGCGCAGTAGGGTGGACGCGCCGCGGTAGACCGCTGCGCGCGACCGCCGACGGCAGCGGCACCCGCCCACGGCCGCGGCACCACAGTCGAGACAGTCGAGACCCGAGGGAGTCAGGAACGTGTCCCGTCAGGTGTTCCTCTACGACCCACCGGAGCGTTTCGTGGCCGGCACGGTCGGGCTGCCTGGCCGCCGGACGTTCTTCCTGCAGGCGTCCGCGGCCGGCCGCGTCACCAGCGTCGCCCTGGAGAAGACGCAGGTCGCGGCCCTGGCCGAGCGGATCGACGAGCTGCTCGACGAGGTCGTCCGGCGCACCGGGGGCAACGCCCCGGTGCCCGCCGTCGCCCCCGCCGAGATCGCGGACACCGCGCCCCTGGACACCCCCGTCGAGGAGGAGTTCCGGGTCGGCACCATGGCGCTCGCCTGGGACGGCGAGGAGCAGCGCATGATCGTCGAGGCGCAGGCGCTCGTCGAGCTCGACGCGGACTCCGAGGAGGACCTCGCCGAGGCCGAGGAGCGGCTGCTCCAGGACGAGGAGAACGGCCCGCCGATGCTGCGGGTGCGGCTCACCGGCGCCCAGGCCAGGGCCTTCGCCAAGCGCGCCCTCGACGTGGTCAACGCCGGCCGCCCGCCGTGCCCGCTGTGCAGCCTCCCGCTCGACCCCGAGGGGCACGTCTGCCCCCGCCAGAACGGATACCGTCGCGGCGCATGAGCGGCCACCAGGGGACCCTGAGCACCCTCGACCTGCTCGCCGCGGGGGAGCTGACCGTCGTCGGACAGGTCCGCGAGGCGTCCAACGCGGTGCTGTTCTGCTCCGTCGCCCACGAGGGCGAGCGGGTGGACTGCGTCTACAAGCCGGTGGCCGGTGAGCAACCGCTCTGGGACTTCCCCGACGGCACCCTCGCCCAGCGCGAGGTGGCCGCCTTCGAGCTGTCCGAGGCGACCGGCTGGGGCCTGGTCCCACCGACCGTGCTGCGCGACGGGCCGTACGGCGAGGGCATGGTGCAGCTCTGGGTCGAGCCCGACCCCGCGGCGCGGCTGCTCGCCCTGGTCGAGGACGACGAGGCGGGGGAGGGCTGGAAGGCCGTGGGGCCCGCCCGGATCGCCGAGGACCGCACCGCGCTGCTCGTCCACGCCGACACCCCCGAGCTGCGCCGACTCGCCGTCCTGGACGCCGTCATCAACAACGGCGACCGCAAGGGCGGGCACCTGCTGCCCGCGCCGGACGGGCGCCTGTACGGGATCGACCACGGCGTCTCCTTCCACGTCGAGGACAAGCTGCGCACCCTGCTGTGGGGCTGGGCGGGCGAGGACCTGACGGACGAGGCCGTGACGGTCCTCACCCGTCTGGACGCGCTGCTGGCCCCCGGCACTCCCCTGGCGGAACGGCTCGGGAAGCTGCTGACCGTCGCCGAGGTCGTCGCCCTGCGGAAGCGGGTCGCCGCGCTGCGCGGGACCGGGCGCCATCCCGTACCGTCGGGGCGGTGGCCGGCCATCCCCTGGCCGCCGGTCTGAGGGCCTCTCCGCGCCGCGGCCGATGCTTTTCGGTCAACCTTCCCAGGGCATGGGACACCCCCCGGGGGTATGCGTACCCATGCACGTCCGCCGTGGTCCGCGCAAGACCGCCTCCTCGGCCAAGATCCTGGACGCGGTTCGTATCCGGAACACCTGTCCGGTTACGCTCAGGACATGCATGCCTGGCCCGCTTCTGAGGTCCCCGCCCTGCCCGGCAAGGGCCGCGACCTCCGGATTCACGACACCGCGACCGGTGGACGAGTGACCCTCGCCCCCGGCCCCGTCGCCCGTCTCTACGTCTGCGGCATCACGCCCTACGACGCGACCCACATGGGTCACGCGGCGACCTACAACGCGTTCGACCTCGTGCAGCGCGTGTGGCTCGACACCAAGCGGCAGGTCCAGTACGTCCAGAACGTCACCGACGTCGACGACCCCCTGCTGGAGCGGGCCCAGCGCGACGGCATCGACTGGGTCGGCCTCGCCGAGCGCGAGACCGCCCTCTTCCGTGAGGACATGACCGCCCTGCGGATGCTGCCCCCGCAGCACTACATCGGCGCGGTCGAGGCGATACCCGGCATCGTCCCGCTCGTCGAGCGGCTCCGGGACTCCGGCGCGGCCTACGAGCTCGACGGCGACATCTACTTCTCCGTCGAGGCCGACCCGCACTTCGGCCGGGTGTCGAACTACGACACCGAGCTCATGCGGCACCTGTCCGCCGAGCGCGGCGGCGACCCGGACCGCCCGGGCAAGAAGAACCCGCTCGACCCGATGCTGTGGATGGCCGCCCGCGAGGGCGAGCCCAGCTGGGACGGCGCCAGCCTCGGCCCCGGCCGGCCCGGCTGGCACATCGAGTGCGTCGCCATCGCCCTCGACCACCTCGGCATGGGCTTCGACGTCCAGGGCGGCGGCTCCGACCTGATCTTCCCGCACCACGAGATGGGCGCCTCCCACGCCCAGACCCTCACGGGCGAGTTCCCCATGGCCAAGGCGTACGTGCACGCCGGCATGGTCGCCCTGCACGGCGAGAAGATGTCCAAGTCCAAGGGCAACCTGGTCTTCGTCTCCACCCTCCGCAGGGAGGGCGTCGACCCGGCCGCCATCCGGCTCGCCCTGCTCGCGCACCACTACCGGGCCGACTGGGAGTGGACCGACCAGGTGCTCCAGGACGCCGTGGCCCGCCTGGGCCGCTGGCGCGCCGCCGTCTCGCGCCCCGACGGCCCGTCCGCCGACGCGCTCGTCGAGGAGCTCCGCGAGGCGCTCGCCGACGACCTGGACGCCCCGGCCGCGCTCGCCGCGGTCGACCGCTGGGCCGCCGCCCAGGAGGCGGAGGGCGGCACCGACGAGTCCGCCCCCGGCCTCGTCTCCCGCGCCGTCGACGCCCTCCTCGGCGTCGCGCTGTAGCGATTCCGGCCCGCGCGGGCCGCTCCCGGGAACCCATAAGTCCAGGAGCGGCCCGCGCGAGTCCATGGCCGGGCCCGCCGCCCCGGCGCTACACAGGCCGCATGAGATCACCAACGCGACTGACAACAGCGGCGGTTGGCGCACTCCTCGGCCTGCTCGCCGTCTTCGCCGGACCCGGCGGCAGCACGGCGGCCGGTGCCGCCGCCCTCACGGACACCACCGAAAGCTCCGGCACCACCGGGAACTCCGGGACGCCCGACACCACCGTGGGCGACCTCACCGGGTTCGCCGCCGACGGGGCCGTCTACCGGCTCACCGCCGGCCGCGCAGAGGCCCGGGTCAGCTTCGTCACCGACGAGACCTTCCGCCTCGAACTCGCCCCCGACGGGAAGTTCACCGACCCCACCGGACAGGACATCGTCCGGCCCCAGGGCCCGCCGCCCGTCACCCACTGGACCGACCGCGGCGACCGCTACGAACTCGGCACCGCACGGGTCACCCTGCGCGTCCACAAGTCCCCGCTGCGCTTCTCCGCCCTGCGCGCCGACGGCACCCCGCTGTGGACCGAGACCCGCGGCCTCACCTGGAACCAGGACCGCACCGTCCAGACCCTCGCCCGCGGCGCCGACGAGCAGTTCTACGGCGCCGGCATGCAGAACGGACGCGGCAACACCTCGCACCGCGGAAAGACCGTCGAGGTCGGCGTCGACTACAACTGGAACGACGGCGGCCACCCCAACTCCGTCCCCTTCTACCTCTCCTCCGCCGGCTACGGCGTCTACCGCAACACCTACGCCCCGAACACCTACTCCTTCGGCGAGCCCGTCACCACCAGCGCCCGCGAACAGCGCTTCGACGCCTACTACTTCACCGGCAGCGGCCCGGACGCCGCCAAGGACGTCATCGGCCAGTACACCGCCCTCACCGGCAAGCCCTTCCTGCCGCCGGTCTACGGCCTGGAGATCGGCGACGCCGACTGCTACCTGCACAACGCCAACCGCGGCGAGCGCCACACCCTCGACGCCCTGAAGATCGCCGACGGCTACGTCGACAACGACATGCCCAACGGCTGGATGCTCGTCAACGACGGCTACGGCTGCGGCTACGAGGACCTCGCCGAGACCGCCCAGGGCCTGCGGCAGCGCGGCACCCAGCTCGGCCTGTGGACCGAGGACGGCATCGCGAAGCTGGCCGACCAGGTCAAGGCCGGCCAGCGCGTCGCCAAGCTCGACGTGGCCTGGGTCGGCTCGGGCTACAAGTTCGCCCTCGACGGCTGCAAGGACGCCTACGCCGGCATCGAGGCCCACAGCGACGCCCGCGGCTTCACCTGGGCCCCCGAGAGCTGGTCCGGCGCCCAGGCCTGCGGCGTCCAGTGGTCCGGCGACCAGTCCGGCAGCTGGGAGTACATCCGCTGGCAGATCCCCACCTACGCCGGCGCCTCCATGTCCGGCCTCGCCTACACCACCGGCGACGTCGACGGCATCTTCGGCGGCAGCCCCAAGACGTACGTCCGCGACCTGCAGTGGAAGACCTTCCTGCCGGTCACCATGACCATGGACGGCTGGGCCGCCCAGGACAAGCAGCCCTTCCGCCAGGGCGAGCCCTACGTGTCGATCAACCGGGCCTCCCTCAAGCTCCACGAGGCCCTGCTGCCGTACATCTACTCCCACGCCCACCGCGCCACCCGGACCGGCGTCGGCCTCGCCCGGCCGCTCGCCCTCGAATACCCCGGCGACCCGGTGGCCGCCTCCGACGCCGCGAAGTACGAGTTCCTCAGCGGCGAGGACTTCCTCGTCGCGCCCGTCTACCAGGACGCCACCGAACGCGACGGCATCTACCTGCCCAAGGGCACCTGGATCGACTACTGGAACGGGCGCACCTACGAGGGCCCCGTCACCCTGAACGACTACAGCGCCCCGCTCGACACCCTGCCCCTGTTCGTCCGGGCCGGAGCCGTCGTCCCCATGTGGCCCGGGGACATCCGCTCGTACACCGACCGCGCGCCCGGCGACCCGATCGCCTGGGACGTCTACCCCCAGGGCACCTCCTCCTTCGAGCTGTACGAGGACGACGGCGTCACCCGCGAGCACCGCACCGGCCGCTACGCCCTCCAGCGCGCCGAGGTCACGGCGCCCGAGCGCGGCTCCGGCGACGTCACCGTGCGGATCGGCGCCGGCACCGGCACGTACACCGGCAAGCCGGCCGCCCGGCCGTACCACCTCACCGTGCACACCGGCGACGCCCCCGGCGCCGTGACCCTCGGCGGGCGGGCCCTGCCCCGGTACACCGGCAAGGCCGCCTTCGAGGCCGCCGAGCAGGGCTGGTGGTACGACCGGGACGACCGAGGCGGAGTCGTCCGGATCAAGACCGCGGCCCAGCGCACCGACCGGGCCGTCACCCTGGTCCTCGCCGGCACCAGCGCCGTCGGCGGGGCCGTGCCCGGCGCCACCGCCACCGTCGCCGCACCGGCCGCCCAGGAGCTGGGCGCGGGCGTGCCCGGCACGGTCGCCGTGGACGTCACCGCCGGGACGAAGGACGCCACCGACGTCCAGGTCGGCCTGACCGTCCCGGCCGGCTGGCAGGTCGCCCCGGCCGCGCCGCTCGCCCGTGTCCCGGCCGGCACCACCCGGCGCGTGGAGCTCACCGTGACGCCCGCCGCGGACGCCCGGCCCGGGGAGGCCACGCTCACCGCGAGCGTCCGGCACCGGGCCGCCGGAGCGGACCGCACCGCACAACAGCGGTTCGCGGTCGGCGTGATGCCCCCGCCGCCCACGGCCCCGGCCTGGGCGAGCGACCTGGTCTGGCTGAAGTCGACGAACGGCTGGGGCCCGCCCGAACGCGACCGCTCCAACGGCGAGTCCGGCGCTGCCGACGGTCACACCCTCACCCTGGCCGGCACCACCTACGCGAAGGGCATCGGCGCCCACGCCGACTCCGACATCGAGGTCTACCTCGGCGGTCGCTGCACCCGCTTCACCGCCGACGTCGGCATCGACGACGAGATCAACGGCTACGGCGAGGTCGCCTTCTCCCTGGAGGCGGACGGCAGGGTGCTGTGGACCTCGCCGAAGCTGACCGGTGCCTCGGCCACCGTCCCGGTGGACGTCGACGTGACCGGCGCCCGGCACGCGCACCTGAGGATCACCGACACCAACGGCTCCAAGAGCGGTGACCACGGCGACTGGGCGGGCGCGCGGTTCGACTGCGCCTGAGCCCGGACACGCGTACGGGAGGGGCGGCCCGGCCACCCCTCCCGTACGTGCGCTCAGTCCTCCCCGGACCCCTCACCGGCGTCGCCGGCGTCACCGGACTCGCCCTCCCGGCCGTCCCGGTCGTCCTGGCCGGACGGCGGCTCCGGCGGCTCGGCGCCGGGGATCGCCTCCGGGCCGGGCTGCTGGGGCTTCGGCGGGCGGGTCCGCTCGCTCGGCGTGTCCCGGAGGTACGAGGCGTCCCCGCCCTCCGTCGCCACGCCCGGGCCCTGCCCCGGCTCGCGGCGGCGCAGATAGCGCTCGAACTCACGGGCGATGGCCTCGCCGGAGGCCTCCGGCAGCTCCGCCGTGTCCCGCGCCTCCTCCAGGGTCTGCACGTACTCGGCGACCTCGCTGTCCTCGGCCGCCAGCTGGTCCACGCCCACCTGCCAGGCCCGCGCGTCCTCGGGCAGCTCGCCCAGCGGGATGCGCAGCCCGAGCAGGTCCTCCAGGCGGTTGAGGAGCGCCAGGGTCGCCTTCGGGTTCGGCGGCTGCGACACGTAGTGCGGCACCGCGGCCCACAGGCTCACCGCCGGGACCCCGGCGTGCGTGCAGGCCTCCTGGAGGATGCCGACGATGCCCGTCGGGCCCTCGTAGCGGGTCTCCTCCAGGTCCATGGTGCGCGCCAGGTCCGGGTCGGAGGTGACGCCGCTGACCGGCACCGGCCGGGTGTGCGGGGTGTCGCCGAGCAGCGCGCCCAGGATCACCACCATCTCCACGCCCAGTTCGTGCGCGAAGCCGAGCAGCTCGTTGCAGAACGACCGCCAGCGCATCGACGGCTCGATCCCGCGCACCAGGACCAGGTCGCGGGGACGGTCGCCGCCGATCCGCACCACGGAGAGCCGGGTCGTCGGCCAGGTGATCTTCCGGACCCCGCCGTCCAGCCACACCGTGGGGCGGTTGACCTGGAAGTCGTAGTAGTCCTCGGCGTCGAGCGCCGCGAACACCTCGCCCTTCCACTCCCGGTCCAGATGGGCGACCGCGGCGGAGGCGGCGTCACCGGCGTCGTTCCAGCCCTCGAACGCGGCCACCATGACCGGGTCGATCAGCTCGGGAACCCCCTCGAGCTCGATCACCCAGCGCCTCCTTCGTTGAGTTCCTGTCGTACGGACCAACCTTATGCCTTTCCGGCGGTCCGCCCGCAGTCGTGGGACGGGCCCGAAGGCCCCCGCGGGTCTCGATCGACTACCCAGGAACTCCCGTCGGCACACGGCCGGAACCGGTCCTCCCGATCAGTCCTCCCACAGGGTGCTCGGCGCCTCCCGGCGCACCACGGGCGCGATCTCCTCGGCGAACCGCTCCAGGGTCTCGATCTGCTCGGCCGTGGACTGCCCGAACGCGTCCACGGTGATCGACTGGAGGTCGTGGCCGTAGGCCTCCCGCCAGCCGAGGATCTTCTCGATGATCCGTTCCGGGGAGCCGATCAGCTGCGGCCCGTCCGCGACCGCGTCCTCGATGGTACGGAACGGGGTGTTGTAGCCGGTCTTCCCGGCCAGCTCGGGCCGGAAGGTCTGGCGCACCTTCGCCTCGTACAGCTCCTTGTACCGGGTGATCGCCTGCTCGGTGGTGTCCGCGACGAGCAGCCCGCCCGAGCCGGCCGCCACGCGCGCGTGGCGCGGGTCGTGCCCGTACTCCTCGAACTTCTCCCGGTAGTGGGCGATCAGGCGCGCGTACGCGGCCCGCGGCTGGATGGCGTTGGCGGTGAACAGCGGGTCGCCGTGCCGGGCGGCGAGCTCGGGGGAGTCCAGGCTGGTGGCCGAGCCGTGCCAGATCCGCGGCGGACCGGCGTACGGGCGGGGGAGCGTGGTCACCCCGGTCAGCGGCGGCCGGAACTCGCCCGCCCAGTCCACCCCCTCCTCGGTCCACAGCCGGCGCAGCAGCTCGTACTTCTCCCGCTGGAGGTCCCACTGGCGCTTCTCGTCCAGGCCGAACAGGTCGAAGTGGCCGGCCTCCGCGCCCTTGCCGACGACGAGTTCGATCCGGCCGCCGGAGAGCTGGTCGAGGGTGGCGTAGTCCTCGGCGACCCGGACCGGGTCGAGGATCGCGACCACGGTGACCCCGGTGAGCAGCCGGATCCGCGAGGTGCGGGCGGCCAGCGCGCCGAGCACCACGGAGGGGCTGGAGGAGAGGAAGGGACCGGCGTGCCGCTCGCCGATCGCGTACGCGTCGAAGCCGAGCCGCTCCGCGGCCTCGCCGACCGCGAGGACCTGCTCGAACCGGGCGGCGGCGGTGGGGAGTTCGCCGGTCAGCGGGTGCGGGGCGTGGCCGATGAGGGAGAGCACCTGAAACTTCATGCCTCCACTCTGCGCGCCGAGTGTTGCGGCGGTGTGGCGGCCGTGTGTGCGCTCACGCGCCGGGGGCGGCCGCCACCGAAGGTGGCGACCGCCCCCGACAACCCCCTTGGGGGGCGGGCTACTTGCGCAGCATGTCCTCGACCTTGCGGCGGATCTCGTCGGTGGCGAGACCGCGGATGGTCAGGGTGGTGCGGCGGCGCAGCACGTCGTCCGCCGTCTCGGCCCACTCGTGGTCGCGGGCGTAGGCGACCTGGGCCCAGATCTCCGGGGCGTCGGGGTGGACGCGCTCGGCGAGTTCCGGGTTCTCGTTCGCCATGCGGGCGATGTCGAAGGCGAGCGAGCCGTAGTGGGTGGCCAGGTGCCTGGCGGTGTCGGCGGCCATCCGCGGGCCGGGGGCCGGGCCGTCGACGAGGAGACGGTGGGCGACCGCGTTCGGGTTCGCGATGCCGGGCAGCGGCAGCCGCTTCGGCAGCGTGGCGACCGACTCGTAGTCGTCACCGAGCGGGTGGCCCGGCAGCGACTCCAGCTTCTTCATGATCGTGCGGCCGATGTGCCGGAAGGTGGTCCACTTGCCGCCGGCCACCGACAGCATGCCGCCGCGGCCCTCGGTGACGACCGTCTCGCGCTTGGCCTTGGAGGTGTCGCCGGGACCGCCCGGGAGCACCCGCAGTCCGGCGAAGGCGTAGGTGATCAGGGAGCGGTCGAGCTGCTGGTCGCGGATGGAGAAGGCGGCCTCGTCCAGGATCTGGGCGATGTCCTTGTCGTTGACCGCGACCTCGCCCGGGTCGCCCTCGTACTCCTCGTCGGTGGTGCCGAGCAGGAGCATGTCCTCCCAGGGGAGGGCGAAGGTGATCCGGTACTTGTCGATCGGGGTGGCCAGCGCCGCCTTCCAGGGGGAGGTGCGCTTGAGGACCAGGTGGGCGCCCTTGGAGAGGCGGATGGAGGGGGCCGCGTTCGGGTCCTCCATCTTCCGCAGGTGGTCCACCCAGGGGCCGGTGGCGTTGAGCACCAGGCGGGCGTTCGCGCCGAACTCGTCGCCGGACAGGCGGTCGCGGAGCTCGGCGCCGGTGACCCGGCCGTTGGTGAAGCGGAGCCCGGTGACCTCGGCGTGGTTGAGGACGACCGCGCCGGCGTCGACGGCGGCGCGGACCGTCATCAGCGCCATGCGCGAGTCGTTCATCTGGTCGTCGCCGTAGACGGCGACGGCCTTGAGGTTGTCGGTGCGCAGCTCCGGCACGTCCTGGGCGGCCTTGGCGGGGCTCAGCAGGTGGCCGACGCCGTCGCCGAACGCGGACAGCGCGCTGTAGGCGAAGACGCCGGCGCCCAGCTTGGCCGCGCCGTGCGGGCCGCCCTTGTAGACGGGCAGGTAGAAGGTGAGCGGGTTGGACAGGTGGGGGGCCACCTGGCGGGAGACCGCGCGCCGCTCGAAGTGGTTCTCCGCGACGAGCTTGACCGCGCCGGTCTGCAGGTAGCGCAGACCGCCGTGGAGGAGCTTGGAGGAGGCGGAGGAGGTGGCGCCGGCGAAGTCGCCGGCGTCCACCAGGGCCACCCGCAGTCCGGACTGCGCGGCGTGCCAGGCGGTGGAGATGCCCAGGATGCCGCCGCCGATCACCAGGAGGTCGTACGTCGCCTTGGACAGCTGCTCCCTGGTCTCGGCGCGGGTCGGAAGGGAACCGGCAGCCGGGTGCATCCCCAGGGAGGGGAGGCTCTGCAGGGTGGTCATCGCGAATTGCTCCTCGTCAGTTCTCTTCTTCTTCGATCCAGCCCATGGAGCGCTCTACGGCCTTGAGCCAGTTCTTGTACTCGCTGTCGCGCTTGTCGGCGTCCATGCGAGGGGTCCATTCGGCGGCCCGGCGCCAGTTGGCGCGCAGGGCGTCGGTGTCCGGCCAGAAGCCGACGGCCAGGCCGGCGGCGTAGGCGGCGCCGAGGCAGGTGGTCTCGGCGACCATCGGGCGCACCACGGGCGCGTCCAGGAAGTCCGAGAGGGTCTGCATCAGCAGGTTGTTGGAGGTCATGCCGCCGTCGACCTTGAGGGCGGTCAGCTCGACGCCCGAGTCCTTGGTCATGGCGTCGGTGATCTCGCGGGTCTGCCAGGCGGTGGCCTCCAGGACGGCACGGGCGATGTGCGCCTTGGTGACGTAACGGGTCAGGCCGGCGATCACACCGCGGGCGTCGGAGCGCCAGTACGGGGCGAAGAGGCCGGAGAAGGCCGGCACGAAGTAGGCGCCGCCGTTGTCCTCGACGGAGGAGGCGAGGGTCTCGATCTCGGCCGCGGACTTGATCAGGCCCATCTGGTCGCGCATCCACTGCACCAGGGAGCCGGTGACGGCGATCGAGCCCTCCAGGGCGTAGACCGGCTTCTGGTCGCCGATCTGGTAGCCGACGGTGGTCAGCAGGCCGCTGTAGGAGTTGATGATCTTGTCGCCGGTGTTCATCAGCATGAACGTTCCGGTGCCGTACGTGGACTTGGCCTCGCCCTCGGCGAAACAGGTCTGGCCGAACAGGGCGGCCTGCTGGTCGCCGAGCGCGGAGGCCACCGGGACGCCGTCGAGGACGCCGCCCTTGACCGTGCCGTACACCTCGGCGGAGGAGCGGATCTCGGGGAGCACCGCGGCCGGGATGTCCATCGACTGCAGGATGCGCTCGTCCCAGGCCATCTCGTGCAGGTTCATCAGGAGGGTGCGCGAGGCGTTGGTGACGTCGGTGACGTGGACGCCGCCCTGCGGGCCGCCGGTGAGGTTCCAGATGACCCAGGAGTCCATGGTGCCGAAGAGGATGTCGCCGCGCTCGGCGCGCTCGCGCAGGCCCTCGACGTTGTCGAGCAGCCAGCGGACCTTGGGGCCGGAGAAGTACGAGGCGAGGGGCAGGCCGGTCTCGCGGCGGAAGCGGTCCTGGCCGACGTTGCGGCCGAGCTCCTTGCACAGGGCGTCGGTGCGGGTGTCCTGCCACACGAGCGCGTTGTGCACCGGCTCGCCGGTGGTCCTGTCCCACATCAGGGTGGTCTCGCGCTGGTTGGTGATGCCGATCGCCTTGACGTCGGCGGCGGTGATCCCGGCCTTGGCGATGGCGCCGGCGACGACCTCCTGGACGTTGGTCCAGATCTCGGTGGCGTCGTGCTCGACCCAGCCCGGCTTCGGGAAGATCTGCTCGTGCTCCTTCTGGTCGACGGAGACGATGCGTCCGTCCTTGTCGAAGACGATGCAGCGGGACGAGGTGGTGCCCTGGTCGATGGCGGCGATGAACGGGCCGGCGGTGTGGGCGTCGGTCACGGTGTACTCCAAGGGGGAAGTCTGGAAGAAGGACTGCTCAGGCGAACGCGATGTTGTAGATACCCGCGGCGATGGCGCCACCGATCAGCGGACCGGCGACCGGGATCCACGCGTAGCTCCAGTCGGAGCCGCCCTTGTTCGGCAGCGGGAGCAGCGCGTGCACGATGCGCGGGCCGAGGTCACGGGCCGGGTTGATGGCGTAGCCGGTGGGGCCGCCGAGCGAGAGGCCGATGGAGACCACGACGAACGCGGTGATCAGGGCGCCGATGACGCCGAGGCCCTTGCCGCTGTCGTTGAGGCCCTGGGTGAGCACGGCGAGCACGAGCACCACGGTGCCGATGATCTCGGTGGCCAGGTTCTGCCAGGTGTTCCGGATCTCCGGACCGGTGGAGAAGATGCCGAGCACCGGGCCGGGGCCCTCGACCGGCTTCTCGCCGACCGTCTCGGGGTCGGTGAGGTGCGACCGGAACTGCCCGTAGTAGGCGATCCAGACCAGCGCCGCGCCGATCATGGCACCGAGCATCTGACCGGCGACGTACACCGGCACGTTGCTCCAGTCGCCGTCCTTGATCGCTATGCCGATCGTGACGGCGGGGTTCAGATGGGCGCCGGAGAGGGAAGCGGTCATGTAGACCGCCGTCATGACGGCGAAGCCCCACCCGAAGGTGATCGCGAGCCAGCCCGCGTTGCGGGCCTTCGAGTTCTTGAGCGTCACGGCGGCGCAGACACCGCCGCCGAGCAGGATGAGTACGGCGGTACCGATGGTCTCGCCGATGAAGATGTCGGAGCTGGACACCCGCGACTCCTTTGTCCTTCGTCCAGGGGAAGGCGAACCACGGGTCCTCCGGTGGTTCGCGCCCTCAGGTGAGGGCGTTGCCGGCCCTTGGCACTGTCACACCTTAGCGCGTATTGCCGGTAGCTGTTCGACAATGCCGACCGATGAACGGAAGTTTTGCGCCACGGTTAACAGCGCGTCAAGGGTCGCGGGAACGAAAAACCCGCCGATAACGCGATCGTTACCGACGGGTTCAGCGGGCGGTCCCGGGTGCTCAGAAGCGGCCCGCCCCCAGGTCGCGGGAGACCGCGCGGGCGCAGTCCCGCACGGCGGCCACCAGCTCCGAGCGCAGCTCGCCGTCCGCGCAGACCCGCTCCACGGCCCCGGTGATGGCCACCGCGCCCACCGGCATCCGGCGCCGGTCGTGGATCGGCGCGGCCACCGAGGCCACGCCCTCCCAGGTCTCCTCCACGTCCGCGGCCCAGCCGCGCGCCCGGGTGGTGTCGAGCAGCGTCTCGAAGTCCGCGAGGTCCGTGACCGTACGGGGCGTGAAGGGCTCCCGCTCGACCTCCACCGCCTCGCTGTGCGCCACCGGGTCGTAGGCCGACAGCACCTTGCCCAGGGCCGTGGAGTGCAGCGGCTGCATCGCGCCCACCTCCAGGACCTGCCGGCTGTCGTCGGGGCGGAAGACGTGGTGCACGATGAGGACGCCGCTCTGGTGCAGCACGCCCAGGTGGACGCTCTCGCCGCTGGACCGGGCCAGGTCGTCCGTCCACACCAGGGCGCGGGCGCGCAGCTCGTGCACGTCCAGATAGCTGTTGCCCAGGCGCAGCAGCTCCGCGCCCAGCTGGTAGCGCCCGGAGGCCGGGTCCTGCTCCACGAAGCCCTCGGCCTGGAGGGTGCGCAGGATGCCGTGCGCGGTGCCCTTGGCGAGCCCGAGGGAGGAGGCGATGTCGGACAGGCCCAGCCGGCGCTCGCCGCCCGCGAGCAGTCGCAGCATCGCCGCCGCCCGTTCAAGCGACTGGATGTTCTTCGCCATCGCCCGGCCCTTCTCCTCACATGCTGTTCGACAATGCTGAACACTATCGGTCGATGCCGACCTTGTGTCACACCTGACAGTGTCGGACAAGAACGGGCCGGACCGGGAGTCCCCGGACACAGGATGCCGTCCACCTGCTGGAACCCCATGTCCACCCCGGCCCCCGCACGGTTAGTCTGGGCCCGTGCACCCTCCCCCGAGGGTGCAAAGCCGACAGCCGTCGCATCCCAGGGAGCCTCATCCATGGCCTCGTCGCCGACCCCTTCCACCGCATCCGCGACCGCCGCCCGCCGGGCCGACGCCCTCCGTGAGGCCCTCGCCTCCCGGGTCGTCGTCTCCGACGGCGCGATGGGCACCATGCTCCAGGCCCAGGAGCCCTCCCTGGAGGACTTCCAGCAGCTCGAGGGCTGCAACGAGATCCTGAACGTCTCCCGCCCGGACATCGTCCGCGCGGTCCACGACGCCTATCTCGAGGTCGGCACCGACTGCGTCGGCACCAACACCTTCAACTGCAACTTCTCCGCGCTCGGCGAGTACGACATCGCCCACCGCATCCACGAGCTCTCCGAGGCCGGCGCCCGGATCGCCCGCGAGGCCGCCGACGAGTTCACGGAGCGGACGGGACAGCAGCGGTGGGTGCTCGGCTCCATGGGCCCCGGCACCAAGCTGCCGACCCTCGGCCACGTCGAGTACCGCACCATCCGCGACGCCTACCAGCAGAACGCGGAGGGCCTCCTCGCGGGCGGCGCCGACGCCCTGCTCGTCGAGACCACGCAGGACCTGCTCCAGACCAAGGCCGCGATCATCGCCGCCCACCGCGCCATGGAGATCGCCGGCTACACCGTGCCGCTGATCACCTCCGTCACCGTCGAGACGACCGGCACCATGCTGCTCGGCTCCGAGATCGGCGCCGCACTGACGGCCCTGGAGCCGCTCGGCATCGACATGATCGGCATGAACTGCGCCACCGGCCCGGCCGAGATGAGCGAGCACCTGCGCTACCTCGCCCGCCACGCCGGCATCGCGCTCTCCTGCATGCCGAACGCGGGTCTGCCGGTGCTGACCAAGGACGGCGCGCACTACCCGCTGTCCGCGGAGGAACTCGCGGACGCGCACGAGACCTTCGTGGCGGAGTACGGGCTGTCGCTCGTCGGCGGCTGCTGCGGTACGACCCCGGAGCACCTGCGCCAGGTCGTGGAGCGGGTCCGGGGCGTGGTCCCGCCGGTGCGCGAGCCGCAGCCGGAGCCCGGTGCGGCCTCGCTCTACCAGTCGGTGCCGTTCCGCCAGGACACCTCGTACCTGGCGATCGGTGAGCGGACGAACGCGAACGGGTCGAAGAAGTTCCGTGAGGCCATGCTGGAGGGCCGCTGGGACGACTGCGTGGAGATGGCGCGGGACCAGATCCGCGAGGGCGCGCACATGCTCGACCTGTGCGTGGACTACGTCGGCCGGGACGGCGTCGCGGACATGCGGGAGCTGGCCGGGCGCTTCGCGACCGCGTCCACGCTGCCGATCGTGCTGGACTCCACCGAGGTCGACGTGATCGAGGCGGGTCTGGAGAAGCTGGGCGGCCGGGCCGTCATCAACTCCGTGAACTACGAGGACGGCGACGGCCCCGAGTCGCGGTTCGTGAAGGTGACGCGGCTGGCCAAGCAGCACGGTGCCGCGCTGATCGCGCTGACGATCGACGAGAAGGGCCAGGCCCGGACGGTCGAGGACAAGGTCGCGATCGCCGAGCGGATCATCGCCGATCTGACCGGCAACTGGGGGATCCGCGAGTCGGACATCCTCATCGACACCCTCACCTTCACGATCTGCACCGGCCAGGAAGAGTCCCGCAAGGACGGCGTGGCCACGATCGAGGCGATCCGCGAGCTCAAGCGGCGCCACCCGGACGTGCAGACCACGCTCGGCCTGTCCAACATCTCCTTCGGCCTGAACCCGGCCGCGCGCATCCTGCTGAACTCCGTCTTCCTGGACGAGTGCGTGAAGGCGGGCCTGGACTCGGCGATCGTGCACGCCTCGAAGATCCTGCCGATCGCGCGGTTCGACGAGGAGCAGGTCACCACTGCCCTCGACCTCATCTACGACCGGCGCAGCGAGGGCTACGACCCGCTGCAGAAGCTGATGGCGCTGTTCGAGGGCGCGACGGCGAAGTCGCTGAAGGCCGGCAAGGCCGAGGAGCTGGCCGCGCTGCCGCTGGAGGAGCGCCTGAAGCGGCGGATCATCGACGGCGAGAAGAACGGCCTGGAGGCCGACCTCGACGAGGCCCTGACCACCACGCCGGCCCTCGACATCGTGAACAACACGCTGCTCGACGGGATGAAGGTCGTCGGCGAGCTGTTCGGCTCGGGGCAGATGCAGCTGCCGTTCGTGCTCCAGTCGGCCGAGGTCATGAAGACCGCGGTGGCCTACCTGGAGCCCCACATGGAGAAGGTGGAGGGCGCCGAGGGCAAGGGCACGATCGTGCTCGCCACCGTGCGCGGCGATGTCCACGACATCGGCAAGAACCTCGTCGACATCATCCTGTCCAACAACGGCTACAACGTGGTCAACCTCGGCATCAAGCAGCCGGTCTCCGCGATCCTGGAAGCCGCCGAGGAACACTCCGCCGACGTCATCGGCATGTCCGGTCTGCTCGTCAAGTCGACCGTGATCATGAAGGAGAACCTGGAGGAGCTCAACCAGCGCGAGCTGGCGGCCAAGTACCCGGTGATCCTCGGCGGCGCCGCCCTCACCCGCGCCTACGTCGAGCAGGACCTCCACGAGATCTACCAGGGCGAGGTCCGCTACGCCCGCGACGCCTTCGAGGGCCTGCGCCTGATGGACGCCCTGATCGCCGTCAAGCGCGGGGTGCCGGGCGCGAGCCTGCCCGAGCTGAAGCAGCGGCGCGTCGCCAAGGGCGCCGCCGCCCTCCAGATCGACGAGCCGGAGCCCGGCGGCCGCTCGGACGTCGCCACCGACAACCCCGTGCCCACCCCGCCGTTCTGGGGCACCCGCGTCGTCAAGGGCATCCCGCTGAAGGACTACGCCTCCTGGCTCGACGAGGGCGCGCTCTTCAAGGGCCAGTGGGGCCTGAAGCAGAACCGGGCCGGCGACGGCCCCTCGTACGAGGAGCTCGTCGAGACCGAGGGCCGGCCGCGGCTGCGCGGCTGGCTGGACCGGCTGCACACGGAGAACCTGCTCGAAGCCGCCGTGGTCCACGGCTACTTCCCGTGCGTGTCCAAGGGCGACGACCTGATCATCCTCGACGAGGACGGCAACGAGCGCACCCGCTTCACCTTCCCCCGCCAGCGGCGCGGCCGGCGCCTGTGCCTCGCGGACTTCTTCCGCCCGGAGGAGTCCGGCGAGACCGACGTCGTCGGCCTCCAGGTCGTCACCGTCGGCTCGAAGATCGGCGAGGCCACCGCCAAGCTGTTCGCCTCCGACTCGTACCGCGACTACCTGGAGCTGCACGGCCTGTCCGTGCAGCTGGCGGAGGCCCTGGCCGAGTACTGGCACGCGCGCGTGCGCGCCGAGCTCGGCTTCGGCGGGGAGGACCCGGCGGACGTGGAGGACATGTTCGCGCTCAAGTACCGCGGCGCGCGCTTCTCGCTCGGCTACGGGGCCTGCCCCGACCTGGAGGACCGGGCCAAGATCGCCGAGCTGCTCCAGCCCGAGCGCATCGGCGTCCACCTCTCCGAGGAGTTCCAGCTCCACCCCGAGCAGTCCACCGACGCCATCGTCATCCATCACCCGGAGGCGAAGTACTTCAACGCTCGGTAGTCGGTGCGGGGGTAAATCCCTGCGTCCCATGGGAACCGGACGTACACTGGTCGGTCCAGTGCAGGCCGGTCGCCACCCCCGTACCGGGGAGGGTGACCGGCCTCTTCGTCCCTCCATGGAGGTGTGCCGGATGACCAGTACGGTCCCCGCGTCCCTGATCCGAGCCAACGGCAGCTCCGCGCTGCAGGCGGTCTTCCTCGACATGGACGGCACCCTCGTCGACACCGAGGGCTTCTGGTGGGACGCGGAGGTCGAGGTCTTCGCGGACCTCGGGCACCGGCTGGACGAGGCCTGGCGGGACATCGTGGTCGGCGGCCCCATGACCCGCAGCGCCGGATACCTCATCGAGGCCACCGGGGCCGACATCACCCTGGAGGAGCTCACCGTGCTCCTCAACGAGAAGTTCGAGCAGCGCATCGACCGCGGCGTGCCGCTGATGCCCGGCGCCGACCGGCTGCTCGGCGAGCTGGCCCGGCACAACATCCCCACCGCCCTGGTCTCCGCCTCGCACCGCCGGATCATCGACCGGGTGCTCGGCTCGCTCGGCCGCGACCGCTTCGCGCTGACCGTCGCCGGCGACGAGGTGAGCCAGACCAAGCCGCACCCCGAGCCCTATCTGACCGCCGCCCGCGGCGTGGGCGCCGACCCCGCTCTGTGCGCCGTCGTCGAGGACACCGCGACCGGTGTCGCCGCCGCCGAGGCGGCCGGCTGCCGGGTCGTCGCCGTGCCCTCCGTGGCCCCGATCCCGCCCTCCCAGGGCCGTGTCGTCGTGCGCTCCCTGGAGGAGGTCGACGTGCCCTTCCTGCGCACCCTGATCGCCTCGCCGAGCGCCGCGCCCCGCGGGATCTGAGCCGGCCGGCTTCGCGTCCGGAAACGAACGGGCCATCCGCCGAAAAGAACCCTGCGTGAGCTTGGTCACGCAGAGTGCCGAACGGTGGGTGGCCCATCTGCGTGCGGTGTCCCGAAACCGGCGGTTACACCCTGCCTTTGTGTCCCGATTCGATCGCCCGCGTACGAATCATTCCCCTGCATGGGTATCGAACGCACCGTATTCCTGCGCGCCCCGGGGGTCTTCCCTCCGATTGCTCCCGTCCAGCGGCACCAGCACCGCCGACTACGCTTTCGCGAGTACTCCGCCGCACCCCACCGCGTGCCCCGGCGCCCACCCAAGTCGCCGTGTACACAGGACCGATCGCACCCCCATCCCGGCCCGATCGCCACCGCCCCGACCGGGCGGCCGACGGAGTGACCGAAGCCGCTGTACCAGTGCCGGCCGTCACCCCGTGCCGGATGAGGAGAACGTCCCTGATGAACCGCAAGACCCTGGTGCTGCCCGCCCTGGCCGCACTGCTCACCCCGCTGCTCGCCGGCTGCGGGGGAGGGGACGAGAACCGAGCGATCGTCGTCGGCACCACGGACCGGTTCGTCGCCACGGAGGACGCCCCCGCGCCGCTCGACCCGGCGTTCGCCTACGACACCGGCGCCTGGAACATCCTGCGGCAGACCCTCCAGACCCTGATGCACGTCCCGCGCGGCGGCGGCGCCCCGGTCCCCGAGGCCGCCCGCAGCTGCGGCTTCTCCGACAAGGAGAGCGAGAGCTACCGCTGCACGCTCCGCGAGGGCCTCACCTTCGCCGACGGCACCCCGCTCACCGCCGCCGACGTGAAGTTCTCCGTCGAGCGCGTGCTCGCCATCAAGTCCGACAACGGCACCGCCGCCCTGCTCTCCAACATCGACACCGTCGAGACCCGCGGCGAGCTCGAGGTGGTCTTCCACCTCAAGACGCCCGACGCCACCTTCCCGTACAAGCTCTCCACGCCCGTCGCCGGCATCCTCAGCAAGGCCAAGTACGACGCCAAGGCGCTGCGCGAGGGCTTCGAGGTCGACGGCTCCGGCCCGTACACCATGAAGGCCGAGGTCTCCGGCTCCGCGGTCACCCGCTTCGTCTTCACCAAGAACCCGAAGTACCAGGGCGACGTCAGCATGCGCAACGACAAGGTCGAACTGCGCACCTTCGACGACGCCGCCGGCATGGACAAGGCCCTGCGCGCCGACGACATCGACATGGCCGCCCGCGCCATGTCGCAGCCGCAGATCAAGGAACTCACCGAGAAGCCCCAGGAGGGCATCAACCTCACCGAGGTCCCCGGCCTGGAGATCCGCTACCTCGGCTTCAACACCAAGGCCCCCGCCGTCAAGGAGAAGGCCGTCCGGCAGGCCATGGCCTCCGTGATCGACCGCGGCCGCCTCATCGAGCAGGTCTACGGCCCCACCGCCCAGCCGCTCTACTCCCTGATCCCCTCCAGCATCACCGGCCACGCCACCTCGTTCATCGACACCTACGGCGAGCCCGACCCGACGAAGGCCGCCAAGCTGCTGCGCGAGGCCGGCGTCAAGACCCCCGTCCCGGTCACCCTGCACTACACCACCGACCACTACGGCGCCGAGACGGCCGAGGAGTTCGAGGCGCTGCGCGCCCAGCTCAACGCCTCCAAGCTCTTCGACGCCAAGGTCCAGGGCACCGAGTGGTCCCAGTTCCGACCGGCCCAGAAGCGCGGCGACTACGCCGTCTACGGCCTCGGCTGGTTCCCCGACTACCCGGACCCGGACAACTACGTCGCCCCCTTCCTGGACAGCGACAACTTCCTCAACACCCCGTACGTCAACCAGTCCGTCCGTGACCGGTTGATCCCGCAGTCGCGCCGCGAGGCCGACCGCACCGCCGCGGCCCCGGTCTTCGAGCAGATCCAGAAGATCGTCGCCAAGGACGTTCCGGTGCTGCCGCTGTGGCAGGGCAAGCAGTACGTCGCCGCCCGGAACGACATCACCGGCGTCGAGTGGGCGCTGAACACCTCCTCCGACCTGCTCCTGTGGGAGCTGGGCCGCGGCACCGCCTGACCCCTTCGTTGTACCGGCCGCGCACTGTCCGCGCGGCCGGCCTGGCAAGAGATCACGAGGCAAGTTCTGTGAAGGCACACAACAAGTGGCTGACCGCTCCGCTCGCCGCGGGCCTGGCCGCGACCCTGCTGTCCGGCTGCGGCACCGAAAAGGGCGGCACCGGTGACGCCGGAACCACCGTCCGCGTCGGCATGTCGGACGAGATCGTCGCGACCGACCCGGCCGCCGGCTACGACCCCGGCTCCTGGGTGCTGTTCAACAACGTCTTCCAGTCCCTGCTCGCCTTCCCCAAGGGCGGCTCCGAGCCCGAGCCCGACGCCGCCGACGAGTGCGCCTTCTCCGGCGGCAGCAAGGTCTACACCTGCACCCTGCGCGAGGGCCTGAAGTTCTCCAACGGCAACCCGCTCACCTCCGAGGACGTCAAGTTCTCCTTCGAGCGCGCCCTGAAGATCGCCGACCCCAACGGCCCGGCCCCGCTGCTCTCCTCGATCGCCTCCATCGAGACCCCCGACGAGAAGACCGTCGTCTTCCGGCTCAAGGTCGCCGACGCCACCTTCCCCAGCAAGATCGCCTCCGGCGCCGGCTCCATCGTCGACCACCGCTCCTACCCCGCCGACGCGCTGCGCACCGACGGCAAGGCGGTCGGCTCCGGCCCGTACAAGCTCGACTCCTTCGGCGAGACCGAGGCCGTCTTCTCCGCCAACAGCGGCTACCAGGGCAACGCCAAGCGCAAGAACGGCGGCGTCACCCTCAAGCTCTACGGCGGCGACCGCGAGGCCCTCGCCAAGGCCCTCGCCGGCGGCGAGGTCGACGTCGCCTACCGAGGCCTCTCCGCCGACGACATCGCCGCCCTGGAGAACTCCCAGGACGACGCCAAGGGCATCCAGGTCGTCCAGGGCTCCAGCGCCGAGGTCCAGCACCTGGTCTTCAACGTCAAGGACCCGGTCGTCGGCAAGCTCGGCGTCCGCAAGGCCATCGCCCACCTCGTCGACCGCGAGGCGCTCGTCCAGAACGTCTACAAGTCGACCGCGACGCCGCTGTACTCCATCGTCCCGGCCGGCATCGCCGGCCACGCCACCTCGTTCTTCGACACCTACGGCGCGCCCGACAAGGCCAAGGCCGAGCAGGCGCTGCGCAAGGACGGGATCACCGGCAAGGTCAAGCTCACCCTCTGGTCCACCCCCAGCCGCTTCGGACCCTCCACCGACCAGATGATGGAGGCGATAGCCGGCCAGCTCAACGCCAGCGGCCTGTTCGACGCCAAGGTCCAGTCGGTCGCCGACTACGAGCAGTACGAGAAGGACGTCGACGCCGGCAAGTACGGCGTGTACGTCCGCGGCTGGGTCCCCGACTACCCGGACGCCGACAACTTCACCTCGCCCTTCTTCGGCGACGACAACGTCCTCGGCAACCGCTACAAGAACGCCCTGATCACCGGCGAGCTGCTGCCCGCCGTCGCCGCCTCGCCCGACCGGTCCGCGACCGGCTCCACGTACACCAAGGTCCAGGACCTCGTCGCCGACGAGCTCCCGCTGCTGCCGCTGTGGCAGGGCAAGCAGTACGCCGTCGCCCGCGAGGACGTCACCGGCCTCGAATGGACCCTGGACGCCTCCACCGTCTTCCGCTTCTGGGAGATCAAGAAGGGCTGACCCGCCCCCCGGCACGACGAAGGGCCCGCCGCGCCACCCGCGCGCCGGGCCCTTCCCCGTACCGCCTCCGTACGCAACGGCACCGTCACTGCGCCCCGGGGCGCACCAGACCGCTCTCGTACGCGTACACCGCGGCCTGCACCCGGTCCCGCAGGCCCAGCTTCGTCAGCACGTGCCCGACATGGGTCTTCACCGTCGTCTCGCTGACGAACAGATCCGCCGCGATCTCCGCGTTCGACAGGCCACGGGCCACCAGCTTCAGCACCTCGACCTCGCGGTCCGTCAGCGTGTTCAGCGTGTCCGGCACCTGCTCCTCGCCCGACGGCAGGTGCGCCGAGTACTTGTCGAGCAACCGCCGCGTGATCGACGGGGCCAGCATCGCCTCGCCGGCCGCCACCACCCGGATCGCCTGCACCAGCTCGGTCGCCGGGGCGTCCTTCAGGAGGAAGCCGCTCGCCCCCGCCCGCAGCGCCTCCACCACGTACTCGTCGAGGTCGAAGGTGGTCAGCACCAGCACCTTCGCCGGACCGTCCCGGCCCGGCCCGGTGATCTGCCGGGTCGCCTCCACCCCGTCCATCCGCGGCATCCGGATGTCCATCAGCACCACGTCGGGCTGCAGGGCCCGCACCTGGTCCAGGGCCTGGAGACCGTCACCGGCCTCACCCACCACCGCGATGTCCTGCTCGGCCTCCAGGATCATCCGGAAACCGGTGCGCAGCAGCGGCTGGTCGTCGACCAGTAGGACGCGGATAGCCACGGACAACTCCTTCACGGCACGGGCGGGACGTGATCCATTCTGCCCTGGGGCTACGCGCCGGACTCCGCCGGGCGCGCGGGCACCACCGGCAGCGGATACACCGGGGGAGTGCCGCCGAACTCCGGGCACACCGCCCGGTGGTCGCACCAGCCGCACAGCTTCGTCGGCCGGGGCCGCCAGTCACCCGTCTCCGTCGCCAGCCGGATCGCCTCCCACAGCGCGTGCAGCTTGCGCTCCACCCGCAGCAGATCGGCCTCCACCGGGTCGTACGTCAGCACGTCACCGCTGCCCAGATACACCAGCTGGAGCCGGCGCGGCACCACCTGCCGCAGGCGCCACACCACCAGCGCGTAGAACTTCATCTGGAACAGCGCGCCCTCGCTGTACTCCGGGCGGGGCGCCTTGCCCGTCTTGTAGTCCACGATCCGGACCTCGCCCGTCGGCGCCACGTCCACCCGGTCGATCACCCCGCGCAGCCGCAGCCCCGAAGCCAGCTCCGTCTCCACGAACAGCTCACGCTCGGCCGGCTCCAGACGCGTCGGGTCCTCCAGCGTGAACCACCGCTCGACCAGCGCCTCCGCCTCCGACAGCCACCGCGCGAGGCGCTCCCCCTCGGCGTCCCCCTCGAACAGCTCGCCCAGCTCCGGCCGCGAGGCCAACAGCCGGTCCCACTGCCCCGGCACCAGCGCCTTCGCCCGCGGCGCCGTCCGCTCCACCGCCGGCGCGTCGAACAGGCGCTCAAGCACCGCGTGCACCAGCGTCCCGCGGGTCGCCGCCGCACTCGGCTTCTCCGGCAGCCGGTCGATCACCCGGAACCGGTAGAGCAGGGGGCACTGCATGAAGTCGCTCGCCCGCGACGGCGACAACGACATCGGTGCCCGGGGCTCCACCGCCGCCACCGGCGGCTGCTCGCTCGTACTCATGACACAGACCCTACGGCCCGCCACCGACAGCGAGCACCGCCCCGACCCAGATCCCGCCCGGGGGCACACGCGGAATACCATCGACGCAGGACCCGTCGCACTGCATGATCGAACCGTGACCCAGTGCGCGGGCCCCGCCCGGCGACGAAAGGAACCCGTGAACCAGGACGAGTCCAAGCCGCAGCGGACCGAGGAGCCGGGCGGCGGCATCCTGATGGGCCGCCCCTTCGGCGTGCCCGTCTACGTCGCGCCCAGCTGGTTCCTGGTCGCCGCCCTCATCACCTGGGTCTTCGGCGACCAGATCGAACGCGTCCTGCCCGACCTCGGCGCGGCCCGCTACCTGGTCTCCCTGTTCTTCGCCATCGCCTTCTACGCCTCCGTGCTCGTCCACGAACTGGCCCACACCCTCGCCGCGCTCCGCTTCAAGCTCCCCGTGCGCCGCATCCAGCTCCAGTTCTTCGGCGGCGTCTCCGAGATCGACAAGGAGACCGAGACCCCCGGCCGCGAGTTCGTCCTCGCCTTCGTCGGCCCGCTGCTCTCCCTCGTCCTCGCCGGCGTCTTCTACCTCGCCATGTACGCCGTCGAACCCGGCACCGTCCCCGGCGTGCTGCTCGGCGGGCTGATGATCTCCAACCTCATCGTCGCGATCTTCAACCTGCTCCCCGGCCTGCCCCTCGACGGCGGCCGGATGCTCCGCGCCGTCGTCTGGAAGCTCACCGGCAACGCGATGACCGGCACCGTCGCCGCCGCCTGGGTCGGCCGCGCGCTCGCCGTCACCGTCCTCATCGGACTGCCGCTGCTCACCCGCACCGGCCTGCTCGGCAACTCCACCGAGGACATCAGCGGCTTCACCACCGTCACCGACGCCCTGCTCGCCGCCATCCTCGCCGCGATCATCTGGACCGGCGCCGGCAACAGCCTCCGCATGGCCCGCCTGCGCGAGCACCTCCCCGAACTGCGCGCCCGCACCCTCACCCGCCGCGCCATCCCCGTGGAGACCGCCACCCCGCTCTCCGAGGCGCTGCGCCGCGCCAACGAGGCGGGCGCCCGCGCCCTCGTCGTCGTCGACGGCCAGGGCGCCCCCACCGGCATCGTCCGCGAGACCGCCATCGCCTCCGTCCCCCAGCACCGCCGCCCCTGGGTCGCCGTCAGCGCCCTCTCCCAGGACCTCGCCGACGGCATGCGCGTCCCCGCCGACCTCGCCGGCCAGCCCCTCCTCGACCACCTCCGCGCCAGCCCGGCCACCGAATACCTGGTGATCGAGGAAGGCGGCGAGATCTACGGAGTCCTCTCCACCGCGGACGTGGAGCGCGCCTTCGTGAAGGCCATGGCACGACCCTCGTCGTAACACCGGTACCCTGTTCACATGTCCGAACCGACCGGTGCCGCCCGCCGTCGCGGGCCCTTCAAGGTCGGGGAC
Organism: Streptomyces sp. NPDC053541; assembly: GCF_044544705.1. Taxonomy (NCBI): domain Bacteria; kingdom Bacillati; phylum Actinomycetota; class Actinomycetes; order Kitasatosporales; family Streptomycetaceae; genus Streptomyces; species Streptomyces sp. NPDC053541. The sequence goes on from NZ_JBITXM010000008.1 coordinate 177,322, forward strand.
CAGGTCCAGCTCACCGACCCCAAGGGACGCCACTACACGTTCACGCTCGAGGCCGGGAAGAACTTCCACACCCACAAGGGTTCCTTCCCGCACGACGAGCTGATCGGTGCTCCCGAGGGCAGCGTTGTCCGTACCACGGGAAACGTCGCCTACCTGGCGCTGCGCCCCCTGCTCCCCGACTACGTCCTGTCCATGCCCCGCGGCGCCGCCGTGGTCTACCCCAAGGACGCGGGGCAGATCCTGGCCTTCGCCGACATCTTCCCCGGCGCCCGCGTCGTCGAGGCCGGCGTGGGCTCCGGCTCGCTCAGCTCCTTCCTGCTGCGCGCCATCGGCGACAGCGGCATGCTGCACTCCTACGAGCGCCGCGAGGACTTCGCCGAGATCGCCAAGGGCAACGTCGAGCGCTACTTCGGCGGCCCGCACCCCGCGTGGCAGCTGACCGTCGGCGACCTCCAGGACAACCTCTCCGACACCGACGTCGACCGTGTCATCCTCGACATGCTCGCCCCCTGGGAGTGCCTGGAGGCCGTCTCCAAGGCGCTCGTCCCCGGCGGCATCCTGTGCTGCTACGTGGCCACCACCACGCAGCTCGCGCGCACCGTGGAGTCCATCCGCGAGTTCGGCTGCTACGCCGAGCCGCAGCCCTGGGAGTCCATGATCCGCAACTGGCACGTCGAGGGCCTGGCCGTCCGTCCGGACCACCGCATGATCGGCCACACCGGCTTCCTCGTCACCGCCCGCCGGCTCGCCGACGGCGTGGAGCCCCCGATGCGCCGCCGCCGCCCCGCCAAGGGCGCCTACGGCGAGGACTACGAGGGTCCCAACAAGGGCTGACGCCCACAGGGGGGCTGACGCCCCGACAACGCGCGCGTGCCGCCGCCGAGTTCCCGCCCCCGGGCGGGGAACCGGCGGCGGCACCCTCATGTCCGGCCCCCGGCCGACCCCGAGCCCCGCCCCGTACGGCCCGTCCGCACCCCGCCTGTTCCGCCCTCCTGTGACGTGTGGCACGATGCCCGTTCACCGTACGAACTCCTTCCGCACCACTCACAGGAGACGCCCCGCGTGCAGACCTCCGCCGTCCCGGACCTCGCGCACACCCACGCCCGGCCGGTGCACTGGCTGGCCACCGCGGCCGCCATGGCCGGAGTCGTCGCCCTCGCCGGACTGCTGCAGCCCGACCCGGCCGGCGCCACCGCCGCACCCCCGGTCCCGCTGCCCGCGCCCGACGCCGCCACCGCCCACTACCCGCTGGAGTGCGGGGGAGCCCCCAGCACCGTCGCCCGCAAGGCCGGCGGGGACCTCGACGGGGACGGGAACCCGGAGACCGTCGCAGTCGTGCACTGCGAAGCCGGCTCCGGCACGCCGCCCAGCGGCGTCTACGTGCTCACCCGCGGCAAGGGCGCCGGCACCCCGGCCGCGCGCGTGGTGGCCACGCTGGTCGAACCCTCGCAGCTGAAGAACATCGGCGACCTCGCCGTCCGCGACGGCGCCGTCCACGCCACCCTGCTCGGCTACTCCTCCGCGGACGTCCCCAGCTGCTGCCCCGACCTGCGCGAGCAGGTCACCTGGCGCTGGCGGGGCGGCGCCTTCGTCCGCACCGGCCAGGACCCGGCCCGCGCCGTCTGACCAGGGGGCAACGCTCCCCCGGGACCGGCCCGGCCCCGGGGCGCCCCACCCCCCGGTCACCGCACGGTCACTCCGCGTCCGGGCCGTACACCTCGACACCGTCGCCGACCCGCCGCACGTGGATGCAGTCGCCCGGGCACTCCTTCGCCGAGTCCACCACGTCCCGCAGCAACGGCAGCGGCACCGGCGTCGTCGCGCCCGGCTCCTGGAGCAGCTCGTCGTCCGCGCTCTTCACATATGCGAGCCCGTCGATGTCGAGCTCGAAGACCTCCGGAGCGTACTGCGCGCAGATACCGTCCCCGGTGCACAGGTCCTGGTCGATCCAGACCTCCAGCGCCTCCTCGGCGCCCGTGGCCGGGGTCTCCTGCTGCACGGTCATGTCGCCTGCCGTTTCTGCGTCGATTCTCTAAGTCCGGTCACGCCTGACGGGTGTTGACCACCCACGACGATACAACCGGGCGCTTTTGCAATGACCGCCGGTGGGTATTCCCCTGGCGTGAGGGGAAGCGCAAGGGTGAAGATCGGACACACCCCGCAGTCTTTTTGATCTAGGGGTTTCAATCATCACCCACCCAGGTAGGGTCAGGAAGCGTCCAGCTCCCCTTGGAGGAGGTGAGGACCGTGGCAGCCCACGACGACGACATCAACCGCGGCATCCGGCCCGGTCGGGGGTCTGACGACCCCGCCGGTCAGGTTGCCTATCTCGAGCAGGAAATCGCCGTCCTGCGCCGCAAGCTCGCCGACTCTCCGCGTCACACGAGGATTCTCGAGGAGCGGATCGTCGAGCTGCAGACGAACCTGGCCGGCGTGTCCGCACAGAACGAGCGGCTCGCCAATACCCTCCGTGAGGCCCGCGACCAGATCGTGGCCCTCAAGGAGGAGGTCGACCGGCTCGCCCAGCCGCCGGCCGGCTTCGGTGTCTTCCTGCAGGCCAACGAGGACGACACCTGCGACATCTTCACCGGGGGCCGCAAGCTCCGGGTGAACGTGAGCCCCGGAGTCGAGCTCGACCAGCTCAAGCGGGGCCAGGAAGTCATGCTCAACGAGGCGCTCAACGTGGTCCAGGCCATGGAATTCGAGCGCGCCGGGGACATCGTCACCCTCAAGGAGATCCTCGAGGACGGCGAGCGCGCCCTGGTCATCGGGCACACCGACGAGGAGCGGGTGGTGCGGCTCGCCGAGCCGCTGCTCGACATCACCATCCGCCCCGGCGACGCCCTGCTCCTGGAACCCCGGTCGGGATACGTCTACGAGGTCGTCCCGAAGAGCGAGGTCGAGGAACTCGTCCTCGAAGAGGTCCCGGACGTCGACTACGACAAGATCGGCGGTCTGGGCAACCAGATCGAACTGATCCGCGACGCGGTCGAGCTCCCGTACCTCTACCCGGACCTCTTCAAGGAGCACGAACTGCGGCCGCCGAAGGGCATCCTGCTCTACGGCCCGCCCGGCTGCGGCAAGACGCTCATCGCGAAGGCCGTCGCCAACTCCCTTGCCAAGAAGGTCGCCGAGGTGACCGGCCAGCCCGCGGGGAAGTCCTACTTCCTCAACATCAAGGGCCCCGAGCTCCTCAACAAGTACGTCGGCGAGACCGAGCGGCACATCCGCCTCGTCTTCCAGCGTGCCCGGGAGAAGGCGAGCGAGGGCACCCCCGTCATCGTCTTCTTCGACGAGATGGAATCCCTCTTCCGCACCCGCGGATCCGGAGTCAGCTCGGACGTGGAGAACACCATCGTCCCGCAGCTGCTCGCCGAGATCGACGGCGTGGAAGGCCTGGAGAACGTCATCGTCATCGGCGCCTCCAACCGCGAGGACATGATCGACCCCGCGATCCTGCGGCCCGGCCGGCTCGACGTCAAGATCAAGATCGAGCGCCCGGACGCGGAAGCGGCCAAGGACATCTTCGCCAAGTACCTCACCCCCTCGCTCCCGCTGCACGCCGACGACCTCGCCGAGCACAGCGGATCGAAGGAGGCCGCCGCCCACGCGATGATCCAGTCCGTGGTCGAGCAGATGTACGCGGAATCCGAGGAGAACCGCTTCCTCGAGGTCACGTACGCCAACGGCGACAAGGAAGTCCTCTACTTCAAGGACTTCAACTCCGGCGCGATGATCCAGAACATCGTCGACCGGGCCAAGAAGATGGCCATCAAGGCATTCCTCGACCACGACCAGAAGGGCATCCGCGTCTCCCACCTCCTCCAGGCATGCGTGGACGAGTTCAAGGAGAACGAGGACCTGCCCAACACCACCAACCCGGACGACTGGGCCCGCATCTCCGGAAAGAAGGGCGAGCGGATCGTCTTCATCCGCACCCTCGTCACCGGAAAGCAGGGCGCGGACACCGGACGCTCCATCGACACGGTGGCGAACACCGGTCAGTACCTGTAGGGACGCGCACCGGCTGCGGATGTCCGGAATTCGGGCATCCGCAGCCGTCGTATTCCACTCACCGAACCGCATTCGATCTCCCCGACGACGCGCGGCCGCTCTAGGCTCGTGGGTACCGCCGAATCACGCACCGTGCGGGGAGCGGCGCCGGGCAAGGAGGGCCGCATGACCGTACGGCGAGTAATGGGCATCGAGACGGAGTACGGGATCTCCGTCCCGGGACACCCCAACGCCAATGCCATGCTCACCTCGTCCCAGATCGTCAACGCCTACGCGGCGGCGATGCACCGGGCGCGCCGCGCCCGCTGGGACTTCGAGGAGGAGAACCCGCTGCGGGACGCCCGCGGCTTCGACCTCGCCCGCGAGGCCGCCGACTCCAGCCAGCTCACCGACGAGGACATCGGCCTCGCCAACGTCATCCTGACCAACGGCGCCCGGCTCTACGTGGACCACGCCCACCCCGAGTACAGCGCCCCCGAGGTCACCAACCCGCGCGACGCCGTGCTCTGGGACAAGGCCGGCGAGCGGATCATGGCCGAGGCGGCCGAGCGGGCCGCCCAGCTCCCCGGCGCCCAGCCGATCCACCTCTACAAGAACAACACCGACAACAAGGGCGCCTCCTACGGCACGCACGAGAACTACCTGATGAAGCGGGAGACCCCCTTCTCGGACATCGTGCGCCACCTGACGCCCTTCTTCGTCTCCCGGCAGGTCGTCACCGGCGCCGGCCGCGTCGGCATCGGCCAGGACGGGCGCGAGAACGGCTTCCAGATCAGCCAGCGCGCCGACTACTTCGAGGTCGAGGTCGGCCTGGAGACCACCCTCAAGCGCCCCATCATCAACACCCGCGACGAACCGCACGCGGACGCCGAGAAGTACCGGCGGCTGCACGTGATCATCGGCGACGCCAACCTCTCCGAGATCTCCACCTACCTCAAGCTGGGCACCACCGCCCTGGTGCTGTCCATGATCGAGGACTCCTTCATCACCGTCGACCTCGCCGTCGACCAGCCGGTGCGCACCCTGCACCAGGTCTCCCACGACCCCTCGCTCCAGTACCTGATCACGCTGCGCAGCGGCCGGACGCTCACCGCGGTGCAGCTCCAGATGGAGTACTTCGAGCTGGCCAGGAAGTACGTGGACGAGCGCTACGGCTCCGACGCCGACGAGCAGACCAAGGACGTCCTGGCCCGCTGGGAGGACACCCTCGGGCGCCTGGAGAACGACCCGATGAGCCTGGCCGGCGAGCTGGACTGGGTCGCCAAGCGGGAGCTCATGGAGGGCTACCGCCGCCGCGACGGCCTGGACTGGGACGCCGCCCGGCTGCACCTGGTGGACCTCCAGTACGCGGACGTGCGCCCCGAGAAGGGCCTCTACAACCGCCTGGCGGCCCGCGGGCGCATGAAGCGCCTCCTGGACGAGGACGAGGTCGTACGGGCCGAGACGAGCCCTCCGGAGGACACCAGGGCCTACTTCCGCGGCCGCTGCCTGGAGCAGTACGCGGACGACGTGGCCGCGGCCTCCTGGGACTCGGTCATCTTCGACCTCCCGGGCCGCGACTCGCTCCAGCGGGTGCCGACCCTGGAACCCCTGCGGGGTACCCGGAACCACGTGAAGGAGCTCCTGGACCGCTGCCGCACGGCCGAGGAACTGGTCCGCGTGCTTTCCGGCGGCTCGGGCGGCTGAAATGCCCGGGCGCTGGGAATCATGAGACCAGTGCCCGGTCGTTGTGGAAACTGCGGGCCGATGTCAGTCCCGGCTTGTAGGGTCTGATCTTGTACAGACCCACACGAGCGGGCCGATTCGAGCGGGGTGAGGTTTATGGCGACCAAGGACACCGGCGGCGGACAGCAGAAGGCGACGCGTTCCACCGAGGAGGTCGAGGAGACCACGGCGGAGGCGAGCTCCGACCTCAAGGAACGCCAGGAGAAGCTTTCGGACGACGTGGATTCCGTCCTGGACGAAATCGACGACGTGCTCGAGGAGAACGCAGAGGATTTCGTTCGAAGCTTCGTGCAAAAAGGCGGCGAGTAGCCTTCGAATCGAAGGTGAAGTCGCAGGGGCGGGGAAATGTCAGAGGCTGTCAAGTTGTGCCGCGGTTGCGGGCGGGACGTCCCGCTGACCGGATTCGCGCGGGACTGTAATCGCGGGGACGGACTGCAATCGAGGTGCCGGGAATGCGTTGCCGCGTACGGGGCGACGCGCTACCGGGTCAGACAGGCAGCCAAGGGCAAGGTCGTCCGAAGCAGGGCGGACGTGCCGGTCGGGCACAAGCTGTGCCGGCAGTGCGGTGAGGTCAAGCCGCACAGCGACTGGCATCGCAACGCCACCGCGTCGGACGGCCTTGCCACTCTCTGCAAGGCCTGCAAGAAGGCGCAGGGTCGAGCAGGGCATCTCAAGCGCAAGTACGGCATCACCGAAGCCGAGCGTGATCGGATGATCGCCGCCCAGGGCGGGGTCTGCCTGCTCTGCCAGGAGGGCCCCGCGGAGCATGTGGATCACGATCACCGGACGGGTAAGGTCCGAGGCGTACTGTGCTTCAGCTGCAACGCGGCTCTGGGGCAACTCAAGGATCGGCCGGACGTCATAAGGCGTGCAGCCGCTTACGTGGAAGGAAACCTGTGGAACCCAACACTCGTAGCACAGGGCGTCTACCGGCAGCCTTCCTGACGCCGGGTTCGTCCTCCTTCATCGACTTCCTCGCCGAGCACTCGCCGGAGCTGCTCCCGGGCAACCGGAAGCTCCCCGAGGGCATCGTCGAGGCGCCGCACGGCACGACGATCGTGGCGGCCACGTTCCCCGGCGGCGTGGTGCTCGCCGGTGACCGGCGGGCGACCATGGGGAACATGATCGCGCAGCGGGACATCGAGAAGGTGTTCCCGGCCGACGAGTACTCCGCGGTCGGCATCGCCGGCACCGCCGGCCTGGCCGTGGAGATGGTGAAGCTGTTCCAGCTGGAGCTGGAGCACTTCGAGAAGGTGGAGGGCGCGACGCTCTCCCTGGAGGGCAAGGCGAACCGCCTGTCCACGATGATCCGCAGCAATCTGGGCATGGCCATGCAGGGCCTGGCCGTCGTCCCGCTGTTCGCCGGCTGGGACGAGGGCCGCGAGAAGGGCCGGATCTTCTCCTACGACGTCACCGGCGGCCGCTCCGAGGAGCACGGCTACGCCGCCACCGGCTCGGGCTCGATCTTCGCGCGCGGGTCGATGAAGAAGCTCTACCGGGACGACCTGACCGAGCAGCAGGCCACCACCCTCGTCGTCCAGGCGCTGTACGACGCCGCCGACGACGACTCGGCGACCGGCGGCCCGGACCTGGCCCGCCGGATCTTCCCGATCGTCACCGTCATCACCGAGGAGGGATTCCGCAGGCTCAGCGAGGCGGAGTCCTCGGAGCTGGCCCGCTCGGTCACGGAGCGGCGTCTGGAGCAGCCCGACGGACCGCGCGCGGCCCTGCTCTGAGCACTCCCCGACCGATGCAGCCCTCCAGCGCCCTTCAGACCGGAAGAAAGGGACGGTAGCCGGTGTCCACGCCGTTCTATGTCTCACCCCAGCAGGCCATGGCCGACCGGGCGGAGTACGCCCGCAAGGGCATCGCCCGAGGCCGCAGCCTTGTCGTCCTCCAGTACGCCGACGGCATCGTCTTCGTCGGCGAGAACCCGTCCCGCGCCCTGCACAAGTTCAGCGAGATCTACGACCGGATCGGCTTCGCCGCGGCCGGCAAGTACAACGAGTACGAGAACCTGCGGATCGGCGGCGTGCGCTACGCCGATCTGCGCGGTTACACCTACGACCGGGACGACGTCACGGCCCGTGGGCTGGCCAACGTCTACGCCCAGACCCTGGGCACGATCTTCTCCAGCGCGGGGGAGAAGCCCTACGAGGTGGAGCTGGTCGTCGCCGAGGTGGGCACGGAGCCCGAGGGCGACCAGATCTACCGGCTCCCGCACGACGGCTCGATCGTCGACGAGCACGGCTCGGTCGCGGTCGGGGGCAACGCGGAGCAGATCAGCTCCTTCCTGGACCAGCGGCACCGGGACGGGATGTCGCTCGCCGAGGCCCTGAAGCTGGCCGTGCAGGCGCTGTCCCGGGACACCAACGGCAGTGAGCGGGAGATCCCGGCCGAGCGCTTGGAGGTGGCCGTCCTGGACCGCACGCGTCCGCAGCAGCGCAAGTTCAAGCGGATCGTCGGCCGGCAGTTGAAGCGGCTGCTGGAGGCGGACGACGCGGCCGTGACGAAGACGGACGACCCGTCCGACGAGGCCGCCGAGGAGTAGGCCGCCCGGCCAGGGCGACCGCGGGGCCCCGGAGCCGTACGTACGCGTACGGTGCCGGGGCCTTCGTCATGCCGCGCGCGTGTGCGGAGGCGTACGGGAAGGGGCTCAGGCGGCCGGTGCGGGGCCCGAGGAGCCGCGTACGGTCAGCGTGACCGGCAGGTCGCCGCGCTCGGGCTCGCGGCCGTCCAGGACGGCGAGGAGGGCTGCCATGCCCCGCTCGCCGATGCGCTCGGCGGGCAGGGCGACGGTGGTCAGCTCGGGCTCGACGGCGGTGGCGAGCGCGAGGTCGTCGAAGCCGGTGACGGAGAGGTCCTCGGGGACCCGCAGGCCGAGCCGGCGGGCCGCCTTGCAGGCGCCGGCCGCGAGGATGTCGTCGTCGCAGACGATCGCGGTGGGCCGGGGCCTGGGCCCGGCGAGGGCGCGTTCGACGGCCCCGCGGGCCCCCTGGACGTCCAGGGGTGCCCGTACGGTCGTCACCGAGGCTCCGGCGAGGGCCTCGGCGAGGGCGGCGGCGCGCACGTCGAAGGTCCAGGAGGGCACGGCGGAGGCGAGGTGGAGGAAGCGCCGGTGGCCGAGGGCGAGCAGGTGGCCGGTGACCTGGCGCATGCCGTCGGCGATGTCGAGGTTGACGTGGGCCGCGGCGCCGCCGCCGGCGGGGTCGCTGTCCAGCATGACGAGCGGCAGGTCGGTGCCGCCGAAGGCCTTGAGGGCGTCGGTGGCCATGGAGGAGGCGATGACGCCGTCGAGGGCGGCGCGGGCCGAGGCGAAGGGGTCGCGGGCGGGGCCGACGCCGTCGGGGGAGGGGTAGAGCACCACGCCGAAGCCGTGTCGGGCGGCGACCGTGGCGGCGCCGGTGTAGACGCGGGCGAAGAACTCGTTGGTGAGCGCGGGGACGACCAGGAGCGCGGTGCGGGTGTGGCCGAGGCGGAGGTTGCGGGCGGCGAGGTTGGGGCGGTAGCCGAGGGCGGTGGCGGCTTCGCGGACGGCGCCGGCGGTGCGCTCGGAGACCCGGCCGCGCCACTTGTCGCCGAGCACCAGGGAGACGGTGGCCTGGGAGACGCCGGCGGCCCGGGCGACGTCCCGGCTGGTGGGCCGAGTGGCGGCGGGCTGTTCCGGCGTGTGCACTGGAGCCTCCGGGTCGGGGACGGTCCGGCACGCGGGGTGGACCGGCGTGCTCCCGACATGGTACGTATGACGGACGGAGTTATACGTAAAACCTCGGGTGGATGCCCCGGGAGGGGAGACCAACATGGCCGGCGCTGCCCCGGCGAACGGCGGCTATCTCGACATCCTGCGCGCGCCGCACGCGGCGCGGCTGCTCGTCGGCACGCTCGTCGGACGCCTCCCCAACGGCACCGGGCCGGTCGCCATCACCGTCTTCACCCGCGCCGAGGGCGGCAGCTACAGCCTGGCCGGCGGCCTCATCGCCGCCTACGGCCTCGCCACCGCCGTCGGGCAGCCGCTGCTCGGGCGGGCCGTCGACCTCAAGGGCCAGCCCCGGGTCCAGTTGCCCGCCGCCGTGATCTCCGCCCTCGGCATGGCCGCCCTGGCGGTCACCGGCATCGGCAACCTGCTCCTCGCCTACGCCGCCGTCCTGGTCGCCGGGCTCTTCACCCCGCCCCTGGAGGGCGGGCTGCGCGCCCTGTGGCCGAGCGTCCTGGGCCGCGAGGACCGGGTGCACCGCGCCTACGCCCTGGACGCCGTCGCCCAGGAGGTGATGTTCACCGTCGGCCCGCTGCTGCTGACCCTGCTGGTCGCGCTGTGGTCGCCCGCCGGCGCGCTGCTCGTCATCAACCTGCTCGGCGTCCTCGGCGCCCTGTCCGTGGTGCTCTCGGGGCCCTCCCGGGCCTGGCGCTCCGCGCCCCGCGAGGCGCACTGGCTGGGCGCCCTGCGCTCCCGGGGGCTGCTCGCGCTGCTCGCCTCGTTCTTCTTCGTCGGCCTCGCCCTCGGCTCCATCACGGTCGCCGCCGTCGCCTACGCCGACGACCGCGGCAACGAGGCCGTGTACGGCTGGCTGATGGCCGCCCTCGGCCTCGGTGCCCTCGTCGGCGGCGTCGCCTACGGCGCCCGCCACTGGGCCGGCGCCCCCGAACGGCGGCTTCGGGTCCTGGTCCTGCTGCTCGCGCTCGGCTACCTCCCGCTGGTCCTGGTGCCCGGCCCGGGCGCGATGACCGCCCTCGCCGCCCTGGCCGGCGTCTTCCTGGCCCCCGCCATCGCCTGCGCCTTCATCGTGGTCGACCGGCACGCCCCGGCCGGCACCGTCACCGAGGCCTTCTCCTGGCTCGTCACCACTTTCGGCGTGGGCGCCGCCCTCGGCTCGGCCGTCTCCGGGCCGGCCGTCGAACTGGCCGGGACCCCGGCCGGATTCGCGGTCGCCGGGATCGGCGGACTGGTGGCCTTCCTGGTCCTCCTCGCCACCGGCCGGGTGCTCGGCACCGAGCCCGCCCCGCGCCCGCGACACGCCGTCAGCGGGGGAGTCCCGGACGCCGGCCCCGACGGTGCCCGGGCCGAAAACACCGCGCACTCATCGGAAAATGATCGAAACGGGGCGGCCGAACCCGGTTTCAGCCCAGGGCTTCAGGCGTAATGTTCAGACATGGACCGCCGCATTTTCGGGCTGGAGAACGAGTACGGCGTCACGTGCACGTTCAGGGGACAGCGCCGACTGTCTCCTGACGAAGTGGCGCGCTACCTCTTCCGCCGTGTCGTGTCATGGGGCCGCAGCAGCAATGTCTTCCTGCGGAACGGCGCCCGTCTGTACCTTGACGTGGGTTCGCATCCGGAATACGCAACTCCCGAATGCGACAACGTGGTCGAACTGGTCACCCACGACAAGGCCGGCGAGCGCATTCTCGAAGGACTCCTCGTCGACGCGGAACGCCGCCTGCACGAGGAGGGAATCGCGGGCGACGTCTATCTCTTCAAGAACAACACCGACTCCGCCGGAAACTCCTACGGCTGCCACGAGAACTATCTGGTGGCCCGCCACGGCGAGTTCTCCCGGCTCGCGGACATCCTCATTCCGTTCCTCGTCACCCGCCAGCTGATCTGCGGCGCGGGAAAGGTGCTGCAGACCCCGCGCGGCGCCGTCTACTGCGTCTCCCAGCGCGCCGAGCACATCTGGGAGGGCGTCAGCTCCGCCACCACCCGCTCGCGCCCCATCATCAACACCCGCGACGAGCCGCACGCGGACGCCGAGCGCTACCGCCGGCTCCATGTCATCGTCGGCGACTCCAACATGTCCGAGACGACCATGCTGCTCAAGGTCGGCGCCACCGACCTCGTGCTGCGCATGATCGAGGCGGGCACCGTCATGCGCGACCTCACCCTGGAGAACCCGATCCGGGCCATCCGCGAGGTCAGCCACGACATCACCGGCCAGCGCAAGGTGCGGCTCGCCAGCGGCCGCGAGGCCTCCGCCCTGGAGGTGCAGCGGGAGTACTACGAGAAGGCCGCCGACTTCGTCGACCGCCGCGGCATCCGCACCGGCACCGTCGCCCAGGTCCTGGAGCTCTGGGGCCGTACCCTCGACGCCATCGAGCAGGAGCAGCTCGACCGCATCGAGACCGAGATCGACTGGGTCATGAAGTACAAGCTCATCGAGCGCTACCGGGCCAAGCACAACATGACCATGTCGCACCCGCGGGTCGCCCAGATAGACCTCGCGTACCACGACATCCACCGCCGCCGCGGCCTGTACTACCTGCTCCAGAAGAACGGCCAGGCGGCCCGGGTGTGCAACGACGTGAAGATCTTCGAGGGCAAGTCGGTGCCCCCGCAGACCACCCGCGCCCGGCTCCGCGGCGACTTCATCCGGCGCGCCCAGGAGCAGCGCCGGGACTTCACCGTCGACTGGGTCCACCTCAAGCTCAACGACCAGGCGCAGCGCACCGTGTTGTGCAAGGACCCGTTCCGCTCGGTCGACGACCGCGTGGAAAAGCTGATCGCCGGAATGTAGGACCTCCGGCGCTCGGTGCACCCGGCCCCGCACGCCCCGCGTGCGGGGCCGGGTGCCGCACAGGGCGGTCCCCTAGAGTGTCGGGACAACTACTGTGCCGTCTGAGATCTGAGGAACTAGTGCGCCGACTTGCCGGCCTGCTCGTCGTCCCGCTTCTGCTGCTCACCACAGCGGCCTGCGGCAGCGACGACAAGGGCTCCGATTCCGGTTCGATGAAGAACGGGCTTCCCGCCATCACCGCGGGGGAGAAGTTCGGCGAGAAGCCGACCCTCTCGAAGGGCGTGGGCGACCCGCCCAAGTCCCTCAAGGTCAACGTGATCAGCGAGGGCACCGGCCCGGTCACCAAGAAGGGCGACGCCCTCTCGGTGAACTACCTGGGCCAGGAGTGGGACGAGACCACCCCCTTCGACAACAGCTTCGACCGGAAGCAGCCGTTCCAGCTGACCCTCGGCGCCGGCCAGGTCATCCAGGGCTGGGACCAGGGCCTGGAGGGCCAGAAGGTCGGCAGCCGGGTCGAGATCGGCATCCCGCCACAGCTCGGTTACGGTCCGCAGGGCCAGGGCGACATCAAGCCGAACGCCACGCTCGTCTTCGTGGTCGACATCCTGAAGGCGGTCACCATCCCGAAGTCCGCCACCGGCACCGAGGTGGCCCAGGACAACAAGGACCTGCCGAAGGTCGGCGTCAACACCGACGGCAAGCAGCCCTCGCTGACCGTCCCCAAGACCGACCCGCCGACCAAGCTGGTCTCCAACTACGTCCTGGAGTCCAAGGGCGAGGTCGTCAAGGCCACCGACACGGTGGTCGTGAACTACGTCGCCGCCCTGTGGAAGGACGGCAAGGTCTTCGACTCGACCTACACCACGGGCAAGCCGGCCAACTTCCCGCTCGGCCAGCTGACCCTGAAGGGCCTGAAGGACGGCATCACCGGCAAGAAGGTCGGCAGCCGCGTCCTGATCGTGGCCCCGCCGTCGGAGGCCTTCGGCGACCAGGAGAAGCAGGGCATCCCGAAGAACTCCACGCTGGTCTTCGTCGTCGACATCCTGGCGAAGGTGTGAGCCGGGCGGGGATGTAAGACTGTTCCGTTCGCGCGGGCCATCGTCCGCGTGGTTCATCGGTATGAGGAGCACACTGCAGTGAGCATCGAGAAGCCCGAGGTCGACTTCCCGGGCGGCGAGCCGCCGGCCGATCTGGAGATCAAGGACATCTGGGAGGGCGACGGCGCCGTCGCCGAGGCCGGGGACGACGTCCTGGTCCACTACGTGGGTGTCCTCTTCGAGTCCGGCGAGGAGTTCGACGCGTCCTGGAACCGCGGCGCCCCGCTGCCGTTCACGCTCGGCATCGGCCAGGTCATCGCGGGCTGGGACCGGGGCGTCCAGGGCATGAAGGTCGGCGGCCGCCGCCAGCTGGTCATCCCCGCCCACCTCGCCTACGGCGACCGCGGCGCCGGCGCCAAGATCGGCCCCGGCGACACGCTGATCTTCGTCTGCGACCTCATGGGCGTGAAGAAGAAGGGCTGACCCGGATCCCGGTCACCCCGAGGGCCCCCGCCACCACGGCGGGGGCCCTCCGCGTTCCCCGCTCCCGGCCCGGCTTTCTTCCGGGTGCCGCGGAGCGGTACGGTCGGACGTCCGAGAAGTCAATCCGGCAGAAGAGGGTGCGGGGCGTCGATGGCGATTGCCAAGGCCGAGCGGCTGATGAATCTTGCGCTGTGCCTGCTCGGAACGCGCCGTCCGCTGAGCAAGCGCGAGCTCCGCGGCTCCATCGAGGCGTACGTCGAGGCCTTCGGCCCGGGCTACGGCACCCCCGGCCCGGGCAACGGCGCCGCGACGAGCGGCGAGGACGCCTTCAACCGCATGTTCGAGCGCGACAAGGACGACCTGCGCGAGCTCGGCCTGGTCATCGAGACCGTGGAGAACCTGGACGGCGAGACCGGCTACCTGGCCCGCCGCGACTCCAACCGCCTCCCGCCCATCACCCTGGACGCCGAGGAGGCCGCCGCGCTCGGCCTGGCCGCCAAGGTGTGGCAGCAGGCCCGGCTGGCCGGGGCGGCGAGCGGCGCCCTGCAGAAGCTGCGCGCCGCCGGGATGCCCGAGGCGGAGGACGCGTACGACGCCCACGCCAGCGCCCTGGAGCCGCGCATCCCGGTCCACGAGGCCGCCTTCGAGCCGCTGATGCTGGCCTGCCGCGACCGCCGCCCGGTCGTCTTCGACTACCGCAAGGCCACCGCCGCCCGCCCCGAGACCCGGCACGTCGAGCCGTGGACCCTGGAGTGCTGGCGCGGCCACTGGTACCTGGCGGGCTGGGACCGGGACCGCGGCGCCGAGCGGGTCTTCCGGCTCTCCCGCATCACCGGCAAGGTGCGCTCCCGGGCCGGCGCCTTCACCGCGCCCGTACCGGACGTGGTCACGGTCCGCGAGACCGTGGAGAGCTGGGCCGGGGAGACCGCCACCCGCTCGGCCCGGATCCGGCTGCGGGCCGGCTGCGGCTATCCGCTGCGCTCCCGCGCGCTGTCCGTGACGGAGGGCGCCGACGGCTGGGACGAGCTGGAGATCCCGTACGGGCACGGCCTGGACGCCTGGCTCGTGGAGTTCGGCCCCGACGTGGTGGTGCTGGAGCCCGCCGACCTGCGGGCCGACGTGGTGGACCGGCTGCGCGCCGTGGCCAAGGGCTGAGGGGGAGAGGACGACCGTGGCTGCCAACGCCATCGACCAGACGAGGCGGATGCTCTCCCTCGTCACCTACCTCCGGGAGCGTCCCGGCGCGCACGTCGCCGACGTGGCCCGGGCCTTCGGGATCACCGAGGACGAGCTGATCTCGGACCTCGACGTGCTGCCCATGTGCGGCACCAGCTTCCGGGGCGGCGACCTCCTCGACATCGACACCGACGGCGACCGCATCTGGTGGCACAACCCGGACGACGTGGCCGCGCCGCTGCGGCTCGCCGCCGACGAGGCCACCGCCCTGCTGGTGGCCGCCCGCGCGGTGGCCACCCTGCCCGGGCTCCGCGAGAGCGACCGCGAGGCCCTGCTGCGCGCCACCGCCAAGCTGGAGGCGGCGGCCGGCGAGGCGGCCGGGGCCAGCTCGCGCCTCTCGGTCACCTTCGAGTCCGAGGGCGGGGTCTTCGCCGAGGTCGACCGGGCCATCTCGGAGCGCCGGCGGCTGTGGCTGCGCTACTACTCGCCCGCCCGTGACGAGCTCACCGAGCGCGAGGTGGACCCGATCCGGCTCTTCGCCGTCGGCCACACGTACATGGAGGCGTGGTGCCGGCTCTCCGAGGCGCGCCGCACCTTCCGCCTCGACCGGGTCGCGGAGATCCGGATCCTGGACGACCACGCCGCGCCGCCGGAGATCGAGCTGCGGGACCTCTCGGAGGGGCTGGTGCAGCCCTCCGCCGAGGACCCCGAGGTCGTGGTCGAGGTCGGGCCCGGCGGCCGCTGGGTCGCCGAGTACTACCCGCACGACCGGGCCGAGGAACTCCCCGACGGCGGGCTGCGGATCACGCTGCGCACCCCGGCGCCGGCCTCGCTGCGCCGGCTCGCGCTGCGGCTCGGCAGCGACGGCCGGATCGTCGCCCCGCAGGAGCTCGCGGACAGCGCCCGGCAGGCCGCCGCGGCCGCCCTCGCCGCCTACGGGGAGTGAGGGCGGGCGCCGGGGAGCGCCGCCCAAGGGGGGGGGAACGTGACGTTCCGGGGTCGCGGGACGCAGTTCCTTGTGAGAGTCGTCGAAACCGGTGCGGCCCGCAGGGGCCGCCCAGGGCCGTACCCGTACCGCAGTGGGGAGTATTGAGGCACATGTCCGCGATGCCCGATCTTTCGGCGCCGGCCGCCCCGGTCCTCTTCAAGGCCGCCTGCCCCGACTGCCGTTCCCGCTTCGAACTCTCCCCCGGCGCCCTGCGGCTCGCCATCGGCGCCAGCCGCCGCACCACCTTCTACTCCTTCACCTGCCCTGAGTGCGGCAGCGCCGTCCGCAAGCCGGCCGGCGAGCGCATCGTCGAGCTCCTCACCGGCGGCGGCGTCAACACCCTGCGCCTGCACACCACCGGCTGAGGGCCCGGCCGGGGAGCGCCCGGGGCACGGTCTAGGCTCGGCACATGTTCTGGCCCATGCTCGCCGTCGCCCTCGGCTTCCTCGGCATCGCCGTCCTCGGCGTCCTCGGCATCAAGGTGTTCCTGGAGGCCCAGCGCCTCGGCCGCCACGTGGCCCGCGCCACAGACCGGATCCAGCAGGTCTCCGAGGACCTCGAACGGGCCGCGCTCGATCTCGCGCGAACCGGCGAGACCCTGCGCTGACTTCGCGCCGGGACCGCCCCCGGACGCCCGCGAGCGGCGGTCCTGCGCGCAAGCGGGAGTATGCACGGCCATTGCCGCCCGTTTACTCCTGCGGGTTACGATCGCTAGCAGCGCGGAGGCCGGACGCACGTCCGACCGGCCGGGCACGCACTCCAATGTCGCCTCGGTGAAGAAGGTAGACCACAGCCATGTTCCGTCAGATCGGTCCCCTTGAGATCAGCCTCATCCTTCTGGTCATCGTGCTTCTCTTCGGGGCCAAGAAGCTCCCGGAGATGGCGCGGTCGCTGGGCAAGTCCGCCCGCATCCTGAAGAGCGAGGCGAAGGCTATGAAGTCGGAGGGCGGCGAGGCCGCCGCTCCCGCCGGTCCGCCGGCTGACCAGGAGGTTTCCGCTCAGCGCACGATCAAGGCCGCTCCCGGTGACGTCACCTCGGCCCGGCCGGTCACCGAGACCACGGATACGACTCAGCGCTGATCCGGCTCCACCTGCTCACCCCAAGGCCGCAGCGGAGCGGCCTGCTCGCATGAGATGAGGACGTGGGTTGCCCAAGTCTGCCCGCACACAGAAGAAGAAGGATCCCGAGGGGCGGATGCCGCTCGTGGACCATCTCCGTGAACTGCGCAACCGCGTGGCCAAGGCGATGCTGGCGATCATCGTCGCGTCTGTCGTGGCCGCGTTCTTCAGCCAGCAGTTGATGGACCTTCTGTCCTCACCCGTGCCGAAGTGTCCGCCGAACACATCGGTGTCAGACAACACCGGCGGGCGCTGCGTCATCATCGCTTACCAGACCATGCTCTCGCCCTTCACTTCGACAGTGAAGGTGGTCATGTTGGCAGGTGTCGTCGCCTCCACGCCGATCTGGCTGTACCAACTTTGGGCGTTCGTGGCGCCCGGTCTCCACAAGAGCGAGAAGAAGTACACGTACTATTTCGCCGCCGTGGCCGTGCCTCTCTTCGCCGCAGGCACCTACACCGCGTACCTGATCATGCCGGTCAGCGTAAAGGTCCTCATCAGCATCACGCCTGACGTGGCGTCCAATTTCCTTTCGCTTGATGACCTCCTGGACTTCACCACCCGCATGGTGCTTGTCTTCGGTCTCGCCTTCGAGCTGCCACTTCTGCTGATCATGTTGAACTTCACGGGCGTGGTCACCGGCAAGCGGATGGCCAGCTGGTGGCGGGCCATGATCATGTGCACCCTAGTCTTCGGCGCTGTGGCGACCCCGTCGACCGACCCGCTCGGCATGATGGCCCTCGCCGGGCCGATCATCGTTCTCTACTTCATCGCCGTCGGCGTCGCGCTCCTCAACGACAAGCGGCGGCGGCGCAACAACCCGGACGCCGAGCTCTCCGACGACGAGGCCTCCAGCCTCGACCTGCGGCCCGAGGCGGTCGGCGAGGTCGAGCCGGTCGGCGCCGCCCGGGCCCTGCCCGAGCAGGCCACCGGCGAGTCGGACGGCGCCCGGTCGCACCGCGTGAACGGCTACGACGACATCACGTGACCGCCCCTGTCCGTCCCGTGAGGGTCCCCCCGGGCGCAACCCGGCGGGACCCTCCTGCGTGGGGCCCCTGACCAGCGCAAACGAAGCGCCGCGATAAAGATCGCGTCACTGTCGGAGGGGGCGGGTACGCTCGACAACAAGATGACAGAGGACCTCACACCAGCCGAGGCGTACGCCGCCGCCCGCGCGCGCAACGCGGACCAGGCGACCGCACTGGCCCCCTTCCGCGAGATGTACGACTTCGGTCTGGACCCCTTCCAGATCGAGGCCTGCCAGGCCCTCGAGGCGGGCAAGGGCGTGCTCGTCGCCGCCCCCACCGGCTCCGGCAAGACCATCGTCGGCGAGTTCGCCGTGCACCTCGCGCTGCGCCAGGGCCGCAAGTGCTTCTACACCACGCCGATCAAGGCGCTCTCCAACCAGAAGTACGCCGACCTCGTGAAGCGGTACGGCCACGACAAGGTCGGCCTGCTCACCGGTGACAACAGCGTCAACGGAGACGCGCCCATCGTGGTCATGACCACCGAGGTCCTCCGCAACATGCTCTACGCGGGGTCCCAGGCGCTCTCCGGCCTCGGCTACGTGGTCATGGACGAGGTGCACTACCTCTCCGACCGCTTCCGCGGCGCCGTCTGGGAGGAAGTGATCATCCACCTCCCCGAGTCCGTCACCCTCGTGTCGCTCTCCGCGACCGTGTCGAACGCCGAGGAGTTCGGCGACTGGCTCGACACCGTCCGCGGCGACACCGAGGTCATCGTCTCGGAGAGCCGCCCCGTGCCGCTGTGGCAGCACGTCCTCGCCGGCCGCCGGATGTACGACCTCTTCGAGGAGGAGACCGACCACGGCGGCCGCGGCTCCGCCCGCCGCGAGGTCAACCCCGACCTGCTCCGCCTCGCCCGCACCGAGAACTCGCGCACGTACAACCCGCGCGACCGGCGCCGCGGCAAGATGGTCCGCGAGGCCGACCGCGAGCGCGAGCGGCGCCAGCGCTCCCGCATCTGGACGCCGGGCCGGCCCGAGGTCATCGAGCGCCTGGACGCCGAGGGCCTGCTGCCCGCGATCACCTTCATCTTCAGCCGGGCCGGCTGCGAGTCCGCCGTCCAGCAGTGCCTCTACGCCGGCCTCCGGCTCAACGACGACGAGGGTCGCCGCCGGGTCCGCGAGATCGTCGAGGAGCGCACCGCCGCCATCCCGGACGAGGACCTGCACGTCCTCGGCTACTACGAGTGGCTGGAGGCCCTGGAGCGGGGCATCGCCGCGCACCACGCCGGCATGCTCCCGACCTTCAAGGAGGTCGTCGAGGAGCTCTTCGTCCGCGGCCTGGTCAAGGCCGTCTTCGCCACCGAGACCCTGGCGCTCGGCATCAACATGCCGGCCCGCTCCGTGGTCCTGGAGAAGCTGGTCAAGTGGAACGGCGAGCAGCACGCCGACATCACGCCCGGCGAGTACACCCAGCTCACCGGCCGGGCCGGCCGCCGCGGCATCGACGTCGAGGGCCACGCCGTGGTGCTCTGGCAGCGCGGCATGGACCCCGGCCACCTCGCCGGACTCGCCGGCACCCGCACGTATCCGCTCCGCTCCAGCTTCAAGCCCTCGTACAACATGGCGGTCAACCTGGTCGACCAGTTCGGCCGGCACCGCTCGCGCGAGCTCCTGGAGACCTCCTTCGCGCAGTTCCAGGCCGACCGCTCGGTCGTCGGGATCTCCCGGCAGGTCCAGAAGAACGAGGAGGGACTCCAGGGCTACCGGGAGGGCATGACCTGCCACCTCGGCGACTTCGAGGAGTACGCGCGGCTGCGCCGCGAGCTCAAGGACCGCGAGACCGAACTGGCCCGGCAGGGCGCCGCGCAACGGCGCGCCCAGGCCGCGGCCTCCCTGGAGCGGCTCAAGCCCGGCGACGTCATCCACGTGCCGACCGGCAAGTTCGCGGGCCTCGCCCTCGTCCTCGACCCGGGCGTCCCGGCCGGCCGGACCAACGGACACCGCGGCTTCGAGCACCACGACGGGCCGCGCCCGCTGGTGCTCACCGCCGAGCGGCAGGTCAAGCGGCTCGCCTCGATCGACTTCCCGGTGCCCGTGGAGCCGCTGGAGCGCATGCGCATCCCGCGCTCCTTCAACCCGCGCTCCCCGCAGTCCCGCCGCGACCTCGCCTCGGCGCTGCGCAGCAAGGCCGGGCACATCAACCCGGAGCGGCACCGCAAGCAGCGCTCGGCCGCGGCCGACGACCGCGAGATCAGCCGGCTGCGCACCGCGATCCGGGCCCATCCCTGCCACGGCTGCGACGAGCGCGAGGACCACGCCCGCTGGGCCGAGCGCTACTACCGGCTGCAGCGCGACACCAAGCAGCTGGAGCGGCGCATCGAGGGCCGCACCAACACCATCGCGCGCACCTTCGACCGGATCGTCGCGCTGCTGACCGAGATGGACTACCTGCGGGGCGACGAGGTCACCGAGCACGGCAAGCGGCTGGCCCGGCTCTACGGCGAGCTGGACCTGCTGGCCAGCGAGTGCCTGCGCGAGCGGGTCTGGGAGGGGCTGAGCCCCGCCGAGCTGGCCGCCTGCGTCTCGGCGCTGGTCTTCGAGGCCCGGCAGTCCGACGACGCCGTCGCGCCCAAGGTGCCCGGCGGCCGGGCCAAGGCCGCGCTCGGCGAGATGGTGCGGATCTGGGGCCGGCTGGACGCGCTGGAGGAGGAGTTCAAGCTCCACCAGGCGGAGGGCGTCGGCCAGCGCGAGCCGGACCTCGGCTTCGCCTGGGCCGCCTACCAGTGGGCCTCCGACAAGGGGCTCGACGAGGTGCTCCGGGAGGCGGAGATGCCGGCCGGCGACTTCGTCCGCTGGTGCAAGCAGGTCATCGACGTGCTCGGGCAGATCGCGGCGGCCGCGCCGCGGGAGGACAGCACGGTCGCGAAGAACGCCCGCAAGGCGGTGGATTCCCTGCTGAGGGGCGTCGTGGCCTACAGCTCGGTGGGCTGAACGGCGACGGCCCCACGGCCCCGCCATCGGGCCCCGATGACGGGGCCCGATGGCGAGACGCGGCGGTGGCGACCCGCCGGCCTGACGGTGAACTGACAAGGGTTTTCCACAGGGCTGGCGGAGTGTCACATCCTTCCGATTCCATGGTCTGGCAGCACCGACCCAGACCACTCCTGCGGAAGGAAACGCACGTGACCACGCAAGCCGGTCCGTCCGCCGTCGTGCCCGGCACGACGGCGGACGGACGGAAGACCGTCCCGGGACCCCGCGGCGTCCCGGGGCTGGGCAACCTGCCGGAGTTCGGCAAGGACCCGCTCGCCTTCTTCGAACGGCTGCGTGAGCGGGGCGACTTCGTCCGCTGGCGCTTCGGCCGCACCCCCGCGCTCTTCATCGCCCACCCCGAGGCCATCGGCGAACTCCTCACCGAGGTCGAGCGGACCTTCGACCAGACCGACCTCGGCATCGCCTTCCGCACCCTGCTCGGCGAGGGCGTCGTCGTCTCGAAGGGAGCCGACTGGCGGCGCCGGCGCTCCCTCGTCCAGCCCTCGGTGCGCCCCAAGCAGGTGAAGTCGTACGCGGCGACCATGGCCGAGTGCGCGGTCGACCTCGCGGAGCGCTGGTCCGACGGGCAGCGGATCGACGTCAAGCAGGAGATGGCCGCGCTCACCCAGCTCATCGCGGTCCGCACCATCTTCGGCGTCGACACCGCGGCCGACGCCCGGGCCATCAGCCGCGCCATGGACGTGGCGCAGCGGGAGATCGGCGCCGAGTTCAGCGGCATCGGCGCGATCCTGCCCGACTGGGTGCCCACCCCGGGACGGGCCCGGATCAAGCGCGCCACCGCCGTCATCGACGCCGAGGTCGCCCGGGTCGTCGCCCGGCACCGCGACGGCGATTCGGAGCGCCCGGACCTGCTCAGCCGGCTGCTCGCGGCCCGGGACGAGACCGGCGCGCCGCTCTCCGACAAGGAGATCCGCGACGAGACCGTCACCCTCTACATCGGCGGGCACGAGACCACCAGCTCCACCCTCGTCTGGGCCTGGTATCTCCTCTCCCGCAACGGGCGGGTGGCCGACGCCCTGGCCGCCGAGCTCGACCGGGTGCTCGGCGACCGCGACCCCGGCTTCGAGGACTACGCGGAACTGGCCTACACCCAGGCCGTGGTGAAGGAGACGCTCCGTCTCTACCCCACGGTCTGGCTGATCACCGGCATCGCCAAGGAGGGCGCCACCCTCGGCGGAGCCCCGGTCGCGCCCGGCACCCGCGTCTGGAGCAGCCAGTGGACCACCCACCGGGACTCCCGCTGGTTCCGGGACCCGCTGGAGTTCCGTCCCGAGCGCTGGCTGGACCCCCAGGAGGCCGAGGACATACCGGAGTACGCCTGGTATCCCTTCGGCGGCGGCCCCCGGGTCTGCCTGGGCACCCGCTTCGCCATGGTGGAGGCGGTCCTGATCCTCGCGGTCGTCGCCCGCCGCTTCCGCCTCGCCGTGGACCCCGAGGAGATCCGCCCGGTCCCGAGCCTCACCCTCCAGCCCGACCACGAGGTCCTGGCGACGGTGCGGGCCCGTTAAGGGGCGCGTTCCTTGGCCCCCTCGGCCGCCAGGGCCAGGGCGAGGGCGGTCAGTTCGGGGGCCCGGAGCACCCGGGTGCCGAAGCCCGGGAGCGGGACGTGGAGGGGAGCGGTCCAGCGGGGCGGGATCGCGGCAGGGCCGTGGACGGCGCCGGCGAGCATGCCGGTGACGGCGGCGACGGTGTCGGTGTCTCCGCCGAGGTCGATCGCGGCGGCGAGGGCCTCCTCGAAGCCGGTGGTGGTGCGCAGCGCCCAGAGCGCGGAGCCGAGGCAGGGCCAGACGGCGCCGTTGAACTCGGTGGCGTCCTCGGGCCGCCAGCCGGGCGCCAGGACCGTGGCCCAGCGGTCGCGGTGCGCGGGGGAGACCTCGGCGGGGACGGCGGCGAGCGGGTCCTGGCCGAGCAGGGCGACCCGGACCAGTTCGTGCAGGACCGCGGTGCCCTCCCAGGCGGCGGCGTCGCCGTGGGTGAGGGCGGCGATGCGCCGGCCCGCCGCCATGGTCGCGGCCCGGCCGGCGGCGGCGAAGCGCACGGCCGGGGTGGCGGCCCGCATCAGCGAACCGTTGCCCGCGCCGCGGCCGTTGACCTGGAAGTGCAGCGCGGCGGCGACGTCCCAGGGTTCGCCGCCGAGCAGCACCGCCTCGGTGAGCAGCCCGATGTCCTTGGGTTCGGCGGCCGCCCAGCGCCGGAAGCGGTCGAACACATCGAGCAGGTCGAGCCCGCCGCGCTCCAGCAGCGACTCCCCGACGAGCACGGCCATCTGGGTGTCGTCCGTGGCCTCCCCGGCCTCCCAGCCGCCCCCTCCGCACATCTCGCCGCGCCCGTCGGGAAACCGCTCGCGGAACACCCCGGGCAGCCCGAACTCGAAGGGCGCCCCGAGCGCGTCCCCGACGGCGGAGCCCAGCACGGCGCCGACGGCGCGGTCCTCGTATCGCATGGGGTGAGGCTAACGCCGGGCCGGCTGGGGAGCCCGGGCGTTTCGGGCGGCGCGGAGCGGGAGGAAGAGGAGCAGCGCGAAGGGGGAGAGGAGGATCGTCAGGACGAGGAGGGGGCCGGTGAGGAAGGGGGAGAGGGACAGGCGGCGGGACTCGCGGTAGATCCACTGGCCGAGGAGCAGGTCCCAGGCGATGATCTGGGCCCAGACGGCGCCGGCGCCGTTGGCGAGGGCGGTGAGCTCGCGGAAGGTGTCGATGTCCGGGGAGCTGACCGCGGTCCAGAGTTCCGGGAGCACCGGAGCCACCAGGACCAGGTAGACGGCGAGGACCGGGAGGACGGTCAAGGGCGAGGCGGCCACGCGCTCGGTGAGCCGGTGGCCCGGGGCGAAGATCATCAGCAGCCAGACGGGGGCCGCGAGGAAGAAGGTGAGTTCGAAGAGGAAGCCGGTCATGCCGCGAGCTCCTGGCGGTCGGTGTGGAGGGTGCCGACAGGGGGTGCCGGGGTGCGCAGCGCCCAGACGGTGCCCGCGAGGGTGAGGGCCGCGACGGCGCCGGCCGCGGCGAGGGTGAGGGCGTCGGGGGAGAGCAGCGGCTGGCCGCACAGGGCCTGCCAGGTGACCAGGGCGAAGACGGCGGCGTAGGAGCCGGAGGCGACGAGGACGAGCCGCAGCCGGACCCGGTCGTCCGCGAGCCGGGCGGCGCGCGGGGTGAGCGCGGCGAGCAACAGCAGGACCAGCGGGACGAGTTGCAGCGCGTGCATGCCGAAGAAGTGTGCGATGCGCAGGTCCCCGCCGGTGGTGGACCAGCCGAGCAGCGGGACGCCGGGGCCGCCGTCGGGCACGCCCACGCTGTGCGCGCCGGTGACCGGCGGGTTCTCCTGGGCGAGCTGCTCCGGGGTGGGCCGGACCATCACGAAGCCGACGGCCGCGCCGGCCAGGGCGATGAGGGAGGAGAGCCGGACGGCCCAGGCGGTGGCGCGGTCCAGGATGCGGGCGCGCAGCAGCAGGACCGCGATCACCAGGGCGGCCAGCCAGAGGATGACGACGGTGCCGCCCATGAGCTGGAAGACGGCCGCGTCGAACGGCGTCGCGGCGTTGAAGTGGCTCCGGGTGCCCCGTACCACCTGCATCGTGATCAGAACCATTTCGATCAGGCTGGCGACGGTGAGCACGGTCCCCGCCCACCAGCCGATCCGGCGGGCCCGGGCGCCCGGCAGCAGCGAGAGCATCCAGGCGAGCGTGAGCGCGTAGGCGATGAACGAGAGGGAGAACTTGAAGGGCTTGGCCCAGATCGGCGCGCCGACCAGGACTCGGCCGTCGAGGAGCAGCCCGCCGGCCGAGACCAGGGCGAGCAGGACCATCGAGCCGGCGAACCAGACCAGGGGCCGGTGCAGGGTGCGGAGCTGAGGTGCCGCGGCCGGCGGAGCGGCCGAGGGCGTCGGGGTCACTGAGGACATGGCGAGGAATCCCCCGTGGGACGGATGCGGACGGGCGCGAGCAGCGAATGGATAGTGGCACTCGCCGCTATCTGATAGTGTCACTATCTATGATGGAGGGGCGGTCGGCAAGACCGGAGCGCGACCGGAAAGGTGAACACGCGGTGCGTATCGGAGAGTTGAGTCGCAGGACCGGGGTGTCCGTGGCGACGATCAAGTACTACGTACGGGAGGGGCTGCTGCCCGCCGGGCAGCTGACCAGCCCCAACCAGGCCTCGTACGGGGAGGCGCACGTACGGCGGCTCCGGCTGATCCGCGCCATGATCGATGTCGGCGGGCTGTCCGTCGCCGCCGTCCGCGAGGTCGTCGCCGCCGTCGACGACCCCGAGCAGCCGTTGCACACGATGCTCGGCGCCGCCGCCGACAACGTGGTGCCGCGCTACGAGGGCGCCGGCGACGAGCCGGGTGACGCCCTGGTCGCCGCCCGCGACACCGTCACCGACCTGCTCGCCCGCCGGGGCTGGCTCTCCCACGACGACGCCCCGGCCCGCGAGGCCCTCGCGGTCGCCGTCGCCGCCCTGGAGAACGTCGGCCACGGCGGATTCGCCGAGGCGGTCCTCGACGCCTACGCCGACGCGGCGGAGCGGGTGGCCCAGGTGGACGTCGAGTACGTGGCCAAGAACGTGGCCCGCGAGGAACTCGTCGAGAGCGTGGTCGTCGGCACCGTCCTCGGCGACGCCGTCTTCGCGGCCCTGCGCCGCCTCGCCCACATCGAGGCCTCGCGCCGCGTCTTCGGCATCGAGCGCTGACGGGGCCGTCTCCGGGCCTGACACCAGGCCGGCGGTCCCGACACCGGCCCGCCCGGCCCCGCCGCCAGCCCGGCAGGCGCCCCGCCTCGCCAGGGCGGTGCAACGCCGGAGGGGCGGGAGCCTGTTGGCTCCCGCCCCTCCGGGGGATGACGCGGTGCGGCGCGTCAGTTCTCCTGTTCGCGTTCCGCCTGCTCGTTCCACTCGCGCTTGATCGCGCGCCAGGCCTCGTCCGTCTTGCCCAGGCGCCAGTAGCCCGAGATCGACAGGCGATCGCGCGGGATCTCGCGCTCCAGACGGAGGTGGCGGCGCAGGTCCTTCACGAAGCCGGCCTCGCCGTGGACGAAGGCGTGCACGTCCCCGGCCGGGAAGTCGAGGCCGCGGACCGCCTCGATCAGCGCCTCGCCCACCGGGCGGTCGCCGCGGTGCAGCCAGACCACGTCGATGCCGTCGGCCGTCGCGAACTTCTGCTCCTCGGCGCGGTCGGCCACCTCCAGGAAGGCGTGCACCCGGGCGCCGGCGGGCAGCCGCTCCAAGGCGACGGCGACGGCCGGCAGGGCGCTCTCGTCGCCGACGAGCAGGTGCCAGTCGGCGGCCGCGTCCGGGGCGTAGCCGCCGCCGGGGCCGAGGAAGCGGATCGTGTCGCCCTCGCGTGCCCGCGCCGCCCACGGGCCGGCCAGGCCCTCGTCGCCGTGCACCACGAAGTCCACGGTCAGCTCGCGGTGCACCGGGTCCCAGGCCCGCACCGTGTACGTCCGGGTGGTCGGCCACTGCTCGCGCGGGAACTCCGCCCGGATCCGCTCCATGTCGAACGGCTCCGGATAGCTCACGCCCTCGGGCGCGAACAACAGCTTCACGTAGTGGTCGGTGTACTCGCCGATCTCGAAGGCGTCCAGGCCGGGACCGCCGAGCACCAGGCGCACCATGTGCGGGGTGATGCGCTCCGTGCGCACCACCCGGGCCTCGTGCGCCCTCGGTGCCTTGCGTGCGGGCTGTTCTGCCACGGCGGTCTCCCCGTTTTCCCGGCCGGATTACTTAGGTCTGCCTAAGTTAACACCTCGGGTGGGTGAGGCCCACACCTTCCGGCCCCGGGCCGGCCTCAGCGCGCCAGTACCGGCAGCAGCCGGCCCACCGCTCCGCCGAGCCCCCAGCGCTCCACCAAAGCCGCCAGCGCCTCCGGGTCCCGGGGCGCCGAGGGCAGCTCCGCCGAGAACTCCGGCAGCGGCACGTCCCGCGCGACCCGCACCACCTCCGGGGCCACGTCCAGATAGGCGGCCGCCTCCACGATGCCGCGGCGCTTCGCCGGGGTCAGCCTGGACGTGCGGTCGGCCGCCGCCGCCCGGACGCCCGCCAGGTCCCCGTACTCCGCGATCAGCTGCGCCGCCGTCTTGTCGCCGATGCCCTTCACGCCGGGCAGCCCGTCGCTGGCGTCCCCGCGCAGCGCCGCCATGTCCGCGTACTGGTCGGGGCGCACCCCGTACTTCGCGCGGATCAGCTCGTCGTCCACCAGGTCGCAGTCGCCGACGCCCTTGCGCGGGTACAGCACCCGCACCCCGCGCGCGTCGTCCACCAGCTGGAACAGGTCCCGGTCGCCCGTGACGATGTCCACCGGGCCCGTGGCCCGCGCCGTCAGGGTGCCGATCACGTCGTCCGCCTCGAAGCCCGGCGCGCCGACGCGGGCGATGCCGAGCGCCGCCAGCACGTCCACGATCACCGGCACCTGCGGCGACAGCGTGTCCGGCACCTCCTCCACGTCCGGACGGTCGGACGGGGTCTCCTCGGCCACCCGGTGCGCCTTGTACGAGGGGATCAGGTCCACCCGCCACTGCGGGCGCCAGTCGTCGTCCCAGCAGGCCACCAGCTCGTCCGGCCGGTGGTCCTGGACGAGCCGGGCGATGAAGTCGAGCAGGCCCCGCACGGCGTTCACCGGCGTGCCATCCGGCGCCCGGACCGTGTCCGGCACGCCGAAGTACGCGCGGAAGTAGAGGCTGGCGGTGTCGAGGAGCATCAGGCGTCGCGTCACACCCCGATCATGCCGCACCGCACCGACAACACCGCCCCGTCCGCGTGACACGGGTCACCTTCGCGTTTGCCCCGGAGAACCGGGGGCAGGCGCGAGCCCGGAGCGGACCCGGTACGGGATTCAACGATTCGAAACGAACGCATTCGAAGCGAACGAGTTCGAAGCCCATGGCTTCGAAAGACGTCGAGTGATGTCGAGGGACGTCGAGTGACGTCCAGTGACTTCGAGTGGGTTCGCGGAGAGCGCGGATCTCCGTACGCGACGGGCACGCGGGCAGATCCCGCCCCGCTCCACGGCCCGGCTGCGCGGGGGTGGCGGGCCGTTTTCGTTGCTACCCGTGAGGTGTATGTGTCCAGGCTCCAGGCCGACCACCTGTTCAAGGTGTTCGGCAGACGACCCGACGAAGCCGTCCGCAAACTCGCCGAAGCCGGCGCCGACCGTGACGCCCTGCGCGCCGACGGCACCACGGCGGCCGTGATCGACGCCTCGTTCACGGTCGAATCCGGCCAGATCTTCGTCGTCATGGGTCTCTCGGGGTCCGGCAAGTCCACCCTCCTGCGGATGCTGAACGGCCTGCTCGCCCCCACCGCGGGCCGCGTCCTCTTCGACGGCCGCGACCTCACCGCGCTCTCCCCCCGCGAGCTGCGCGAGGTCCGCTCGAAGAAGATCAGCATGGTCTTCCAGCACTTCGCCCTCTTCCCGCACCGCAGCGTCCTCGAGAACGCCGCCTACGGCCTGGAGGTCCAGGGCGTGCCGCGCGCCGAGCGCGAGAAGCGCGCCGCCGAGGCGCTGGAGCTGTGCGGCCTCGCCGGCTGGGAGAAGTCCTGGCCCGACGAGCTGTCCGGCGGCATGCAGCAGCGCGTCGGCCTCGCCCGCGCGCTCGCCACCGACGCCGACCTGCTCCTCATGGACGAGTCGTTCAGCGCGCTCGACCCGCTGATCCGCCGTGACATGCAGGACCAGTTGCTCGTGCTCCAGCGGAAGCTGAAGAAGACCATCGTCTTCATCACCCACGACCTCAACGAGGCCATGCGCCTCGGCGACCGCATCGCCGTCATGCGCGACGGCCGGATCGTCCAGCTCGGCACCGCCGAGGACATCCTGGTGCGCCCCGCCAACGACTACGTGGCCTCCTTCATCCAGGACGTCGACCGCACCCGGGTGCTCACCGCCGCCGCCGTCATGACCGACGACGCCCTCGCGCCCGGCGACTGCCCGGCCGGCTGCCCCTGCGAGCCCGTCGCCGCCGACACCCCGCTCGCCGAGCTGTGCGCGGTCTCCGCGCGCGCCCCGCACCCGGTGGCCGTCACCGGCGCGGACGGCGCCGTGCTCGGCGTCGTACCGCAGGACAAGCTGCTCGCCGCCATGAGCGGGCTGACCGCCCAGGAGGTGACCGCCGGTGCCTAGGCTCCCCCTCGGCCAGTGGGTCGACAACACCGTCGACTGGCTCCAGGCCCAGTTCTCCTGGCTGTTCGACGCCGTCAGCACCGGCGTCACCGGCCTCTACGACGGCATCGACGCCGTCCTGTCCGCGCCCCAGCCGCTGCTGTTCGCCGGCATCCTCGCCATCGTCGCCTGGTGGCTGCGCGGCCTGACCGCCGGTGCGCTCGCCTTCGCGGGCTTCGCCCTGGTGGACTCCATCGAGCTGTGGGACGACGCCATGTCGACCCTCTCGCTGGTCCTCGTCGCCACCCTCGTCACCCTGGTGATCGCGGTGCCGCTGGGCATCTGGGCGGCCCGCTCCAAGACGGTCAGCGCCGTGCTGCGCCCGGTCCTGGACTTCATGCAGACCATGCCGGCGATGGTCTACCTCATCCCCGGCATCATCTTCTTCGGCGTCGGCGTGGTCCCCGGCATCATCGCCACCATCGTCTTCGCCCTGCCGCCCGGCGTGCGCATGACCGAACTCGGCATCCGCCAGGTCGACGGCGAACTCGTCGAAGCCGCCGAGGCCTTCGGCACCACCCCGCGCAACACCCTGCTGCGCGTCCAGCTGCCGCTCGCGCTGCCCACCATCATGGCCGGCGTCAACCAGGTGATCATGCTCGGCCTGTCCATGGTCGTCATCGCCGGCATGGTCGGCGGCGGCGGACTCGGCGGCGCCGTCTACCGCGCCATCGGCAACGTCGACATCGGCCTCGGCTTCGAGGCGGGCATCTCGATCGTCATCCTCGCCATGTACCTCGACCGGATGACCGGCGCGCTGGGCCGCCAGGTCTCCCCGCTCGGCCGCCGCGCCGCCGCCAAGGCCCGCGCCGCGCGCGCCGCCCGGGCCGGCGCCAAGGTCTGGGGCCACCGCCCGCAGCCCGTCACCGCCCTCGTCGGCGTCGTGATCCTCGCCCTCGTGGCGGGCGGCATGGGCTTCCTCGGCGGCAGCGGCGGCTCCTCCACCACCGCCTCGGGACCGAACTCCGGCCACGGCAAGAAGATCAGCCTCGGCTACATCCCCTGGGACGAGGGCATCGCCTCCACCTTCCTCTGGAAGGAGCTCCTGGAGCGCCGCGGCTACGAGGTCGACGTCAAGCAGCTGGAGGCCGGCGCCCTCTACACCGGTCTCGCCGGCGGCCAGATCGACTTCCAGACGGATTCCTGGCTGCCCGTCACCCACGCCCAGTACTGGGAGAAGTACCGGAACAAGCTGGAGGACCTCGGCTCCTGGTACGGCCCCACCTCGCTGGAGCTCACCGTCCCCTCGTACATGAAGGACGTGAACAGCCTCGCCGACCTCAAGGGCAAGGCCGGGCGGTTCAAGGGCCGGATCGTCGGCATCGAGCCGAGCGCCGGAATGATGGGCATCCTCAAGGACAAGGTCCTCCGGGACTACGGCCTGGAGGGCGAGTACAAGGTCGTCGACGGCTCCACGCCCGGCATGCTCGCCGAGCTCAAGCGCGCCTACGACAAGAAGGAGCCCATCGCGGTCACCCTCTGGTCCCCGCACTGGGCCTACTCGACCTACGACCTGAAGAAGCTGAAGGACCCCGAGGGCAGCTGGGGCAAGGGCGACGGCGTGCACACCCTGGCCCGCAAGGGCTTCGCCGCCGAGAACCCCGAGGTCGGCGGCTGGCTGAAGGACTTCAAGCTGAGCGAGAAGGAGCTCACCGGCCTGGAGGCGGTCATCCAGGAGACCGGCAAGGGCAAGGAGCAGGACGCCGTCCGCACCTGGCTCGACCGGAACCCGGGCATGGCGGAGCGCCTCGCACCGCAGTGATCGGTTCGGACCGATAGGTCCCACTCCGTTCCGAACAGGGGCGGTCGCCGAGCGTGTTCGGCGACCGCCCCTTTTCGCCACGACGCGAAACCCCGCCCCAAAGCTGCGTAAGGTGCAGGTAACCGACCGGTACGAGCACCCGCACCACCACACGCACGAGACACACGAGGGAGGGGTCGACATGGACGACAAGGAGTCGTTGCGCGTGGGCGCGGCCGTCAAGCGGCGCCGCCGCGCGCTCCAGCTCACCCTGGCCGTCGTCGCGCGGCGCAGCGGCCTGTCCGTGCCCTTCCTCAGCCAGGTCGAGAACGAACGGGCCCGCCCCAGCGACCGCTCCCTCCAGCTCGTCGCCGAGGCCCTGGAGACCACCGCCGCCGAACTCCTCGCCGCCGCCGAGGCCGCCCGCACGGTCGACGTGGTCCGCGCCGACGAGGAGCTGTGGGACATGCCCCCGGGCGTGCGGCCCCTGGTCCGCGGCCGGCACCAGCTGCAGGCCCTGGAGTGCACGGGCGAACAGGACGCCGGACGCGAATTCCTGCACCGCAACGACGAGTTGCTGTACGTCGCCGACGGCTCCGCCGAGGTCGAGGCGGAGGGCCGCGCCTACCGCCTGGAGCGCGGCGACACCCTCTACCTGTCCGGTGGCGTCCGGCACCGCTGGCGGGCCACCGCCCCCGCCACGCGCCTGGTCTTCGTCTCCGTCGCCGACCACGTCGAAGCGACCGAGGAATAGGCGCCGGGGCGGACATGCGCGTGCGGGTCGTCTCCCTGGTGCCCTCGCTCACCGAGGCCGTCGCCGTCTCGGCGCCGCCCGGCACCCTCGTCGGCGTCACCGACTGGTGCAGCCACCCGGCGGACCTCGGCGACGCGGTGCGCGTCGGCGGCACCAAGAACCCGGACGTGGCCGCCGTCGCCGCCCTCCGGCCCGACCTGGTCCTCGCCAACGAGGAGGAGAACCGGGCGCCCGACCTGGACGCGCTGCGGGCCGCCGGACTCGACGTCCTCGTCACCGAGGTCCGGGACCTCGCCCAGGCCTTCGGCGAGCTGGAACGGGTGCTCCGGGCCTGCGGCGTACCCGACCGGCCCGGCTGGCTGGACGCCGCCGAAGCCGCCTGGACCGGCCTGCGGCCGTACGGGCCGCCGCGCACCGCCGTCGTCCCCGTCTGGCGCCGGCCCTGGATGGTCCTCGGCCGCGACACCTTCGCCGGCGACCTGCTGCACCGCCTCGGCGTGCGCAACCTCTACGCCGGCCACCCCGAGCGCTACCCGCGGGTGCCGCTCGACGAGCTCGGGGCCGCCGCGCCCGAGCTCGTGGTGCTGCCCGACGAGCCCTACCGCTTCACCCGCGAGGACGGTCCCGAGGCCTTCCCCGGCATCCCGGCCGCGCTCGTCTCCGGACGCCACCTCACCTGGTACGGGCCGTCGCTCGCCGAGGCGCCCCGGGTGCTGCGAGCAGCGCTCCGCTCAGCAGTCCGCGGGCCGTCCTGAACCAGGCGAACAGCCAGGCCGCCACGAGCAGGGCGTACAGCCCGACCGCCAGCCAGCGGAAGACGGCGAGACCGGTGTGCCGGGCCAGGCCCTCCGCGCCCGTCACGCAGGTGCCGACGGGGAACGTGAAGGCCCAGAAGGTCATCGCGAACCCCATGCCCTGCCGCCGGGCCCGCAGCACCAGCGCGCCCGCCAGCGCCAGCCACAGCAGCGCGAAACCCGTCACCGGCACCCCGTACAGCACCGCGAACGCGGTGAAGCCGGAGGCGTACGGGGCGGGCAGCAGGCCCGGCGCGGCGTCGGCGAAGGCGTTCGCGGCGGTCGTGGACTGGCCCAGCGGGCCGAGCACCAGGAACAGCGTCGGGGTCAGGGCGAGGGGCAGCGGGCCGCCGGTCACCAGCCGGCCGAAGACCAGCGGCAGCATCACCAGGGTCGCCAGCAGGCTGATCCCGAACATCGCGTGGCAGGCCAGCAGGAGCGTGGCCCGGGCCTCGACCCCGGGCAGATGGGGGAGCAGCAGCGGGCCGAGCGCGGCCGACACCATCGGGGCCACCACCGGCAGCAGCCACACCGGCGACGCCGCCTCGGTCCGGTGCCGGGCCACCATCAGATACGGCACCGCCACCGCGGCGGCCAGGCCGATCACCGTGCCCGCCGTGAACAGCACCGCGTCCAGGGCGACGGCGGCCGGCGTCCCGATCCAGTCCCGGCCCACCACCAGCGCCCCGCCGCCGACCGCGAGCAGCGCCATGGCCAGACAGCCGTAGAAGGGCGCCACCGCCGGGTCCAGGAGGTGGGCCCGCGCCTGGTCCCGGTGGTGCGTCCAGTGCAGCGCCCGCGCGGCCAGCAGGACGAGCAGCATGGCGAGCGCGAGCGCCCAGACCAGCGTGCAGGCCGTGCGCAGACCGGGCACCGGCACCGGGAGCGCGGCGCCGGCCGTCGCGACGACGGAGGTGCCCATCACCGAGGCGTACCAGTGGGGTCCGAGGTGACGGACCGCGGTCCAGCGGGGCCGGGGGGTGGCGGCGCCGGGGACGGGTCGAGCGGGAGCGAGTGTTGCCATGGCTCCACCCTCGGCCGCGATCACGGCCCCCACCAGGGACGTCGTGACTATGAGGCCATAAGCTGGGTTTATGAGCAGTGTGCCCCCTCCGCCGACCCCGGGTGACGTTCCCCCCGCCCTCCTCTCCCACCGGGTCCCCGACCTCGGTGCGCTGGAGCTCCTGCTCGCCGTCGCCCGGCACGGCAGCCTCGGCCGGGCCGCCCGCGAGGTGGGCATCACCCAGCCCGCGGCGAGCAGCCGGATCCGCTCCATGGAGCGCGTCCTCGGCGTCGCCCTGGTCGACCGCTCGCCCCGCGGCTCCCGGCTCACCGACGCGGGCGCGCTCGTGACCGACTGGGCGCGCCGGATCGTCGAGGCGGCGGAGGCCTTCGACGCGGGCGTGCAGGCGCTGCGCGGCCGGCGGGACTCGCGGCTGCGGGTCGCCGCCTCCATGACCATCGCCGAGTACCTGCTGCCGGGCTGGCTCATCGCGCTGCGCGCGGAGCGCCCCGACACGGCCGTCTCCCTCCAGGCAGGGAACTCCGCGGCCGTTGCCGAACGCCTCCTCGGAGGGGACGCCGACCTCGGCTTCGTGGAGGGCCTCGCCGTGCCCGAGGGCCTGGACGGCGCCGTCGTCGCCCACGACCGGCTCGCCGTCGTCACCGCGCCCTCCCATCCGTGGGCGCGGCGGCGCGCGCCCCTGGACCCGGCGGAGCTGGCGGCGACGCCGCTGGTCCTGCGGGAGCGGGGCTCCGGCACCCGGCAGGTCCTCGACGCGGCCCTGGCCGCGCACGGCGGCCTGGCCCGGCCGCTCCTCGAACTCGCCTCCACGACGGCGGTGAAGGCGGCGGCGGTGAGCGGCGCGGGCCCGGCCGTGCTCAGCGAGCTGGCCGTCGCCGAGGAGCTGGCCTCCCACCGCCTGGTCGCCGTCCCGGTCGCCGGCACCCTGCTGCGCCGCGACCTCCGCGCGGTCTGGCCGTCCGGCCACCGCCCGACGGGCCCGGCGCGCGACCTGCTGTCGCTGACCAGGGCCCGGCCGGCGGGCTGAGGCCGCCGGCGGCCCCAGGCTGCCGCCGGGTCCCGCGCCGCCGAGTGCCGTGTCGCCCTACGAGGCCCCGGCGCTCCGGTGCGTCACCCGGCCGTCCACCGTCGTCAGGACCACGGGCACGTCCGCCAGTTCCGTGGCCGGCGTCGTCAGCGGGTCGGCGCCCAGGGCCGTCAGGTCCGCCCGGTGGCCGACCGCGAGGCGGCCCGCCTCATGCTCCTCGCCGGCCGCGAAGGCCGCGTTGACCGTGACGGCCCGCAGTGCCTCGAGGGCGGTGAGCGCCTGGCCGGGGTTGTGCGGGGGCTGGGTCAGGTCGTGCGTGGGGCGGCGGTGGCGGGCGCCTGCCATGACGCCGAGGGGCGGGAAGGGCGCGATCGGCCAGTCGGAGCCCAGGACGACGGTGGCGCCCGCGTCCCACAGGTCGCGGCAGCGCCACGCGCGCGAGGCGCGTTCCTCGCCGAGCCGGCGGGACCAGTTGTCGGTGTGGTCGGCGCGGGTGAAGTCGCAGCAGTGGGTGGGCTGCATGGAGGCGATCACGCCCAGCTCGGCGAAGCGGCGCAGGGTGTCGTCGGGGACGGTCTCGATGTGCTCGACGCGGTGCCGGACCCGCGGCCCCGCGGCCGCCGCCTTCGCGACGGCGTCGAGCGCGTGCCGTACCGCCGCGTCGCCGATCGCGTGGGTGGCGGTGGGCACGCCCGCGCGGTGCAGTTCGCCGATGATCGCGGTGTACGCCTCGGGGTCGGGCCAGAACGCGTGGCGGGACTCGCCGTGGCAGTCGGGGCGCTCCAGCCACGCCGTGCCGTTGTCGATGGTGCCGTCCATGAAGAGCTTGACGCCGTCCACCCGCCACAGCGCGCCGCCAGTGCCCTGCTGCTCGATCAGGGCGCGCACGCCCTCGGCGTCGGTGCCGGGCTGGCACCAGGGCGCGACGCGCAGCCGCAGCGGCAGCTCGCCGGCCGCGTCGAGTTCGGCGAGCAGGGCGAGGCTGTCGCCGTTGGCGTCCATGACGTGGCCGCCGGTGAGTCCGGCCGCCGCCATGGCGCGCAGCGCGGCGGCGAGCCGGTCGCGCTGCTCGGCGCGGGTGGGGCGGGGCGCGATCCGCTCGACCAGTTCGCAGGCCGCGTCCTCCTGGAGCAGCCCGGTCGGCACGCCGTCGGCGTCGCAGACGATCTCGGCGGAGGCCTGGTCGAAGGCGCGCGGGCCGTCGATCCCGGCCAGTTCGAGCGCGCGGCGGCTGGCGAGGGCGGAGTGGGCGTCGAAGAGCAGGAGGAAGGCGGGGACCCCGTCGAGGACCTCGTCGAAGGGGGCGATGCCGACCGGCTCGTCGCCGAACACGTTCGGGTCCAGGCCCCAGCCGAACAGCCAGTCGCCGCGCCCCTGTTCGCGGACCGCGCCGGCCAGTGCGGCGCGGACACCGGCGACGTCGGCGCAGCGGGACAGGTCGAGGCCGTGGGTGAGTTCGGCGCCGGTGACCGGGTGGAGGTGCCCGTCGACGAACCCGGCGGTGAGCACGGCGCCGCCCAGGTCGATCACCTCGGTGTCCGGGCCCGCGAGCGCCCGGATCTCCCGGTCGTCGCCGAGCGCGGCGATCCGGCCGGTGCCGGCGACGGCGAGCGCGGTCTCCGGCAGGAAGGTGCCGCTGCCGGGGTCGAGCAGCCGGGCGGAGGTCAGGACGAGACGGGTGGGCACACGTGCTCCTGGAAGGGGAGTCGGGGAGGGGACCGCGGAGGACCCGGGGGACGGTTCGGGGGAGGGGTACCGGGGGTCAGCGGGGTGCGAGGGCGGGCGGCAGCGCGGCGGCCGTGCGGTCGAGCAGGCCGGGGGCCAGGCCGAGTTCGCGTTCGGCGGTGGTCACCGCCATCCGGCGCACCGCTTCGGGGCGGTTCTCGACGAGGGTGTTGGCGTGGGCGCCGAGCCCGTCGAGGACGACGAGGATCTGGATCGCCGTGACGTGCGGGTCGGGCGTGGTGAACTCGCCGCGCTCCACGCCGTCCCGCAGGAGTCCTTCGAGGCGCCGGTCGTTGGCCAGCTCCTGCTCGTGGACCCGGTCGCGGAGCAGCGGGCGGTAGCGGCTGAGGTGCCGGGCGTTGATCCAGAGCCGGCTGATGTCGTCGTAGGCCGCGCCGTGGGAGAGCGCGAAGTAGCGCGCCAGGTACTCGGTGGGCGTGCCGTCGGGGCGCTCGGCCGGCAGCAGGGCGTCGAGTTCGCCGGTGGCGGCGGTGCCGAAGGCCTCGGCCACCAGGTTCTCGGCCGAGGGGAAGTAGTGGCTGATCAGACCGGGCCGGACGCCGAGGTCCTCGGCGACCCGGCGCAGGGTGACGCACTCCAGTCCTTCGGACAGGGCGACGGCGGCGGCCGCCTCGACGATCTCGGCCCGGCGGGCCTCGGGGGTCTTGCGGATGCGTTTGCGCGGGACGCTTGACGACATGGGGGCGATGCTATTGAGTGTGCGACCAATAAGCAACCAGGTGTGCACGACCCGCTCCCCGGAGGGCCGTATGGCTTCCAGCACCCCCGTCCCCCAGACCCGGTCGGCCGGCGCGCCGGACCGTGACCGGTCCCCGCGGATCGAATCCCACGGCATCGACCACATCCCCGACGACGAACGGCACGGACACCCGCGCGAGCTCTTCTCGATCTGGGCCGCCGCCAACGTCAACTACCTCAGCCTGGTGGTCGGCGGGGCCCTGGTCCTGATGGGTCTCAGCCTCGCCCAGGCCCTCGCCGTGATCGTGATCGGCAATCTGTTCTGGCTGCTCACCGGCGTGCTCGCGGTCTCCGGCCCCGCCGCCGGCGCCCCCAGCGAGGTCATCACCCGGGCCATGTACGGCGTGCGCGGCAACCGCGTGAACAACGCGGTCACCGGTTGGACCATCTCCGTCTGCTACTTCGCGCTCAACCTCGCGGCGGCGGCCGGCGCGGCCTTCGCCCTGGTGGAGAAGACCGGCCTCGCCGCCTCCACCCCGGTCAAGGTCGTGGTCGTGCTCGTCATCGCGGCGGTCACGCTCACCATCGGCGTGTACGGGCACGGGCTCATCGTCCGGCTCTACCTGCCGATCACCCTCGCCCTCGCCGCGGCCTTCGGCGTCGTCGCCTACGCGGTGCTCCTGAAGGCCGACTTCGGCTACGCCCCGGCCGCCCCGCTCGGCGGCACGGAGCTGTGGGCCACCCTGATCGCGGGCGTCACGCTGATCGCCGCCGGCCCGCTCTCGTACACCACCAGCGCCGACTTCTCGCGCTATCTGCCCCGCACCACCTCGCCGGGGGCCGTCATCGGCTGGACCGCGCTCGGCGGCTTCCTGCCCAGCGTCCTGGTCTGCGCGCTCGGCGCGCTCGCCGCCACCGTCGTCGACATGACCGACCCGCAGACCGCGCTGCAGGCCCTGCTGCCGGGCTGGTTCTCGCCGGTCTTCCTGCTCGCCCTGGTGGTCGGCACCATCGCCATCAACGCGATGACCTCGTACAGCGCGGGCCTCGCCCTCCAGGCCGTGGGCCTGCGCATCCCCCGGGCGCGCAGCGTGCTCGTCGACGGCGCGGTCGCCGTCGCCCTCACCCTCTACGCGCTGCTCGTCTCCGACTTCCTGGACACCGTGAGCAACGTGCTCCAGCTGACCGTCGTCCTGCTCGGCCCGGCCATGACCGTCTACGCCGTCGACATCCTGCTGCGCCGGGGCCGCTACGACGGCGCCGCGCTCATGGACGAGAGCCGGAACAGCCCCTTCTGGTTCGCGGCCGGCTTCAACCCCGCCGGGGCCGTCGCGGTGCTCGGCGGCGGCGGCCTCGCGGCGCTGTGCGTGGACACCGCCTACACCGGGCCGGTGGCCGACGCCCTCGGCGGCGTCGACCTGGCCATGCCCGTCGGCATGGCCGCCTCCGGACTGCTCTACGCCCTGGTGTCGCGCGGGCGGCTCAGCGCCTGACGGCCTGATCCACGAGGGCCCGCATCACCCGCGGGTCCTCGCCCATCTCCGGGTGCCACTGGACCCCCAGCACCCAGCCGGGGCCGGGCAGTTCCACCGCCTCCACGGTGCCGTCGTCCGCGTGGGCCGAGGCGACCAGGCCCTTGCCCAGCACGTCGACGCACTGGTGGTGGTAGGTCGGGACCTCGGTGCGCTCCGGGACCACGGCGGCGTAGCGGGTGCCCGGCACCGGGGTCACCGGGTGGCGGCCCATCACGCCGACCGCCTCCGTGTGCCCGTCCAGGTGCTGCACCAGGGTGCCGCCGAGGGCCACGTTGAGCAGCTGCATGCCCCGGCAGATGCCGAGCAGCGGGGTGCCGGCGGCGAGGGCCGCGTCGATCAGCGCCAGCTCCCAGGAGTCCCGGTCCCGGGCCGGCGGCCCGGTGCGCGGGTCGGCCTCGGCGCCGTAGCGCGCCGGCTCCACGTCCGCGCCGCCCGCGACCACCAGGCCGTCGAGCCGCGCCACCGCCTCCGGCGCGGCCGCGGGCTCGTCCGGCGGCAGCAGCGCCGCGAGCCCGCCGGCCGCCTGGACGAGGCGCGGATAGGCCGCCGGCAGCAGCGCCGCCGGCAGGTCCCACACCCCCCACTGGGCCTGGTTGAGATAGGTCGTCACACCGATGAGCGGCCTGTGCACGGGTCTTCCTCCTCGTGGGTACGGGACCGGGGTCAGCGTTCGAGTTCCGCCTCGGCCGCGGCGAGCGCCGCGAACTCCTCCTCGGGCGCCTTCGCCACCAGGTGGTGGCGACTGTAGAACGCGAAGTACGCCAGCGCGATCACGTACACCGCGAGCGCGATGAGGGCCGCCTCCCGGTCCACCAGGAAGGTCGCCACCAGCGCCGACAGGGCGAGCACGAAGGCGACGGAGGAGGTCAGGACGCCGCCCGGGGTGCGGTACGGCCGGGCGAGGCCCGGCTCGCGGCGGCGCAGCACGATGTGCGAGAGCGCCATCAGGGCGTACGAGATGGTGGCGCCGAAGACGGCGATGTTCAGCATCCGGGCGCCGTTGCCGGTGCCCGCGGCCAGCGCGAAGCCGATCGCGCCGGGGATCAGCAGGCCCAGGTAGGGCGACTTGCGGCGGCTGGTCAGGGACAGGAAGCGGGGCAGGTAACCGGCCCGGGACAGCGCGAACAGCTGGCGCGAGCCCGCGTAGATGAGGGAGAAGAAGGAGGCCACCAGGCCGGCGAGGCCCGCGTAGTTCACGAAGCGGCTGAGCGCCGTCGGCTCCCCGTCCCCCTGGAGGGCCACCACCAGCGGGTTGCCCGCCTCCTGGATCGCGGCCGAGCCGCGCGCCCCGGTCGCCGCGAAGAAGGTGACCACGGCGAGCAGCACCAGGACGCCCATGGACAGGGCGAGCGCCCTGGGCATCGAGCGCACCGGGTCCTTGGCCTCCTCGGCGGCCAGCGGGACGCCCTCGACGCCCAGGAAGAACCACATGCCGAAGGGGAAGGCGGCCCAGATGCCGAGCAGGCCGAAGGGCAGCCAGGAGCTGGAGCCGGTGGCCGTCGGGTCGGCCGGGATGTCGTCGAGGCCGCTCACGTGGAAGTCGCTGAGCGCGCCCAGCGCGAAGACCAGCAGCGCGGCCACCGCGACGGCGGTGACGATCAGGCTGAAGCGCAGCGCCTCGCCGACGCCCCACAGGTGGATGCCGATGAAGAGGGCGAAGCAGACCAGGTAGACCGGCCAGCCGGACTCCAGGCCGAAGAGCCCGAGCGACTCGACGTAGTCGCCGATGAAGATCGAGATCGCGGCGGGCGCCAGCACGTACTCGATGAGGATCGCGGTGCCGGTGAGGAAGCCGCCCCAGGTCCCGAGCGCGCGCCGGGCGAAGCCGTAGCCGCCGCCCGCGGTGGGCAGGATCGCGGACAGCTCGGCGAGCGAGAAGACCAGACAGGCGTACATCGCGCCCATCAGGACCGTCGCGATGGCGAGCCCGCCGAAGCCGCCCTTCGAGAGGCCGATGTTCCAGCCCGAGAAGTCGCCGGAGACGACGTACGCGACGCCGAGCCCGGTCAGGAGCAGCCAGCCCGCGCTGCCGCGGCGCAGGGTCCGGCGCTCCAGATAGTCGTCCTGTGCCTGGGTGGTGCCTGAGGTGTCTTCCAGCGTCATGGCAGCGGTCAGCTCCCCGCAACGGGCCCAATGGATTGGAGCCATACCTTTGCGTCGCCGGGGTGGGCGGCGCAAGACCCGCGCGTTACTTTCCGGTTACGTGCCCGGTGTCCCGTCACGTCAGGAAGCCGCGCAGCAGCGCCGCCGTGCCCGCGCAGTGCTCCCGCATCACCTCGCGGGCCGCGTCCGCGTCGCCGTCCAGGACCGCCTCCACCAGAGCCTCGTGCTGGTGCTGGGAGTGCTCCAGGTTGCGCACGAGCAGCGGGATGCAGTCGAGCAGGTCGTTGACCGTCGCCCGGACCGCCGCGTACTGCGCCGTCAGGGTCGGCGAGCCGGACAGCTCGGCCAGCGTCAGGTGCAGCAGGGTGTCCTGCCGACGGTAGTCGCCGAGCGGCGCGTCATGGGTCGCCGCCAGTGCCGCCCGCAGCCGCCCCGCGCCCTCCTCGTCCAGGCCGTGCACCGCGCACAGCCCGGCCGCCCCGGTCTCCAGGACCTCCCGGAAGCGCAGCGTGTCCTCCACGTCCACGGCCGCGATCCGGCGCCGCAGCTCCGCCTCGTCGGCGGTCTGCGGGCGCTGCAGCACGAACGTCCCGCCGTACCGCCCGCGCCGGCTCTCCACCAGCCCCTGCTCCTGGAGCACCTTCAGGACCTCCCGCAGCGTGACCCGGCTGATCCCCATCCGGTCGGCCAGCTCCCGCTCGGCCGGCAGGCGCTCCCCGCCGGGCACCAGGCCGAGCCGCACCACCTGCAGGATCTGCTCCAGGGCCTCCTCGAACCCGTTGCCCGCCCGCACCGGCCGCAGCACGGGCGTCAGCCGGTCCGCCGATTCACTCGTACTGGCCACCTCGTCGTTTCCCCTTCCCAAGCAATGGTTCTTCGCAATACCTTATGGCTCCCGGCAGGCCGAAGGAGGAGTAATCCCGTGGCAGACCGCACACCCCCGCTCTCCGTCGACGAGCTCCGCGCGCTCGTCGCGAGCGGCGAGATCGACACCGTCGTCCTGGCCTTCCCCGACATGCAGGGCCGGCTCCAGGGCAAGCGGTTCGCCGCACCGTTCTTCCTCGACGAGGTGCTCGACCACGGCACCGAGGGCTGCAACTATCTTCTGGCCGTCGACACCGAGATGAACACCGTCGACGGCTACGAGATGTCCTCCTGGGACCGCGGCTACGGCGACTTCGCCATGCACCCCGACCTCTCCACCCTGCGCCGCCTCCCCTGGAACGAGGCCACCGCCATGGTGACCGCCGACCTCGCCTGGGAGGACGGCACCCCCGTCGTCGCCGCCCCGCGCCAGATCCTGCGCCACCAGCTCGACCGGCTCGCCGCCCACGGCTACACCGCCCACGTCGGCACCGAACTCGAGTTCATCGTCTTCCGCGACACCTACGAACAGGCCTGGGACGCGAACTACCGCGGACTGACCCCCGCCAACCAGTACAACGTCGACTACTCCGTCCTCGGCACCGGCCGCATCGAACCCCTGCTGCGCCGCATCCGCAACGAGATGACCGGCGCCGGACTCACCGTCGAGTCCGCCAAGGGCGAGTGCAACCCCGGCCAGCACGAGATCGCCTTCAAGTACGCCGAGGCCCTGGTCACCTGCGACCGGCACGCCGTCTACAAGACCGGCGCCAAGGAGATCGCCGCCCAGGAGGGCTGCTCGCTCACCTTCATGGCCAAGTACAACGAGCGCGAGGGCAACTCCTGCCACATCCACCTCTCGCTCCAGGACGCCGACGGCGTCAACGCCATGGCCGGCGACGGGCCCGACGGCATGTCCGAGGTCATGCGCCACTTCCTCGCCGGACAGCTCGCCGCCCTCCGCGACTTCTCCCTGCTCTACGCGCCGAACATCAACTCGTACAAGCGCTTCCAGCCCGGCTCCTTCGCCCCCACCGCCGTCGCCTGGGGCCGCGACAACCGCACCTGCGCCCTGCGCACCGTCGGCCACGGGCGCTCCACCCGCTTCGAGAACCGCCTCCCCGGCGGCGACGTCAACCCCTACCTCGCCGTCGCCGGCATGGTCGCCGCCGGCCTGTACGGCATCGAGCAGCGCCTCGAACTCCCGCCCGCCTGCACCGGCAACGCCTACACCGCCGACTACGCGCACGTCCCCACCACCCTGCGCGAGGCCGCCGAACTCTGGGAGAACAGCGAGATCGCCAAGGCCGCCTTCGGCGCCGAGGTCGTCGCCCACTACCGCAACATGGCGCGCGTCGAACTCGACGCCTACGACGCCGCCGTCACCGACTGGGAACTGCGCCGCTCCTTCGAACGCATGTGAGGACCACCCCCTTGGAACGCACCGAGCTCCAGGTACTGAACCCGGCGACCGAGGAGGTCGTCGCCACCGTCCCCGCCGCCACCGCGGCCGACGTCGACGCCGCCGTCGCCCGCGCCACCGCCGCCCAGACCGCCTGGGCCGCCGCCGCACCCGCCGACCGGGCCCGGCTGCTGCGCCGCTTCGCCGCCGTCGTCGACGCCCACACCGAGGAACTCGCCCTCCTGGAGGTCCGCGAGGCCGGCCACACCCTCGGCAACGCCCGCTGGGAGGCCGGCAACGTCCGAGACCTCCTCGACTACGCGGCCGGCGGCGCCGAGCGCCTCAACGGACGCCAGATCCCCGTCCCCGGCGGCATCGACCTCACGATCCTCGAACCGCTCGGCGTGATCGGCGTCATCGCCCCCTGGAACTTCCCCATGCCGATCGCCGCCTGGGCCACCGCACCCGCCCTCGCCGCCGGCAACTCCGTGATCCTCAAGCCCGCCGAGACCACCCCGCTGACCGCGCTGCGGCTCGCCGAGCTCGCCCTGGAGGCCGGACTGCCCGAGCACCTCTTCCAGGTCCTCCCCGGCGAGGGCCCGGTCGCCGGCGCCGCCCTCGTCGACCACCCCGGCGTCGCCAAGGTCGTCTTCACCGGCTCCACCCGGGTCGGCAAGCAGATCATGGCCAGGGCCGCCGACCAGGTGAAGCGCGTCACCCTCGAACTCGGCGGCAAGAGCCCCAACATCGTCTTCGCCGACGCCGACCTGGAGGCCGCCGCGGCCGCCGCGCCGATGTCCTTCCTCGACAACAGCGGACAGGACTGCTGCGCCCGCACCCGCATCCTCGTCCAGCGCAGCGTCCACGAGCGCTTCCTGGAACTGCTCGCCCCCGCCATCCAGGAGATCGTCGTCGGCGACCCCCTCGACGAACGCACCCAGATGGGGCCGCTGATCTCCCGCGCCCAGCTGGACCGGGTCCGCTCCTACGTCCCCGACACCCTGCCCGGCATCCGCGGCAAGGCCCCCGAGGGCCCCGGCTTCTGGTTCCCGCCCACCCTGCTCACCGGCCTCGCCGAGGACGCCCCCTGCGCCGTCGAGGAGGTCTTCGGACCCGTCGCCGTCGTCCTGCCCTTCGAGGACGAGGCCGACGCCATCCGGCTCGCCAACGCCACCCCGTACGGCCTGTCCGGCTCCATCTGGACCCGCGACGTCGGCCGCGCGCTGCGCGCCTCCCGCGCCGTCCGGGCCGGCAACCTCTCCGTCAACTCCCACTCCAGCGTCCGCTACTGGACCCCCTTCGGCGGCTTCGGCCAGTCCGGCCTCGGCCGGGAGCTGGGCCCCGACGCCCTGACCGCCTTCACCGAAACCAAGAACGTCTTCATCAGCACGGAGGCCTGAGCACCATGAGCACCGAAGAGAACATCTGCCGCCGCCTCGTCGGCCGCACCGCCG
The DNA here is from genome assembly GCF_044544705.1 of Streptomyces sp. NPDC053541. Classification (NCBI taxonomy): domain Bacteria; kingdom Bacillati; phylum Actinomycetota; class Actinomycetes; order Kitasatosporales; family Streptomycetaceae; genus Streptomyces; species Streptomyces sp. NPDC053541. The sequence goes on from NZ_JBITXM010000008.1 coordinate 221,667, forward strand.
TCATCACCGGTGCCGGCAGCGGCATCGGCCTCGCCGCCGCCCGCCGGCTCGCCTCCGAGGGCGCCCACGTCGTCTGCGGCGACATCGACGAGCGGGCCGGCAAGGCCGCCGCCGAAGAGGTCGGCGGCACCTTCGTGAAGGTCGACGTCACCGACCCGGAGGAGGTCGAGAACCTCTTCAAGGTCGCCTTCGACACCTACGGCTCCGTCGACATCGCCTTCAACAACGCCGGCATCTCCCCGCCCGACGACGACTCCATCCTGGAGACCGGACTGGAGGCCTGGAAGCGCGTCCAGGACGTCAACCTCACCTCCGTCTACCTGTGCTGCAAGGCCGCCCTGCCCTACATGCGCCGCCAGGGCCGCGGCTCCATCATCAACACCGCCTCCTTCGTCGCCATCATGGGCGCCGCCACCAGCCAGATCTCCTACACCGCCTCCAAGGGCGGCGTCCTCGCCATGTCCCGCGAGCTCGGCGTGCAGTTCGCCCGCGAGGGCATCCGGGTCAACGCGCTCTGCCCCGGCCCGGTCAACACCCCGCTGCTCCAGGAGCTGTTCGCCAAGGACCCCGAGCGGGCCGCCCGCCGCCTGGTGCACATCCCGGTCGGGCGCTTCGCCGAGGCCGAGGAGATCGCCGCCGCGGTCGCCTTCCTCGCCAGCGACGACTCCTCCTTCGTCAACGCCACCGACTTCCTCGTCGACGGCGGCATCTCCGGCGCGTACGTGACCCCCCTCTAGACCTCCGGTCCTCTGACCTCCGGACCTCCGGCCTCCAGACCTCGCCGAAGCCGCCCCCCCATCCCCACCCCCACACCCCCACCCGACAGCCGGGCGTCGCAAGGCGCCCGGCTGTCGCGCGTCCAGCAGACAGGAGAGAACGCCCGTGAAGCTCCGCACCTCCGCCGCGGCCGCCGCCCTCGCCCTCGCCGCAGGCCTCCTCCTCCCCACGGCGCAGGCCGGCGCCCGGCCCGCCGCCTGCCCCACCCTCAAGATTTCCGAGGGCTGGTACGGGGACAACAAGGCCCGCATCGACGCCCTGATCGCCGCCCACTGCCACGACAAGGGCGGCCGCAAGCCCCTCGCGGTCCTCGACTGGGACAACACCGTCATCCGGAACGACGTCGGCGACGCCACCTTCTTCTGGCTGCTGCGCCACGACCGCGTCCGGCCCCCCAAGGACGGCGACTGGTCCACCACCAGCCGCCACCTCACCCCCGCGGCCGCCACCGCCCTCGGCGCGGCCTGCCCCACCGGCGTCCGCACCCTCCCCACCGCCACCGACACCCGCTGCGCCGACGAACTCCTCGCCGTCTACGGCTCGGGCACCACCACCGCCGGACGCACCGCCTTCGCCGGATACGACCACCGGCGCACGGAACCCCAGTACGCCTGGCTCGCCCAGCTCCTGCACGGCTGGTCGGCCCGCGAGGTACGGGCCTTCGCCGCCGCGGCCCGCGCCGAGAACCTCGCCGCCCCGCAGGGCGCCACCCAGCGCGTCGGCTCCGCCGAGGTCACCGGCTGGGTCCGCTACTACCCCCAGCAGCTCGACCTGATCCGCACCCTGAAGACGGCCGGATTCGACGTCTGGATCGTCTCCGCCTCGCCCGAACCGGTCGTCGAGGCCTGGTCCGCGGCCGCCGGCGTCGACGCCGCCCACACCGTCGGCATCCGCAACACCACCACCGCCGACGGCCGCCTCACCAGCCACCTGGAGGGCTGCGGCACCGTCCGCGACGGCGAGGACGAGACGATCCCCTACATCGACGGCAAGCGCTGCTGGATCAACCAGGACGTCCTCGGCGTCCGCGGCCCCGCCGCCGAACGCGTCCAGCCGCCCGCCCGCCGCCAGGTCCTCGCCGCCGGCGACTCCGACACCGACGTGTCCTTCCTCCGCGACGCCACCGGCCTGCGGCTCGTCCTCAACCGCAACAAGAACGAACTGATGTGCAGGGCCTACGACGACGCCGACGGACGCTGGCTGGTGAACCCGCTCTTCATCGAGCCCAGGCAGCGGCGCACCAGCCCCTACCCCTGCGCGAGCACCGGTTACACCGCCCCCGACGGCACGGCCCAGCCGGTGCGCCGCGCCGACGGCAGCGTCATCCCCGACCAGCAGGACACCGTGTACTGAGCACGCGGTACTGAGCGCGCGTCAGAGGAACGTGCGCCCCTCGCCCCGGTACGTCGGGACGGCGGCCGTCACCCGGTCGCCGTCCACCAGGTGCAGCGTGTCGAAGCGCTCGCACAGCTCACCGGCCTTCGCGTGGCGGAACCACACCTTGTCGCCCATGCGCAGATCGTCCGCCGGCGAGCCGAGCAGCGGCGTCTGCACCTCGCCCGGGCCCTCCTGCGGGTCGTACCGCAGCCCCTCCGGGAGGTAGGGCACCGGCAGCCGGTCCTGGCCCGCGACGCCCGACGCCGGATAGCCGCCGCCCAGCACCGTCACCACGCCGACGCCCGGCCGGCGCACCACCGGCTGCGCGAACAGTGCCGCCGGACGCCCGGTGAACGAGGTGTAGTTGTCGAACAGCCGCGGCACGTAGAGCCCCGAGCCCGCCGCGATCTCCGTCACCGCGTCCTCGGCCGCCGTGTGCTGCACGCTGCCCGTGCCGCCGCCGTTCACGAACTCCAGATCCGGCGCCACCGCCCGCACCGCCCGCACCACCGCGGCCCGGCGGGCCGCCAGCTCCTTGCGGGCCGCCGCCTGCATCAGCCGGATCGCCCGCGAGCGCAGCGGCCGGCCCGCGACCGCGTCACCGACCCCCGCCACGTGCCCCTCGTACGCCATCAGCCCCACCAGCCGGAAGCCCGGCCGCCGCACCACCGAGCGGGCCAGCTCCGCCAGCTGGGCGGGCTCGCGCAGCGGCGAACGCCGCGCCCCGACCCGCATCCGGCCGCCGAGCAGCCGCAGCGAGGTGTCCAGCTCCAGACAGACCCGCACCTCCTCCGTGCCGCCCGCCCGCGAGGCCTCGATCAGGTCCAGCTGGGCCACGTCGTCCACCATCACGGTCACCGCCGCGGCCAGCTTCGCGTCCGCCGTGAGCTCCGCGAACCCGGCCCGGTCGGCCGACGGATAGGCCAGCAGCACGTCCTCGAAACCGGCTCGCGCCAGCCACAGCGACTCGGCCAGCGTGAACGACATCACGCCCGCGAACCCGTCCCGCGCCAGCACCCGCTCCAGCAGCGCCCGGCACCGCACGGACTTGCTCGCCACCCGCACCGGCTTCCCGCCGGCCCGGCGGACCAGGTCGTCGGCATTGGCGTCGAAGGCCTCCAGGTCGACGATGGCGACGGGCGCGTCGAGATGGGCGGTGGCCCGGTCGTACCGGGCACGGTCGGCGGCACGGGGAGTCATGGGGGGAGCTTGCCAGACGGGTTTACGCGTGGGTAGCCCCTGCGTTCCCGCACCAGGCGGAACAGCCCGTAGAGTGACGCCCATTGCTTTCGCGGAACGACCAGGGGGACGGGGATGAGCACCGAGCCGCAGCGCCCCGTGTCCCGCATCACCGAAGCCCTCCTCCCACCGGACCAGCCCCGACCCGGCTCTCGCGGAGCCACCGCTCCCGAGCGCGGGACGGACCCGGCGCGCGCCGGCGCCCCCGGGCCCGCCCGGCCGGAGCCCTCCGCCCCGGCCCGCCCCGGCACCCGCGTACCCGCCCCGCAGCAGCCCGAGCCCGCGCCCGCGGGGGGCCCGGCCCGGCCGCGGTCCCTGGGGCGTCCGCTGCCGCCCGAGCGCCCCGCGCCCTCCGCCGCGCCCGCCGAGGCCCCGTCGGAGACGACGACCCGGCTCCGTCCCGTACGCGACACCCGCCCGCCCCGGCAGCCGGCCGGCCCCGCACCCCTGCCCCGCCCGACGGCGGCCCCCGCGTCCGTGCCCCGGCCCGCCGCGCCGCCCGCACCCCCGTACGCGTACGACCCCTGGGCCCTCGGCGGCGAGCCGCCCGTCGAGATCACCACCCGGCTGCGGCCCGTGCGGGACCGCGACCCCCGGCGGACCGTGGCCGCCGCCGTCTGCGGGGTGCTCGCGCTCGGCCTGATCGGCGGCGCCCTCGCGGGCGCGCTGCTCGCCGGCGGCGGCGCCGGAGAAGCGGCCGAGCCGCGCGGCTACGAGGAGGCGCGGGCCCTGTGGCACGACGCCCCCGTCGACACCCTCTTCCCGCAGACGCTGGCCGGCCCCGGCGCCGGCCCCGGCGGCGCCAACCGCACCTGGACCCGGATCGTCGTCGCCCCCGACGCGCCCTGCGGCCCCGCCGCCCTGCCCCGGGCCCTGCACACCGCGCTCGGCCCCACCGGCTGCGAGCGCGTGCTGCGCGCCACCTACACCGACGCCACGTCCTCGCACGTGATCACCGTCGCCCTCGTCTTCACCCTGGCCGACCCCGCCGCCATGCGCACCCTCGGCTCCCGCGCCGCCGACGAGCCCGGGCCCGCGCTGTCCGCGCCGGACACCGTCGCCGCCGGCTTCGGCGCCGCCCAGCGCGCCAGCTGGTGGCGGCACGTCCTGCCGGACCTGCCCGTGGTCGTCACCGCCGTGTCCGGCTTCGCCGACGGCCGCGCCGTCGCCGCCCCCGAGCCCGCCGACCGGGCCATGACGGCCAAGCGGGACACCCCGGTCGCCCAGGCCGGCCTCGGCCACGAGGCCAAGGGCGTCGCCGACGCCGTCGAACGCGCCCTGCGCCAGACCGTCGCCGCCACCCTCGCCGAGGAGGACACGGAGTGACCCCGCGCCCGCGCCGCACCGCCGCCGGCCTCTCCGCCCTGCTCGCCGCCGCCTTCACCGTGCTGCCGGCGACGACCACGCCCGCGTACGCCGACACCATCCGGGCCCGCCAGTGGGGCCTGGAGGCCCTGCACACCGGCAAGGCCTGGCAGACCACCCGGGGCGCCGGCGTCACCGTCGCCGTCCTCGACACCGGCGTCGACGCCACCCACCCCGACCTGGCGGGCTCCGTGCTGCCCGGCACCGACCTGGTCGGCTTCGGCGCCCGGCGCGGCGACCGCGCCTGGGCCCGGCACGGCACCGCGATGGCCGGCATCATCGCCGGGCACGGCCACGGCCCCGGCGGCCAGGACGGCGTGCTCGGCATCGCGCCGAAGGTACGGATCCTGCCCGTCCGGGTCATCCTCGAAGGCACCGACAAGGCCCGCGACAAGGCCCGCAAGACCCGCGGCACCGCCCTCGCCGAGGGCATCCGCTGGGCCGCCGACCACGGCGCCGACGTCATCAACCTCTCCCTCGGCGACGACTCCGAGTCCGCCCACCCCGACGCCGGCGAGGACGCCGCCGTGCAGTACGCCCTCGGCAAGGGCGTCTCCGTCGTCGCCTCCGCCGGCAACGGCGGCGAGAAGGGCGACCACATCTCGTACCCCGCCGCCTACCCGGGCGTCATCGCCGTCGCCGCCGTGGACCGCTACGGCACCCACGCCTCCTTCTCCACCAGCCGCTGGTACGCCACGGTCAGCGCCCCCGGCGTCGACATCGTGATCGCCGACCCCGACCGCCGCTACTACGAGGGCTGGGGCACCAGCGCGGCCGCCGCCTTCGTCTCCGGCGCCGTCGCACTCGTCCGGGCCGCCCACCCCGACCTCACCCCCGCCCAGGTCAAGCGGCTGCTCGTGGACACCGCGCGCAGCAGGCCCCGGGGCGGGCGCAGCGACGACAAGGGATACGGCACGGTCGACCCGGCCGCCGCGATCGAGGCCGGCAAGAAGCTGAGGGGCGCCGACCCCAAGACCGCCGTCGCCGGATACACCGGCCGCCACTTCGGCCCCGGGCCGCAGCCGCCGGCCGAGGAGTCCCACCCCGTCGGCCTGCTCGCCCCGCTGGCCGGCGGCCTCGGCGTACTGCTCCTCGCCGCGGCGGCCGTGCTGTGGCGCGGCGCGCGCCGCTGAGCCGGCTCCTCACGGAGGAACCGTTCGGCCCGGGTCCGCCGGGCCGGCGGGCGGCGGTTAGGCTCGGCACGTGGCGCTCAAGAACATCCCCGACCCCGGTTTCTCCGACGACGACGGCACCGCCGACCCGGCGCTCGCCGCGGCCCTCGCGGCCTGGGCGGAGGACAGAACGGCCCACGGGCCGGTCCTGGAGGCGCTGCGCGGCGCCCGGCTGCTCGTCCCCGTCGTCGCCGTCCTGGGCGAGGTCGAGGTGGACCCCGAGACCGGGCTCAAGCAGGAGAAGACCAGCGACATGGCGGTGCCGACGCTGACCGCGGGGGACCGGCGCGCCCTGCCCGCGTTCACCTCGATCGCCTCGCTCGCCCGCTGGGACCCGGCCGCGCGCCCGGTCGCCGTCCCGCTGCAGCAGGCGCTCGCCGCGCTCGTCCACGAGAAGGCCGACACCCTGGTCCTGGACCTGGCGGGCCCGGTGCCGTACCAGGTGACCGGCCCCGCCCTCGTCGCCCTCGCCGAGGGCCGCACGAGCACCGACCCGCTGGACGACCCGGCGGTACGGGACGCGGTCCGCGCCGCGGTCGCCGCCGAGCCCGCCGTCCTGCGCGCCCACCTGGGCCCCGGCACCGCCGACGGTACCCTCGCCCTCGTCCTCGCCGACGACGCCGCCCCCGCGGAGGCCGCCAAGCACGTGGCCCGCGCTCTGGCGGCCGACGAAACACTGAGGGCCCGCCTGGTGCGCGGCCTCGACCTGGCACTCCTGCCGGCCTCGGCGACGCCTCCGGGCGAGCCCTTCTACGTACGCGACTGAATAGGGGCCCGGTCGGCTCAGCCGTAAACCGGGCCCGTGGCTGCGGTCTTCCGGGGGACGCCCCCCCGTACCCCCGGGCACGGGCGAGTCGGGCCCAGCCGTGGACCGGGCTCTTCCGGGGGACGCCCCCCCGTACCCCCGGGCACGGGCGAGTCGGGCCCAGCCGTGGACCGGGCTCTTCCGGGGGACGACCCCCGTACCCCCGGGCACGGGCGGTTCCACCCGGGCCGGGTCTGGCCTAGCCGTAAACCGGGCCCGTGTACTTCTCGCCCGGGCCCTGGCCCGGCTCGTCCGGGACGAAGGAGGCCTCGCGGAAGGCGAGCTGGAGGGACTTCAGGCCGTCGCGGAGCGGGGCGGCGTGGAAGGAGGAGATCTCCGTGACGCCGGCGTCGAGCAGACCGGCGAGGGCGTGGATCAGCTTGCGGGCCTCGTCGAGGTCCTTGTGCTCGTCGCCCTCCTCGGTGAGCCCGAGCTTCACCGCCGCGGCGCTCATCAGGTTCACGGCGACCGTGACGATCACCTCGACCGCCGGCACCTCCGCGATGTCGCGGGTCATGGCCGCGAAGTCGGCGGCTTCGGTGGACTCGGCGGGCCCGGTGGACTCGGCGGATGCCGAGGATGCCGGGGACTCGTTCTGGGGCGTCTCGCTCATGCCCCCAACCCTAAGCCGCCGCGCGGTTCGCGCCGACCGCCGGGTCCTGCTAACCTTGGGTGACGACCGGCTGGACATCTGCGTGTCCGGCCCACAAGTGGAGGCTCCGATCTCCCACCTGGCCGCCCTCCGGGCGGCGGGTCACCGGTCAGGTGGCGCCCATCGTTCCGTACGGACGATGGAGCCGCCCGATGTGCGCCCCGCGATGGCCTCGCGGCGGTGCTCCGGTTTCCTTGGAGCCCCGCCTGTGTCCCGTCCGGGGCATTTTTCGTGCTCCCGCTCGGTTGGTCTCGACAGTTCTACCGTGACGTGTCCGTCCGCCAAGGCGGTCGCGTGGTGCTACCGAGGAGGATCCATCAGCGCCGAGCCCCGCATCAACGAGCGGATTCGCGTTCCCGAGGTGCGTCTTGTCGGCCCCAGCGGCGAGCAGGTGGGCATTGTTCCGCTTGCCAAGGCCCTGGAGCTCGCGCAGGAGTACGACCTCGATCTGGTTGAGGTCGCGGCGAACGCCCGTCCGCCCGTGTGCAAGCTCATGGACTACGGGAAGTTCAAGTACGAGTCGGCCATGAAGGCCCGTGAGGCGCGCAAGAACCAGGCGCACACGGTCATCAAGGAGATGAAGCTCCGGCCGAAGATCGACCCGCACGACTACGACACCAAGAAGGGTCACGTCGTCCGGTTCCTCAAGCAGGGCGACAAGGTCAAGATCACGATCATGTTCCGTGGTCGTGAGCAGTCCCGGCCCGAGCTCGGCTACCGGCTGCTGCAGCGCCTCGCGGAGGACGTTCAGGAGCTCGGCTTCATCGAGTCCAACCCGAAGCAGGACGGCCGGAACATGATCATGGTTCTCGGTCCTCACAAGAAGAAGACCGAGGCCATGGCCGAGGCGCGCGAGGCCCAGGCCGCGCGCAAGGCCGAGCGCCAGGGCGGTTCCGCCCCCGCGGAGGCGCCGGCCGAGGAGGCTTCGGCCGACACGTCGGCCGAGAACGCCGAGGCGTGATCCCGAGGGGCTGCCACTCGGCAGCCCCGGGGGGTTCCGCCCGGAACCACCAACGAAGAATTGACGCTCCCGGATGCCCGGTGCCCGCACCGGGGGGAGCGCCACTGACGAGGAGATAACGGCGCTATGCCGAAGAACAAGACGCACTCCGGTGCCAAGAAGCGCTTCAAGGTCACCGGCTCCGGCAAGATCCTGCGGGAGCGCGCCGGCAAGCGCCACCTGCTCGAGCACAAGTCGTCCAAGCTGACCCGTCGCCTCACCGGCAACGCGGAGATGGCCCCGGGTGACGCCGCCAAGATCAAGAAGATGCTGGGCATCTGATCTGATCTCCCGCCCTCGCCGCTGACGAGGGCATCCGGCACAGACCGGGACCCATCCGATTTCCGGGTCGTGTGAACACACCACGGCCCCGCTACAAGGAGTTAAGAAGTGGCACGCGTCAAGCGGGCAGTCAACGCCCACAAGAAGCGCCGGGCGATCCTCGAGCAGGCCTCCGGCTACCGCGGTCAGCGTTCGCGCCTGTACCGCAAGGCCAAGGAGCAGGTCACCCACTCGCTGGTCTACAACTACAACGACCGCAAGAAGCGCAAGGGCGACTTCCGTCAGCTGTGGATCCAGCGCATCAACGCCGCTGCCCGCCTGAACGGCATGACGTACAACCGCCTCATCCAGGGCCTCAAGGCCGCCAACATCGAGGTGGACCGCAAGATCCTGGCCGAGCTCGCCGTGAACGACTCCAACGCGTTCGCCGCCCTCGTCGAGGTCGCGCAGAAGGCCCTCCCGGCCGACGTCAACGCCCCGAAGGCCGCCGCCTGATCTTCCAGGCCGCAGTACTTCTGCCCGGACCCGCAGGCCCCGCGCCTGCGGGTCCGGCGCGTTGACCGCCCCCGCACCCCTTGCTTCCGTCCGACGAGTCAGAGAGCCGCAGGCACATGTCCACCCCCGAGCTGATCTCCCCGCGTTCGCCGCGCGTCGTCGCCGCCCGGAGGCTCGCCAAGCGCAATTTCCGGGGCAAGGACCGCCTCTTCATCGCCGAGGGCCCGCAGGCCGTCCGCGAGGCCGTCGAGCACCGCGGGGCGGGCGGGGAGCCCACCCTCGTCGAGCTCTTCACCACCGTCGAGGCCGCCGAGCGCTACGCGTCCATCGTCGACGCCGCCCGCGCCGCCGGCGCCCGCGTCCACTTCGCCTCCGACGCCGTCCTCGCCGAGGTCTCCCAGACCGTCACCCCGCAGGGTCTCGTCGGCGTCTGCCGCTTCCTCGACTCGCCCTTCGAGGAGATCCTCGCCGCCCGGCCCAAGCTGGTCGCCGTCCTCGCGCACGTCCGCGACCCCGGGAACGCCGGCACCGTGCTGCGCTGCGCCGACGCCGCCGGCGCCGACGCGGTGATCCTCACCGACGCGTCCGTGGACCTCTACAACCCGAAGTCCGTGCGCGCCTCCGTCGGCTCCCTCTTCCACCTGCCGGTCGCCGTCGGCGTCCCGGTCGAGCAGGCCGTCGCCGGGCTCAAGGAAGCGGGCGTGCGGATCCTGGCCGCCGACGGGGCCGGCCAGGACGACCTCGACGACGAGCTCGACGCCGGCACCATGGGCGGCCCCACCGCCTGGGTCTTCGGCAACGAGGCCTGGGGCCTGCCCGAGGAGACCCGGGCGCTCGCCGACGCCGTCGTCCGCGTCCCCATCCACGGCAAGGCGGAGAGCCTCAACCTCGCCACGGCCGCCGCCGTGTGCCTCTACGCCTCCGCGCGCGCCCAGCGCACCCGCACCCGCGCCACCGGCTGATACCGGCCGCACGCGGGGGCGCGCGCCCCAACTCCACCGTGCCACCACTGCACCTGACGGCCTTTCGCCTAGTAGGGTGACGCTCTCGGGGCCCACTGCGGTACACGGAGGGGTGGGGTTACGGGGATGACGGTCGGCACGGGCAGTCCCGCACAGGCACGGAGCGCCGCGCCGCACGCGCCGGAACCCCCGCCCGCGCCGGATCCGGCCGCGCCCCCGGCCGTCCCCGAGCCGCGTAGCGCGCCGAGCGCCGCCGCCCCGGCCCGTACCGGCCGGGCGGACACCGCGACCACGGACCCCCGCTCCACCCGCCCCGGCGCGGAGCCGACCCCCGGCGCCGGACCCGGACACCACCCCGGGACCGCCCCCGACCCCGCGGCCGGTCCCGACCACGATCCCGATGCCGTCCCCGGCGTCGCCCCCGGGCTCGATCCCGGTCCCGACCACGATCCCCATGTCGTCCCCGGCGTCTTCCCCCGCGTCGACCCCACCGCCGGTCCCGGTCCCGACCACGATCCCGATGTCGCCCCCGGGGTCGACGCCGGCCTCGGTCTCGACCCCGACGACCTGCCCGACGGGCTCGTCGTCGCCGACGAGACCGGGCGGGTCATCTGCTTCAACGCCGCCGCCGGCCGCATCACCGCCGTGCCGCCCGCCGACGCGCTCGGCCGGCCGCTCGACGAGGCGCTGCCCCTGGAGGACCTCAAGGGCAGCCGCTGGTGGACCCTGACCGACCCGTACGGGGGCCTGGCCACCCGGCGCGGGCAGCCCGAGCGCAACCTGCTGCTGCCCGGCGGGCGCGAGGTCCTGGTCTCCGCCCGCTACGTCCGGGCGCGCCCCGGCGGTCCGGTGCGCCGGGTCGTCGTCTCGCTGCGCGGCACCGAGGCCCGGCGGCGCACCGAGCGCAGCCACGCCGAGCTGATCGCGACCGTCGCGCACGAGCTGCGCTCGCCGCTCACCTCCGTGAAGGGCTTCACGGCCACCCTCCTCGACAAGTGGGAACGCTTCACCGACGACCAGAAGCGCCTGATGCTGGAGACCGTCGACGCCGACGCGGGCCGCATCAAGCGCCTGATCGCCGAGCTGCTCGACATCTCCCGGATCGACTCCGGGCGTCTGGAGGTGCGCCGGCAGCCCGTGGACATCGCCGCCGCCGTCGGCCGGCACATCCACGCGCACACCACCGGCGGCCAGTCCCCGGACCGCTTCTTCCTGCGGGTGCGGCCCGGACTGCCCGAGCTGTGGGCCGACCCGGACAAGATCGACCAGATCCTCGGCAACCTGCTCGAAAATGCGGTGCGCCACGGCGAGGGAACCGTCACCATCGAGGTGGCACCCACCACGGCCACCAGCGACGGAGAGAAGGGGACGGAGGTCACCGTGAGCGACGAGGGCCCCGGCATCCCCGAGGAGTCGATGGGCCGTGTCTTCACCCGCTTCTGGCGGGGCAGCAAGCGCGGCGGCACCGGTCTGGGCCTCTACATCGTCAAGGGCGTCGTCGAGGCCCACGGCGGCACGATCACCGTCGGACGCGGTCCCCGTGGCGGGGCCGAGTTCCGATTTATCCTGCCCGTCGGCACCCCGGCCCACCTCCTCTGAGCGTCTCCGCCCGGTCTCACCAGGCGAGACCGCAGGAGACGAGGAGCCGCCCGGAGCAGCCCACGGGCTCATTCGCGTCCCCGCGCCCCGTTAGACTCGTCCTTTGGCACGTTTGCGCCCTTGACGTCGAGCTCGGGGCCGCCCAGCCAAGCCAACGGAAGCACGGGAAGAGATGTCGGCACCCAATAAGTCGTACGACCCGGTCGAGGTCGAGGCCTTGAAACCGGAAGAGATCGAGCGCATGCGGGACGAGGCGATCGCCGCCTTCGCCGCCGCAGGCGACCTCGACGCGCTCGCCCACGCGAAGACGGCGCACACGGGCGGCACCTCGCCGCTCGCGCTCGCCAACCGCGAGATCGGCGCCCTGCCCCCGCAGGCCAAGGCCGCCGCCGGCAAGCTCGTGGGCCAGGCCCGCGGCGCCGTCTCCAAGGCCCTGGCCGCCCGCCAGGCCGAGCTGGAGGCCGAGCGCGACGCCCGCGTCCTCGTCGAGGAGGCCGTCGACGTCACCCTGCCGTACGACCGTGTCCCGGCCGGTGCCCGCCACCCGCTGACCACCCTCATGGAGCGCGTCACCGACGTCTTCGTCTCCATGGGCTACGAGGTCGCCGAGGGCCCCGAGGTCGAGGCCGAGTGGTTCAACTTCGACGCGCTGAACTTCGTGCCGGACCACCCGGCGCGCCAGATGCAGGACACCTTCTTCGTCCAGGGCCCCGAGGGCACCTCCGGCGACGAGTCGGGCGTCGTGCTGCGCACCCACACCTCGCCGGTGCAGGCCCGCACCCTCATCGACCGGCAGCCCCCGGTCTACGTGGTGTGCCCCGGCCGCGTCTACCGCACCGACGAGCTCGACGCGACCCACACCCCGGTCTTCCACCAGATCGAGCTGCTGGCCGTCGACGAGGGCCTGACGATGGCCGACCTCAAGGGCACCCTGGACCACATGGTCCAGGCGCTCTTCGGACCCGACATGAAGACCCGGCTCCGCCCGAACTTCTTCCCCTTCACCGAGCCGTCCGCCGAGATGGACATGCTCTGCTACGTCTGCCGCGGCGAGTCCGTCGGCAACCCCGACCGCCCCTGCCGCACCTGCGGCAGCGAGGGCTGGATCGAGCTCGGCGGCTGCGGCATGGTCAACCCGAAGGTGCTGACCGCCACCGGTGTGGACCCCGAGAAGTACAGCGGATTCGCCTTCGGGTTCGGCATCGAGCGGATGCTGATGTTCCGCCACAACGTCGAAGACATGCGAGACATGGTCGAGGGTGACGTCCGGTTCACCCGGCCCTTCGGGATGGAGATCTGATGCGGGTCCCGCTTTCCTGGCTGCGGGAGTACGTCGACCTGCCGGCGACGGCGACCGGCCGTGACGTACAGGCCAAGCTCATTTCGGCCGGCCTCGAGGTCGAGACCGTCGAGCAGCTCGGCGCCGGCCTCACCGGCCCGCTGGTGGTCGGCAAGGTCCTGACCATCGAGGAACTGACCGAGTTCAAGAAGCCGATCCGCTTCTGCACCGTCGACGTCGGTCAGGCCAACGGCACCGGCGAGCCGCAGGAGATCATCTGCGGCGCCCGGAACTTCGCCGAGGGCGACAAGGTCGTCGTGGCCCTGCCCGGCGCCGTGCTCCCCGGTGACTTCCGGATCGCCGAGCGCAAGACCTACGGCAGGGTCTCGCGCGGCATGATCTGCTCGGGCGACGAGCTCGGCATGGGCGACGACGGCTCGCACGGCATCATCGTGCTGCCGCCGGAGCACGAGGTCGGCACCGACGCCACGGCCCTCCTGGAGCTGTACGACGAGGTCCTCGACATCGCCGTCACCCCGGACCGCGGCTACTGCCTCTCCATGCGCGGTGTCGCCCGCGAGACCGCCATCGCCTACGGCCTGCCGCTGCGCGACCCGGCGCTGCTCGACGTGCCCGCGCCCAACGCGTACGGCTACCCGGTCCAGATCGCCGACCCGATCGGCTGCGACCGCTTCGTCGCGCGCACCGTCACCGGCCTGGACCCGGAGGCCCGCTCGCCGATCTGGATGCAGCGCCGCCTCCAGAAGGCCGGCATGCGCCCGATCTCGCTCGCCGTGGACGTCACCAACTACGTGATGATCGAGCTGGGCCAGCCGCTGCACGCCTACGACCGCAGCCGCGTCGACGGCCCCATCGGGGTCCGCCGGGCCGCGGCCGGCGAGAAGTTCACGACGCTCGACGGCACCGCCCGCGTCCTCGACTCCGGGGACCTCGTCATCACCGACAACAGCGGGCCGATCGGCCTCGCCGGCGTCATGGGCGGCGCCAACACCGAGATCGCCGACCCGGCCGTCGACCCCGAGACCGGCGCCGTCGCCGGCACCACCGAGGTCGTGATCGAGGCCGCGCACTTCGACCCGATCTCGATCGCCCGCACGGCCCGCCGCCACAAGCTGTCCTCCGAGGCGTCCAAGCGCTTCGAGCGCGGCGTCGACCCGCAGGCCGCCGCCGCGGCCGCGCAGCGCACGGTCGACCTGCTCGTGCTGCTGGCCGGCGGCACCGCCGAGACCGGCGTCACCGAGGTCGTCGCCCCGTCCGCGCCGCACACGATCACCATGCCGGCGAACCACCCCGACCGGGTCGCGGGCGTGGCCTACGGCCGCGAGACCGTGGTCCGCCGCCTCCAGGAGATCGGCTGCGACGTCTACGGCCAGGACGAGCTCGTCGTCACGGTCCCGTCGTGGCGCCCCGACCTCTACGTGCCGAACGACCTCGCCGAGGAGGTCATCCGCCTGGAGGGTTACGAGAACCTGCCCTCCACGCTGCCCAAGCCCCCGGCCGGCCGCGGCCTCACCGAGCGCCAGCGCGTCCACCGCCGGGTGGGCCGCGCGCTCGCCGGCGCGGGCTACGTCGAGGCGCTGAACTACCCGTTCGTCGGCGAGCAGGTCTTCGACCAGTTCGGCCTGGACGCCGACGACGCCCGCCGCCGGGTGGTCAAGCTGGTCAACCCGCTGTCCGACGAGGAGCCCGCGCTCCGTACGACGCTGCTGCCGGGCCTGCTCGGCGCGCTGCGCCGCAACGACGGGCGCGGCAGCCACGACCTGGCGCTCTTCGAGACGGGCCTGGTCTTCCGTCCCACCGAGGACCAGCCGGCCGTGGCCGTCCGCCTCGGCGTGGACGGCCGTCCGACCGACGAGGAGATCGCCCGCGTCAACGCCGCGCTGCCCGAGCAGCCGCGCCGCGTCGCGGTCGTCCTGGCCGGCGCGCGCGAGCAGGCCGGCTGGTGGGGCAAGGGCCGCCCGGCCGACTGGGCCGACGCGATCCAGGCCGCGCGCATCGTGGCCGCCGAGGCCGGCGTGGAGCTGGTGGTCGACGCCGACCAGCACGCTCCGTGGCACCCGGGCCGCTGCGCCTCCTTCCAGGTCGTGGTCGACGGCGAGCTGACCCTGGCCGGCCACGGCGGCGAGCTCCACCCGCGCGTGGTCAAGGCCCTCGGCCTGCCGGCCCGCACCTGCGCGATGGAGCTGGACCTGGACGTCCTGGAGCGCGCGAGCGAGGGCCCGGTGAAGGCCCCGCGCATCTCCTCGTTCCCGGTCGCCACCCAGGACGTCGCCCTGGTCGTCGACCAGGACGTGCCGGCCGCGGTGGTGGAGTACTACCTGACCGGCGGCGCGGGCGAACTCCTGGAGTCGATCCGCCTGTTCGACGTCTACACCGGCGACCAGGTCGGCGAGGGCAAGAAGTCCCTGGCCTACGCCCTCCGCTTCCGCGCCCCCGACCGCACCCTGACGGTCGAGGAGGCCACGGCCGCCCGCGACGCCGCGGTCGCCCTGGCCGCGGAACACACGGGCGCGGTCCTGCGCGGCGCCTGACCGTTCGGCGGCATCTGACGAGGGGCCCCGCCCCGGGCCGTCCGGCCCGGGGCGGGGCCCCTCGCGTATCCGCGGGGTCACTCACTCCTTCGGGTGAGATCTCCCGGTCAGGGTGTCCCCGGTCCGGGGGTGCTCGCGAGAATCGACGCGGGCACAGGGGCGGGCCTGTGTGCCGCAGGGTCTTCGGGCGCTGGCGGGCCTCGGGAAGGGCCGTGGATGTTCCGTGACAGGGCAGTGGTTGCCGAAGGCTCCCGGCTGCGGCGGATCGGTCCGCTGGCGGCTCCGGTCGGGTGGGGCGTGGTGGCCGCCGCCTGGAGGGTGTGGTGTCCGCTGGCCCGGGAGCCCGGGCTGCCGATGCGGGTGGCCGGCAGCGTCGTCTTCCTCACCGTCGGGATCGGGCTCGTGCTCGGGGTGCGGTGCGGGCTGTTGCGCGAGCTGGCCCGGGTGCGGGCCGTGGCCGAGGCCGCCCAGCAGGTGCTGCTGCGCCCGCCGCCGCCCCGGATCGACGGGCTCGCCGTCGCCGCCGGGCAGCTGTCGGCCGCGCGGGGCGCGGTGGTCGGCGGAGACCTGTACGAGGCGGCGGCCACGCCGAACGGGGTGCGGATCGTCATCGGGGACGTGCGCGGGCACGGGCTCGCCGCGCTCGGCACCGTGGCCGCGCTGCTCGGCAGCTTCCGGGAGGCCGCCCACGACGAGGCCGAACTCGTGGGCGTGCTCCGCAGGCTGGAGCGGGCGCTCGGCCGGCACCTGTGCGAGCGGGCGCCCGAGGGGCACCCGGTGGCCGAGGAGTTCGTCACCCTGCTGCTCCTGGAGATCCGGCCCGACGGAGAGATCCGGGTCCTGGACTGCGGGCACCCGGGTCCGTACCGGATCGGCGGCCGGCGCGTCGAAACCGTGCCGGTCGGCGAACCGCTGCCCCCGCTCGGCGCCTTCCCGCTGCCCGCCGAGCTCGCGCCGTACAGCGCCGGACGCCTGCTGCCCGGCGAGACCCTGGTGCTGCACACCGACGGCGCCGAGGAGGCCCGGGACCACCGCGGCCGCTTCTTCCCGCTGCCCGCGGTCCTCGCCGGCGCGGCCCGGGAGGCGCCGGCGGAGCTCGTACGCCAGGTGCACACCGCCCTGCTGCGGCACACGGGCGGCCGGCTCGCCGACGACGCGGCCCTGCTCGTCGTCCGCAGCGATCGGGTGCGGGTACCGGCGCAGCCCGCCGAACCCGGGCTGCGCCGTACCCGGCCAGCGCCCTCCCCTCGATAGAGGTGACAGGGACAGGTGGCCGGCGCCGCCCGCGCTGCCACGGAGTGTCGGGCAGATCAGCAGCGCGGGCGGCGCGCGGACCGGGCGACCGCACTGTACGAGGGGGAGCCGGCGGCCCGGTCCTCGCCCTTCGGCGAGAAAGCCAAGTCAACCCGTACCGGGGCGACTTCGACAGGGTGCGCGGAAGGGAGGAACGAGTACGGAATTCACACCCCGTGCGAAACCTCCCTTCACTAACCTGAACGCACCGATTCAGCGGTCACCGGAGCGGTCCATGCACCCCAACACCCTCCTCGACGCGATGCTCGCCGAAGCGGGCATCTCGCACGCCGGCCTCGCCGCCCGGGTGAACCAGGCGGGCCGGGCCCGCGGGCTCGCCCTGCGCTACGAACACACCGCGGTCGCCCGCTGGTTGAAGGGCCAGCGGCCGCGCGGGCAGGTGCCCGACCTGATCTGCGAGGTGCTCACGGCGCGGCTGCACCGGGCCGTCGGCCTCGACGACATCGGGCTCGGCGTGCCGGGCGGGCCGCTGCCCGCGCCCGGCACGCCGTTGGCCGGCTTCGTCGAACGGGCCACCGCGCTCTGGCGCTCCGACGAGCAGCGCCGCCCGCACGTCCTCGACGCCCCCGCGGTGACCGGCAACCCGGCCGTGATGCCGGTCTGGGAGTGGGAGAACCCGCCGGAGGACGCCGATGTCTCCCGGCCCGGCCGCGCCCGGGTCTCGGCCGCCGACGTGTCGATGCTGACGGCGGCCCGCGCGCACTACGAGCAGATGTACCGCAGGGCCGGCGGTCTGGCCACGCGCGCCCGGATCGTCGGCTTCCTCACCACCGAGACCGCGCCGCTGCTGCGCGGCGGCTACGGGGACGCCCTCGGCCGGCGGCTGCACCGGGCGGCCGGCGGCCTCGTCGCGGTGGCCGGGATCTGCGCCTACGACTCCGACGCCCAGGGCCTGGCCCAGCGCTACTTCCACCAGGCGCTGCGGCTCGCCAAGGCCAGCGGTGACCGCGGACTCGGCGCCTATGTGGTGGCGCTGCTGGTCAACCAGGCGCTGTTCATGGGGGAGTACCGGCAGGCCGTGGCCTTCGCGGAGGCGGCGCTGCGTTCGGCGCACGCCGAGATCACCCCGGCGCTCGCCGCCGATCTGACGGCGATGCAGGCGAAGGCGTACGCGCACCTCGGCGACGGCGCGGCGGCGCTCGCCCTGATCCGGCGGGCCGAGGCGGAGGCGGAGCGGATCAGCCCGGGTCGCGAGCCGGCGGAGACCGGCTATGTGCAGCCGGGTCTGGTGAACGTGCAGGTCGCGGAGGCCCTGCTGAGCCTGGGCGAGGTGGCGGCGGCCCACGAGCACGCGGCCGCCGCCGTCGGCACCCCGGCGCACGACCGGGGGCGGGTGCACCGGCTCGCGATGCTGTGCCAGGTCGAGCTGCGGCAGGGCGAGCAGGACCGGGCGGCGGACACGGCCGTGGAGATGACCGAGCGGGCCCGCGGGATGGAGTCCCGGCGGCTGCGGGACCGGCTGCGGCTGGTGCACGAGCAGCTGCTCGCCGGCGGGGGCGCGGAGGCGCGCCGGGCGGCGGACGTGGTCGGCGGTGCGCTGCGCGTGCCTCTGTGAGCGTGTCCTTGCGACCGGGTCGCAGCTGCGATATTGCCACCAAGTAATCACCGACCTGTCAAAGACTGTCGGAAGGTGGCAAAAGCGTGCAGTGGACGAAACTTAGCGAACAGCCCGTCTATGAGAACCGCTGGTTCCGGGTCAACCTCGCGGACGTCGAACTCCCCGACGGCCGCCGCCTCGACCACTATCTGATCCGGCTGCGCCCGGTCGCCGCCGCGACCGCAGTGAACGCCGCCGACGAGGTCCTGCTGCTCTGGCGCCACCGCTTCATCACCGACAGCTGGGGCTGGGAGCTCGCCGCCGGCGTCGTCGAGGACGGCGAGGACCTCGCCTCGGCCGCCGCCCGCGAGATGGAGGAGGAGACCGGCTGGCGCCCCGGCCCGCTGCGCCCGCTGCTCACCGTCGAGCCCTCCAACGGCCTCTCCGACGCCCGCCACCACCTCTACTGGAGCGAGGAGGCCACCTGGACCGGCCCGCCGCGGGACGCCTTCGAGTCCTCGCGCCTGGAATGGGTGCCGCTCAAGCTCGTGCCCGACCTGATCGCCCGCGGCGAGGTCCCGGCCGCCAACATGGCCGCCGGACTGCTGATGCTGCACCACCTGCGGCTGGGCTGAGCCCGCGCGCACCCGCCGGACGGCCCGAAAACGCCGGACGGCCCGTACCTGTGCGGTGTACGAGCCGTCCGGCAGAGCACTCCCGGGGTCTCAGGAGTACGGATAGAAGCCCGAGCCGGTCTTGCGGCCCAGGCGGCCCGCGTCCACCATGCGCTGGAGCAGCGGGGGAGCGGCGTACAGCGGCTCCTTGTACTCGGCGTACATGGAGTCCGCGATCGAGGCGATCGTGTCCAGGCCGATCAGGTCCGACAGCTTCAGCGGGCCCATCGGGTGGGCGCAGCCGAACTCCATGCCGTTGTCGATGTCCTCGCGGCTCGCGATGCCCGACTCGAACATCCGGATCGCGGAGAGCAGGTACGGCACGAGCAGCGCGTTCACCACGAAGCCGGAGCGGTCCTGCGCGCGGATCGCGTGCTTGCCGAGGGTCTTCTCGGCGAACAGCTGCGCCCGGCTGATCGTGCCCTCGGAGGTGGTGAGGGCGGGGATGAGCTCGACCAGCTTCTGCACCGGCGCCGGGTTGAAGAAGTGGATGCCGATGACGTGGTCGGGGCGCGAGGTCGCCACCGCCAGCTTCACCAGCGGGATCGAGGAGGTGTTGGAGGCCAGGATGGCGTCGGGCCGGGTGACCACCTGGTCGAGGACCTGGAAGATCTCGGTCTTGACCTGCTCGTTCTCGACGACCGCCTCGATGACGAGGTCGCGGTCGGCGAACTCGCCCAGATCGGTCGTGAAGCTGAGCCGCGCGAGCGTCGCGTCGCGCTCCTCCTCGCTGATCTTGCCGCGTTCGGCGGCCTTCGCGAGCGAGTTGTAGAGCCGCGTGCGGCCGATCTCCAGCGCCTCGCCGGTGGTCTCGGCGACCTTCACCTCGAGACCGCTGCGGGCACACACCTCCGCGATGCCCGCGCCCATCTGGCCGCAGCCCACCACTCCGACGCGCTCAATGTCGGCCATGGAGTCCGTCACCTCGTGCCTTTCGCTCTCTGCTGGCGGCGGGGAGCCCGTGTGATTCCGGTGCGCGTCCGCCTCGACCCCACGACGTTACTCCCGACACGCCCGATGATCGATCGTTCCGGGGTGGGCATGCTGTCCGATGGGCTGTGACGTATCCGATAGCGAGGGGTGACAAAATGCTACCGATCGGTAGAAGAGGGTTCATGGCGGGTGCGGCCCTGACCGCGCTCGGCCTCCCGGCCGGCTCGACGGCCGCCGCCGCGGACGCGACCGCCACCGCCGTGGACGAGCACGGAGCGCGGCCACGGGCCGACGGAGAGTTCCGGGGCATGTGGATCGCCACCGTCACCAACCGCGACTACCCGTCCCGCCCCGGCCTGACCGCCGCCGAGCAGCGCGCCGAGCTGATCGCCCTGCTCGACCTCGCGGTCCGGCGCCGGATGACCGCCGTCCTGTTCCAGATCCGGCCCTCCGCCGACGCCCTGTGGCCCTCGCCGTACGAGCCCTGGGCGCAGTGCCTCACCGGCGTCCAGGGCCGGGACCCGGGCTGGGACCCGCTGGGCACGGCCGTGACCGAGGCGCACGCCCGCGGCCTGGAGCTGCACGCCTGGTGCAATCCGTACCGGGTGGCCGGCCACGCCGACCCCGGGCGGCTCGCCCCCGGCCATCCGGTGCGCCGGCACCCCGAGTGGGCGCTGGTCCACGACGGACGGCTGCTCTACAACCCGGGCCTGCCCGAGGTCCGGCGGCACGTCCAGGACGCGATGCTCGACGCCGTGCTCCGCTACGAGGTCGACGCCCTGCACTGGGACGACTACTTCTACCCGTATCCGGTGGCCGGGCAGGTCATCGACGACGACGCCGCCTTCGCGCGGTACGGGGCGGGCTTCGCCGACCGGGCGGAATGGCGGCGGCACAACACCGACCTGCTCGTCTCCGAGACGGCGGCCCGCCTCCGGCGCGTCCGGCCCGGCGTGGCCTTCGGCATCAGCCCCTTCGGGATCTGGCGCAACGCCTCCACCGACCCGGCGGGCTCCGCCACCGGCTCCGGCGTGCAGACCTACGACGACCTGTACGCGGACACCCGGCGCTGGGTCCGCGAGGGCTGGATCGACTACGTGCTGCCGCAGCTCTACTGGAACATCGGCTTCCCGTCCGCCGACTACGCCGAGCTGGTGCGCTGGTGGGACGCGACCGTGCGCGGCACCGGCGTGCGGCTGTACCTTGGGGAGGCGCTCTACAAGGTCGGCGACCCGGCCCAGCCCGCGGCCTGGCGGGACCCGCGCGAGCTGGCCCGGCACGTGGAGCTGGCCCGCCGCCACCCGGGCGTCGGCGGGCACTGCTACTTCGCGGCCCGCGAGGTCGCGAAGGACCCGCTGGGCGCGCTCACCGCCGCCCTGGAGGCGTCCGGCTGAATCCGCGCCCCGGGCCCGGCCCGGGGGCTACTGGCCCCCGGTCTCCGGACGGTGGCGGACGGTGGTGTCGGGGCCCGGCGACATCACGGCCTCGTGGCCGTCGTCGTCGAACTTCACGCGGAACGGGGGGTTGCCGTTCTCGCCCATGACCTGCACGACCTCGGCCGTGCGCTCGTGCTGCCCGACCGTACGGCCGTGCACGACCAGCTTGTCGCCCTTGGACGCACGCATCGGATCCTCCTGGCGTTCGCGGCTGGGCCTGCCCCGTACACGGAGCCTGTGTCTGCCATTGTGGCCCCCGGCTCAGCTCTTCGCCCGCTGGGTCACCGCGATGCAGACCAGGACCGCGACGGCCGCGACCGGAGCGGCCGGGGCCAGGTCCTCGCCGAGCACGGTCACCGACCAGAACAGGGTGAGCAGCGGCTGGGCGAGCTGGAGCTGGCTGGCCCGCGGGATGCCGATCCGGGCCATGCCGCGGTACCAGACGTAGAGGCCGAAGAAGGTCGAGCCGGCCGCCACCCAGAGCAGGCCGGCGACGCCGTGCGCGGTCAGGCGCACCGGCTCGTGGGCGAGGGCCACGGCCGCGCCGGCCGCCATCAGCGGCAGGCACAGCACCAGCGCCCAGCCGATCACCTGCCAACCGGGCATCAGCCCGGCGAGGCGCCCGCCCTCGGTGTAGCCGGCCGCGCACACCAGGAGCGCGCCGAAGAGGTAGAGGTCGCCCGTGGACAGCGCGCCGCCGCTCTGCTGCACGGTGAAGGCCAGCACGACGACGGCGCCGGAGACGGCCGCGATCCAGAAGGTACGGGACGGGCGGCGGCCGGTGCGGATCGCGGCGAGGGTCGCGGTGGTGAGCGGCAGCAGGCCCACCACGACGGCGGCGTGCGAGGTGGTCGAGGTCTGCAGGGCCAGCGTGGTCAGCAGCGGGAAGCCGACGACGACCCCGCCCGCGACGACCGCGAGCCCGGCCCAGTGGCGCCGGTCCGGCAGCGGCACCCGGCCGGCCAGCAGGAAGGCGCCGGCGATGACGGCGGCGAGCACCGAGCGGACGGCGACGAGCGACCACGGGCCGAAGCTCTCCAGGCCCCACGCGGTGGACGGGAAGGTCAGCGAGAAGGCGAGCACCCCGAGCGCGGCGAGCAGGGTGCCGCCACGGGTGCCGGGGGCCGTAGTCGCCGCCACGCCGGCCGGCGTGGCGGCGGCGACCGGAGCGGTGTCGACGGCCGGTCGGGTAGCGGTGACCGCTATCGTGCTCGATCCAGTAGCGCTATTCTGTGCTCTCATGCAAGAGCGTAGCAGTGTTGCCGAACTGGCGGGATCTTTGAAAGCGGAGCTGAACCGCTACTCACCCGGAGAGAAGCTGCCGTCGAGTCGCGCCCTCGTCGAGCGCTACCGCGTCTCCCCGGTCACCGTCACCCGCGCCCTCGCCCAGCTCGCCGCCGAGGGCCTCGTCGTCACCCGCCCCGGCGCGGGCGCCTACCGGGCCGAGGCCCGCCCCGCCACCCCCGCGGCCGGTGACACCTCCTGGCAGGAACTCGCGCTCAGCGCCGACGGCGCCACCGACCTCGTGCCCCGCGCCGTCGACGCCTCCGGCGTCCTCGTCACCCTCGCCGCGCCCCCGCCCGGAGTCGTCGAGTTCAACGGCGGATACCTCCACCCCTCCCTCCAGCCCGAGCGGGCCCTGGCCGGCGCCCTCGCCCGGGCGGGCCGCCGCCCCGGCGCCTGGGGCCGCCCGCCCACCGACGGACTGCCCGAACTGCGCGCCTGGTTCGCCCGCGAGATCGGCGGCGGCGTCACCGCCGCCGAGGTCCTCGTCACCGCGGGCGGCCAGTCCGCCCTCACCACCGCGCTGCGCGCCCTTGCCGCGCCCGGCACCCCGGTGCTCGTCGAGTCGCCCACCTACCCCGGCATGCTGGCCGCCGCCCGGGCCGCCGGACTGCGCCCGGTCCCGGTGCCCACCGACGCCGACGGCATCCGCCCCGACCTCCTCGAAGCCGCCTTCCGCGCCACCGGCGCCCGCGTCCTGGTCTGCCAGCCGCTCTTCCAGAACCCCACCGGTGCGGCACTCTCCGCCGAACGCCGGACCGCCGTCGTCCGCATCGCCCGGGCCGCCGGCGCCTTCGTCGTCGAGGACGACTTCGCCCGCCGCCTGGTCCACGCCGACGCCGGACCGCTGCCGCCCACGCTCGCCGCCGACGACCCCGACGGCGTCGTCGTCCACGTCTGCTCGCTCACCAAGGTCACCTCGGCCAGCCTCCGCGTGGGCGCCCTCGCCGCCCGCGGACCGGTCCTCGAACGCCTGCGCGCCATCCAGGTCGTCGACAGCTTCTTCGTCCCCCGCCCGCTCCAGGAGGCCGCCCTGGAACTCGTCGGCTCCCCGGCCTGGAACCGGCATCTGCGCGCCGTCTCCGAGGAGTTGAAGCTCCGCCGGGACACCATGACCGCCGCGCTCGCCCTGCACCTGCCCGAACTCGCCCTCCCGCACGTCCCGTCCGGCGGCTACCACCTCTGGCTCCGCCTCCCGGACACCCTCCCCGAGACCGCCCTGCTGCCCGCCGCGATGCGCGCCGGCGTCGCGGTCGCCCCCGGCCGCCCCTACTTCAGCGCCGAACCGCCCGCCGGCCACATCCGCCTCAGCTTCGCGGGCGTCGCGGGCCCCACGGAGATCGCCGAGGGCGTCCGCCGGCTGCGCACCGCCGTCGACGAGGCCGACGGGCAGGCCCTGTCGGGGGCATGAGCGGGGGAGGGCGTCCGTGTCGCCCGGTTACGGACCGGGGCCGGGCGCCCGTACCGGCCCGTAACCGGGGCGGCACACCCCTTGACCCGCGCGGGCGACGGCCTCACGATCGCGGCCATGGGTCTTCGGGTCACGCTCGTCGCGGCGGCGCGCAGCTCCTCGCTGCTCGCCGAGCGCTTCGACGACGACCGGCCGCTGGACGAGGCCGGCTGGTACGAGGTGCGGCTCGCCGCGCCCCGGCTGGTCCCGCTCGGCGCGGCCGAGCTGCGCTACTGCTCCCCGACGGCCCGCAGCCGGGCCACCGGCACCGCCCTCGGCTACGCCCCGCTCGCCCAGCCGGCCCTGCGCGACTGCGACATGGGCCGCTGGCGCGGACTCACCCTCGCCGAGGTCGCCGCCCTCGAACCCGCCGCCGTCGACCTGTGGCTCGCCGATCCGCGCACCGCCCCGCACGGCGGCGAGAGCCTGCTGTCCTTCATCACCCGGGTCGGCGGCTGGCTCGACACCCGCCCGGCCGACGACGGCGAGATCGTCGCCGTCGCCGAACCCGCGGTCGTCCGGGCCGCCCTCGTCTACGCGCTGAAGGCTCCGCCCGCGACGTACTGGAGCGTCGACGTCCGCCCGCTGTCCACGGTCACCCTCACCGGACGGCCCGGCGCCTGGCACCTGGAGCTGGCGGCCACCGTGGCGTAGCGGGCGGGGGCGGGGCCGAGTGGGCGGGGGTCGAGCAGGCGGGGGGGCGACCGGGTGAGCGGCCGGAAGGGCGGGAGCGACCGGCTAGCCTGGTGGCACGATGAACCGTTTGACCACGTCCTGGGGCACCTTCCCGCTCACCCGTTTCCCCGCCGACCCGCGCGACCCGCTGCGGGCCTGGGACGCGGCCGACGAGTACCTCCTGAACCACCTCGCCGAGACCGGCACCGACCTGTCCGGCACCGTCGCCGTCCTCGGCGACCGGTGGGGGGCGCTGGCCACCGCGCTCGCCGCCGCCGGGCCCGCCCGGCTGGTGCAGATCAGCGACTCGTACCTCGGCCGGAGCGCCACCGCCGAGAACCTGGCCCGCTCCGGGGCCGCTCCGGACGCGGTCACCCTGCTCACCACCCAGGACCCGCCGCCCGAGCGGGTCGACGTGCTGCTCGTCCGCGTCCCCAAGAGCCTCGCGCTCCTGGAGGACCAGCTGCACCGGCTGGCCCCGGCGGTGCACGAGGGCACGGTGATCGTCGGCACCGGGATGGTGAAGGAGATCCACACCTCGACGCTCGCGCTGTTCGAGCGGATCCTGGGGACCACGCGGACCTCGCTCGCCGTGAAGAAGGCCCGGCTGATCCACACCGCGCCGGACGCGGCGGCCGGCACCCCGGGCGCGTCCCGCACCGGCGCCGACGCCAACCCCTGGCCGTACCGCTACGCGCTGCCCGCCGACGCGCCCGCCGGACTCGCCGGCCGCACCGTCGTCAACCAGGCCGGCGTGTTCTGCGCCGACCGCCTCGACATCGGCACCCGCTTCTTCCTCCAGCACCTGCCCACCGGCCTCGGCGCCGCCCGCGTCGCCGACCTGGGCTGCGGCAACGGCGTGGTCGGCCTCGCCGTCGCGCTCGCCGAGCCCGGGGCCGAACTCCTCTTCACCGACGAGTCGTACCAGGCCGTGGCCTCCGCCGAGGAGAACTTCCGCACACACGCGGGCGCGGACCGCACGGCGGAGTTCGTGGTGGGCGACGGCCTCGCGGCCGCCGCCCCCGGCTCCCTGGACCTGGTGCTCAACAACCCGCCGTTCCACAGCCACCAGGCCACCACCGACCGCACCGCCCGCCGGATGTTCGCCGACGCCCGCCGGGCCCTGCGGCCCGGCGGGGAGCTGTGGGTGGTCGGCAACCGGCACCTCGGCTACCACGTCACCCTGCGCCGGATCTTCGGCAACGCCGAACTCGTCGCGAGCGACCCGAAGTTCGTGGTGCTGAGGGCCGTGAAGAGGGACGTCAGGCGAGGCTGACCAGCTCCCGGTAGCCCTCGTTCCACAGGTCCTCCTCCGCGTCGGGCAGGAGGAGCACCCGCTCCGGACGCAGGGCGTCGATCGCGCCCTCGTCGTGGGTCACCATGACGATCGCGCCCGGGTACGTGCCGACCGCGGCGAGCACCTCGTCGCGGGAGGCCGGGTCGAGGTTGTTCGTCGGCTCGTCGAGCAGCAGCACGTTCGCGCCCGAGTGGACCAGTCCGGCCAGCGCCAGCCGGGTCTTCTCGCCGCCCGAGAGGACCCCCGCCGGCTTGTCGGCGTCGTCCCCGCGGAACAGGAAGGCGCCCAGCACCCGCCGCACCTCGCCGTCGGTGAGGTGCGGGGCCGCCGCGGCGAGGTTCTCGCCGACCGTGCGGTCCGGGTCGAGGGTCTCGTGCTCCTGCGCGAAGTAGCCGATGCGCAGCCCGTGGCCGTGCACGACCCGGCCCGCGTCCGGCCGCTCCTGCCCGGCGAGCAGCCGCAGCAGCGTGGTCTTGCCCGCGCCGTTGAGCCCGAGCACGACCAGGCGGCTGCCCCGGTCCACGGCCAGGTCCACTCCGTCGAGGACCCGGCGCCCGTCCCCGTACCCCTTGGCGAGCGAGATCGCGCCGAGCGGCGTACGGCCGCAGGGCGCGGGTTCCGGCAGCCGGATCCGCGCCACCTGTTCGGTGCGCCGTGCGGTCTCCAGGCCGTCCAGGAGCCGGTCGGCCCGGCGGGCCATGCTGCGGGCGGTGACCGAGGTCGAGGACCGCGCCTTCATCTTCTCGGCCTGCGCGTGCAGGGCCGCCGCCTTGCGTTCGGCATTCGCCCGCTCGCGGGTGCGGCGCCGTTCGTCGGCTGCCCGCTGGGCGAGGTACGCGGCCCAGCCGGTGTTGTGGACGTCGATCGTGGCGCGTTGCGGATCGAGGTGGAACACCCGGTTCACCGTGGCCTCGATCAGGTCGAGGTCATGGCTGATCAGCACCAGTCCGCCCTGGTGCGTGGCGAGATGGGCGCGCAGCCAGCCGATCGAGTCGGCGTCGAGGTGGTTGGTCGGCTCGTCGA
Organism: Streptomyces sp. NPDC053541; assembly: GCF_044544705.1. NCBI lineage: Bacteria > Bacillati > Actinomycetota > Actinomycetes > Kitasatosporales > Streptomycetaceae > Streptomyces > Streptomyces sp. NPDC053541. The sequence continues at coordinate 248,846 of NZ_JBITXM010000008.1, forward strand.
GCAGCAGGGTGCCCTCGCGGCCGTGCCCGGCGAAGAGGATCCGGGCCAGCTCGACCCGCCGCTTCTGCCCGCCGGACAGCGTGCCGACGGGCCGGGCCAGCGCGTCGGCCGGCAGCCCGAGACCGGCGGCGACCCGCGCCGCCTCGGCCTCGGCGGCGTAACCGCCGCATGCCTCGAACGCGGCCTCGGCGCGCGCGTACGCGTCCATGGCCCGCTCGTCGGCCCGCTCGGCCAGCCGGTCGGCGGCCTCGCGCAGCCGCCGCACGGCGACGTCCATGCCGCGCGCGGACAGGATCCGGTCGCTGACGCTCACGGCGGGGTCGGCGGCCCGGGAGTCCTGGGCGAGATGCGCCACGGGCCCGGTCCGCCGCACGTGGCCGGCGGCCGGTGCGCGGAGCCCGGCCAGGGTGTGCAGCAGGGTGGTCTTGCCGGCGCCGTTGCGCCCGACGAGCCCGACGCGGTCGCCGGGCGCGATGTGGAAGGAGACTCCGGACAGGAGGAGACGGGCGCCGACGCGCACGTCGACACCACAGGTGGTGATCATGGGATGACGCTCCGAACAAGCTTGAGGACACACGGGTGGCGTGGAAGCGGGTCCTCGGCTAGGAAATTCGGGGCGTAGACATGCTCCCGACGGTAGGGGAGGGGCGCGGCGTCCGCATCCGAATTTCGGCGGGGCGGGCGGGAACCGCGGGTGGGGCCCGTCACCGGGGCGCCCGCGCCCCCTGCCCGGGTCGCCTCACCAGTCCGGGAAGACCAGGCCGAGGCGCCGCACCCGCTCCTCGCCCAGGGTGATGTCGAGGGCCGCGATGCGGCCGGCGCGCAGGGTGAAGGCGACGGCCGAGACCGGGCGGCCTTCGGTCAGGGCGACCGCGCCGAGTGCGCCGCCGACCAGTGCGGGGCGCACGTGCCGACCGGCGGGGCGGGCGAAAGCGGCGGCCGCGGCCTCGGCGACGGCCGGGGCGCCCCGCACCGTGTCCTGGGGCGAGCGGGCCACCACCGCCGGGTCGAGCACGGCGGACAGGGCGCGCGGGTCGCGGGCGCGCAGGGCCGTCAGGAACACGTCCACGAGGGTCCGCTCGCGCGCCGGGTCGCCGTCCCCCGCCCGGCGCGGACCGGCGCCCTCGGGCGCCAGTCGCCGCGCGCAGGTGTGGGCGACCAGCGTCGACAGCCACGCCTCCACCCCGGCCCCGTCCTCCCCGATCCGGCCGCGTGCCTCGGCGAGCGCGCCGTCGACGTCCCCGTGCGGCCCGAGCGCCTCGCGCGCGACCGCCCGCAGCCGCTCCTCGTACGCGTCGAAGCACGCGCTCAGGAAGGTCTCCTCGTCCATGCCGTCCGCTCTCCCGTCCTCGTTCGGTCCGTCCCGTGCCGGCACAGGGAGTGACGAGCCGGGGCGCCCGGTTGTGACACGACGCGGACCTTCCGCGCCCACCGCGTGGCTACGGTGGCTCTCCATGACCGACACCGAGGCGGGAACCCGTACCGAGACCGAGACCGAGACCGGGACCAGGCCCGACATCGACACCGAGATCACCGCGGAGCTGATCCGCGCGCTGCTGGGCGAGCAGCACCCCGACCTGGCCGACCGCCCGGTGCGGCTCGGCGCGCGCGGCTGGGACAACCAGGTGTGGCGGCTCGGCGACGACCTGGCCGTGCGGCTGCCGTGGGCGACCGATGCCGCGGAGGAGCTGCTGCGCAAGGAGCACGCCTGGCTGCCCGTGCTCGCCCCGGGCCTTCCGCTGCCGGTGCCCGTGCCGCAGCGGTTCGGGGAACCCTCCGACCGCTTCCCGCGCGCGTGGATCGTCACCACCTGGGTGCCGGGGGAGCCGGCCGACCGGGCGCCGGTCACCCGCGGGACGGAGGCCGCCGAGCGGCTCGCCGCCTTCCTGACGGCGCTGCACCGGCCCGCGCCCGCCGGGGCGCCGACCGGCCGGGGCCGCGGGGGACCGCTGGCCGAGGTCGCCGAGGGCGTCGAGCAGGGGATCGCCGCGGTCGCCGATAGGGAGCTGATCCCCGATCCGGACGCCGTCCGCGCGGTCTTCGCCGACGCCCTCGCCGCTCCGGAGTGGGACGGGCCGCCGCGGTGGATCCACGGCGACCTGCACGCGGCGAACGTCGTCACGGCGGACGGCGCCCTCTGCGGTGTCATCGACTTCGGCGACCTCTGCGCGGGCGACCCGGCCTGCGACCTCGCCGCCGCGTGGAGCCTGCTCCCGGACGGGTTCGCCGACCACTGCCTCGCCGCCTACCGGCCCGCCCCGGACCAGGCGACCCTGCGCCGCGCCCGCGGCTGGGCGGTCTGGCGCGCCCTCGGCGGCCTGCTCGTCGGCGAGGCCGGCGTCCGCGGCCGCCCCGGCGGCAAGCCCACCTGGGGCCCGCCGGCCCGGGCCGCCCTGCGCCGCCTGCTCGCGGCCCCGCACACCGGCTGACCACGCCCGGGACCGGCCCGCCACCCCCGTACCCCTCATTGCATAAAACTGCGGACGCACGTATAGTCATGCCATCCATGAGGAGGGTTTCGATGACGGTACGAGCAGCAGTCGCGGGCGCGAGCGGATACGCGGGCGGGGAACTCCTGCGCCTGCTCCTCGCGCACCCCGAGGTCGAGATCGGCACCCTGACCGGGCACTCCAACGCCGGGCAGCGGCTCGGCGGGCTCCAGCCGCACCTGCTGCCGCTCGCCGACCGGGTGCTCGCCGAGACCACCCCGGAGGCCCTCGCCGGGCACGACGTCGTCTTCCTCGCCCTGCCGCACGGGCAGTCCGCCGCCGTCGCCGAGCAGCTCGGACCCGACACCCTCGTGGTCGACATGGGCGCCGACTTCCGGCTGAAGGACCCGGCCGACTGGGAGGCCTTCTACGGCTCCCCCCACGCCGGCACCTGGCCCTACGGCCTGCCCGAACTGCCGGGCGCCCGCGCCGCGCTGGAGGGCTCCAAGCGCATTGCGGTGCCGGGCTGCTACCCCACCGCCGTCTCGCTCGCCCTCTTCCCGGCGTACGCGGCCGGGCTCGCCGAGCCCGAGGCCGTGATCGTCGCCGCCTCCGGCACCTCCGGCGCGGGCAAGGCCGCCAAGCCGCACCTGCTCGGCAGCGAGGTCATGGGCAACATGTCCCCGTACGGCGTCGGCGGCGGCCACCGGCACACCCCCGAGATGATCCAGAACCTCAGCGCCGCCGCCGGGGAGCGCGTGACCGTCTCCTTCACGCCCACCCTCGCGCCGATGCCCCGCGGCATCCTCGCCACCTGCTCGGCCACCGCCCGGCCCGGCGTGACCGCCGAGGCCGTGCGCGCCGCGTACGAGAAGGCCTGCGCGGACGAGCCCTTCGTCCACCTGCTCCCCGAGGGGCAGTGGCCCGCCACGGCCTCCGTCTACGGTTCCAACGCCGTTCACCTCCAGGTGGCGCACGACCCGGCCGCGCACCGGATCATCGCGATCAGCGCCATCGACAACCTCACCAAGGGCACCGCCGGCGGAGCGGTGCAGAGCATGAACATCGCCCTCGGGCTCCCCGAGACGACCGGACTCTCCACGATTGGAGTCGCTCCATGAGCGTCACCGCAGCGAAGGGATTCACGGCCGCGGGCATCGCGGCCGGGATCAAGCAGAACGGCAACCCGGACCTGGCCCTCGTGGTCAACACCGGGCCGCGCCGCGCCGCCGCGGGAGTCTTCACCTCCAACCGCGTCAAGGCCGCCCCGGTCCTGTGGTCCCAGCAGGTCCTCGCCGACGGCGAGCTGACCGCCGTCGTCCTCAACTCCGGCGGCGCCAACGCCTGCACCGGCCCGCAGGGCTTCCAGGACACCCACGCCACCGCCGAGAAGGTGGCCGAGGTCCTCACCGCGGCCGGCCGCGAGACCGGCGCCGGTGACGTCGCCGTCGCCTCCACCGGCCTCATCGGCGTCCTCCTGCCCATGGACAAGCTGCTGCCCGGCGTCGAGCGGGCCGCCGCCGAACTCTCCGAGCACGGCGGCGAGAAGGCCGCCATCGCCATCAAGACCACCGACACCGTGCACAAGACCGCCGTCGTCACCCGGGACGGCTGGACGGTCGGCGGCATGGCCAAGGGCGCCGGCATGCTCGCCCCCGGCCTCGCCACCATGCTCGTCGTCCTCACCACGGACGCCGACGTCGACGCCGCCGGCCTCGACGCGGCCCTGCGGCACTCCACCCGGCTCACCTTCGACCGGGTCGACTCCGACGGCTGCATGTCCACCAACGACACCGTCCTGCTGCTCGCCTCCGGCGCCGCCGGCGTCACCCCCGCGCAGGACGAGTTCGCCGCCGCCGTCCAGGAGGTCTGCGCCGACCTCGCCCGCCAGCTCATCGGCGACGCCGAGGGCGCCAGCAAGGACATCCGGATCGAGGTGATCAACGCGGCCACCGAGGACGACGCCGTCGAGGTCGGCCGCTCCATCGCCCGCAACAACCTGCTCAAGTGCGCCATCCACGGTGAGGACCCCAACTGGGGCCGGGTGCTCTCCGCCATCGGCACCACCGCCGCCGCCTTCGAGCCCGACCAGCTGAACGTCGCCATCAACGGCGTCTGGGTCTGCAAGAACGGCTCCGTGGGCGAGGACCGCGAGCTCGTCGACATGCGCTACCGCGAGGTCGTCATCACCGCCGACCTCGCCGCCGGCTCCGAGACCGCCGTCATCTGGGCCAACGACCTCACCGCCGACTACGTCCACGAGAACAGCGCGTACTCGTCATGACCAACAGCACGCGGAAGCACACCGCGCTCCCCAAGGCGCAGATCCTCATCGAGGCCCTGCCCTGGCTGACCCGCCACCGCGGCAAGACCGTCGTCATCAAGTTCGGCGGCAACGCCATGATCGACGAGGAGCTGAAGGCCGCCTTCGCCCAGGACGTCGTCTTCCTGCACCACGCCGGCCTCCGGCCGGTCGTCGTGCACGGCGGCGGCCCGCAGATCAGCGCCGCCCTCGACCGGCACGGCATCGTCAGCGAGTTCAAGGCGGGCCTCCGGGTCACCACCGAGGACGCCATGGACGTCGTACGGATGGTGCTGGCCGGCCAGGTCCAGCGCGAGCTGGTCAACCTGCTCAACGAGCACGGCCCGCTCGCCGTCGGACTCACCGGCGAGGACGCCCACACCATCACCGCCACCAAGCACCTGCCGGAGATCGACGGCGAGCCCGTCGACATCGGACGGGTCGGCGAGATCACCCACATCGACACCGGCGCGATCGAGGCCCTGCTCGCCGACGGGCGCATCCCCGTCGTCTCCTCGATCGCCCGCTCCGAGGACGACGGACATGTCTACAACGTCAATGCTGATACGGCGGCTGCGGCACTCGCTGCGGCGCTGGGCGCCGAGACGCTGATGGTCCTCACCGACGTCGAGGGCCTCTACGAGGACTGGCCGCACAGCGACGAGGTCATCAGCCGGCTCACCGCGAGCCAGCTGGAGAAGCTGCTGCCCGAGCTGTCCAGCGGCATGGTGCCCAAGATGGAGGGCTGCCTGCACGCCGTCCGCAACGGCGTCACCACCGCCCGCGTCATCGACGGGCGGGTCCAGCACTCCATCCTGCTGGAGATCTTCACCGACGAGGGCATCGGCACCATGGTCGTGCCCGACGGGACCACGGACGCGGCCAAGGGGGAAGCATGAGCAACCAGGACCTGACCCAGCGCTGGCAGGGCTCGCTGATGGACAACTACGGCACCCCCCGGCTGCCGCTGGTCCGCGGCGAGGGCGCCAAGGTCTGGGACGCCGACGGCAAGGAGTACCTCGACTTCGTCGGCGGCATCGCCGTCAACGCCCTCGGCCACGGCCACCCCGCCGTCGTCGAGGCCGTCTCGAAGCAGGTCGCCGCCCTCGGCCACGTCTCCAACCTCTTCGTCGCCGAACCCCCGGTCGCCCTCGCGGAGCGGCTGCTCCAGCTCTTCGGCCGGCCCGGCAAGGTCTTCTTCTGCAACTCCGGCGCCGAGGCCAACGAGGCCGCCTTCAAGCTCGGCCGGCTCACCGGCCGCAGCCACATGGTCGCCACCACCGGCGGCTTCCACGGGCGCACCATGGGCTCCCTCGCCCTCACCGGCCAGCCCGGCAAGCAGACCCCGTTCCTCCCGCTGCCCGGCGACGTCACCCACGTCCCGTACGGCGACGTGGACGCCCTGCGCGCCGCCGTCACCGAGGAGACGGCCTTCGTCATCATCGAGCCCATCCAGGGCGAGAACGGCGTCGTCGTGCCGCCCGCCGGCTACCTCCAGGCCGCCCGCGAGATCACCCGCGCCACCGGCACCCTGCTCGTCCTCGACGAGGTGCAGACCGGCATCGGCCGGTGCGGCACCTGGTTCGAGCACCAGGCCCACGCCGGCGTCGACCCCGACGTCGTCACCCTCGCCAAGGGCCTCGGCGGCGGCCTGCCGCTCGGTGCGACCGTCGCCTTCGGCCCGGCCGCGGAGCTGTTCACCCCCGGCCACCACGGCACCACCTTCGGCGGCAACCCGGTCGCCTGCGCCGCCGGACTCGCCGTCCTCGACACCCTCGGCGCCGACGGTGCCCTCGACGAGGTGAAGCGGCTCGGCGAGAAGCTGCGCGACGGAATCGAGGGCCTGGGCCACCCGCTGGTCTCCCACGTCCGTGGCTCCGGCCTCCTGCTGGGTATCGTGCTCACCGAGCCCCTCGCACCCCAGGTGCAGCAGGCGGCTCAGGACGCCGGACTCCTGGTGAACGCGCCCGCCCCCGATGTCGTACGGCTCATGCCGTCGCTCCTCGTCGAGGACGCCGAGGTGGACGCTTTCCTCCGGGCCCTGCCCGGCGTCCTCGACGAGGCGAACGGGCAAGGACGAACCGGAGAATGAGACGACGATGACCGACGCGCAGGAACACGAACACGCCGGGCCGTCCGTTCCGCAGACCCGCACCGCGCGCCACCGCAGGATCGTCGACATCCTCAACCGGCAGCCGGTGCGCTCGCAGAGCCAGCTCGCCAAGCTCCTCGCCGACGACGGACTGAGCGTCACCCAGGCGACGCTCAGCCGCGACCTCGACGAGCTCGGCGCGGTGAAGATCCGCAACACCGGTGGCGAACTCATCTACGCCGTGCCCAGCGAGGGCGGCTTCCGCACCCCGCAGGCACCGCTCGGCGAGTCCGCCAAGGAGGAGCGCATGCGCCGCCTCTCCGGCGAACTGCTGATCTCCGCCGAGGCCTCGGCCAACCTCGTGGTCCTGCGCACCCCGCCGGGCGCCGCCCAGTTCCTCGCGTCGGCCATCGACCAGGCCGAACTCCACGCGATCCTCGGCACGATCGCGGGCGACGACACCCTGCTGCTCATCTCCCGCGACCCGGCCGGCGGGCAGGCGCTCGCCGACCACCTGCTGCGCCTCGCGCAGAAGGAACGCTGAGCACGCTGAGCACCCGTCAGTAGCGCGTGATCGCCGTCGGCCCGCCCCGCGTGCCGACGGCGATGTGCGGCCGGCGGTGCGGATCCGCCCACGCCAGGATCTGTCGCATGGCCCCGGCCGGCACCGACACGCAGCCGGCCGTCGCCCCGCGCCCGTTCACGTGCAGGAAGATCCCGGCCCCGCGCCCGCGCACCGGGCGCGCGTAGTTGAAGCCGATGACCAGGGCGTGCGCGTACTGCCTGCCGTAGTCCGCCAGGTGCTCGGACTCGGCCGCCCGGCAGTCCGCCGGCAGCCCCTCCGCCCAGCGGTTGTACGCGGTCGACTCGTTGTCCTGGCACCACCAGGACCGGTCCGTCACCCGCCGGTAGCGGTACCCGGTCCCGGCCGGCCGGGGCTCGGTCCCGAAGGCGTACGGGAGCGCGTAGAGCCCGGTCGGCGTGGTGCTGGTGCCCTGCCGGCGGACCTTGCCCTCGACGAGGCCGTTGGCCCCGAACCGCGCCTGCGCCGCCCCCGCCCGCACCCATCGCCCGCCCCGCCGGTCCCACCAGGTGACGGTGCCGGTGGTCGCGGACGGCCCGGCGGCGACGGCCGTGATCAGCTGCGAGCCGCCGCCGGTGTCGGCCATCCGCTCCGGCAGCGGCGCGTGCGGCCCGGTGACGGGGGCGGCGAGCGAGGCGACCAGGGCCCCGAGGACGAGAAGGGTGCGCATGGCGCGAGGCTAGGTCCCGGCCGGGGCGGCCGCCCCGGCTACTGGGCCGGGCGGGGGAGCGGCGGCAGCGGCAGGGGCAGCCCCGGCAGGCCGTCGATGCTCGTCGCGATGTGGTCCTTCTTGGCGAAGTACGCGTCGAGGGACGCGTCGTCCTCCCGGGCGAAGCGCTTGCCGTGCAGGTCGCGGTCCTCGTCGTACGTCATGAACGGCACGCCGTAGCCACAGGTGTCCCGCACCAGCTCGGCCCGCACCACGATGACCGCGCGCAGCCCGTGCGGCTCCGGGTCGATGCCCGGGAAGTGCCCGAGCAGCTCGCCCCAGCGCGGGTCGTCCCGGAACACGGGCTCCCCGCGCCCGTGGATCCGCACGATGTTCGGCGGCCCCTGGAAGGCGCACCACATCAGCGTGATGCGCCCGTTCTCCCGCAGGTGGGCCACCGTCTCGGCGTTGGACCCGGCGAAGTCCAGGTAGGCGACGGTGTGTTCGTCGAGGACGGCGAAGGAGCCGCTCAGTCCCTTCGGGGACAGGTTGACCGTGCCGTCCCCGGCGAGCGGCGCGGTCGCGGTGAAGAAGATCGGCTGGGCCTCCATGAAGGCGCGCAGCCGTCCGTCGATGCGGTCGTATGTTTTCCCCATGGCGCTCATTCTGCGCGAGGGCCATGGGGCCCGGGCACCTGTCTCGGAGGCCGGACGGGCGCGGGGGAGTCCGTCGCTGCACGGCGGAGGCCTCATCCGCGAGGCCGCAACGCCTCGCGAATCCGCGAGGCGGCCAACCGGGGCACTGCGTCGTGGTTCCGTTCCAGGACGAGCAGAATTTCCTCGGCCTCCGCCGGGTCGAAATGGCGCACGCTCCACCAATCACGGCAGATCACGGTCACCGCCCGGGCACGCAGCCGCGGGTCCGGGTCGTCCAGCATCCGCAGCGCGCAGCGCAGCCGGGCCGTGCCGTAGCGCGCCGAGAGCACACGCAGTGCCGCCGCCCGCTGCCGGTAGGGCCGGTCCGGGGCGGCCCGGGTCAGCATGTCCTCCTCCGGGATCCGGTAGGCGTGGTCCACCAAGGTGTTCTCGACTTCGCGGGCCACCGCCGCCGACGGGTCGTCGAGCAGGGGCAGCACCCCGCGCCATTCCTGGGGCTCCAGAATCCGCAGCCCGGCCACGGCCGACGCCCGGACCCGGGCCACCGGATGGGCCGTCAGGGCACGGAGTACGGGGATGTCCGCGTCGTCCCGGTCCCCGCACTCGGCCAGCCCGTACGGAGCCCAGCCGGGCACGGTCGACGGATCGGCGCAGGCCGCGCGGTAGAGCGCCAGCGGATCCCGGCCGGCCTGCCGGAGCACCCAGCGGGCGCAGGCGCGGACGAGACCCGAACGGTCGTACAGGAACGGCTCGGCCTCGTCGGTCCGCCCGGCCCCGTGCAGCGCGGTGATCCCGGCGGCGCGGACACGGGAGGGGCGGGCAGCGAGCAGCAGGGGCAGCGTCTCGTCGGGAACGCCCGCGGCGAGGGCCGCGGTGGCGGCCATGTCCTGGACCGCGATGTCGTTGTCGTACGTGGCGGTCTTCGCGAGCTCGGCGGGGGTGAGCAGCCCGCGCTCGAGCGCGATGCCGACCGCAAGCCGCCGTGTGGCCCGGTCCCGGTTCCGGAGCAGCGCGGTGAGGCTCTCGTCCGGGGCGGCGCGCAGCGTCTCGTCGAGCAGGGTGCCCGCGGCGTCGCCGCGCGTCCGCCGACGCAGCTGCAGGAGGACGGGAACGGTGACGCCCAGCGTCCGCCCGTCGGCCCCGGGCAGGGCGGCTGTGAGGATCTCGCGGGCCCTGTCCCGTACCGCCGGAACCCAGTCGGTGGTGCGGACGGCGACGAGGGGGAGGACGGCGGGGCGGCGGGCGGCGTGGGGGAGGGCGGCCTGCCGGATCAGCCCGCTGGGGTCGCACAGGGCGAGCGCGAGCCCGGCCTCCGTCGGTGCCGGGGCGCGAAGCGCGGCCCGCAGGGCGCCGGGGAGCCGGTTCGTGCTCGTCCACGGGTGCGCGGGGCGCTCGATCTCGCCCTGGCCGATCGCGCTGCGGATGCGCCGGTCGAGTTCCAGCCACGCGGCCGGCCGCCAGGCCTCGATCACCCGGTCGAGCCGCCGGGCCCCGCGCGCGAGCCCCCGTATCGCCGCGTCCAGCGGCGTCTCCTCGCTTCTCATGCGGGGAGGGTAGGGCCGTCGCACCCGCTGCGGCCCGCGATTTTCCCCCGCTCCGGAGGCGCGTTGACAAAACATACGGAGGACTGCATAGTTATACCCATCAGTGGTTGCAAGGTAAGGAGAACCCCGTGACCGAGCGCGTCGTACTCGCCTACTCGGGCGGCCTGGACACCTCCGTCGCCATCGGCTGGATCGCCGAGGAGACGGGTGCCGAGGTCATCGCCGTCGCCGTGGACGTCGGCCAGGGCGGCGAGGACCTGGACGTCATCCGCAAGCGCGCGCTCGCCTGTGGTGCGGTCGAGGCCGAGGTCGCGGACGCCAAGGACGAGTTCGCCGACGAGTACTGCCTCCCGGCGATCAAGGCCAACGCCCTCTACATGGACCGCTACCCGCTGGTCTCGGCGCTCTCCCGGCCGGCCATCGTGAAGCACCTCGTCGCCGCCGCCAAGAAGCACGACGCCTCCATCGTCGCCCACGGCTGCACCGGCAAGGGCAACGACCAGGTGCGCTTCGAGGCCGGCATCCAGGCCCTCGGCCCGGACCTGAAGTGCATCGCCCCGGTCCGCGACTACGCGATGACCCGGGACAAGGCCATCGCCTTCGCCGAGAAGGCGAACCTGCCGATCGCCACCACCAAGAAGTCCCCGTACTCCATCGACCAGAACGTCTTCGGCCGGGCCATCGAGACCGGCTTCCTGGAGGACATCTGGAACGCGCCGATCGAGGACATCTACGAGTACACCCAGAACCCGGCGGTCGCCCGCGAGGCCGACGAGGTCGTCATCTCCTTCAAGGAGGGCGTCCCGGTCGCGATCGACGGCAAGCCCGTCACCGTCCTCCAGGCCATCCAGCAGCTCAACGAGCGCGCCGGCGCCCAGGGCATCGGCCGGATCGACATGGTCGAGGACCGGCTCGTGGGAATCAAGTCCCGCGAGGTGTACGAGGCTCCCGGCGCGATCGCCCTGATCACCGCCCACCAGGAGCTGGAGAACGTCACCGTCGAGCGCGAGCTGGCCCGCTACAAGCGGCAGGTCGAGCAGCGCTGGGGCGAGCTCGTCTACGACGGCCTGTGGTTCTCGCCGCTCAAGCGCGCCCTGGACGGCTTCATCGACGAGGCCAACCAGCACGTCACCGGCGACATCCGGATGACCCTGCACGGCGGCCGCGCCGTCGTCACCGGCCGGAAGTCCGCGGAGTCGCTCTACGACTTCAACCTCGCCACCTACGACACCGGCGACACGTTCGACCAGTCGAAGGCCCAGGGCTTCATCGACATCTTCGCCCTCTCCGCCAAGATCGCCGCCAAGCGCGACCTGGGCTGACCCCCGCACGTTGAACAGGCCGCCTCCCTGCTGTACGCGGCAGGGAGGCGGCCGCACATCCAGACACTGTCCTGAGGAGCACAGCAGTGAGCAGCAACAACGGTGACGTCCGGCTCTGGGGCGGCCGGTTCGCCGACGGGCCCGCCGAGGCCCTGGCGAAGCTGTCCGCGTCCGTCCACTTCGACTGGCGGCTCGCCCCGTACGACATCGCCGGTTCCCGCGCCCACGCGCGCGTGCTGCACAAGGCGGGACTCCTCACCGAGGACGAGCTCACCCGCATGCTGGCCGGGCTCGACCGGCTGGAGGCCGACGTCGCCGACGGCTCCTTCACCGGCACCATCGCCGACGAGGACGTGCACACCGCCCTGGAGCGCGGCCTCCTGGAGCGGCTCGGCGCCGAACTCGGCGGCAAGCTGCGGGCCGGCCGGTCCCGGAACGACCAGGTCGCCACGCTCTTCCGGATGTACCTGCGGGACCACGCCCGGATCATCGGCGGCCTGATCGCCGACCTCCAGGACGCCCTGGTCGGCCTCGCCGAGGCGCACCCGGACGTCGCCATGCCGGGCCGCACCCACCTCCAGCACGCCCAGCCGGTGCTGTTCGCCCACCACGTGCTCGCGCACGCGCAGGCGCTCTCCCGGGACGCCGAGCGGCTGCGGCAGTGGGACACCCGGACCGCGGTCTCCCCGTACGGCTCCGGCGCGCTCGCCGGCTCCTCGCTCGGGCTCGACCCGGAGGCGGTCGCCAAGGACCTCGGCTTCGAGCGGGGCTCGGCCGGGAACTCGATCGACGGCACGGCCTCGCGGGACTTCGTGGCCGAGTTCGCCTTCATCACCGCGATGATCGGCGTGAACCTGTCCCGGATCGCCGAGGAGATCATCATCTGGAACACGAAGGAGTTCTCCTTCGTGACCCTCCACGACGCCTTCTCCACCGGCTCGTCGATCATGCCGCAGAAGAAGAACCCGGACATCGCCGAGCTGGCCCGGGGCAAGTCCGGCCGCCTCATCGGCAACCTGTCCGGCCTGATGGCCACCCTGAAGGCGCTGCCGCTCGCCTACAACCGGGACCTCCAGGAGGACAAGGAGCCGGTCTTCGACTCCTGCGACCAGCTGGAGGTGCTGCTGCCCGCCTTCATCGGCATGATGGCCACCCTCACGGTCAACCGGGAGCGCATGGAGGAGCTGGCCCCGGCCGGCTTCTCGCTCGCCACCGACATCGCCGAGTGGCTGGTCAAGCAGGGCGTCCCCTTCCGGGTGGCGCACGAGGTGGCCGGCGAGTGCGTCAAGGTCGCCGAGGCGGAGGGCAAGGAGCTGGACGAGCTCACGGACGAGCAGTTCGCCAAGATCTCCGAGCACCTCACCCCCGAGGTCCGCACCGTGCTCAACGTCCCCGGCGCCCTCGCCTCCCGCAACGGCCGCGGCGGCACGGCCCCGGCCGCGGTCGCCGCCCAGCTGGTCGAGGTCAAGGCGGACCTGGTGATCCAGCACGCCTGGGCCACCGCCAAGAAGTAGCCGCTCGGATCGTCACAGCGCCGCCGCCCAGTCCGCGAGCGCGTCGAAGTCCGGCCGGGCCAGCCCGATCCGTTCGTCGACGCGCAGCAGCAGGGCGGCGGCGAGGTGGTTCCGCTCCACGTACTCGTGGTCGTACGACGTGATGTCGTCGTCCACCCACGCGAACGGCCGCCCCTGCGCGTACTCCAGGACGTACTGGGTCTTCCAGAACGTCCCGCGCGGGGCGGCCCCGTGCATCTTCGGCCAGTCGACGAACGGCAGCTCGGGAAGCCCGAGCCGCGGCCCGATCCACTCGTTGGCCTCCCCCTTCCAGGTCGTCGCCCAGACCAGCTCGTACGCCCCGGCCAGGGCCAGCAGCTCCCGGCCGTGGTCCGGGTTGAGCCACACCCGCAGCGGCCTCGCCCCGACCCAGCCGGTCGGGCTCATCCGATGGGTCGTGTAGCCCTCCGGGCGGCGTTCGCGCTGCGCCGCGTACGGGTTCAGCGGGCCGTCCACGTCGATCAGCAGCAGCGGCTTCGTCATGTCCACAGCATCCATCTCCGCCTCCGATGAGGCAGTCAAATTTCTAATGAGACATTGATGTCTCATTCGGTGTATGGTCGTCTCATGGCAGTCGACCGCACCCACGTCCTCCGCTCCGCCGCCGCCACCCTCTCCGTGAAGGCCACCGCCACCATGGACGAGGTCGCCCGGGCCGCCGGGGTCGGCCGGGCCACGCTGCACCGGCTGTTCGCCGGGCGCGAGGCGCTGATCCGGGCGCTGGAGGAGATGGCCATCGCCGAGCTCGACGGCGCCCTCGACCGGGCCCGGCTCGACGAGGGGTCCGCCGACGAGGCGCTGCGGCGGCTCGTCGGCGAGGTGGAGCCGATCGCCCCGCTGCTGTCCTTCCTCGTCACCGAGAACCAGCTGTTCGAGGGGGACGGGCAGCACGAGGGCTGGGCCCGGCTCGACGCCCGGATCGTCGCGCTCTTCCGGCGCGGCCAGGAGCAGGGCGTCTTCCGGATCGACCTGACCCCCGCCTGGCTGTGCGAGGCCTTCTACGGCCTCGTCGGCTCCGGCGCCTGGGCCGTGATGGACGGCCGGGTCGCCGCCAAGGACTACCAGTACATGATCACCGAGCTGATGCTCGGCGGAGCACGCAGGAGCGTGGAGAAGTGACCAGCGACAGCCTCACCCGTGCGCAGACGCACGAGAGCCATACGGAGGGCGCGCGCCGGCCCGGCCGGTGGCTCGCCCTCGCCGTGCTCGTCCTGGCCGTGCTGCTCGTGGCGGTCGACGCCACCGTGCTCGGCCTGGCGACCCCGTTCCTCTCCGAGGACCTGAAGCCCTCCGGCACCCAGCTGCTCTGGATCGGCGACGTCTACTCCTTCGTCATCGCCGGCCTCCTGGTCTCCATGGGCAGCCTCGGCGACCGCATCGGGCGCAAGAAGCTGCTGCTCACCGGAGCCGTCGCGTTCGGCGCGGTCTCCGTCCTGAACGCCTACGCGAGCAGCCCCGAGATGATGATCGTGGCCCGCGCCCTGCTCGGCGTCGCCGGTGCCACCCTGATGCCGTCCACGCTCGCCCTGATCCGCAACCTGTTCCACGACCCGCGCGAGCGCAGCCTCGCCATCGGCATCTGGGGCGCCATGGCCTCCGCCGGTGCCGCCGTGGGCCCGGTCGTCGGCGGCTTCCTGCTCGAACACTTCTGGTGGGGCTCGGTCTTCCTCATCAACCTGCCCGTGATGGCCGTCCTGGTCCTCGTCGGCGCCCGGCTGATCCCCGAGTCGAAGAACCCGGCCCCCGGCCCCTGGGACCTGCCCAGCGTCGCCCTCTCCCTCGCCGGCATGATCGGCGTCGTCTACGCGATCAAGGAACTGGCCGCGCACGGCCCCACCCCCGACGCGGCGGCCGCCCTGGCCGTCGGCGCCGGCGGCCTGACCTGGTTCGTGCGCCGCCAGCTCACCCTGCCGACGCCGCTCCTGGACATGCGCCTGTTCCGCAACCGGGGCTTCTCCGCAGCCGTCGCCGCCGATCTGCTGACCATCCTCGGCCTGTCCGGCCTGGTGTTCTTCCTGTCCCAGTTCTTCCAGTTGGTCCAGGGCCGGGCCCCGCTGGAGGCCGGACTCGCCGAACTGCCCGCCGCGATCGGCGCCGTGACGGCCGGTCTGGTCGCGGGCCGGGTCGCCCGCCGCTTCTCGGTGCGCTCGGTCGTCTCGGCCGGCCTCGCGGCCATCGGACTCGCCCTCGCCGTCCTCACCGCGATCGGCCAGTCCACCGGCTATCCGCTGCTCGGCGCGAGCCTGCTCGTCGTCGGTACCGGCGCCGGCTTCGCCTTCACCGTCACCGCCGACGTCATCCTCTCCAGCGTCCCCAAGGAGCAGGCCGGCGCCGCGTCCGCCGTCTCCGAGACGGCGTACGAACTGGGCGCGGCGCTCGGCATCGCCCTGCTCGGCTCGATCGTGACCGGCGTCTACCGGGGCTTCACCACGCCTGCGGGCGTCCCCGCGGACACCGCCGCCGCGGCCCACGACTCGCTCGGCGGCGCCGTGGAGGCCGCCGCGGGCCTCGCCCCCGGCCAGGGCGGCGCGCTCGTCTCGGCCGCCCAGGAGGCCTTCGTCGACGGCCTGCGCATCGCCTCCGGCGTCGGCGCGGCGGTGCTCCTCGCCACCGCGGTCGCCGCCTGGTTCCTGCTGAAGGGCCAGAAGCTGGCGGACGGGCCCGTCGAGCACTGACCCGGACGGGAACGAAGGAGGGCGCCCCCGGGAATCCCGGGGGCGCCCTCCTCGTACGAACCGCGGTCCTACGCGGCTTCCTTCGCCTTCGTGGCGTACATGTCCACGTACTCCTGGCCGGACAGCCGCATGACCTCCGCCATCACCGAGTCCGTCACCGCGCGCAGCACGTACCGGTCGCGGTCCATGCCGTCGTAGCGGGAGAACTCCATCGGCTCGCCGAAGCGGACCGTGACCCGGCCCGGGCGCGGGATGCCCGCGCCGCCCGGCTGCACCTTGTCGGTGCCGATCATCGCGAACGGCACCACCGGCGCGCCCGTCATCAGGGTCAGCCGGGCGATGCCGGTGCGGCCGCGGTAGAGCCGGCCGTCGGGGGAGCGGGTGCCCTCCGGGTAGATGGAGAAGATCTTGCCCTCCTCCAGGACCCGGCGGCCGGTCATCAGCGCGGCCACGCCGCCGCGCCCGCCGTCCCGGTCCACCGGGATCATGCCGACGCTGGTGAAGAACCAGGCCATCAGACGGCCCTTGAGACCGGTGCCCTTGACGTACTCGTCCTTGCCGATGAAGTAGACCGGGCGGTCCAGGCAGATCGGCATGATCATCGAGTCGATGAAGGTCAGGTGGTTGCCCGCGAGGATGACCGGTCCGGTGCCCGGGACGTTCTCGGCGCCCTCGACGCGTGGCCGGAACATGAGGCGCAGGACCGGACCGAGGGTGGCCTTCATGATCGCGAGACGGGACAACGGTTCCTCCGTGTCGGGCGGGCGGCTCGACGAGCCGACGGTGCAGGTGGCGACGATACTCGCGGGTCAGCGCGCTCCGCACATCGGGTTCACGCATCGGATACGCCGTGTTGACGTGTGTTTCCGCCATGTTCCGCACAGGTCTGCCGTCCGTAGGGCCGGACTGCCTAGCGTCGGGGGCGCAGTTGACAGGTGCGGGACATCACACCGAAGGAGTGTTCATGACACAGCCCGAGCGCCCGACCCCGGCCCGACGCGCGGTCCTCGGCGCGGCCGGCGCCGCCGTCCTCGGCGGGTCCACCGTCCTCGCCGGCGGCACCGCCCAGGCCGTCCAGTCCGCCGTCGCCGCCGACCGCGAGCGGGACGCCCGCGCCCAGGGCCACGGCCGCGGGGGACACCGCTCGCTGCCCGTCCCCACCGTCATCGGCCACCGCGGCGCCAGCGGCTACCGCCCCGAGCACACCCTCGGCTCCTACCGGCTCGCCCTCGACCTCGGCGCCGACGTCGTCGAGCAGGACCTCGTCCCCACCAAGGACGGGCACCTGGTCTGCCGCCACGAGAACGACATCACCGGCACCACCGACGTCGCCGACCACCCCGAGTTCGCCTCCCGGAAGACCACCAAGAACATCGACGGCGTCGCCCTCACCGGCTGGTTCACCGAGGACTTCACGCTCGCCGAGCTCAAGACCCTGCGCGCCAAGGAGCGGATCCCCGCCACCCGCCAGGAGAACACCCTCTACGACGGACGCTGGACCGTCCCCACCTTCGAGGAGGTGCTCGACTGGGCCGAGCGGGAGGGCCGCCGCCGCGGCCGCCCCGTGTGGCTGCACGTCGAGACCAAGCACCCCAGCTACTTCCGCTCCATCGGCCTGCCCCTGGAGGAGCGGCTCGCCCGGTTGCTGCGCCGCTACGGACGCCACCGCGCCGACTCGCCGGTCTTCCTGCAGTCCTTCGAGCCCAGCAGCATCCAGCGGCTGGCCCGGCTCGTCGACTCCCCGCGCGTGGTGCTGCTCTCCGGCGCCGCCACCCGCCCCTGGGACTTCGTCCAGGCCGGCGACCCGCGCACCGTCGCCGACCTGGTCACCCCCGCCGGCCTGAACTGGATCGCCTCGTACGCGCAGGGCATCGGCCCCACCCTCGACCTGATCCTGCCGCGCGACGCGAACGGCAGGCTCGGCGCCGAGACCACGCTGGTGCGCGACGCCCACGCCCAGGGCCTGATCCTCCACCCGTACACCCAGCGCAACGAGAACACCTTCCTGCCGGCCGAGTACCGCCGGGGCACCGACCCCGCCGCCTACGGCGACGCCCTCGGCGCGCTCCGGCGCTTCTTCGAGACCGGCATCGACGGCATCTTCTCCGACAACCCCGACACGGCCGCCCTCGCCGCCGCGGACTTCCGCGACCGCTGAACCCCGGCCCCGCGGCCCCCGGGCCCGTACCCCCGACCGGGTGGTTTCGGGCCCGGGCCGCAACCGGGCCCGGCCCCGGCCGCATCGTCGCGGGCATGACCTTCCCCAGCACCCCCGACGCCCTGCTCGCCGCCCTCACCCCGCTGCTCGCCGCCGAATCCCGGGCGGAGGCGCCCGCCGCCGGGGTCGAGCCCGACGACCTCGAACAGGCCGTGCTGCTGCGCCTGCTCGAACGCATCCGGGACGACGACACCCCCGAACGCCCCGCGGACTGGCTGCGCCGCGCCGTCCGCGCCGAGGCCCGCCGTGCCCGCCGGGCCACCGCCCACGAACGCTCCTTCCACGGCGAGCCCGCCCACGAGCCGGCCCACGACTCCCCGGCGCACGGCTCGCCCGAACACCACGCCCTGCACGTCGAGCGCCGCCGGGCGGTCCGCGCCGCCGTCCGCCGCACCCCCGGGCACTGCCCCCGGCTGCTGACCGCGATGCTGCACCCCGACGACCCCACCTACCGCGAAATCGCAGGAGCGTTGGGTATCTCACAGGGCAGTCTGGGGCCGATGCGTTCCCGCTGCCTGGGATGCCTGCGCAGAATGCTGGCTGCGGAGGTTCCCGGCGCGGGCGCGCGGGGAAAGGTGCCGTAGACCCCAGGCGGACCAGACGAGCGGGAGGCATGCGCACATGGGCATGAGCGTGACCATCTCAGCGGCGGACGCGACGCAGGACGCGGAGAGCATCCTGAAGCTCCAGTACCTCTGCTACCAGCGCGAGGCCGAGATCTACCAGGACTGGTCGATCGAGCCGCTGACCCAGACGCTCGACGCCCTGCGCGCCGAACTCGCCGAGGGCCGCGCCTTCGTCGCCCGGCTCGGCGACGAGATCGTCGCCTCCGTGCGCGGCCGGCTCGACGAGGACGGCACCGTGCGCATCGCCAAGCTGATCGTCCACCCCCGCATGCAGCGCCACGGCATCGGCGGCCGGCTGCTCGACGCCATCGAGCGCCACTACGCGACGGCGGCCGAGCCCGCCCCGGCCGCCAAGCGCTTCCAGCTCTTCACCGGCCACCGCAGCGAGGGCAACCTGCGGCTCTACCGCAGCAAGGGGTACGCCCAGGTCGCCACCGAGCAGGTCGGACCCCGGCTCACCCTCGTCACCCTGGAGAAGGCCGCTTAGGGCCTGTCCGGCGGATCATGGCCGGGTCCGCGACGTCCCCGGAGCTTCGCCTTGGGGGGTGCCCCCGGCGGAGCCCGGGGGAGTGTCCCCGGCACGGCACCTCGCCGCGCGGCCGAAGCGTCCCCTCGGCCCTGTGGAGGCCCCGTGCTCGGCCTTGGCGGCCTAGGCGGGCCTGGGGGGTCTGGGGGAGCCCATGCGCCGGAACCACCGCGGCCTGCCCCGCCTCGATCCGCCGGACAGGCCCTACGCGGCCGCCGTCTCCGCGGCGCGCGCCCTGCGCAGCCACCAGATGCCGCTCAGCGGCAGCAGCACCGGGATGAAGACGTAGCCGTAGCCGTAGTCCGACCAGACCGTCGCGTCCGGGAAGGCGGACGGCTCCAGCAGCGTCCAGGTGCCGACCACCAGCACGCCCGCGAGCTCGGCGGCGCAGCACACCAGCGCCGCCCTGCGGGCCGTCTCGCCGCCCCGCACCAGCGTGTACGTGATGAAGGCGTACACCACCGCGGCCACCGCCGACAGGCCGTACGCCAGCGGCGCCCGGTCGAACTCGGTGGCGATCTGGTAGATCGAGCGGGACACCGCGCCCACCGACATCACGCCGTACAGCCAGACGAGCAGCACGCCCGGGCCCTTCACCAGCCGGCCCGGCCGCCCGGTGCCCGGGGCCCCGGTCTCCGTCTCGGTCGCGGTCATGATCAGCCCACCGTCCAGATGTCGTAGAGACGCACCTCGAGCACCGCGAGCACGACCGCGCCCGCCGCCACCGTCGTCGAGCCCCACTTGCTGCGCTCGGTCAGCGACAGCAGACCGGCCGCCGGCACCGCGCACAGCGCGCCCAGCAGATAGGCGACGAAGATCGTCGTGCCCTCCTCCGCCTTCTCGCCGCGCACCAGCTGCACGATGCCGACCACCAGCTGCACCAGGGCGAGGAAGGTCACCACGGCCATGCCGATGAAGTGCCAGTCCTTGGTGGGCTGGTTCCGATAGGCGGCGAAGCCGCACCAGGCGGCGAGCGCGAGCGCGGCCGCCGAGACCGCGACCGTCAGGGCGTCAAGCATGCGCCCGAGGGTATTACGGCCCGAACGCCCCGATGCGCCCGGCCCCCGCACCGTGGGCTTGGCCACACCCCGGCCCCTCCGTCCCCCCGGCGACGGGCGCTCCGGGACCGCTCCCCGCCCAGGCCACGCCCGGGGGAGCGGGACCCGGGGCGGCCCCCGGTGCCGGTCCGCTCCGTCCGCCTGGCGTCTCAGCACTGTCCGGTATGCGGACAGCTTCGTTTCGTTCGCACGTTTGCATGCTTTACTTGCAGCCATGACCACGACGAGCAGCCGCACCCTTGCGACCGAGGCGAACCAGACGCCCGGTGCTCGTTGTATGTGTCGAATGTGCGCCAACTGAGGGCCCCCGTACGAGACTCGCGCCCCGAAGCGAGCCCGACGGCCGAGCCGATCCGCCGCCCCCCGGCAGCGGACCGAGCCCGCCCCGCGCACGCGCTGCATCCCGGCCACCGCCGCGACCAGCCGCCCTGCGCCTGACTGTCCCGAAAGACGAATGCCCGTGCACGGCGGACCCAGCGCCGCGCACTCGACAGTGACGGAAATCCTGTGATCACCACTTCGGGCCTGACCAAGGTCTACGAGTCGCGAGGCCGCCAGGTCACCGCTCTGGACGGCGTCGACCTCCACGTTCGCGAAGGCGAGGTCTTCGGCGTGATCGGCCAGAGCGGCGCCGGCAAGTCCTCGCTCATCCGCTGCGTCAACCTCCTGGAGCGCCCCACCTCCGGCACCGTGACCGTCGACGGCGTCGACCTCACCGCCCTCGCCGGAAAGGGCCGCCGCGCCGGCAAGGAACTGCGCCGCGCCCGCAGCAGCATCGGCATGGTCTTCCAGCACTTCAACCTGCTGTCCTCGCGCACCGTCAAGGACAACATCGAGCTCCCCCTGGAGATCCTCGGCGTCTCCGGCGCCGAACGCTCCCGCCGCGCCCTGGAACTCCTCGACCTCGTCGGCCTCGCCGACAAGGCCAAGGCCTACCCGGGGCAGCTCTCCGGCGGCCAGAAGCAGCGCGTCGGCATCGCCCGCGCCCTAGCCGGCCGGCCCAAGGTGCTGCTCTCCGACGAGGCCACCAGCGCCCTCGACCCGGAGACCACCCGCTCCATCCTCCAGCTGCTGCGCGACCTCAACCAGCAGCTCGGCCTCACCGTCCTCCTCATCACCCACGAGATGGACGTCGTCAAGACCATCTGCGACTCGGCCGCCCTCATGCAGAAGGGCCGCGTCGTCGAGTCCGGCACCGTCGGCGAGCTCCTCGCCACCCCCGGCTCCCAGCTCGCCGCCGAACTCTTCCCGGTCAGCGGCGCCGCCACCGGCCCGGGCCGCACCGTCGTGGACGTCACCTTCCACGGCGAGACCACCGGCCAGCCCGTGATCTCCCAGCTCTCCCGTACGTACAACATCGACATCTCGATCCTCGGCGCCGCCATGGACACCGTCGGCGGACGCCAGATCGGCCGCATGCGGATCGAACTCCCCGGCGCCTACGAGGAGAACGTCGTCCCGGTCGGCTTCCTGCGCGAGCAGGGCCTCCAGGTCGAGATCGTCGAACCGCAGGACACCGCTCCGGCCGCCCCGGCCGCCGCCGAGCCCGTCCTGGTGAAGGAAGGTGCCAAGTGACCTGGTCCGAGATGCAGCCGCTGCTGGAGCAGGGCACCGTCGACACCCTCTACATGGTCCTGTGGGCCACCGTCGTCACCATCGTCGGCGGCCTCCCGCTCGGCATCCTCCTCGTCCTCACCGACAAGGGCGGACTGCTGCAGAACCGCCCGGTGAACAAGATCGTCGGCGCGATCGTGAACGTGGGCCGCTCGCTCCCGTTCATCATCCTGCTGATCGCCCTGATCCCCTTCACCACCTTCGTCGTCGGCACCTTCATCGGCCCCACCGCGATGATCGTGCCGCTCGCCATCGGCGCCATCCCGTTCTTCGCGCGGCTCGTCGAGACCGCGATCCGCGAGGTCGACCACGGGCTCGTCGAAGCCGTCCAGTCCATGGGCGGCGGCATCCCCACCATCGTCCGCAAGGTCCTGCTCCCGCAGGCCCTGCCCTCCCTGGTCTCCGCCGTCACGACCACCGTCATCGTGCTCATCGGCTACTCCGCCATGGCCGGCGCGGTCGGCGGCGAAGGACTCGGCTCCAAGGCCATCACCTACGGATACCAGCGCTTCGACACCACCTTCATGCTGGTCACCGTCGTCGTCCTGGTCGTGATCGTCACCGTCGTCCAGCTCATCGGCGACGGCGTCGTCCGCCTCCTCGCCCGCCGCGGCCGCACCGCGTAAGGCCCACCCCAGACTTCGCAACCCGAAGAACAGCCCGGACTTGTTGTCCAGGCGAAGCAACCGCTCCACCGGAAAGAGGCACTCTTCGTGCGCAAGAACATCAAGCTCACCGCCGGCATCGCCGCCACCGCCGCCCTCGCCCTCGGCCTCACCGCCTGCGGCACCTCCTCCGACCCGTCCTCCACCAAGGACGCGGCCGGCTCCGCCGACAAGCCGCTCGTCGTCGCCGCGTCCCCGACGCCGCACGCCGACATCCTGAACTTCGTCAAGGACAAGCTCGCCGCGAAGGAGGGCCTCAAGCTGGAGGTGAAGGAGTTCACGGACTACGTCCTGCCGAACACCGCCACCGAGTCCGGCCAGGTCGACGCCAACTTCTTCCAGCACAAGCCGTACCTCGACGACTTCAACAAGAAGAACAACACCCACATCGTGCCCGTGGTGAACGTGCACCTGGAGCCGCTCGGCCTCTACTCCAAGAAGGTCAAGACGGTCAAGGACATCAAGGCCGGCCAGACCGTCGCCGTCCCCAACGACACCACCAACGAGGGCCGCGCGCTCCACCTGCTCGCCGACAACGGCCTCATCACCCTCAAGGCGGGCGTCGGCACCGACGCCAAGCTCTCCGACATCACCGACAAGAAGGGCCTGGAGTTCAAGGAGCTGGAGGCCGCCACCGTGCCCCGCGCCCTGAACGACGTCGACGCCGCCGTCATCAACGGCAACTACGCCATCGAGGCCAAGCTCTCCCCGGCGAACGACTCGCTCGTCCTGGAGAAGGCGGAGGGCAACCCCTACGCCAACTTCCTCGCCGTCAAGGCCGGCAACGAGAACGACGCCCGCGTGCAGAAGCTCGTCAAGCTGCTCAACTCCCCCGAGGTGAAGAAGTACATCGAGGACACCTACAAGGGCTCCGTCGTCCCGGCCTTCGGCACCCCCGCCAAGTAAGGCCCGCGGCACGGCCCTTGGCGCCGTCCCCGTCCCGAAGGCCCCGCCCGCCCCCCACCGGCGCGCGGGGCCTTCGGGTTCACCCCGCGCATGCGCGTGACCACCGCATGCTGCATGCTGTGCGTTCACGGTCTTCACGTATGGAGCTGCGCATGACTACGACCTTCCCGTCCATCTCCATCAGCACGGACCGGTTGGTGCTGCGCTCCTTCGAAGAGGCCGACATCCCCGCCTTCGTGGAGATGATGAACGACGAACTCGTCGTCGCCTGGACCTCCGTCCCGCACCCCTACACCCGGCACGACGCCGAGGACTGGGTGCGCAGGATCGCTCCTGCGGAACGCACCGAGGGCCGCGGCATCGTCTTCGCCGTCACCGAGTTCCTCACCCAGCGCCTCGTCGGCATCGTCCACCTCCACAGCACCAACTGGCGCACCCGCGCCACCGAGGTCGCCTACGTCACCGCCCCCTGGGCCCGCGGCGAGGGCTACGCCACCGAATCCGTCCTCGCCGTCGCCCAGTGGCTCTTCGGCGACCGCGGCTTCGAACGCCTCGAACTGCGCACCGCCGCCGACAACACCGCCTCCCAGCAGGTCGCCCAGAAGATCGGCTGCATCAGCGAGGGCGTCCTGCGCAACGCCTGGATAGCGCGCAGCCAGACCGAGACCGGCGCCTGGACCGACGTGCGCACCGACCTCATCGTGTGGAGCCTCCTCCCCGAGGACCTCGACGGCGTCGCCGACCAGATGGCCGAGGCCGGACTCTCCACCTACGCCGACTGGAGCTGACCGCCCCCGCCGGGCCCTCGCCAGGCCCCCGCCCCCGGTAGGCTCGACCCGCCCCGACCTGCACACACTCCAGGGAGACAGACACAGATGGCCGACCGGGTCACGGTGATCGGCTGGGACGGCTCGCCCCTCACCGCGGCGGCCCGGTCCGCGCTCGCGGCCGCCACCCTGGTGGCCGGCGCCGCCCACCACCTCGCCCTGCCCGAGGTCCCCGCCGGCGCCGAACGCATCCGCCTCGGCAGCCTCGACCTCGCCGCCCGCCGGATCGCCGGGCACCGCGGCACCGCCGTCGTCCTCGCCGACGGCGACCCCGGCTTCTTCGGTGTCGTCCGCACCCTGCGCGCCCCCGAACACGGCCTGGAGGTCGAGGTCGTGCCCGCCGTCTCCAGCGTCGCCGCCGCCTTCGCCCGGGCCGGCATGCCCTGGGACGACGCCCGGATCACCGTAGCCCACCAGCGCACCCTGCGCCGCGCCGTCAACGTCTGCCGCGCCCACCCCAAGGTCGCCGTGCTCACCTCGCCCGGTGCCGGACCCGCCGAACTCGCCCTGCTCCTCGACGGCGTCCACCGCACCTTCGTCATCTGCGAGGAACTCGGCACCGACCGCGAACAGGTCACCGTCGTCACCTCCGACAAGGCCGCCGACCACGCCTGGCGCGACCCCAACGTCGTCCTCGTCATCGGCGGCACCGGCGCCGGCCCCACCGGCGGCTGGCTCATGGGCCACGACACCCCCGCCGTCCGCGGCTGGGCCCTGCCCGCCGCCGACACCGGCGGCCGCACCGGCCAGGACCCCACCCTGCGCGCCGCCCAGCTCGCCCGGCTCGGCCCCCGCGAGGGCGACCTCGTCTGGGACATCGGCTGCGCCGACGGGGCCTTCGCCGTCGACGCCGCCCGCTTCGGCGCCGCCGTCATCGCCGTCGACACCGACCCCGCCGCCTGCGCCCGCACCGAGTCCGAGGCCCGCGCCGCCGGCCGCCTGATCCAGACCGTCACCGGCCGCGCCCCGCACGTCCTGGAGAGCCTGCCCGAACCCGATGTCGTACGCATCGGGGCCGGGGGAGTGCCGGTCGTCACCGCCTGCACCGACCGCAGGCCCGAACGGATCGTCACCCACGCCGCCACCCGCGACGAGGCCGAGGCGATCGGCGCCGCCCTTGCCGACGGCGGCTACGCGGTCGAGTGCGCGTTGCTGCAGACCGTGGGCCTCGACCCGGCCGAATGGACCGAGCGCGGGCGCTCCGTGGTCTTCCTGCTGTCCGGCGACCGGACGGATGCTCCCCGTGATCGCGGGGGCCATCGGGGGAGGTAGGCTGGCCGATTGTGGTACCGCACCCGGGCGTTCGGCGTGTTGTTCGTCAATGTCCCGGACCGGGGGCCTTTTTGCCCCTGACAGGGTGCGGGACGACGGGGGGACGGCGCGACGTGGCGCAGTCCACAGCCAAGGGTGGCGGATCCGCCTGCCAGGATGGTCGAAGGCCGCGACAATGCAGGGGTGTCGGCGCGCGCTTCGTGCCGCCCGGCACGCGAGCTCGTTCTTGTCGACGGGCGAAGGTCTGAAGGAGCACAACCGATGGGCGAGGGGTACGCAGCATGACGGACACCGGCCAGGTCCCGGCCGAGGGGCTGCCGGAGAACGCAGGCACGGGCGAGCAGCCGGGCATCCCCGCCCCGGGCGCCTACCCGTACCTGGACCCCTCCGAGAACGCACCCGAGGACGACGACGTCCTGCTGATGCCGGGCGCCCAGGGCGCGTGGAGCGAGCAGCAGCCGGGCGCCGTGCCCGCGCCGCCGGTCACCGTGCCCGCCCCCGCGCCGGTCGTCGACCCGCTGACCGCCCCCATCGAGCAGGTCACCGCCACCCCGCCGCAGGGCGTGCCGGTGCCCTCGCAGGCCACCCCGGCGCACGGCGTGCCGCACGAGCCGGTCGTCACCGGCCACGGTTACGAGCCCGGCATCCTCGACACCGGCGCCCACGAGGCCGCCGGCCGCGATTCGGGCTCCGTCGACCTCGGCGGCGTCCGGATGCCCGCCCCGGCCCCCGCGCAGGCCCCGCAGCCGGCCCGCCGCCCGCTGCACATGGGCCCGCCGATGCCGGACGCCACCGGCGGCGTGGTCCGCTCGCTCGCCGACCGCGGCCCGGCCGCGCCCGCGCCGCAGCCGGCACCCGTCGCCGCCACGGCACCCGCGCCGATGCCGGTCCGCACGCCGGGCCCGCCGACCACCGGCCCCGAGTACCTGGACGTCCCGCCGCAGGACCAGCAGATGGCCCCGCAGGGCGCCGTGCCGTGGCCCGCGCAGCCCCAGGAGCCGCAGCCGGAGGCCCCCGCCGCCGCAGAAACGGTCGTCCCGCCGGCCGTCCAGTTCGTCCCGGTCGAGGGCTCCGTCCCGACCGCCCCGCACCTGGCCCCGACCCCGGCCCCGGAGCCGGTCCTGCCGGTCCAGGAGCCGCAGCCGGAGCAGACGGCCGTCGCCGAGCCCGTGGCCGAGGCCGAGGCCGTCGTGGCCGAGCCGCCGGCCGCCGAGGCGCCGGCGGCCGAAGCGCCCGTCGCGGAGCCGGTCGCGGAGCAGGCCGTCGAGCCGTCCGTGGAGCAGGTCGCGGAGCCGGCCGTCCAGGAGGCCCCGGTCCCCGCGCCGCGCGAGGCCGAGCCGGAGCAGCAGCCGGAGGTCCCGGCCGCGGTCGAGGCCGCCGCCGAGCCCGTGCCGGCCGAGGCGCCGGTCGCGGAGCCCGTCCCCGCCGAGCCGCAGCCGGCCGAGCCGGTTCAGGCCGAGCCGCTGGTGGCCGAGGCCCCCGCAGCCGTCGAGGAGCCCCAGCCCGTCGCCGAGGCGCCGGTGGCCGCCGCCCCCGAGGAGGCCCCGGCCCCCGCCCCGGCCCAGGCCCCCGTCGAGGTCGCGGCCGAGGAGATCCCGGTCGTCGCCGAGGAGACCCCCGAGGAGCCGGAGGCCGAGGTCGCGGCCGAGGTCGCCGCCGAGGCCGTCACCCCGGTGGAGACGCCGGCGGAGACCCCGGCCGAGGCGGCCGCGGAAGCTCCCGTGGAGCCCGCGCTTCCGGCCGAGGCCGAGGCCCCCGCCGAGACCGCGACCCCCGCCGACGTTCCCGCTGAGGCCCCCGTCGAGACCGTCGCGGAGCCCGCTCCCGCGGCCGAGGCCGACGCCCAGGCCGAGCCCGCGGCGGAGCCCGCCGGCGAGCGCGCCCCCGGCTACGACGAGGCCGAACGCGAGGCCGTGCTCCGCGTGATGCGCGAGCGCCGCGACATCCGCAACGGCTTCCGCCCCGACCCGATCCCGCACGAGGTCCTGCTCCGCGTGCTCGAAGCGGCTCACACGGCGCCGTCCGTCGGCCACTCGCAGCCCTGGGACTTCGTCGTCATCCGCAGCGCCGAGACCCGCCGCACCATGCACGAGCTGGCCCAGGCCCAGCGCGAGGCGTACGCGAAGTCGCTGCCCAAGGGCCGGGCGAAGCAGTTCAAGGAACTGAAGATCGAGGCCATCCTCGACACCCCGGTCAACATCGTCGTCACCGCCGACCCGACCCGCGGCGGCCGGCACACCCTCGGCCGCTACACGCAGCCGCAGATGGCCCCGTACTCCTCGGCCCTCGCCGTCGAGAACCTCTGGCTCGCCGCCCGCGCCGAGGGCCTCGGCGTCGGCTGGGTCAGCTTCTTCGACGAGCGCGAGATGGTCCGCGCCCTCGGCCTGCCCGAGCACCTCGAAGTCGTCGCGTACCTCTGCGTGGGCTACGTCGACGAGTTCCCCGAGGAGCCCGAGCTGATGCAGGCGGGCTGGTCCAAGCGCCGCCCGCTGTCCTGGGTGGTCCACGAGGAGACGTACGGCCGCCGCGCGCTGCCCGGCGAGGAGCCGCACGACCTGCTCCAGGAGACCGTCGCCAACATCCGCCCGCTGGACGCCAAGGCGCTCGGCGAGGCCTGGGAGCGCCAGAAGCGCATGACGAAGCCCGCCGGGGCGCTCGGCATGCTGGAGATCATCTCCGCGCAGCTCTGCGGCCTCTCCCGGGTCTGCCCGCCGCCGATCCCCGAGCCGGCCGCCGTCGCGATCTTCGCCGGCGACCACGGGGTGCACGCCCAGGGCGTCACCGCCTGGCCCCAGGAGGTGACCGGCCAGATGGTCGCCAACTTCCTCGGCGGCGGCGCGGTCTGCAACGCCTTCGCCAACCAGGTCGGCGCCGAGGTCTGCGTCATCGACGTGGGCGTGGCCTCGGACCTCCCCTCCACCCCCGGCCTGCTGCCCCGCAAGGTGCGCCCGGGCACGGCCGACTTCACCATCACCCAGGCCACGACCCGCGAAGAGGCGATCGCGGCGATCGAGGTGGGCATCGAGACCGCCCGCGACCTGGTGGCCGCCGGCAACAAGGCGCTGCTCACCGGCGAGATGGGCATCGCGAACACCACCGCGTCCGCCGCGCTGATCTCGGTCTACACCGGTGTGGACCCGACCGAGGTCACGGGCCGGGGCACGGGCATCAACGACGAGATGCACGCCCGCAAGGTGGACGTGGTCCGCCGGGCGCTCGACCTGCACAAGCCGGACCCGGCGGACCCGATCGGCGTCCTCGCCGCGCTCGGCGGCCTGGAGCACGCGGCGCTGGTCGGCCTGATCCTGGGCGCGGCCTCGCTCCGCACCCCGGTCATCCTGGACGGCGTCTCCACCGGCGCGGCCGCACTGGTCGCCCGGGCCATCGCGCCCGAGTCCCTCGCCGCCTGCATCGCGGGTCACCGCAGCGCCGAGCCCGGCCACGTCGCCGCGCTCAACAAGCTGGGCCTGCGCCCCCTGGTCGACCTGGACCTCCGCCTCGGCGAGGGCACCGGCGCCCTGCTCGCCCTCCCGGTGGTGCAGAGCGCGGCGCGCGCGATGCACGAGGTGGCGACGTTCGACTCGGCGGGCGTCACGGAGAAGTAGGACCCGCACCCGCACGCCCCCCACCGCCCACCGACGGGAGTGGGGGTCGTGCAGGGCCCCGCGTTCGGGACGAGCAGCGTGATGTGTGGCGCGGAACAAGGACGTTCGGTGTGCGCCCGACCCGACCGCGCCGTCCATCATGCAGTCCCGGACACGGGGAACGGAACGTCCCCCAGGGCACCCGCCCCCCGACGCGAGGGACATCTGTCACAGCGAGAAACCCGCAGGTCACCGATATCGTGAGGTGCGCACAGCACCGCCCCTCCAGAGGAGCCGCCCGCACCATGGCCGACACCGCCGACCACGCCGAGCACCCCGCCTACCCCGTCGGCCTGCGCCTCGCCGGCCGCCGCGTCGTCGTGTTCGGCGGCGGCCAGGTCGCCCAGCGCCGGCTGCCCGCGCTGATCGCCGCCGGCGCCCGGGTCACCCTGATCTCGCCCTCCGCGACCCCCTCCGTGGACGCGATGGCCGAGACCGGCGAGATCACCTGGGTCCGGCGCCGCTACCAGGAGGGCGACCTCGCCGACGCCTGGTACGCCCTGGTCGCCACCACCGACCCGGTGGCGAACGCCGCGATCTCCGCCGAGGCCGAGCGCACCAGGACCTGGTGCGTCCGCTCCGACGACGCCGAGGCGGCCACCGCCTGGACCCCGGCGACCGGCCACAGCGAGGGCGTCACCGTCGCGGTGCTCACCGGCCGCGACCCGCGCCGCTCGGCCGCCGTCCGGGACGCCATCGTCGAGAACCTGCGCGACGGCTCCCTCGCCGCGCCCGCCCGCCGGGCCCGCGCGCCCTTCGTGGCGCTGGTCGGCGGCGGCCCCGGAGACCCGGACCTGATCACGGTCCGCGGCCGCCGGCTGCTCGCCGAGGCGGACGTGGTGATCGCGGACCGGCTCGGTCCGCGCGACCTGCTCAGCGAACTGCCCCCGCACGTCGAGGTGATCGACGCGGCGAAGATCCCGTACGGCCGGTTCATGGCCCAGGAGGCCATCAACAACGCGCTGATCGAGCACGCCAAGCAGGGCAAGTCGGTGGTCCGCCTGAAGGGCGGCGACCCGTTCGTCTTCGGCCGTGGCATGGAGGAGGCCCAGGCGCTGGCCGCCGAGGGCATCGCCTGCACGGTGGTCCCGGGCATCTCCAGCTCGATCTCGGTGCCCGGCGCCGCCGGCATCCCGGTCACCCACCGGGGCGTGGCGCACGAGTTCACCGTGGTCAGCGGCCACGTGGCGCCGGACGACCCGCGCTCGCTGGTCGACTGGGCCTCGCTCGCGAAGCTCACCGGAACCCTGGTGATCCTCATGGGCGTCGACAAGATCGGCAAGATCGCGGAGGCGCTGATGGCGAACGGCAAGGCGCCCGACACCCCGCTGGCCCTGATCCAGGAGGGCACCACGGCCACCCAGCGCCGGGTGGACGCCACGCTGGCCACGGTCGCCGAGACCGTCACGGCCGAGGACGTGCGGCCGCCGGCCGTCATCGTGATCGGTGACGTGGTCCACGAGTCCCCGGAGAAGAGCCCCACGGCCAGGCCCACCCACTGACGCCGGACGTCACCCCCCGCACGCATTGGCACCACCCACCGGACAAGGCAGTATCACCCCGTGGCCGAACTCATCACGATCGACGACCCCGACGACCCGCGCCTGCGCGACTACACCGGACTCACCGACGTCGAGCTGCGGCGCAGACGCGAGCCGGCCGAGGGGCTGTTCATCGCCGAGGGCGAGAAGGTGATCCGCCGGGCCAGGCAGGCGGGGTACGAGATGCGGTCGATGCTGCTCTCCGCCAAGTGGGTCGACGTGATGCGGGACGTCATCGACGAGGTCCCCGCGCCGGTGTACGCGGTGCAGCCGGACCTCGCGGAACGGGTGACGGGCTATCACGTGCACCGCGGCGCGCTGGCCTCCATGCAGCGCAAGCCGCTGCCGTCCGCGGCGGAGCTGCTGACGACGGCCCGCCGGGTCGCGGTCATGGAGTCGGTCAACGACCACACCAACATCGGCGCGATCTTCCGCAGCGCCGCCGCGCTCGGCATGGACGCGGTGCTGCTGTCCCCGGACTGCGCGGACCCGCTCTACCGCCGGTCGGTGAAGGTCTCCATGGGTGCGGTCTTCTCCGTCCCGTACGCGCGCCTCGACACGTGGCCGCGCGGCCTGGAGGCGGTCCGGGAGGCGGGCTTCAAGCTGCTCGCGCTGACCCCGGCCGACAAGGCGACCTCGATCGACGAGGCGGCCCCGCACAGGCTGGACCGGGTGGCCCTGATGCTCGGCGCCGAGGGCGAGGGCCTGTCGACCCAGGCACTGCGCGCCGCCGACGAGTGGGTGCGCATCCCGATGGCCCACGGCGTGGACTCCCTGAACGTCGGCGCCGCCGCCGCGGTCGCCTTCTACGCGGTGACGAGCGGCCGCCCCCAGACCTGACAGCCGCCGCCCTACCGCCGGTCACCGCCGGACAGGGCCCGGGGGACCTCCCGGGGCCTACCCCTGGAGCGCCTGCGCCGCCGCGATGCCCAGGGCCACCACCAGCGTGACCACGACGAAGACGAACAGCCGCTGACGCAGCAGCCGGGGGTTCGCCGGGCGGCGCCCGGTGGAGGTGCCGCGGGCGCCCGGGCGGGTGCCCGGCCGAGTCCCGGGCCGGGACTGGCCGTTCCGCGCGCCGGAGCCCGAGCCCGCTCCCGTACGGGACGAGGACGGCCGGGCGCCCGAGGGACGCGCTCCGGCGGCACGAACGGCGGCGGGACGGCCCTGGCCGCCGGTGGGCCGGTCGGTGGCCGGACGCTCGCCGCCCGGCTCGCCGCCCCGGTCGAGGGACCGCTCGGTGGTGCGCTCGGTGTAGCGCTCCGTGGGCCGGACGGGGCTGCATTCCTCGGCCCGCTCCCGCTGGGCCGGCGGCCGGCCGGCCGCCGGCAGGCCCTGCGCCTCCCGGGCGGCGATCTCCTTGAGCCGCATGGACAGCTGGAGCGTGCTGGGCCGCTCCTCCGGGTCCTTGGCGAGACAGGCCCGCACCAGCGGCGCGAGCGCGTCCGGCACGCCGTGCAGCTGCGGCTCCTCGTGCACCACCCGGTAGAGCATCACCTCGGAGCTGCCGTGCCCGAAGGGGGAGTCGCCCATCGCCGCGTACGCCAGGGTCGCGCCCAGCGAGAAGACGTCGGTGGCGGCGGTCACGGGCGCGCCCCTGACCTGCTCGGGCGCGAGGAAGCCGGGGGAGCCCACGGCGGTGCCGACGTGGGTGAGGGTGCTGGCGCCGGTCGCCCAGGCGATGCCGAAGTCGATGATCCGGGGGCCCTTGGGCGAGAGCAGGATGTTGGACGGCTTGAGGTCCCGGTGCACCACCCCGGCCTCGTGCACGGCCACCAGGCCCTCGGACAGCGCCGCGCCGATCGAGGCCACGTCGGCGGCCCGCAGCGGGCCCTCCTCGGCGACCCGGTCGTGCAGCGACGGGCCGGGCACGTACTGGGTGGCGAACCAGGGGCGCTCGGCCTCCAGGTCGGCGGCGACCAGCCGGGCCGTGCAGCCGCCGCGGATCCGCCGGGCCGCGGACACCTCGCGCGCGAACCGGGAGCGGAACTCCTGGTCCTCGGCCAGGTCGGGGCGGATCACCTTGAGCGCCACCCGCTGGCCCCGCCGGTCCGAACCGAGGTACACGACCCCCATCCCGCCGGCGCCCAGCCGGCGGTGCAGCCGGAACGACCCGACGATCCGCGGGTCCTCGCGCCGGAGCCGCATCATCGCCATGTCCGTCCCCTCGTCCGTTCGACGTGGCACAGCTTACGTACCCCTGCCCCGGCCCGCTCACAGGCCGCGCCCTCCGGGCCGGGTCGATTGTCAGTGCTGAGGGGGACACTTGAGGCGGGGTCAGCCGGTTTCCCTGCCAACACTCCCTCATATCAAGGGTGTTGGGCTTCGGGCGCGGCGACACCCCGGCCGGTCCCGCCAAACGTGGCCCGGGTCACACCGGGCCCGCGCACCCGTCCGGAGGCACCCGGAGGAGGCGCGCCGGGCCGCCCCCTCCGGGAAGTCCCCCAGTCCGGGGCGCCCGTCTCCACCCAGGGGAGTACGCCGTCCGGAGGCCCGTCATCCTCCGGGAGGCCCGCAAGTAGGTACGCGGGCATGACGCCCGGGGCCCGCCCGCTCCCTAGATTGGATGTCGAGCGGCGGGTGCAGCACTCGTCCCCCGAGGTCACCGCACCCGCCGCGTCCGACACGACAGGAGAGGAACCATGGCGTACCCGGCCCCGCGGATGAACACCCGCCCTTCGAGCCGCCGTCACCCGCTGGTGGCGACCGCCATGGTCCTCCCTCTCGCGGCCCTGCTCGTGGTCGTCTTCGGCGGCTGGGACGCGGTGGTCACTCAGGCGTCGTCCGTGGGCGTGATGCTGGGGCGCTGAACGGCGCCCCGGACCCGGGAGAGCGGCCCGGGTCGGGGACATCCGGCCAACAGCCCCGTGGGGACGGGGGTGCGGCGGACGGCAGCGTGTGGCCGGTCAGCTGGGGAGCTGACCGGCCCTCGCGCTTTCCGGGCCCCGCGCCCGCCCTCGCCCCCCCCTGTCGCTCACCTTCCTCGCCCGGCCCCGTCACCCCGGTTCCGCGTAGGCTCCACGCCGTGGACGACACCGCCCTGCTCCAGCTGCACGCCCTCGCCCGCGCCGCCGCGCACCCCGGCGAGGCCGCCGCGCCGTGCCCCTGCCGGTCGGGCCTGCTCGCCGACCGGGCCGACGGCACCGTCGTACGGCACGGGCGGCTCGTCCTCAAGGCGCACGGCCCCGACGGCGACCCGGCCGCGCTGCGCGCGCGGATCTCGGTGGCCGCGCTCCCGGCCCTCGCCGAGGTCCTGCTGCCGCCGCTGCCCGGCCCCCGAGCCGCCGACACCGAGCGGCCGCTGAGCCTGTGGCCGTACGGCAGCCCCGTGGACCCCGAGGACCCCGGCGCCGCCCCCTGGGAGGCGGCCGGACGGCTGCTCGCGCGCCTGCACCGCGTCCCGGTCCCGCCCGGCACCCCGCCGATGCGCGCTCCCGTGAAGGCCGCCCTCGCCGTCGAGCGGATGCGCCGCGCCGCGCCCGGCCACCCCGCGACCCCGGTGGTGCTGCGCGCCTGGTCCCGCGTCCCCGAGCCGGTGCCGGGCGCCGTGCCGCCGGCCCTGTGCCACGGTGACTTCCACCTCGGGCAGCTCGTACGGCTCGGGGAGCCGGGCCCGGCGGCCCGCTGGCGGCTCATCGACGTGGACGACCTGGGGACCGGCGACCCGGCCTGGGACCTGGCCCGGCCCGCGGCCTGGTTCGCCGCCGGACTGCTCGCCCCGGAGATCTGGACCCGCTTCCTGTCCGCGTACGAGACGGCCGGCGGCCCCGCCACCCGCGGCCCCGGCCCCGATTCCGGCGCGGCCGATCCCTGGGCCCGGCTCGACGTCCCGGCCCGCGCGCTCACCGTGCAGACGGCGGCGCTGGCCGTCGCCAAGTCCACCGCCGAGGGGCGCCCGCTGGACGAGGTGGAGCACGTGATGATCGACACCTGCGCCCGAATCGGTTCGCTCCGAACCGAGTTGGCCCCGCCGGCGTCCCCGTATGGTGAGAGCACCATCCGAACGGCAGGGAGTTGAGTCCGCATGCAGTGTCCCAAGTGCCACGCGGCCATGCACACGTACAACCGCAACGGCGTCCAGATCGAGCAGTGCAGCGGCTGCCGCGGCATCTTCCTGGACTACGGCGAGCTGGAGGCCCTGACCCGCCTGGAGTCCCAGTGGGTCCAGCAGGCCCCGCCGCCGCCCGCGCCGCCGGCCTACCCGGCGCAGCCCGCCGCCCCGGCCTGGGGCGCCCCGCACCACGGCGGGCACCACGGGCACCACGGCCACCGCGGCTTCGGCCGGATGCTCTTCTCCTCCTGAGCCCGGCGGGCCCGAGCCGCGCGGTCGGATCCCCGAGGGACCCGGCCCACGCGGCTCCGCCCTCTCGCGGGCAGCACGACGAAGCCCCCGGTCGCCTGGGCGGCCGGGGGCTTCGTGACTGGTGCGCGATACTGGGATTGAACCAGTGACCTCTTCCGTGTCAGGGAAGCGCTCTCCCGCTGAGCTAATCGCGCGGGACGACCCGAAGGTCAGGGACCCGAGGGTCCAGTGCGCGATACTGGGATTGAACCAGTGACCTCTTCCGTGTCAGGGAAGCGCTCTCCCGCTGAGCTAATCGCGCGGGGGATCCGAAGATCCGGGACCCGAAGGTCCAGTGGACGATACTGGGATTGAACCAGTGACCTCTTCCGTGTCAGGGAAGCGCTCTCCCGCTGAGCTAATCGTCCTTGGAGGTGGAGACGGGATTTGAACCCGTGTAGACGGCTTTGCAGGCCGTTGCCTCGCCTCTCGGCCACTCCACCAGGAGTGATTCGGGGGTTCGGGAAGATCCCCCACATCGAGCGGACGACGAGATTCGAACTCGCGACCCTCACCTTGGCAAGGTGATGCTCTACCAACTGAGCCACGTCCGCTTGTCGTTTCCGTTTCGCTTGCGCGTCCCGGCGACGTGTTGAACTCTAGCGGATTCCTGGGCCAGTACAAAAACGCGTTTCCGCAGCGTGCTGACCTGCGCCCCCGCGAGGGGCTCCGGGAGCGTTCGTACGGCGTTCACTCCCCGTGTCCCCGGAGTGGCTCCCGGGCACCCCCGGCCGCCCCGCCCGGCACGCCCGCCCCGGTGGCCCCGCCCGCCCCTGGGGCGCCGTCCGGCACCCCCGGCCGCTTCCCCCGCACCGACCTAGACTCGCCCTGTGCACCCCCTCGCTCCTCTGGCCCGCTTCGGCGGCCTCCTCGCCACCGACCTCCGGGACGTCACCCACGACCCCGAGGCCCTGGACTCCTCCGGTTTCTGGGCGGTCGTCGCGGACTTCGAGGGCCGGCTGACCTGCGCGCGCTTCGGCGACGTGCGGCCCGATCCCGTCCCCGCGCCCGTCCCGGGCGCCTGGCGCGGACCGGCGGCCGGCGACTGGACGTCCTCGCTCGACCGCGCCGCGTACACCGCGGGCGTGCGCCGCGTGCGCGCACACATCGCGCGCGGCGAGGTCTACCAGGCGAACCTCTGCCGCGTGCTCTCCGCTCCGCTGCCCGACCCCGACGGCGCCGACGTGGACGCGCTCACCGCGCTCCTCGCGCGCGGGAACCCCGCTCCTTACGCCGGTACGGTCCGGCTGCCCGCGCACGGCGTGGAGATCGCCACCGCCTCGCCCGAGCTCTATCTGCGCCGCTCCGGCCCCGTCGTCGAGTCCGGCCCCATCAAGGGCACCGGCCGGACCGCCGACGATCTCCTGGAGAAGGACCACGCCGAGAACGTGATGATCGTGGACCTGGTCCGCAACGACCTCGGCCGGGTCTGCGCCACCGGCTCCGTCACCGTGCCCGAGCTGTGCGCCGTGGAGCAGCACCCCGGCCTGGTCCACCTGGTGTCCACCGTCCGCGGCGAGCTGCGCGAGGGCGCCGGCTGGCGCGAGCTGCTCGGCGCGACCTTCCCGCCCGGCTCGGTGACCGGCGCCCCCAAGTCCAGCGCCCTGCGGATCATCGAGGCCCTGGAGACCGTCCCCCGCGGCCCCTACTGCGGCGGCATCGGCTGGGTCGACGCCGACCGGCGCACCGCCGAGCTGGCCGTCGGCATCCGCACCTTCTGGATCGACCGCGCCGAGGGCGTGCTCCGCTTCGGCACCGGCGCCGGCATCACCTGGGGCTCCGACCCCGAGCGCGAGTGGGCCGAGACCGAACTCAAGGCCGCCCGCCTGGTCGCGATAGCGTCGGGCGCGTACGAGGCGACTGGAAAGGCCATATCCCGATGAAACTGTGGGTCAACGGCGCGCTGCACGACGTCGAGAGCGCGCGCGTCTCGGTCCTCGACCACGGGCTGACCGTCGGCGACGGCATCTTCGAGACGGTCAAGGCCGAGCGCGGCGAAACGTTTGCGCTCACCCTCCACCTGGAGCGGCTGACCCGCTCGGCCCGCGGTCTCGGCCTGCCCGACCCGGACCTCGACGAGGTGCGCCGGGCGGTCACCGCCGTGCTGGAGGCCAACCCGATGGAGCTCGGCCGGCTGCGCATCACCTACACCGGCGGGCTCTCCCCGCTGGGCTCCGAGCGCGGCGACGCCGGCCCCGGCCTGGTCGTCGCCCTCGGCGAGACCCATCGCCGCCCGGACAGCACCGCCGTGATCACGGTCCCCTGGACCCGCAACGAGCGCGGCGCCCTGACCGGCCTGAAGACCACCTCGTACGCCGAGAA
The DNA here is from genome assembly GCF_044544705.1 of Streptomyces sp. NPDC053541. Classification (NCBI taxonomy): domain Bacteria; kingdom Bacillati; phylum Actinomycetota; class Actinomycetes; order Kitasatosporales; family Streptomycetaceae; genus Streptomyces; species Streptomyces sp. NPDC053541. The sequence goes on from NZ_JBITXM010000008.1 coordinate 286,212, forward strand.
CGTCGTCGCGCTGGCCCGCGCGCACGAGCGGGGCGGCTCCGAGGCGCTCTTCGCCAACACCGTGGGGCAGCTGTGCGAGGGCACCGGCTCCAACGTCTTCGTCGTGGTCGACGGGCGGATCCTGACCCCGCCGGTGTCCTCCGGCTGCCTCGCCGGCATCACCCGCGCCCTCACCGTGGAGTGGACCGGCGCGGAGGAGACCGACCTCCCGCTGGACGTCCTGGAGAGCGCCGACGAGATCTTCCTGACCTCGACCCTGCGCGACGTCCAGGCCGTGCACCGGGTGGACGACCGCGAGCTCGCCGGGGTGCCCGGACCGGTCACCGCCAAGGCGATGCGGATCTTCGAGGAGCGGGCCGCCCGGGACCGGGACCCGCGACTGGTCTGAAAACCGGATGACGGCCGGGGGAGCGGTGGGTAGAACACCACTGATGACCACCACCCTGCGGCCGTCCGAGCCGCTCCAGCAGTCCGCCGACGGCGGCCGTTCGCGCACCTACGACATCTGCGTGAACAGCCGTCCGGTCGGCTCCGTCCGCCTGGCCACGGACCCGGCCTTCGGGCCGGCCTCAGGCATCGTCGAGGGGCTCCGGGTCGACGAACCGGACCGCGGGCGCGGCCGGGGCACGGTGGCGGCCCTCGCCGCCGAGGAGGTGCTGCGCTCCTGGGGCTGCGTCGAGGTGCAGATCTCGGTCCCCGCCGAGGCCACGGCCGCGCTGCGGATCGCCGGCTCGCTGGGCTACACCGAACGCAGCCGGAACATGCTCAAGGAACTGCCGGACGAGCCGCCGGAGCTGCCGGCGGGCTTCGCCCACCGGCCCGCCACGGAGGAGGAGTTCGCCGCCTGGTCGGCCCGCTCCATGGCGCGCTTCGCGCAGAGCTGGGTCGAGCGCGGGGTGCCGGAGGAGCTGGCACGGGCGAAGGCGGAGGACGGCCGCCGCCGCTTCCTGCCGCAGGGCCTGGCCACGCCGGGCGTCACGGTGGCGGTCTCGACCCGGGACGGCGAGGTGACCGGCTATCTGTGGACCGGCGGCATGCAGCCGGCCGCGGGACCCCGGCAGTCCTTCGTGTTCGAGGTCGAGGTCGAGGAGGGGCAGCGTGGCCGGGGTTACGGGCGCGGGCTGATGCTGCTGGCCGAGCGCGTGGCGCTGGCGGCCGGGGAGCGCCTGCTCGGACTGCACGTCTTCACGGGCAACACCCCGGCGGTGCGGCTGTACGAGTCGCTGGGCTACCGCACGACCCACGTCAACAGCTACAAGGAGCTCCGCTAGCGGCGCTCTCGGGGGCCGGGCGCCTCAGGCGCCCAGGAGGCGGTCGGCGATCTCCGTGACGCGCTCGCGCAGGCTCTCCTGGCTCTGGCCGCCGTCGAGGCGTTCGCCGCCGATGACGTACGTGGGGGTGCCGGTGACCTTGATCGCCTTCCCCTCGGCCTCGTCGGCGTCGACGGTCAGCAGGTGCCGGCCGTCGATCAGCGCGGTGTCGAACTCCTCGGCGTCCAGGCCGAGTTCGGCCGCCACCTCGATGAGGACCGGCTCGCCGCGGTCGGCGAGCTCGGCGGTCCGGGCGAGCAGGGCCTCGGTGTACGGCCAGCCCCGGCCCTGGGCGAAGGCCTCCTCGGCGGCCTGGGCGGCGGCGTACGCGTGCTTGTGCTTGGGCAGCGGGAAGTGGCGCAGCTGCACGTCGAGGCGGTCGCCGTACGCGGCGCGCAGGGCGCGGACGTCGTCGAGGGCCTTGAAGCAGTCGGGGCACTGCAGGTCGAACCAGGCCTCCAGGACGACCGGGGAGGCGGGGGTGGTGGACTCACTCATGGGAAGAGTCTCCCATCCGGTCCTCCCTGGGGGACGACCCGGAGATCTCCCTGATCCCGGTCCGGGGGCATGGCCCGCGGGGCGGGTGCGGTGCAGGATGGAAGGGACGTATCACCCGGACCAGGAGGACCGCATGCTTGCCGAGACCGTTTGCTCCGCGGTGGCCGCTGCGGGCCTGGGCATCGCCGCGATCACGGCCTGGCGGCGGAAGTTCCTGACCGCGACCCGGATCGCGGCCTATGCGCTGGTGCCGCTGGGCCTGGTGATGACGGGCGCGATCGACTGGCTCTTCGAGGCCCTCAGCTTCAACGTGACGGTGTGGGCCGGCTTCGGTGTCCTCGGTCTCGCCTGGCTGCTGTTCATGAGCACGCGGGCGGTCGAGCGGCGCAGGTCCGGGCGGAAGGCGGCGGCCGGGGGAGAGGCCCCGCCGGCGGTGGCGCCGACCGCCTCGGCGCCGTCCCTGGGAGCGGGGGCCGGACCCGGAGCGGGTGCCCGGCGGTCCGCGCCGGCGGACGAGGACTTCAGCGACATCGAGGCGATTCTGAAGAAGCACGGAATATGACCGGGGCCGGGGCGCGGTCCGACCGGTTCTGACGCTTCTCGGCCCCGGGGGCCACGGGATGGGGTGAACGCCGCCCGGTGCGGGGTGTGTTGCGTGATCTTCCGGCGCGGCCGTGCTGCATCATCCCCCCGAGATGCTCGAGACCTCCGCGGACACCGCCCCCGCCCCCGCACCCGCCCCGCTGTCCGGCTCGTCGCCGGGAGCGCCCGCCGTGCCGGCCGTCCCGGCCGTGCCCGTCGCGGAGGAGCCGCGCGGCTGTCTGTTCGCGCTGTCCCAGCCGCCGCTGATGATCTTCCTCGGGGTGATCGGCGCGCTGCTGCTCATGGCCGCGCTGCACGACCTCTTCCTGCTCTGAGCGGTCCGGGCGCCGCGGCCCGGCCGCCGGGTCAGCCCGCGGCTTCCTTGCGGCGGGCCCGGTAGGCGGCGACGTGCAGCCGGTTGCCGCAGGTGCGGCTGTCGCAGTAGCGGCGGGAGCGGTTGCGCGAGAGGTCGACGAAGGCCCGGCCGCAGTCCGGTGCCTCGCAGCGGCGCAGCCGCTCCTGCTCGCCGGCGACGACGATGAAGGCCAGTGCCATGCCGCAGTCCGCGCCCAGGTGGTCGGCGACCGAGGCGCCCGGGGCGAAGTAGTGCACGTGCCAGTCGTAGCCGTCGTGGTCGGTCAGCTGCGGGGTGGTGCCGGCGGCGGCGACCAGCTGGTTGATCAGGGTGGCGGCGATCCGGGCGTCGGGTGCGGAGAAGACCGCGGCGAACCGGTCCCGCACCTCGCGCACGGCGCGCAGGTCGGCGGGTCCGAGCTCGCCCACGTCACTGATCTTGTGGGCGCGCACGAAGGACTCGAGTGCCCGGACGTCCCCGAGGGCGTCGTCGCGGTCCCCCTCCGGGGCGGTGTTCATCAGATCGACGACGGTGTCGAGGGCGATCCGGGTGTCGTGGGGGATCAGCACGATTCGCTCCCTGGCCGGCTGCGGGCGGGCGCCCGCGAATTGCGCTGACTCTAGCGTGACCCGGAAACGCGCATCGGCGCCCCGCACCGCGCCGGCTGCGCGGTGGGGACGCCGATGGGTGAAGTGCGCGGCTGTCCGCGCGGCGCCGTCTCCCCGAGTCGGACGGCGCCGTGCGGCTGGAGGCCTGGCCTCAGCTGTCGGCCAGGATGTGGGAGAGCTCCGTGTCCAGGTCGAAGTGGCGGTGCTCGGTGCCCGGTGGCACGGCAGCGTCGGTCCGCTTGAGGAACGACTCCAGGGCCCTCGCCGGGGCCTCGAGCAGGGCCTCGCCCTCGGGCGAGCTCAGTGCGATGCAGACGACTCCCTGACCGTGGCTGCGGGACGGCCAGACCCGGACGTCGCCCGTGCCGGTGGGCCGGTGCAGCCCCTCGGCGAGAAGGTCGCGGGCGAAGACCCACTCGACCGTCTCCTCGGCTCCGGTGTGGAAGGTGGCGTGCACGGCATACGGATCGGCCGTGTCATACCGCAGGCCCGCGGGTACAGGCAGTGAGGACTCGCTCGACACAACGAGGCGCAGGTGCAGCTCGCAGCTGACCGTGGTGTTCATAAGCGCCAGGGCCTTTCGCTCAGTGTGCGCTCGGGGATTCGCACGTCGGCGAAATCGACATGCCACCTACGGTGCCGTTGTAAACCCCTCTGTCTGTTTTGTGATCGTTCAGGTAGCTCGAATGGGCGCGTGTGACTTTGGGTAATAGGTCCATTTCGGCACGGCGGACCGGTCCGGTAAGTTGGGGCCATGAATGCGGAGAGTGACGAGCGCACCGGGGCGTCCGCGGCCGACGGGGACAAGAGCGCGCAGCAGCAGAACACACCGGACACGCCGGACGCCGCGGCCGGGGACGAAGGGGCGCCGCTCGGCTCGCGGGCGCCGGAGTTCATCAAGGCCCGCCGGACCCTGCACCTGAGCTGGCAGGTCGGCGTCTTCGTGGTCGGCCTCGCCGTCGTCGGCGCCGGCATCGTGATGCTGCCGCTGCCCGGCCCCGGCTGGCTGGTGATCTTCGCCGGCATGGCGATCTGGGCGACCGAGTTCGTCTGGGCCCAGCTGGTGCTGCGCTGGACCAAGCGCAAGGTCACCGAGGCCGCCCAGCGCGCCCTCGACCCGAAGGTCCGGCGCCGGAACATCATCCTCACCAGCATCGGCCTGGTGATCGTCGGCGTGCTGCTGGCGATCTACCTGTGGAAGTTCGGCTTCGTCATGCCGTGGAAGATCGACGAGTGAGGCGAGGGAACCGGCGCCGGTTCGGAAGCACCGCTGACATGCGGTAATGTTTGCGGTGCGCCCGGGCGATTAGCTCAGCGGGAGAGCACTTCGTTCACACCGAAGGGGTCACTGGTTCGATCCCAGTATCGCCCACCCGGGACCGAGGGCCCGGAGACGGATTCCGTCTCCGGGCCCTCGGCGTCTCACCGCATCCGGCCCAGCCGCTCCCGCAGCCGGCGCGCGTCCCGCAGCCGCTGCTCGTACGTCGCCCCCACCCCGAGCAGCAGCAGACCCGCCAGGGCCGGCGGCAGCCAGCGCGGCAGCGCGCCCACCGCCTGCACCACGTACGGCGCGAGCTCGTGCAGCCCCACCAGGGCCAGCACCCCACCGCCCAGCAGCAGCGGGGCCTGCAGCCGGAACCGGGCGCCCAGCAGCGTCACCGCCAGCGCCCCCAGGCCGAGCAGCAGCGGACGCGCCCAGTGCGGGTCCACCCAGGCCGCGCACAGGCTCGGCAGCAGCGTCACCGCCAGACCCGGACCGTAGGCCGTCCACGAGGACGCCTCCGGGTCACGGCGCCGCCGCAGCACGCCGACCACCAGGGCCGGCACCGTCGCCGGCAGGGTGTACGCCTCCGGGGCCGCGACACCCCACACCGCGAGCCGCACCCAGCTCGCGAGCAGGAACAGCACCGCCGCCGCCCACGAGGCCACCGGCCGCCGCTCCGGCCGTACCGCCGTCGCCGCCGCGACCACACCGGCCAGCGCAAGGCCGAGCGCGAGCAGCGCCGGCCGCCCGGCCGTCAGGGCCACCCCGAACAGGCCCACCGCCGCGCCCGTGGCCTCCACCGCCACCGCCGGCGGACGCCGGCGCAGCCAGGCGCCCAGGACACCCGTCCCGGCCGGCACGGCGAGCAGCAGCAGCCCCGTCACCGGCTCCGACGCGCCCGAGGCCACCGCGCCCGCCCCCACCAGACCGGCCACCGCGAGCACGCCCGCACAGGCCGCCACCGTCCGCCGGACCCCGCCGCCCAGCACCGCCACCGCGCCGAACAGCGCCGCCAGCACCCCGAGCACCGCGAACGTCGCCGCCCGCGCGTCCAGCGCCGGAAGCACCGCCGTCACACCCGAGACCATGCCGCACCCGAAGCCGGTCCAGGCCAGGAGCTCGGTCGCGCCGTCGAGACCGCGCGCCGACGGCGCCGGGCGCACCGCCACCGCCAGGGCCGCCGCCGTCGCCCCCAGCCGGACGGCGAGCGAGGCCCCGTACGACAGCCCGAACACCACGGGCAGACCCACCACCAGCGCCCAGCCCAGGGCGAGAGCGGCACCTCGGGTCCACCGGCGCGGCACCACCGCGAGCCCGGCCGTCACCACGAGGAGCACCAGCGGGGCCGTCGCCGGATAGCCGGAGAGCATCCGCTCCGCGTGCTCACCGGACCAGACGGCCGTCGAGCGCACCGCCGGATCCAGCAGTCCGACGACCGTCGGCGGCAGCGCCCACACCGTCGCGAGACCCAGCACCCCCGCCCCCGCGAGCGCCAGACCGTCCCGCAGCCGCGGCAGCGCCACCGGCTCCGGTCGCGCACCCGCCCACGGGCCCCGGTGCCAGGCCGCCGCGCCCGTCAGCAGCAGCGCGCACAGCGCGTACCCCGGCACGATCCACGCCTCCGGCACCCCGGAGCGCAGCAGACCGCCGGCCGCGGCGATCCCCGTCAGACCCGCCACCCCGGCCGAGGCCGGCGCCGACGGCGCGTGGCGCACCGCGAGGAACAGCAGCACCGCGGCGCAGCCCAGCAGCAGCGGCAGCGCCGTCACCGGTGCCGTCAGCGACAGACCGAGACCCGTCAGCAGAGCCCAGCCGCCGAGGGCCGCGGCGCCCGTGCCCGCCGTCACCCGCACCGGCAGACCCTTGCCCCACACCACCGCCGCCGCGTCCAGCGCGGCCGTCCCCAGCGCCGCCCAGGCGAACGCGGTCAGCCCGCCGTCCGCCGCCAGGACCCCCAGCGGCAGCGGCAGTTGGGCCGCCGCCACAGCGGTCGGCAGCGGGCCGCGCAGCCGGGGGAGCACGGAGCCGTACCCGGCCCACAGGCCGGCCAGGACCGCCGAGGCCGCCGCCGTGTAGCCGAGGCCACCGGTCTCCGGCAGCGCCACCCGGTGCAGGGCGTACGCGTCCAGGACCGTCAGGACCAGACCCAGCGCCGCCACCGACTCGGCCGTCGACGCCAGACCCCGCCGCAGCAGCACCGCCGGCGCGGCGAGGGCCGCCGAGGTGACCACGACGAGCACCGCGGCCCGACCGCCGATGCCCATCGTGCCCCAGCTGACCAGCGTGAACACCAGCGCGGCCACGGTCAGCAGCACGCCGCCGAGGGTGAGCAGCACGTTCTGCGTGCTGCGCGGGGTCGCCTCCGGCCGCGGCGGCACCGCACCCGGCACCGCACCCGGTGCCGGCCAGGGCCGCGGGCCGGCCGCCGGGAGGGCCGGCGCCGCCCGCTGGGCGTCCAGGACCCGCACCAGCCAGTCCCGGCGCAACAGCAACTCCGCCCGCCGGGCGTCGAGTCGGGCCAGTTCGCGGTCGACGAGCACGAGCTCCTCCGCGGGAGGCAGGAAGGTGTTCATAGGCGGAGTGTGGCGCCGGGCACACGCGAAGGGGATGCGCGCGGATACTCAGATCCGTCCCTGAGTAGCCCACACTGGCCCCATGGACTGGTGCCGCTACCGCTTCCGCAGCGTCTGGCGTCTCGCCGCCCCGCCGGCCGCCGTCTACGCCGCCCTGGAACGGGCCGAGGACTACCCGCTCTGGTGGCCGCAGGTCCGCGAGGTCGTCGCGCTCGACGAGCACACCGGCACCGCCCGCTTCCGCTCCCTGCTCCCGTACGACCTCGTCGTCACCGCCGAGGCCCGGCGCCACGACCCGGCCACCGGCGTCCTGGAGATCCGCATGTCCGGCGACCTGGACGGCTGGGCCCGCTGGACCCTCACCGCCGAGGGCACCGGCACCCGCGCCGTCTACGAGCAGGAGGTCGAGGTCCGCAACCCCCTCATGCGTGCCCTCGCCGTCCCCGGCCGCCCCTTCTTCCGGGCCAACCACGCCCTGATGATGCGCGGCGGCCGCCGCGGCCTCGCCGCCCACCTGCGCCGCTGACCGGCGCCCGGCGCGCGCCCCGCCGGAACCGGTTTGAACGAAGGGCGCCGGGGCCTGTATGGTTTCACCCGTTGCCCGGGCGATTAGCTCAGCGGGAGAGCACTTCGTTCACACCGAAGGGGTCACTGGTTCGATCCCAGTATCGCCCACCGGGACAAGGCCGGTCCGTCACCAGACGGACCGGCCTTCGCCGTTTCCGGAGCCCCGCGACCTGGCGAGTCCCGTGCGCCCCCGCTCGCGGCCCCCGCTCACGCCGCCGTCGACAGCTCGGGCCGCAGCGGCCACGCCGGGTCCACCGCCTCCGGGGTGCCCTGCCGGGCGAACCACGCCTGCAGCCCGCGCGCCTGCGCCGCGTGCCACACCGCCTGCAGCGTGTGCAGCTCCGCCGGCGTCAGCCGCTCCAGACGGGACGCGAACCGCCGCCCCACCGCCCGGACCACCTCCAGCGCCGCCTTCGCGTCCGCCGCCGCGTCGTGCGCCCCGTCCAGCACCACCCCGTACTGCTCGCACAGGTCCGTCAGCGTCCGCCGACCCTTGCGGTAGCGGTCCAGGTGCTTGTCCAGGACCCGCGGGTCCAGCACGCACAGCGACACGTGCTCCGTGTAGCGGCCCAGCGAGGACGCCCGGTGCCGGCGCAGCTCCCGGTCCAGGATCGTCAGGTCGAACGGCGCGTTCATCACCACCAACGGGCGGCCCGCCGCGCTCTGTTCGGCTATCGCCCGGCCCAGCTCCTCCATCACCGGCGCGGGCCACCGCCCGTTGCGCTGGAGGTGATCCTCCGTCAGACCGTGCACCGCGGTGGCCTCCGGGGGCACCGGAACCCCCGGATTCACCAGCCAGCGCGTCACCCGCGGCCGCATGCCCGCCGCGTCCTGGACGACGAGGGCGGCGGACACGATCCGGTCCTCCTCGACGTCGACTCCCGTCGTCTCCGTGTCGAACGCGGCCAGGGGCCCGTCGAACCAGTGCGTCGTCATCCCCGAACTCCTCGCACGTGCGCGGCAGATGGCCATCCCCCTGCCCGAATCGTTGATACCCGGGCTGTTTGCGCCGTACGCGGACCGGTCACAACACAGGGGACGGGGAAGGGAACTGACATGGCGCTCGCCCAGCCCGCGTCGGACGGGCTGCCGCCCCAGCGGGCGGCACCGCTGCGCGGCTCGCTCGCCACCACCGCCTGCATGGAGACCCTCCAGGTCGGCTATCTCCACGCGGTCGCGGCGGCGGCGGGCTGCTCGCTCTCGCAGCCGTTTCCGGACAACGGCATCGACTGGCACGTGAGCCACAGCGCCCCCGGCCACACCGTCGACGACGAGGTGACCATCAAGGTGCAGCTCAAGTGCACCTACCAGCTACCGCCGCGCACCGGCCGGGACGCCGACGGCAGCTTCTCCTTCACGCTCGACAACGAGCACCTGGCGAAGCTCGCCCGCACCCCCGTCGCGGTCCACAAGATCCTGGTCGTGATGCTCGTGCCCCGCGACCGCGAGGACTGGCTGCGGGCCGGGCACGACCGGCTCGACCTGCGGCACTGCTGCTACTGGATCAACCTGGCCGGCCATCCGGTCACGGGACGCCGCCGGACCACCGTGCGCATCCCGACGGCACGGATCTTCGACGACCGGGCGCTCTGCGAGATCATGGCGCGGGTCGGCGTGGGAGGGAGACCCTGATGCACCGGCCGATCGACGACCCGGAGAACGGAGCCGGCCACGGCCCCGAACCCCTGCCCCCACCCGGGCGCTCCCTCCCCGCACGCCCCCAGCCCCACCCGGCGCCCGGCGAGCACCCCGGCCACTGGACCGGGGTGCCCGCCGCGCCCGCCGGCCCCTGGGCCGGCGCCGGGGAGGCCCCCGACCCCTGCCGGGTCGACCCGCGGGTGCTCGGCGCGCTCCTCGCCCGGCACGGCTGGCGCCGCCGCGGCGGCGCGGCCGGCCGCTACAGCCGCTGGACCCCGCCCGGCCCCGCGACCGGCGGCCGCGGCACCAGCCTGCTCGTCCCCGAGAACCGCGGCTTCCCCGACTCCGACGACCTCATCGGCGAGGCGCTCACCGCCCTCGCGCACAGCGCCGACCCCTCCGCCCGCGAGGTGCTCACCGGCCTCGCCGTGCCCAGCGACGAGATCCGCTGGTGGCGCGACGTGCCGCCGGGACCCGCCGGGGCCGTGCCCTGGCCCGTCCAGGAACAGCTGCGCGCCGCCGCCCGCGGCATGCTCCTCGCCGGGGCCCTCGCCGTCCGCGATCGGGCCGGCTACCACGGCGCCCGGCACAAGCGGCAGGCCCAGACCGCCCTGGAGTCCGTCGTCGTCGGCGCCGCCCCCGGCGGCCGGGGACTCACCGCCTTCCTGCCCGTCGACCCCGGCCGCGCCGTCGCCGTCCGGCTCCACCACGCGCTCCACGCGGCCCGGGAGGCCGTCGACTACCGGCGGGCCACCGGCGGCATGGAGGCCTTCGACTCCGCCGTCCGGGCCGGCGTCAGCCGCGAGCTCACCGAGGCCCTGGTCGCCCTGGTGCGCGGCACCGAGGGCGCCGGGATCACCCTGGAGTGGTCCCCGGCCGCCGGCACCCCGGCCGGCTGCGCCGCCCGGCCCGAGCCCGTGGAGTTCTCGCCCGGCGACCTGCCGGCCCTGCGCGAGGCCGGCGCCCGCTATCTGCACGACGAGCCCTCCGTCCCCGTGCGCATCACCGGCACCGTCGTCCGCATGCGCCGCTCCGGGCCGCGCGGCGAGGGCACCGTACGGCTCCGGGTGCTCGCCGGCGCCGAGGTCGGGCACGTCCGCGCCACCCTCGACGAGGAGGCCTACCGCACCGCCGGGCACGCCCATCTCGTCGGCCTGCCCATCCGGGTCTCCGGACGCCTGGAGAGCCGCGGCGGCTTCCGCCGGCTCACCGACGCCACCGGGGTCGTCCCCGTCCAGGTCGACGAGGCCGAGCGGGACCGCCTGATGAAGGCGGCGCACGACCCCGGCGAGGGCGAGGGGTTCTTCGACGAGGGGAGCGACCCGGAGGCCGGGTGAGCCGGCCGGGCATCCCTCGGGGCGCGACCGGGCGGGCCCCGAGCCCGTAGGATCGGTGTCGCGCGGCACCTCGTCTCTGCCGCGCACCGTTGGCGCCGGCACCTCGTGTCTGCCCGCGCCCCTATGTATGGAGCATCCGTGTCTGAAGTCCGTGTGACCGTCCAGTCCGCCTCAGGACCCGAGGAGAGGACGGTGAGCGCGGGCACCACGGCCGGCGCGCTGTTCGCCGACGACCGCACCGTCATCGCCGCCCGCGTGGGCGGCGAGCTGAAGGACCTGTCGTACGAGCTCGCCGAGGGCGATGTCGTCGAGGGCGTCGAGATCTCCTCCGAGGACGGTCTCGACATCCTGCGCCACTCCACCGCGCACGTCATGGCGCAGGCCGTGCAGGAGCTCTTCCCCGAGGCCAAGCTGGGCATCGGCCCGCCGGTCCGGGACGGCTTCTACTACGACTTCGACGTGGCGAAGCCGTTCACGCCCGAGGATCTCAAGGCCATCGAGAAGAAGATGCAGGAGATCCAGAAGCGCGGCCAGCGCTTCTCGCGCCGAGTCGTCACGGACGAGGCGGCCCGCGAGGAGCTCGCCGACGAGCCGTACAAGCTGGAGCTCATCGGCATCAAGGGCTCGGCCGGCTCCGAGGACGGCGCGAACGTCGAGGTGGGCGGCGGCGAGCTGACCATCTACGACAACCTGGACGCCAAGACCGGCGAGCTGTGCTGGAAGGACCTGTGCCGCGGTCCGCACCTGCCCACGACCCGGAACATCCCGGCGTTCAAGCTGATGCGCAACGCCGCCGCCTACTGGCGCGGCAGCGAGAAGAACCCGATGCTCCAGCGCATCTACGGCACCGCCTGGCCGTCGAAGGAGGAGCTGAAGGCCCACCTCGACTTCCTCGCCGAGGCCGAGAAGCGCGACCACCGCAAGCTGGGCAACGAGCTGGACCTCTTCTCCATCCCGGACGAGATCGGCTCCGGCCTCGCCGTCTTCCACCCCAAGGGCGGCATCATCCGCCGGGTCATGGAGGACTACAGCCGCAAGCGGCACGAGGAGGAGGGCTACGAGTTCGTCTACTCGCCGCACGCCACCAAGGGCGCCCTCTTCGAGAAGAGCGGCCACCTGGACTGGTACGCGGAGGGCATGTACCCCCCCATGCAGCTCGACGGTGGTACGGACTACTACCTCAAGCCCATGAACTGCCCGATGCACAACCTGATCTTCGACGCCCGCGGGCGCAGCTACCGTGAGCTGCCCCTCAGGCTCTTCGAGTTCGGCACCGTGTACCGGTACGAGAAGTCCGGCGTGGTGCACGGCCTGACCCGCGCCCGCGGCTTCACGCAGGACGACGCGCACATCTACTGCACCCGCGAGCAGATGGCGGAGGAGCTCGACCGGACCCTCACCTTCGTGCTCAACCTGCTGCGCGACTACGGTCTGACCGACTTCTACCTGGAGCTGTCCACCAAGGACCCGGAGAAGTTCGTCGGCTCGGACGAGGTCTGGGAGGAGGCCACCTCGGTCCTCCAGCAGGTCGCCGAGAAGCAGGGCCTCCCGCTGACCCCCGACCCGGGCGGCGCCGCGTTCTACGGCCCGAAGATCTCCGTGCAGGCGCGCGACGCCATCGGCCGCACCTGGCAGATGTCGACCGTGCAGCTCGACTTCAACCTGCCGGAGCGCTTCAACCTGGAGTACACCGCGCCGGACGGCTCCCGCCAGCGGCCGGTCATGATCCACCGCGCGCTGTTCGGCTCGATCGAGCGCTTCTTCGCGGTGCTCCTGGAGCACTACGCGGGCGCCATGCCGCCGTGGCTGGCCCCGGTGCAGGCGGTCGGCATCCCGATCGGCGACGCGCACGTCGAGTACCTGCAGGAGTTCGCCGCCGAGGCGAAGAAGAAGGGCCTGCGGGTCGAGGTGGACGCCTCCTCGGACCGCATGCAGAAGAAGATCCGGACCTGGCAGAAGCAGAAGGTCCCGTTCATGGTCATCGTCGGTGACGAGGACATGAGCGCGGGCACCGTCTCCTTCCGCTACCGCGACGGCTCGCAGGAGAACGGCATCCCGCGCGAGGAGGCGCTGGCGAAGCTGGCCGACGTGGTGGAGCGCCGCGTCCAGGTCTGACGCGCCGAGCCCGTCAGGAGGCCCCCGGGAAGTCCCCCGGGGGCCTCTTCTCGTCCTCCCGCGTGAACACCTGGATCAGCCACGACGAGAACGAACCCGTCACCGCGCCGAGCAGGGCGAGCCCGCAGGCCATCAGGCCCACCGCCACCAGCCGGCCCCAGGGGGTCACCGGGGAGACGTCCCCGTAGCCCACGGTCGCCAGCGTCGCGCAGGTCCACCACACCGAGTCGCCGAAGGTGCGGATGGTCGCGCCCTCGGCGCCGTACTCGGCCTGGTAGACGGCGAGCGCCCCGGCGAAGCCGATCAGGCCGGTCGACAGGCCCGCGTACGCCATGACCCGGGCGTAGAGCGTGAGCCGGGGCCGGTCGCGGCGGCGCTGGACGCGGTCGTACACGCGCACCACGCGCAGCGGACGCAGCAGCGGCAGCAGCAGGACGACGGTGTCGAGGAAGTGGCGGCGCACGAAGCGCCAGGGGGTCAGGCCGCTGAGCCGCAGGCGCACCGCGTAGTCGACGACGAAGACGGCCCAGGCGGCGAAGGTGAGGGCCAGGCAGAGCTGCCGCCAGAAGTCGGGCAGGTCGTGGGCGAGGACCCGCAGGGCGTAGGCGCCGAGGTAGACCAGGGAGGCCACGGCCAGCGGGGTCTCCATGCGGCGGTCCCAGCGCTCCTCGCGGGGAGGTGTCGGCGGCCTGTCGCTCATCGGATCAGGATGGCCCGGCCGGGGATGTTCCGCCCCGGCGACACGTTCCGAACGGGCGAAGCAATATGCTGCTCAGCATGACGACTGAGCCGGAGCAGCAGATCGGAGTGGGGACGCCGGACGCGTTCCAGCGCCTGTGGACGCCTCACCGGATGGCGTACATCCAGGGCGAGAACAAGCCGACCGGGCCGGGTGCCGAGGACGGCTGTCCCTTCTGCACGATCCCGGCGAAGTCGGACGAGGACGGGCTGGTGATCGCGCGCGGCACGAGCGTGTACGCGGTGCTGAACCTCTACCCGTACAACGGGGGGCACCTGATGGTGGTGCCGTACCGGCACGTCGCCGACTACACGGACCTGGACGCGGAGGAGACGGCGGAGCTCGGCGAGTTCACCAAGCGGGCCATGGTGGCGCTGCGGGCGGCCTCGGGCGCGCACGGCTTCAACATCGGCATGAACCAGGGCTCGGTCGCGGGTGCCGGGATCGCCGCCCACCTGCACCAGCACGTGGTGCCCCGCTGGGGCGGCGACACCAACTTCATGCCGGTCGTGGGGCACACCAAGGTGCTGCCGCAGCTGCTCGCGGACACCCGGAAGATGCTGGCCGACGCCTGGCCGGCCGGTCTCTGACCCGTACGGCGTCCGCGCGGACGCGCGAAGGCCCGGTCCCGGGGTTCCGGGGCCGGGCCTTCGGCGTACGGGCGGAGCCGCGGGCGTCAGGCGTCGTAGACGTCCGCCTTCTTCGGGCCGGGGTCCTGGATGCCGCCGCTGAGCACCAGCGAGCGGGCGGCGAAGCGCTCGGTGTCGACGTTGTGCTCGTCGAGGACCCGGAGGGTCGCCGCGTGCACCGCGCGCAGCACCGGGGTGGCGGCGCGGATGGCGTCGTCGGCCATGAAGCGGTGCCGCCAGGGCTGGCCGGCCCAGGCGTGGCGGAGGCCGAAGGGCTCGGGGAGCACGAGCTTGCCGCCGAGGAAGTCCAGGATCGGCGGGAACCAGGTGAGCGGGGCGCGGACCGCCTGGCGGACCACGTCGTCGGTGTCGGTGAGCGGCAGGGTGATCTCGCGGGTCTCCCAGAACCTGACGGTCTTGGAGACCTCCTTGGTCTTCGCCTTCGGCTTGGTGGTGAAGAGCGAGTGGACCGGACCGAGGGCGTGGCCGGTGACCTCGACGCGCAGGGTGTGGTGGAGCGAGGTGACCGTCACCATCATGGTGAGGACGAGCTGCCCGTCCCAGAGGGTGAACTGGACGCCGAGGTAGTGGCGGTTGCCGCTGCCGAACTGCTGGTCGTTGCAGATGCGCTGTATCTCGTGGGGCTTCACCTGGAAGTGCACGATGTTCTCGCCCTCGGGGCGGGCGACCTCGTCGGCGCCCTCGCCGACCGGGGAGACGATCCAGTGCTTGACGGTCGGCTTGGGGAAGCCGGTCTTGAGCGCGCCGCGCTCCAGCAGGGTGAGCTCGGTGTGGATCTGGCGGACCACGTCCCAGGCGCGGAAGTCGTGGATCTCCTTGCCCTCGCGGGGGACCAGCTCCTCGGCCAGGGTCCAGGAGCCCCAGCGGGTGCCCATGCCGAGTATGCCCTTGGGGCCCGCGTAGAAGACGACGTTGGACTGCTGCTCGGCGCCCAGCTTCTCCAGGTTGACCCGCAGTTCCTCGGCGGTCTTCTCGGTGGGGTCCTTGGGGACGGCCTCGGGGATCACGGTGCCGAGGCCGCCGCCGCTGAGCAGCGTGGTCCAGCGCTCGCGGAGGTCCTTGGCGGTGTTCTCGCAGATCTGCCGGGCCAGGTACCAGCCGACGACCGGGGCGACGATCATCGCGCGCAGGTAGTTGGGCAGCACCCCGTCGAAGGGCAGTTTGACCAGGACGAGCAGGGCGAAGATCCCGGCGGCGACGAGGAGGGCGGTGCCGGCGGCGCTGGTGCGCTTGTTGGCGGAGCCGGCGGCGGTGCGGCGCAGCCAGATGACGCCGAGCCAGAGCAGCAGGCCGGGCAGGAACAGCACGCCGAAGACCAGGGTGACCAGGGTGAGCCGGACGTCGCGCCGCTTGCGGATGCCGGTGGCGGCCAGGCAGTGCTCGACGACCGGCTGCGGGTCGGCGCCGAAGGACTGGATGAGCGGCTTGCGGGCGCCGCCGAGCATCCGGACCTGCACGGCGCGGGAGAAGGCCTCGCCGAGGTCGGGCCGGAAGAGCTTGGCGGCCTTGCCCGGCTTGACCGTCGACTTGTGCAGGTCGTTGTTGGCCTCCAGGATCGTCTCGACCGGGCTGTCGCGGTACGCGGCGGAGGCGAGGGCATGGGTCGCCGCCGTAGTCGCGTCCGAGCCCTGGAGGGGAATCTGTGCCCCGGGTCCGAAACTGCCGATCGTCACTGCCGCCCCCATCGCCACGGTTCCTGTGCGGGCTGTTCCCAACTGCCGCGCCCCGCACACCTTCTGAGCTGGGCACCACAGCGTAACCGGGTGGCGACGGATGCGTCACCGGAGCGCACGGAGGCGGCCGAATGCACGAGGGGCGGCCGAATGCCGCCCGCCGGAGGGGAGTTGACGGGCGGCACCGGCCGTCGGGGCCGGGATCAGGGCACCGGGCGCGTGTTCCGGCCGGATCCCGGCGCGGGTTCACGGGCCGTCAGGCGGCGGCCTCGGCGCGGATCTTCTCGGCCAGGTGCGGGGGCATCGCCTCGTGCCGGGCGTAGCTGCGGTCGAAGGTGCCGGTGCCGTGCGAGACGGACCGCAGGTCGATCGCGTACCGCCCGATCTCGATCTCCGGCACCTCGGCGCGGACCACGGTGCGGCCCGGTCCGGCCTGTTCGGTGCCGACGACCCGGCCGCGCCGTCCGGACAGGTCGCTCATCACGGCGCCCACGTAGTCGTCCGGGACCAGGACGGTGACCTCGGCGACCGGCTCCAGGAGGTGGATCGGGGCCTCTGCGGCGGCCTCGCGCAGGGCCAAGGCGCCGGCCGTCTGGAAGGCGGCGTCGGAGGAGTCCACCGAGTGGGCCTTGCCGTCGCGCAGGGTGACCCGGATGTCGACCAGCGGGTAGCCGGCGGCGACCCCGCGGGCGGCCTGGGCGCGGACGCCCTTCTCGACGGAGGGGACGAACTGGCGGGGCACCGCGCCGCCCACCACCTTGTCGACGAACTCGATGCCGCTGCCGGGCGGCAGCGGTTCGACGTCGATCTCGCAGATGGCGTACTGCCCGTGGCCGCCGGACTGCTTGACGTGCCGGCCGCGCCCGGCGGCCCCCGCGCCGAAGGTCTCGCGCAGCGACACCTTGTGCGGGACGGTGTCGACCTGGACGCCGTACCGGCCGCGCAGCCGCTCCAGGGCCACGTCCGCGTGCGCCTCGCCGAGGCACCAGAGCACCACCTGGTGGGTGTCCGGGTTCTGTTCGAGCCGCATGGTCGGGTCCTCGGCGACGAGCCGGGCGAGCCCCTGCGAGAGGCGGTCCTCGTCGGCCTTGCTGTGCGCCTCGATGGCCAGCGGCAGCAGCGGCTCGGGCATCCGCCAGGGCTCCATCAGGAGCGGGGCGTCCTTGGCGGACAGGGTGTCGCCGGTCTCGGCGCTGCCGAGTTTGGCGACGCAGGCGAGGTCGCCGGCGACGCAGTGGGCGAGGGTGTTCTGCTGTTTGCCGAAGGGGGCGGTGAGCGCCCCGATCCGTTCGTCGACGTCGTGGTCCTCGTGGCCGCGGTCGGCGAGGCCGTGCCCGGAGACGTGCACCGTCTCGTCGGGCCGCAGCGTCCCGGAGAAGACCCGGACCAGTGAGAGCCGTCCGACGTAGGGGTCGGAGGAGGTCTTCACGACCTCGGCGACCAGCGGTCCGTCCGGGTCGCAGACCAGCGGTGGGCGGGACTGCCCGTCCGGGGTGGTCACGGCGGGCGCCTCCCGCTCCAGCGGGCTGGGGAAGCCGCCGGTGATCAGCTCCAGGAGCTCGACCGTGCCCAGGCCCTGCCGGCCGCCGTCGGAGGCGGGGGCCGCGGCGAGCACGGGGTGGAAGGTGCCGCGCGCGACGGCCTTCTCCAGGTCGTCGACCAGCGTCTTCAGATCCACTTCCTCGCCGCCGAGGTAGCGGTCCATCAGGGTCTCGTCCTCGCTCTCGGCGATGATCCCCTCGATGAGCCGGCCGCGGGCCTCCTCGATCAGCGGCCGCTGCGCCGCGTCGGGCGGGTCCTCGCGCCTCTCCCCGGTGGAGTAGTCGAAGACGCGCTCGGTGAGCAGCCCCACCAGTCCGGTGACGGGGGCGTGTCCGTCGGCGCCCTCGGTGCCGCGCACGGGCAGGTAGAGCGGGAGGACGGCGTCGGGGTCGTCGCCGCCGAAGTGCTCGCCGAGGAGCTCGGTCAGCCGGCCGAAGTCGGTGCGGGCGGTGTCCAGGTGGGTGACCACGACGGCCCGGGGCATGCCGACGGCCGCGCACTCCTCCCAGACGGCGCGGGTCGAGCCGACGAGCGCGTCGGCCTCCTGGGCGGCCGAGACGACGAAGAGGGCCGCGTCCGCCGCGCGCAGACCGGCCCTCAGTTCCCCGACGAAGTCGGCGTATCCCGGGGTGTCCAGGATGTTGATCTTGTAGCCGCCCCATTCGACCGGGACGAGCGAGAGCTGTACGGAACGCTGCTGGCGGTGCTCGATCTCGTCGTAGTCGGAGACCGTCGCGCCGTCCTCGACCCGGCCGGCCCGGTTGACCGCGCCCGCGGTCTGCGCCAGGGCCTCCACCAGGGTCGTCTTCCCGGATCCGCTGTGGCCGACCAGCACCACGTTCCGCACGGCCGAGGGCCGGTCGGCCGTTGGAGCCCTGCCGGCGGCTCCGGAGCGGGGGTTCGCCTTGTCGCCCATGATGTTCCTCCCGACTGCTCGTACGGTGAGGGGGGGCGGGCCCGGGGGAGCGGCGCACCCGTGCGGGGGCCGCCCGTCGCGTGCGGCTCGGCTCCGGCCGACGCCCGCGGTTGTCCTTCGAGCTTTGCACCGACGTCACGGTGCGTCCATACGTCGTACGCGCGGCCGCCGCCGGCCGGCCCGGCGCGACGGGGCGACGCGACGGGCGGGTGCCGCCGCTGCCGCGGGGGCCCGCGTGGCTACGATGGGCGGGCCGGTGGTCGTAGGGGCCGCGCGGCCCACCGAACCTCGGGAAGGCCACAGGGCCATGCTGAACAAGTACGCGCGTGCGTTCTTCACGCGTGTCCTCACACCGTTCGCCGCGTTTCTGCTCCGCCGGGGCGTGAGCCCCGACACCGTCACGCTCATCGGCACGGCCGGCGTCGTCGTCGGCGCGCTGGTCTTCTTCCCCCGCGGAGAGTTCTTCTGGGGGACGATCATGATCACGCTGTTCGTCTTCTCGGACCTGGTCGACGGGAACATGGCCCGGCAGGCCGGGGTCTCCAGCCGCTGGGGCGCCTTCCTCGACTCGACCCTCGACCGGGTGGCCGACGGGGCGATCTTCGGCGGCTTCGCGCTCTGGTACGCGGGCAAGGGCGACGACAACGTGCTGTGCGCGGTCGCGATCTTCTGCCTGGCCAGCGGCCAGGTGGTGTCGTACACCAAGGCGCGCGGCGAATCGATTGGCCTTCCGGTGGCCGTCAACGGTCTCGTCGAGCGCGCCGAGCGGCTGGTGATCTCGCTGGTCGCGGCCGGCCTCGCCGGTCTGCACGGCTTCGGCGTGCCCGGCGTGCAGGTGCTGCTGCCGATCGCCCTGTGGATCGTGGCGGTCGGCTCGGCCGTGACGCTGGGGCAGCGGGTCGTGACCGTGCGCAGGGAGTCGGCGGAGGCGGACGCCGCCGCCCGGGGGAGCGAGGCGACATCATGAGCGGGCTGAAGGACCGGGTCACCGACGGGCTGTACGGGCTCGGCTGGGCCACCGTGAAGAAGCTGCCGGAGCCGGTGGCCAGGGCGCTGGGCCGGCGGATCGCGGACACCGCGTGGAAGCGGCGCGGCCGGAGCGTGCTGCGCCTGGAGGCCAACCTGGCCCGGGTGGTGCCCGACCCGACGCCGGCGCGGCTCCAGGAGCTGTCGCGGGCCGGCATGCGCTCGTACATGCGCTACTGGATGGAGTCCTTCCGGCTGCCCACCTGGAGCAAGGAGCGGGCCGCCGGCAGCTTCGACCCCAAGGACGTGCACCACCTCACCGACGGGCTCGCCTCCGACCGGGGCGTCATCCTCGCCCTGCCGCACATGGGCAACTGGGACCTCGCGGGGGTGTGGGTGACCCGGGCGCTCGGCGTCCCGTTCACCACCGTCGCCGAGCGGCTCAAGCCGGAGACCCTCTACGACCGCTTCGTCGCCTACCGCGAGTCCCTGGGCATGGAGGTGCTGCCGCACACCGGCGGCGCCGCCTTCGGCACGCTCGCCCGCCGGCTGCGCGCCGGCGGGCTGGTCTGCCTGGTCGCCGACCGCGACCTGTCGGCCTCGGGCGTCGAGGTGTCCTTCTTCGGCGAGAAGGCGCGGATGCCCGCCGGCCCCGCCATGCTCGCCCAGCAGACCGGGGCGCTGCTGCTGCCGGTGACGCTCTGGTACGACGAGACCGACGTCATGAAGGGGCAGGTGCACGCGCCGATCGAGGTGCCGGAGTCAGGCACCCGGGCCGAGAAGACGTCCTCCATGACGCAGGCCCTCGCCGACGTCTTCGCCGGGGGCATCGCCGAGCACCCGGAGGACTGGCACATGCTGCAGCGGCTGTGGCTCGCGGACCTGGAGCCGCGCCCCGAGGACGAGCGGGCCCGCGAGGAGCGGGCCGGGGGAGCGCCGGCCGCGGGCGGGCGGAGCGAGGGGGAGCGGACCGCGTGAAGATCGGGATCGTCTGCCCGTACTCCTGGGACGTGCCGGGCGGCGTCCAGTTCCACATCCGCGACCTCGCGGAGCACCTGATCCGGCTGGGCCACGAGGTCTCCGTGCTGGCGCCCGCCGACGACGAGACCCCGCTGCCGCCGTACGTGGTCTCCGCCGGCCGCGCGGTCCCCGTGCCGTACAACGGCTCGGTGGCCCGGCTGAACTTCGGCTTCCTGTCGGCGGCCCGGGTGCGGCGCTGGCTGCACGAGGGCACCTTCGACGTGGTCCACATCCACGAGCCCACCTCGCCCTCGCTCGGCCTGCTCACCTGCTGGGCGGCCCAGGGCCCGATCGTGGCCACCTTCCACACCTCCAACCCGCGCTCGCGGGCGATGATCGCCGCCTATCCGATCCTCCAGCCCGCCCTGGAGAAGATCAGCGCGCGGATCGCGGTGAGCGAGTACGCGCGCCGCACCCTGGTCGAGCACCTGGGCGGCGACGCGGTCGTCATCCCGAACGGCGTCGACGTGGACTTCTTCGCCCGCGCCGAGCCGCGCAAGGAGTGGACCGGCGGCACGCTCGGCTTCATCGGCCGCATCGACGAGCCGCGCAAGGGCCTGCCGGTCCTGATGCGCGCCCTGCCGAAGATCCTGGCCGAGCGGCCCGACACCCGGCTGCTGGTGGCCGGCCGCGGCGACGAGGAGGAGGCGGTCGCCTCCCTGCCGCGCGAGATGCGCTCCCGGGTCGAGTTCCTCGGCATGGTCAGCGACGAGGACAAGGCGCGGCTGCTGCGCAGCGTCGACGTGTACGTGGCGCCCAACACCGGCGGCGAGAGCTTCGGCATCATCCTGGTCGAGGCCCTGTCGGCGGGCGCGCCGGTGCTCGCCTCCGACCTCGACGCCTTCGCCCAGGTCCTGGACCAGGGCGCGGCCGGCGAGCTCTTCGCCAACGAGGACGCCGACGACCTCGCCGCCCGGGCCGTGGCCCTGCTCGGCGACGCTGCCCGCCGCGAGGAGCTGCGCGAGCGCGGCTCGGCCCACGTCCGCCGCTTCGACTGGTCGACGGTGGGCGCGGACATCCTGGCCGTCTACGAGACGGTGACCGACGGTGCCGCCTCGGTGGCCACCGACGAGCGCGCCGCCGGGGGACTGCGGGCACGGCTCGGACTGTAGGCCGGCCGCGCGGACCGGCCGGACCGAGCCGGGCGGGCCGGACGAGCGGGCGCACGTCGCTTGCCGGTCCGCCCGCGCGGGCGAGCCGGGCGCCGGTGAGGGCGAGGTGCGGGCCGGGGCGGCGGCCGGGCCCCGGTAGCCTGTGCGCCCGTGACCGAAACCCTGATCTGGACCGTCGCCGCGCTGATCCTCGTCGGCGTCTACCTCAGCTGGACGGCCGGCCGGCTCGACCGGCTGCACACCCGCATCGACGCGGCCCGCGCCGCCCTCGACGCGCAGCTGCTGCGCCGCGCCTCGGTCACCCAGGAGCTCGCCACCTCCGGCGTCCTCGACCCGGCCGCCTCGATCGTCCTGTACGAGGCGGCGCACGCCGCCCGGCAGGCCGAGGAGGACCAGCGGGAGGTCGCCGAGAGCGAGCTGAGCCAGGCGCTGCGCGCCGTGTTCGGGGAGCCCGAGCAGGTGGACGTCGTGCGGGCGGCGCCCGGTGGCGAGGAGGCAGCGGGGGAGCTCGCGGCGGCCGTGCGCCGGGTGCCGATGGCCCGCCGCTTCCACAACGACGCCGTGCGCGCGGCCCGCGCCCTGCGCCGCCACCGCAAGGTCCGCTGGTTCCGCCTCGCGGGCCACGCTCCGTTCCCCATGGCCTTCGAAATGGACGACGAACCGCCCGCCGCGCTTGCGGATCGTCCGGCGTGAGCGCTGATCACCTTCGTAAGCTGCGAAAACGAGCCACCGCCTGCACATTGGCCCTTGATGTGGACCGCTCCTGGCCTGTTTCCTCGCTCTTGTCGTCAACCCCGTTGTCACATGTGAGGTACCCGTGTCCAGCACGCCTTCCACCACCGCCCAGTCCCCCGAGACCGGCACCGCCCGCGTCAAGCGCGGCATGGCCGAGCAGCTCAAGGGCGGCGTGATCATGGACGTCGTCACCCCGGAGCAGGCGAAGATCGCCGAGGACGCGGGTGCCGTGGCCGTCATGGCCCTCGAGCGGGTCCCGGCCGACATCCGCAAGGACGGCGGCGTGGCCCGGATGTCCGACCCGGACATGATCGAGGGCATC
Organism: Streptomyces sp. NPDC053541; assembly: GCF_044544705.1. NCBI lineage: Bacteria > Bacillati > Actinomycetota > Actinomycetes > Kitasatosporales > Streptomycetaceae > Streptomyces > Streptomyces sp. NPDC053541. Next base: position 308,734 of record NZ_JBITXM010000008.1, read on the forward strand.
ATCAACGCCGTCTCCATCCCGGTGATGGCCAAGTCCCGCATCGGCCACTTCGTCGAGGCCCAGGTCCTGCAGTCGCTCGGCGTCGACTACATCGACGAGTCCGAGGTGCTCACCCCGGCCGACGAGGTCAACCACTCCGACAAGTGGGCCTTCACCACCCCCTTCGTCTGTGGCGCCACCAACCTGGGCGAGGCCCTGCGCCGCATCGCCGAGGGCGCGGCCATGATCCGCTCCAAGGGCGAGGCCGGCACCGGCAACGTCGTCGAGGCCGTCCGCCACCTGCGCCAGATCAAGAACGAGATCGCCAAGCTGCGCGGCTTCGACAACAACGAGCTGTACGCCGCCGCCAAGGAGCTGCGCGCCCCGTACGAGCTCGTCAAGGAGGTCGCCGAGCTCGGCAAGCTGCCGGTCGTGCTGTTCTCCGCCGGTGGTGTGGCCACCCCGGCCGACGCCGCGCTGATGCGCCAGCTCGGCGCCGAGGGCGTCTTCGTCGGCTCCGGCATCTTCAAGTCCGGCGACCCGGCCAAGCGCGCCGCCGCCATCGTGAAGGCCACCACCTTCTACGACGACCCGAAGGTCATCGCGGACGCCTCCCGCAACCTGGGCGAGGCCATGGTCGGCATCAACTGCGACACCCTGCCCGAGGCCGAGCGCTACGCGAACCGGGGCTGGTAAGCACCGATGAGCAGCACCCCCGTGATCGGTGTCCTGGCCCTCCAGGGTGACGTACGGGAGCACCTGATCGCCCTGGCCGCGGCGGACGCCGTGGCCAGGCCGGTCCGGCGCCCCGAGGAGCTCGCCGAGGTCGACGGCCTGGTCGTCCCCGGCGGCGAGTCCACCACCATCTCCAAGCTGGCCGTGCTCTTCGGCCTGATGGAGCCGCTGCGCGAGCGGATCGCCGCCGGCATGCCCGTCTACGGCACCTGCGCCGGCCTGATCATGCTCGCCGACAAGATCCTCGACCCGCGCTCGGGCCAGGAGACCTTCGGCGGCATCGACATGATCGTGCGCCGCAACGCCTTCGGGCGGCAGAACGAGTCCTTCGAGGCCGGCGTCACCGTGGCCGGGATCGACAGCCCGGTGGAGGGCGTCTTCATCCGCGCCCCGTGGGTGGAGTCCGTCGGCGCCGAGGTCGAGGTGCTCGCCGAGCACGACGGCCACATCGTGGCCGTGCGGCAGGGCAGGGCCATGGCGACCTCGTTCCACCCCGAGCTGACCGGTGACCACCGCATCCACGAGCTGTTCGTGGACATGGTGCGCGCCGAGCGGTGACCCGATCCTTGTAGGATCTCTGGGGTTCGTTCAGAAATGGGTTACGCGAAGGAGACAGGCAGATGTCCGGCCACTCTAAATGGGCTACGACGAAGCACAAGAAGGCCGTGATCGACGCCAAGCGCGGCAAGCTCTTCGCGAAGCTGATCAAGAACATCGAGGTCGCGGCCCGCACCGGCGGCGCCGACCCGGACGGCAACCCGACCCTCTTCGACGCCATCCAGAAGGCCAAGAAGCAGTCGGTGCCCAACAAGAACATCGACTCGGCGGTCAAGCGCGGCGGCGGCCTGGAGGCCGGCGGCGTCGACTACCAGACGATCATGTACGAGGGCTACGGTCCGAACGGCGTCGCGGTGCTCATCGAGTGCCTCACCGACAACCGCAACCGCGCCGCCTCCGACGTGCGCGTCGCCATGACCCGCAACGGCGGCTCGATGGCCGACCCGGGCTCGGTGTCGTACCTGTTCAACCGCAAGGGCGTCGTCGTGCTCCCCAAGGGCGACCGCTCCGAGGACGACGTCCTGGAGGTCGTGCTCGACGCGGGCGCCGAGGAGGTCAACGACCTCGGCGAGAACTTCGAGGTCATCAGCGAGGCGACCGACCTGGTCGCGGTCCGCACCGCCCTCCAGGAGGCCGGCATCGACTACGACTCGGCCGAGTCCAGCTTCGTCCCGACCCTCCAGGTCGACCTGGACGAGGAGGGCGCGCGCAAGATGTTCAAGCTGATCGACGCCCTCGAGGACAGCGACGACGTGCAGAACGTCTACGCCAACTTCGACGTCAGCGACGAGGTCATGGCGAAGGTCGACGCCTGATTCGCGGACCCTCGCAGCAGCGGGCCGACGGGACACACCCCGTCGGCCCGCTGCTTTGTGCCGCGTTGTCAGTGGCAGCGGATAGCCTGCACAAACAGACTTGCGATCAGGGAGATCCGCAGCGACCAGGGAGGGGCGGCGTGCGCGTACTCGGGGTGGACCCCGGACTCACCCGGTGCGGTGTCGGGGTGGTCGAGGGCGTCGCCGGACGGCCCCTCACCATGCTCGGCGTCGGCGTCGTCCGCACCCCCGCCGACGCCGACATCGGCCTCCGGCTGGTCGGCATCGAGCGCGGCATCGAGGAGTGGATCGACCGCTTCCAGCCCGAACTCGTCGCCGTGGAGCGGGTGTTCAGCCAGCACAACGTGCGCACGGTGATGGGCACCGCCCAGGCCAGCGCCGTCGCCATGCTGTGCGCCGCCCGCCGCGGACTGCCCGTCGCCCTGCACACCCCCAGCGAGGTCAAGGCCGCCGTCACCGGCAGCGGCCGCGCCGACAAGGCCCAGGTCGGCGCCATGGTCACCCGGCTGCTCCGGCTCTCCGCGCCGCCGAAGCCGGCCGACGCCGCCGACGCCCTCGCCCTCGCCATCTGCCACATCTGGCGCGCCCCCGCCCAGAACCGCCTCCAGCAGGCCGTCGCCCTGCACGCCTCGAAAGGCCGCACGTCATGATCGCCTTCGTCAGCGGCCCCGTGGCCGCCCTCGCCCCCACGACCGCCGTCGTCGAGGTCGGCGGCGTCGGCATGGCCGTCCAGTGCACCCCGAACACCATCGCGGGCCTCCGCGTCGGCGAGCACGCGCGCCTGGCCACCTCCCTGGTCGTCCGCGAGGACTCCCTCACCCTCTACGGCTTCGCCGACGACGACGAGCGGCAGGTCTTCGAGCTGCTCCAGACCGCCAGCGGCGTCGGCCCCCGCCTCGCCCAGGCCATGCTCGGCGTGCACAGCCCCGACGCGCTGCGCCTCGCCGTCTCCACCGGCGACGAGAAGGCGCTCACCGCCGTCCCCGGCATCGGCAAGAAGGGCGCGCAGAAACTCCTCCTCGAACTGAAGGACAAGCTCGGCGCCCCGCTCGGCAGCAGCGGCCTGGTCGGCCAGCAGCGCGCCGTCGCCACCGGCCCCGCCCCCTGGACCGAGCAGCTCGCCGCCGCCCTCGTCGGCCTCGGCTACGCGAGCCGCGAGGCCGAGGAGGCCGTCGCCGCCGTCACCCCGCAGGCCGAGGCCGCCCTCGCCGAGACCGGCTCCGCGCCCGTGCCGCAGCTGCTGCGCGCCGCCCTCCAGACCCTCAACCGCGCCCGCTGACCCGGCCGCCCCCTCCCCGTACGAGCGAAAAGGCAACCACCACCGTGAACTGGGACGACGAGTCGGCCGAAGCCGCCGAGGAGCGGATCGTCGGCGCCGCCGCCGAGGGCGACGACCAGGCCGTCGAGGCCGCGCTGCGCCCCAAGGACCTGGGCGAGTTCATCGGCCAGGAGAAGGTGCGCCAGCAGCTCGACCTGGTCCTCAAAGCCGCCCGCCAGCGCGGCGCCACCGCCGACCACGTGCTGCTCTCCGGCGCCCCCGGCCTCGGCAAGACCACCCTGTCGATGATCATCGCCGCGGAGATGAACGCGCCGATCCGCATCACCTCCGGCCCCGCCATCCAGCACGCCGGCGACCTCGCCGCGATCCTCTCCTCCCTCCAGGAGGGCGAGATCCTCTTCCTCGACGAGATCCACCGGATGTCCCGGCCCGCCGAGGAGATGCTCTACATGGCGATGGAGGACTTCCGCGTCGACGTCATCGTCGGCAAGGGCCCCGGCGCCACCGCCATCCCGCTCGACCTGCCGCCCTTCACCCTGGTCGGCGCCACCACCCGGGCCGGCCTGCTGCCGCCGCCGCTGCGCGACCGCTTCGGCTTCACCGCCCACATGGAGTTCTACGAGCCGCACGAGCTGGAGCGGGTCGTCACCCGCTCCGCCGGACTCCTCAACGTCGCGATCGACCCGGCCGGCGCCGCCGAGATCGCCGGCCGCTCCCGAGGCACCCCGCGCATCGCCAACCGGCTGCTCCGCCGCGTCCGCGACTACGCCCAGGTCAAGGCCGACGGCACCATCACCCGTGAGGTGGCCGCCGCCGCCCTCGGCGTGTACGAGGTGGACAGCCGCGGCCTCGACCGCCTCGACCGCGCGGTCCTGGAGGCCCTGCTCAAGCTCTTCGGCGGCGGCCCGGTCGGCCTGTCCACCCTCGCGGTCGCGGTCGGCGAGGAGCGCGAGACCGTCGAGGAGGTGGCCGAGCCCTTCCTCGTACGGGAGGGACTGCTCGCCCGCACCCCCCGCGGCCGGGTCGCCACACCGGCGGCCTGGAGCCACCTCGGACTCGTTCCGCCGCAGGCCGCGGGCCCCGGCGGGGCCGGGAGCGGCGGGGGAAAGGGACAAGCGGGGCTGTTCGGGATGTGACGGCGGGGTGACGGCGCGGATAGTCGCCCGGTCAGGAACCACGGTGCCATGCTGGGCGTTGTTCCATCGATGCGGACTCGCCTAGACTCCGCCGATGCCGCCCTTTCCGGTCGGCAGCCCACCCCCGAAGATCAGGCCGCGGATTCACCGCGACCGTGCGAAGGAATCCCGTCCCGTGAACCTCGTGACCCTCCTCCCCTTCATCGTCCTCATCGGGGCCATGTTCCTGATGACCCGCTCTGCCAAGAAGAAGCAGCAGCAGGCGGTGGAGATGCGCAACCAGATGCAGCCCGGCACCGGCGTACGCACCATCGGGGGGATGTACGCCACCGTCAAGGAGATCGGCGACGAGACCGTCCTCCTCGAGGTCGCGCCCGGCGTGCACGCCGTCTACGCCAAGAACGCGATCGGCGCGGTGCTCGAAGACTCCGAGTACAACCGGATCGTCCACGGCGACGACGACACCGACACCGACACCGTCGTTCCGGACGACGCCTCCTCGCTCACCGGGGACGCCGACGCCGCCGCGGACCAGGAGGGGGCGGCCAAGACCGACCTGACCAAGAAGGACACCGCCCCGGCGGCGGACTCCGAGGTCGAGAAGGACGGCAAGGCCGACGGGGAGACCGAGGCGAAGTAATCGCCTCCGGGGTGGCGGCCGACGCCCACCGGCGTCCGCCGCCCCGGAACGGTTCCACGTCTTGCGGGGGCAGGTCCCCACACACACTTCGTGGCCGTCTCGCGCCCACCCGGCGCGGGACGGTTTGGACAGGGAGAAACGACAGGTGGCAGCACCGAAGAAGGGCCGAAGGCCGGCGGGGGGCCAGAGCCGGCCGGGCCGCGCCCTGGCACTCATTCTGATCGCCATGGTCGCGCTCACCGGCGGCATGTTCTGGTCGGGGCACACCACCCCGCGCCTGGGCATCGACCTCGCCGGCGGCACGTCGATCACGCTCAAGGCGAAGGCGGAGCCCGGACAGGAGTCCGCCGTCAACGAGACCAACATGAACACGGCGGTCGGCATCATCGAGCGCCGTGTCAACGGTCTGGGTGTCTCCGAGGCCGAGGTCCAGACGCAGGGCCGCGAGAACATCATCGTGAACATCCCCAAGGGGACGAACGAGAAGCAGGCCCGCGAGCAGGTCGGCACCACCGCCCAGCTGTACTTCCGGCAGGTCCTGGCCGTCGCCGCCGCCGAGCAGCCCGCGCCGAAGCCGAGCGCCACGCCCAGCGGCTCCGCCACCCCGTCCGCGAAGCCCTCGGGCGCCACCGCGGACCAGGGCAAGGACAAGAAGTCCGCCACCCCGTCGGCGAGCGCCTCCACCCAGGGCCGCGCGGTCTCCGAGGCCCTGAAGGCCCCGAGCCCCACGCCCACCGCGAGCTCCTCCGCCTCGCCGAAGGCCAGCACGCCGCCGGCTCCCACCCCCACCGCGGACGCGGCCACCGCCGCCCTGCAGCAGAAGTTCGCGGCGCTCAACTGCCTCGACCCCAAGCAGCGCAGCGCCGCCGGTGACGGCGTCAAGCCCACCGAGCCCACCGTGGCCTGCGGCAAGAACTCGATCGGCCAGTGGGAGAAGTACATCCTCGGCCCGGCCGAGGTCGACGGCAAGGACGTCGACGACGCCCAGGGCGTCTTCGACCAGCAGCGCGGCATGTGGATCGTGACCATGGACTTCACGGGCGAGGGCTCGAAGAAGTTCCAGAAGATCACCAGCAAGCTGTCCCAGCAGACCGAGCCGCTGAACCAGTTCGCCATCGTCCTCGACGGCGAGGTCGTCTCGGCCCCGTCCGTGCGCCAGACGCTGAGCGCCAGCGCCGAGATCTCCGGCAGCTTCAACCAGCAGTCCGCCCAGGACCTCGGCAACATCCTGTCCTACGGCGCCCTGCCGCTGACCTTCGAGACGCAGAGCGTCGACACCGTCACCGCCGCCCTCGGCGGCGAGCAGCTGGAGGCCGGTCTGATCGCCGGCGCCATCGGCCTCGGCCTGGTCGTCCTCTACCTGGTCGTCTACTACCGCGGCCTGTCGCTCATCGCCATCGCCAGCCTCGGCGTCTCGGCCCTGCTCACCTACGTGATCATGGCCCTGCTCGGCCCGGCCATCGGCTTCGCGCTGAACCTGCCGGCCGTCTGCGGCGCCATCGTCGCCATCGGCATCACGGCCGACTCGTTCATCGTGTACTTCGAGCGCATCCGCGACGAGATCCGCGAGGGCCGCACCCTGCGCCCGGCCGTCGAGCGCGCCTGGCCGCGGGCCCGCCGCACCATCCTGGTCTCCGACTTCGTGTCGTTCCTCGCCGCCGCGGTGCTCTTCATCGTCACCGTCGGCAAGGTCCAGGGCTTCGCGTTCACCCTCGGCCTCACCACGCTGCTCGACATCGTGGTGGTCTTCCTCTTCACCAAGCCGGTGATGACGCTGCTGGCCCGCACCAAGTTCTTCGCAGGCGGCCACAAGATGTCCGGCCTCGACCCGAAGAGCCTCGGTGCCAAGCCGCCGCTGCGCCGCACGCGCCGCACCACCGCCCCCGTCGACCCGAAGGAGGCGTGAGATGTCGAAGCTCGGCGATCTCGGCGCCCGACTGCACCGCGGTGAGGTCGGCTACGACTTCATCGGCAACCGCCGCATCTGGTACGGCCTGTCGATCCTCATCACCATCACGGCCATCGTCGCCCTCGCGGTGCGCGGCCTGAACATGGGCATCGAGTTCCAGGGCGGCGCCGTCTTCACCACCCCGAAGACGAACGTCTCCGTCACCCAGGCCACCGAGTACGCGGAAGAGGCCTCCGGCCACGACGCGATCGTCCAGCAGCTCGGCAACGGCACCCTGCGCATCCAGGTCGGCGGCCTCGACACCGCCAAGTCCGACCAGGTGCGCTCCCAGCTCGCCAAGGACCTGAACGTCCCCGAGCCGAAGATCGCCGCCGAGCTGGTCGGACCCAGCTGGGGCGAGCAGATCGCCACCAAGGCCTGGACCGGCCTCGGGATCTTCATGATCCTCGTGGTGCTCTACCTGGCGATCGCCTTCGAGTGGCGGATGGCCGTCGCCGCGCTCATCGCGCTGATCCACGACCTCACCATCACCGTCGGCATCTACTCACTGGTCGGCTTCGAGGTCACGGTCGGCACGGTCATCGGTCTGCTCACCATCCTCGGCTACTCGCTCTACGACACGGTCGTCGTCTTCGACTCGCTCAAGGAGCAGACGAAGGACATCACCAAGCAGACCCGCTGGACCTACAGCGACGTCGCCAACCGCTCGATCAACGGCACCCTGGTCCGCTCGATCAACACCACGGTCGTGGCGCTGCTCCCGGTCGCCGGCCTGCTGTTCATCGGCGGCGGCGTCCTCGGCGCCGGCATGCTGAACGACATCTCCCTGTCGCTGTTCGTGGGTCTCGCCGCCGGTGCGTACTCCTCGATCTTCATCGCCACCCCGCTCGTCGCCGACCTCAAGGAGCGCGAGCCGGCGATGAAGGCCCTGAGGAAGCGCGTCCTCGCCAAGCGGGCCGCCGCGTCCGCCAAGGGCGAGGAGCTCGACGGCGCCGACTTCGCGGACGAGACGGACGCCGAGCCGGCCGTCGTCGGCCAGCGCGGCCGCCGCGGCCGCCCCTCCGGGCGGCGCGGATGACCGCCGAGGCCCAGCGCACCACCACCGAGCTGCTGCTCAGCCGGATCCGGGACGTCCCCGACTACCCGAAGCCCGGGGTGCTGTTCAAGGACATCACCCCGCTGCTCGCGGACCCGGAGGCCTTCACGGCGCTCACCGACGAGCTGGCCGGGCTGTGCGCCGCGCAGGGCGCCACGAAGATCGTGGGCCTGGAGGCCCGCGGCTTCATCCTGGCCGCGCCCGTCGCCGTCCGCGCGGGCCTGGGCTTCATCCCGGTCCGCAAGGCCGGCAAGCTGCCCGGAGCCACCCTGCGGCAGGCCTACGAGCTGGAGTACGGCACCGCCGAGATCGAGGTGCACGCCGAGGACCTGGCCGCGGGCGACCGCGTCATGGTCATCGACGACGTCCTCGCCACCGGCGGCACCGCCGAGGCCTCCATCGAGCTCATCCGGCGCGCCGGGGCCGAGGTCGCCGGCGTCGCCGTCCTGATGGAGCTGGGCTTCCTGCCGGGCCGCGCACGGCTGGAGCCCGCCCTCGGCGGCGCACCGCTCACCGCGCTCATCACGGTCTGACGGCCCACCGCCCGACCGGTACCGGGACCGCCCCGGCCGAGGCCCACCGCCTCCGGCCGGGGCGGTTTCCGCGTTCCCGGCCCGGGCCCCGGCGGCGGGCCGCACGCGTCCGCGGGACGTCCGGGGAATCCCCCGGGCGCCCCCGTCGTTTTTCGGACAGGGACCGGATCGGGTCCCCGGCGCCGTCTCAGCTCCCAGGCACGTGAGCACAGGCGCCGTCAGCTCGATACGATGGCCTTTCCGGGCCTGACCGGGGGACCCGGAAACCCCCCGACCGTGTCCGGGGGTACCGCCAGAGGAGCGCTCTTGCCAGACGAGGCCCAGCCACTCTCCGCCGCGCAGCCCGACCAGCGGGCCGACCAGGCCGCGCCGAACGCCGCCGCGCCCCAGAACCCGCCCGCGGAGAACAGGCCCCGGCCCGCAGCGCCCACGCCTGCCCCGCCCGCCCGGCCCGCGCCGGCCCCGCCCGCGCGCGGCGGCGGCTCCTCCAGCCGCGTCCGCGCTCGCCTCGCCCGGCTCGGCGTCCAGCGTTCCTCCCCGTACAACCCGGTCCTCGAACCGCTGCTGCGGATCGTCCGCTCCAACGACCCGAAGATCGAGACGGCGACCCTGCGCCAGATCGAGCGCGCCTACCAGGTCGCCGAGCGCTGGCACCGCGGCCAGAAGCGCAAGAGCGGCGACCCGTACATCACCCACCCGCTGGCCGTCACCACGATCCTCGCCGAGCTCGGCATGGACCCGGCGACGCTGATGGCCGGGCTGCTCCACGACACCGTCGAGGACACCGAGTACGGCCTGGAGGACCTGCGCCGCGACTTCGGCGACCAGGTCGCCCTGCTCGTCGACGGCGTCACCAAGCTCGACAAGGTCAAGTTCGGCGAGGCCGCCCAGGCCGAGACCGTCCGCAAGATGGTCGTCGCCATGGCCAAGGACCCCCGGGTCCTGGTCATCAAGCTCGCCGACCGCCTGCACAACATGCGCACCATGCGCTACCTCAAGCGGGAGAAGCAGGAGAAGAAGGCCCGCGAGACCCTGGAGATCTACGCCCCGCTGGCGCACCGGCTGGGCATGAACACCATCAAGTGGGAGCTGGAGGACCTCGCCTTCGCGATCCTCTACCCCAAGATGTACGACGAGATCGTCCGGCTGGTCGCCGAGCGCGCGCCCAAGCGCGACGAGTACCTGGCGATAGTGACCGACGAGGTCCAGGCCGACCTGCGGGCCGCCCGCATCAAGGCCACCGTCACCGGCCGGCCGAAGCACTACTACAGCGTCTACCAGAAGATGATCGTCCGCGGCCGTGACTTCGCGGAGATCTACGACCTGGTCGGCATCCGCGTCCTCGTGGACACCGTCCGCGACTGCTACGCGGCCCTCGGCACCGTCCACGCGCGATGGAACCCGGTCCCCGGCCGGTTCAAGGACTACATCGCGATGCCGAAGTTCAACATGTACCAGTCGCTGCACACGACGGTCATCGGCCCCAACGGCAAGCCCGTCGAGCTGCAGATCCGCACCTTCGACATGCACCGCCGCGCCGAGTACGGCATCGCCGCGCACTGGAAGTACAAGCAGGAGGCCGTCGCCGGCGCCTCCAAGGTGCGCACCGACGTGCCGCGGAAGGCCGGCAAGGACGACCACGTCAACGACATGGCGTGGCTGCGGCAGCTGCTCGACTGGCAGAAGGAGACCGAGGACCCCAGCGAGTTCCTGGAGTCGCTGCGCTTCGACCTCTCCCGCAACGAGGTCTTCGTCTTCACGCCCAAGGGCGACGTCATAGCGCTGCCCGCCGGCGCCACCCCGGTCGACTTCGCCTACGCCGTCCACACCGAGGTCGGCCACCGCACCATAGGAGCCCGGGTCAACGGCCGGCTGGTCCCGCTGGAGTCCACCCTGGACAACGGCGACCTGGTCGAGGTCTTCACCTCCAAGGCCGCCGGCGCCGGACCGTCCCGGGACTGGCTGGGCTTCGTCAAGTCACCGCGCGCCCGCAACAAGATCCGCGCCTGGTTCTCCAAGGAGCGCCGCGACGAGGCCATCGAGCAGGGCAAGGACGCCATCGCGCGGGCCATGCGCAAGCAGAACCTGCCGATCCAGCGCATCCTCACCGGCGACTCGCTGGTCACCCTCGCCCACGAGCTGCGCTACAGCGACATCTCCTCGCTGTACGCGGCGATCGGCGAGGGCCACGTCACCGCCCAGTCCATCGTCCAGAAGCTGGTCCAGGCCCTCGGCGGCGAGGAGGCCGCGACCGAGGACATCGCCGAGACCGCCCCGCCGACCCGCGGCCGCGCCAAGCGCCGCTCCAGCGCCGACCCCGGCGTGGTCGTCAAGGGCGTCGAGGACGTCTGGGTCAAGCTGGCCCGCTGCTGCACCCCGGTGCCCGGCGACCCCATCATCGGCTTCGTCACCCGCGGCAGCGGCGTCTCGGTGCACCGCAGCGACTGCGTCAACGTCGAGTCGCTGTCCCGGGAGCCCGAGCGCATCCTCGACGTCGAGTGGGCCCCGACCCAGTCCTCGGTCTTCCTGGTCGCCATCCAGGTCGAGGCGCTGGACCGCTCGCGCCTCCTCTCGGACGTCACCCGGGTCCTCTCCGACCAGCACGTCAACATCCTGTCCGCCGCCGTCCAGACCTCCCGGGACCGCGTGGCCACCTCCCGCTTCACCTTCGAGATGGGCGACCCCAAGCACCTGGGCCACGTCCTGAAGGCGGTCCGGGGCGTGGAGGGCGTCTACGACGTGTACCGCGTCACCAGCGCCCGCAGGCCGTGACCGCGTACGAGGAGGGCCCCCGGCACCATGTGTGCCGGGGGCCCTCCTCGTACCGCTGCGGTGCCGGGCGTCAGCCGCCGAACTCCTGGAGGCCCTTCAGGGCCTGGTCCAGCAGGGCCTGGCGGCCCTCCAGCTCCTTGGCGAGCTTGTCGGCCTTGGCGTCGTTGCCGGCGGCGCGGGCCGCGTCGATCTGCTTCTGCAGCTTGTCGACGGCGTCCTGGAGCTGACCGGTGAGGCCGGCGGCACGGGCCCGGGCCTCCGGGTTGGTGCGGCGCCACTCGGCTTCCTCGGCGTCCTGGATGGCGCGCTCCACCGCGTGCATCCGGCCCTCGACCTTCGGGCGGGCGTCCCGCGGCACGTGGCCGATGGCTTCCCAGCGCTCGTTGATCGCACGGAAGGCGGCCCGGGCGGCCTTGAGGTCGGTGACCGGGACCAGCTTCTCCGCCTCGCCCGCGAGCTCCTCCTTCAGCTTGAGGTTCTCGACCTGCTCGGCGTCGCGCTCGGCGAAGACCTCGCTGCGGGCCGCGAAGAACACGTCCTGGGCGCCGCGGAAGCGGTTCCACAGGTCGTCCTCGTGCTCGCGCTGGGCCCGGCCCGCCGCCTTCCAGTCCGCCATCAGCTCGCGGTAGCGGGCCGCCGTCGCACCCCAGTCGGTGGAGTTCGACAGCGACTCGGCCTCGGCGACCAGACGCTCCTTGGTCTTGCGGGCCTCCTCGCGCTGCGCGTCGAGCGCCGCGAAGTGCGCCTTGCGGCGCTTGGAGAACGCCGAGCGGGCGTGCGAGAAGCGGTGCCACAGCTCGTCGTCGGACTTCCGGTCGAGCCGCGGCAGACCCTTCCAGGTGTCCACCAGGGCCCGCAGCCGCTCGCCCGCGGCGCGCCACTGCTCGCTCTGCGCCAGCTCCTCGGCCTCGCTGACCAGGGCCTCCTTGGCGGAGCGCGCCTCGTCGGCCTGCTTCGCCTTCTGGACCTTGCGCTCCTCGCGGCGCGACTCCACCGTCTCGGCCAGCTTGTCGAGCCGGACCTTCAGCGCGGCGAGGTCGCCCACGGCGTGGTGCTCCTCGACCTGCTGCCGGATGTGCTCGATGGCCGCCGTCGCGTCCTTGGCCGACAGGTCGGTGGTCCGCACCCGCTTCTCGAGGAGGCCGATCTCGACCACCAGGCCCTCGTACTTGCGCTCGAAGTAGGCCAGCGCCTCCTCGGGGCTGCCGGCCTGCCACGATCCGACGACCTTCTCGCCCTCGGCCGTACGCACGTACACGGTGCCCGTCTCGTCGACGCGGCCCCACGGGTCGCTGCTCACAGCGCCTCCTCAACATGATGCCGACGCGGGGTTCCCGCCCCTGGCATCGTCCACGGTTTCCCGGCGGGCCTCGCCCGCCCTCCACAGCACGGCCGACGGCCTGCGCTGCACAACGCCAATCTAGGCGAACGGCGGCCCGGCTGTCCGCACTCAGCGCGACCGAAATTCCACGCTCGTACGCGGTCGTGCCCGCCGGGCCGCCCCCGCCCTCACTTCTTGGTGACGGTCGCCTTCTCGATCGTGACCGCCTTCTGCGGCGCGCCGTCCCCGCCGCCACCCTGGACGCCCGCCTTCGCCACGTCCTCGACGGCCTTCAGGCCGTCCGCGTCGAAGGTGCCGAAGGGGGTGTAGTTCGGCGGGAGCTTGGTGTCCTTGTAGACGAGGAAGAACTGGCTGCCGCCGGTGTTCGGGCCGGCGTTCGCCATGGCCACGGTGCCCTTCGGGTACGTGACCGTGCCGTCCTGGCCCGCCTTGCCGAGGCCGTTCAGGTTCTCGTCCGGGATCGAGTAGCCGGGGCCGCCGGTGCCGTCGCCCTTGGGGTCGCCGCACTGGAGCACGAAGATGCCCGAGGTGGTCAGCCGGTGGCACTTGGTCCCGTCGAAGTACTTCTTGTCGGCGAGGTGCTTGAAGGAGTTCACGGTGTGCGGGGCCTTCGCCGCGTCCATCGTGATCCGGATGTCGCCGACGTTCGTCCCGAGGGCCATCGTGTACGTGGCCTTCCGGTCGATCGACATCGCCGGCTCGGGCTGCGCCGAGGGCGTCGGCTCCGCGCTCGGCGTGTTGCTCGCGCTCGCCGCGGCGTCGTTCTTGGTGTCGCTCTTGTCGCCGGTCAGGGCCACCGAGGCCCAGACGGCGAGGCCGGCCGCGAGCACCACCGCGAGCGACGAGGCGATGACGGTGTTCCGGCGCGCCTTGCGCCGCGCGTCGGCCCGCCGCTGCTGCTGCCGCGCGTACTTCTCCCTGGCGAGCTGCCGCCGCCGCTGATCGCTGCTGACCACCGGGTCCGCTCCCTTTCGATCGGCCGTTCCTGTCCTGGTCGGATGTGCCCGTACCGTATACGGGTTGGCTGTGGAATACGCACCGCCGGTAGGCTCTGATCTGCTGCATTCCGCTGTGTTCCGCACTGGCGCAGCCATCTGCCGGACGACAAATGAGGACGATCGTGCTGATTGCCGGGTTCCCCGCCGGGGCCTGGGGGACCAACTGTTACGTGGTCGCCCCCGCCGCGGGCGAGGAGTGCGTCATCATCGACCCGGGCCACCAGGCCGCCCAGGGAGTCGAGGAGACGCTGAGGAAGCACCGGCTCAAGCCGGTCGCCGTGGTCCTCACGCACGGCCACATCGACCATGTCGCCTCCGTCGTGCCGGTCTGCGGCGCCCATGACGTACCCGCGTGGATCCACCCCGCCGACCGGTACATGATGAGCGACCCGGAGAAGGCCCTCGGCCGTTCCATCGGGATGCCCCTCATGGGCGAGCTGACCGTGGGCGAGCCGGACGACGTGCACGAGCTCACCGACGGCGCCGCGCTGAAGCTCGCGGGCCTCGACTTCTCCGTCGCGCACGCGCCCGGTCATACCAAGGGGTCGGTGACCTTCCGGACGCCGGAGACCACGGAGATCCCCTCCGTCCTCTTCTCCGGCGACCTGCTGTTCGCCGGCTCCATCGGACGCACCGACCTGCCCGGCGGTGACATGGACGAGATGCTCGCATCGCTGACCCGCGTGGTCCTGCCGCTCGACAACTCGACCGTCGTCCTGTCCGGCCACGGTCCCCAGACGACCATCGGCCAGGAGCGCGCCACCAACCCCTACCTGCGGCAGGTGGCGGCGAGCCGCCAAGGGAGCAGGAGCGAGACCCGGGCTCCCCGACGAGGAATGTGACAAGACTTTCGTGAGCACCTTCAAGGCCCCCAAGGGCACGTACGACCTGATCCCGCCGCGTTCGGCCAAGTTCCTGGCCGTGCGCGACACGATCGCGACCCAGGTGAGGAACGCCGGCTACGGCTACGTCGAGACGCCCGGTTTCGAGGACGTCAGCCTCTTCTCCCGCGGTGTCGGCGAGTCCACGGACATCGTCACCAAGGAGATGTACACCCTCACCACGAAGGGCGGCGACCAGCTCGCCCTGCGCCCGGAGGGCACCGCCTCCGTGCTGCGCGCGGCCCTGGAGGCCAACCTGCACAAGCAGGGCAACCTCCCGGTCAAGCTCTGGTACTCCGGCTCCTACTACCGCTACGAGCGCGCGCAGGCGGGCCGCTACCGCCACTTCTCGCAGGTCGGTGCCGAGGCCATCGGCGCCGAGGACCCGGCGCTCGACGCCGAGCTGATCATCCTGGCCGACCAGGCCTACCGCGCGCTCGGACTGCGCGACTACCGGATCCTGCTGAACTCGCTCGGCGACAAGGAGTGCCGCCCCGTCTACCGCGAGGCCCTGCAGACCTTCCTGCGCGGCCTCGACCTCGACGAGGAGACCCTGCGTCGCGCCGAGATCAACCCGCTGCGCGTCCTCGACGACAAGCGGGCCGACGTCCAGAAGCAGCTGGTCGACGCCCCGCTGCTGCGCGACTACCTGTGCGACGCGTGCAAGGCGTACCACGAGGAGGTGCGCGCCCTGATCACCGCGGCGGGCGTGGTCTTCGAGGACGACCCGAAGCTGGTGCGCGGTCTGGACTACTACACCCGGACCACCTTCGAGTTCGTCCACGACGGTCTCGGCTCGCAGTCCGCGGTCGGCGGCGGCGGGCGCTACGACGGCCTGTCCGAGATGATCGGCGGCCCGGCGCTGCCGTCCGTCGGCTGGGCGCTCGGCGTGGACCGCACGGTCCTCGCCCTGGAGGCGGAGGGCGTGGAGCTCGACCTGCCCGCCACCACGAGCGTCTTCGCCGTGGCGATCGGCGAGGAGGCGCGCCGGGTGCTGTTCGGCAAGATCACCGAGCTGCGCCGCGCGGGCGTCGCCGCCGACTTCTCCTTCGGCGGCAAGGGCATCAAGGGCTCGATGAAGGACGCCAACCGCTCCGGCGCCCGCTTCACCCTTGTCGCCGGCGAGCGCGACCTCGCCGAGGGCGTGGTGCAGCTCAAGGACATGGAGTCCGGCGAGCAGACCGCGGTCGCGCTGGAGGAGCTGGTCGACGCGGTGCGGGCGAAGCTCGCCTGATCGAGGTCCGGAAGCTCCGGACGTGCCGTACGAGCAGGGCCCCCGGCGTCGCGCCGGGGGCCCTCGCCCTTACCGTCCGCTCACGCCGGTCCTGCCACCGTGTGCGGCAGAATGTCCGTGCCCCGGTCGGCGGGGACGACGCAGTGCGAGTGGAGCGACATGACAGACGCAGCGGCCGCCAGCGGGACCGCCGCGCGGGAGGACTCCCGCACCATCGGCGCGAGCCGTGCCTTCGCCTGGCTCCTGATGATCACCGGCGCGGCGGGACTGCTCGCCTCCTGGGTGATCACCATCGACAAGATCAAGCTCCTGGAGGACCCGGACTTCGTCCCCGGGTGCAGCCTCAACCCGATCGTGTCCTGCGGGAACATCATGAAGAGCGAGCAGGCCTCGGTCTTCGGCTTCCCGAACCCGATGCTCGGCCTGGTCGCCTACTCCGTGGTGATCGCGATCGGCGTCGGCCTGCTCGCCGGCGCCCGCTACCGCCGCTGGTACTGGCTCGGCCTCAACGCCGGCACCCTCTTCGGCGTCGGCTTCTGCACCTGGCTCATGCAGCAGTCCCTGTACGAGATCAACTCGCTCTGCCTGTGGTGCTGCCTCGCCTGGGTCGCCACCATCGTCATGTTCTGGTACGTGACCTCGCACAACGTCCGCAGCGGGGCGCTGCCCGCGCCGGCCGGCCTGCGCACCTTCTTCGCCGAGTTCACCTGGGTCCTCCCCGTGGTGCACATCGGCATCATCGGCATGCTGGTGCTGACCCGCTGGTGGGACTTCTGGACGAGCTGAGCCGGGGGCGGGCCGGCCGCGTTGTCAGTGGTCTGACTTAGGCTTCATGACCGTGGAGCCCGACCTTTTCACCGCAGCCGCAGAAGAACGCCAGGAGAAGGACCCGGCCGGCAGCCCGCTCGCCGTCCGGATGCGTCCGCGCACCCTGGACGAGGTCGTGGGGCAGAGCCACCTCCTCAAGCCCGGCTCCCCGCTGCGCCGTCTGGTCGGCGACGGCGCCGGCGGACCGGCCGGCGCCTCCTCGGTGATCCTCTGGGGCCCGCCCGGCATCGGCAAGACCACCCTGGCGTACGTGGTCTCCAAGGCCACCAACAAGCGCTTCGTGGAGCTGTCCGCGATCACCGCGGGCGTCAAGGAGGTCCGGGCCGTCATCGACGGGGCCCGCCGGGCCGTCGGGGGGTACGGCAAGGAGACCGTCCTCTTCCTGGACGAGATCCACCGCTTCTCCAAGGCCCAGCAGGACTCCCTGCTGCCCGCCGTCGAGAACCGCTGGGTGACCCTGATCGCCGCCACCACCGAGAACCCGTACTTCTCGGTGATCTCCCCGCTGCTCTCCCGCTCCCTGCTGCTCACCCTGGAGCCGCTCACCGACGCCGACCTCAGCGGACTGCTGCACCGCGCCCTCGACGAGGAGCGCGGGCTCGGCGGCGCGGTCGGCCTCGCGGAGGACGCCGAGGCGCATCTGCTGCGGATCGCCGGCGGCGACGCCCGGCGCGCCCTGACCGCCCTGGAGGCGGCGGCCGGCGCGGCCCTCGCCAAGCAGGAGGCGGTCATCACGCTGGAGACGGTGGAGGAGACCGTCGACCGGGCCGCCGTGAAGTACGACCGGGACGGCGACCAGCACTACGACGTCGCGAGCGCCCTGATCAAGTCGATCCGCGGCTCCGACGTGGACGCGGCGCTGCACTATCTGGCCCGGATGATCGAGGCGGGGGAGGACCCGCGGTTCATCGCCCGGCGCCTGATGATCTCGGCCAGCGAGGACATCGGCCTCGCCGACCCGAACGCGCTGCCGCTCGCCGTGGCCGCCGCCCAGGCCGTCGCCATGATCGGCTTCCCGGAGGCGGCGCTGACCCTGAGCCACGCGACCATCGCCCTGGCCCTCGCCCCCAAGTCCAACGCGGCGACGAACGCGATCTTCGCGGCCCGCGCCGACGTCCAGGGCGGCCTGGCCGGCCCCGTGCCCCCGCACCTGCGGGACGGCCACTACAAGGGCGCCGCCAAGCTGGGCCACGCCCAGGGCTACGTCTATCCGCACGACGTGCCGGGCGCCATCGCCCCCCAGCAGTACGCACCGGACGCGATCCACGGCAAGCGCTACTACGAACCGACGCGCTACGGAGCGGAGGCGCGCTACGCGGACGTGGTGGAGAAGGTCCGGGAGCGCCTGAAGGGCGAGGGCGGCTGACCGCCCCTACGCTCGGGCCATGACCCGGAGCACGATCCGCGCGGCGGCGGTGCCGCTGCTCCTGGCGCTCGCCGGGCTCGCCGGCTGCGCCGCCGGACCCGGCGCCGGCCCGGCTGCCGAGCCCTGGCCCGTCCCCGTACCGGCGGTCGGTTCGCCCGGTTTCCCGCCCGCCGCGGCGCGGGCACGGCAGCAGCTGGCCGCGCTGAGGGTGGCGTGGGGGGAGCACGGGGAGACGTACGAGCGCAGCGCGTTCGGGGAGACCTGGTCGGACGAGACGGACGCGCCGGGCGGGCGCAACGGCTGTGACACCCGCGACGACGTGCTGCGCCGCGATCTGAGCGCAGTGCGGGTGGGGGACCGGAATCCGTGCGTGGTGCTGTCCGGGGTGCTGCGCGACCCGTACACCGGCCAGGAGCTGCCGTACTCCTTCCGGCGGGCCTCGCGGATCCAGACCGACCACGTGGTGGCGCTGGCCGCGGCCTGGCGGGCGGGGGCCTGGGCGTGGTCGTCGGAGCGGCGGCTGGCGTACGCCAACGACCTGGACGTGCTGCTGGCCACCAACAAGGAGACCAACTACGAGAAGGGCGCGAAGACGCCCGACAAGTGGCGGCCGCCGCGCCGGGAGTACGGG
Source organism: Streptomyces sp. NPDC053541 (assembly GCF_044544705.1). Taxonomy (NCBI): domain Bacteria; kingdom Bacillati; phylum Actinomycetota; class Actinomycetes; order Kitasatosporales; family Streptomycetaceae; genus Streptomyces; species Streptomyces sp. NPDC053541. The sequence continues at coordinate 327,487 of NZ_JBITXM010000008.1, forward strand.
TGCGAGTACGGCCGGCGCTGGACCGGGATCAAGGCGAAGTACGGGCTGACGGTCACGCCGCCCGAGAAGCGGGCGCTGGAGGAGCTGCTCGCCACGTGCGGGTGACGGCGGGGCCGGTGCCGGGGCGGGCGGGTCAGGCGCGGGCGGCCTCGAAGAGGCGGTGCAGCTCGCGGCGCAGCCCGGTGACGTCCCGCACCGGCCGCGGGAAGTCGAAGCGGGCGTCGAAGCAGTGCTCGGGCCCGGCGCTGAAGCGCACCCGCAGGCCGAAGCGGTCGAGCGCGAGCGGGGCCACGTCACGGGTCGGGACGAGCCCGGCGGCGTACGTGCCGAGCAGCGACGCCAGCTCGCGCAGCCGGTCGCCGTGAGCGACGTGCAGATGCTGGAGCAGCTCGGTCTCGTGCCCGTGCAGCGGGTCGGGCGCGGCGGCGGCGAAGTCCTCGGCGGTCACGTCGGCGCTGCCCCACAGGTCGTCGACGGTCGCCGAGCCGACCTCCAGGCGCAGCATCATCCGGCCGGGCTCGGCGACCCCGGGCAGACGGGTGAGCCGGCCGCAGAGCCAGGCCCGGCCGCGGATGCGGTGGGGGACGGAGACCGGGGCGACGTCGGTGAGCTCCAGGACCACCGGCAGCTCGTCGTCCTCGGCGTGGGTGGCCGCCCGCACCGGCGGGGCGTCGCCCGGGTAGAGCAGGAAGACCTCGCCGTCCGGGCCCGTCGCGCGGGCCTCGGGAACGAGCAGCTCGGGGTGGGTGCCGGGGGACCCGGGCAGAAGCAGCACCGCGGAGCATGTACTCTGTACGAGAGTTCGTGTGCGCTCGGCTGCTGACGGCATCCGTGCGGATTCAAGCCCGTTTGGACGCGGCTGACCATGAGCTGATCGGACCTCCGTCACTTCGATGCCGCCCGTGGCATCCCCTTCGGGATGCGTGGGCTCAGGGGCGTCGTTCTTCGTGCTGTCCGTGATGCGTGTGGTGTTCCCCGGGCGAGACATGCGATCTCCTTGAGTAAGGTGAGCCTAACCTAACCTATTTCGGAGGTCTGGAGAACGTGCCTAACCAGTCGCGTCCCAAGGTCAAGAAGTCCCGTGCGCTCGGCATCGCGCTGACGCCGAAGGCCGTCAAGTACTTCGAGGCCCGCCCCTACCCGCCGGGCGAGCACGGCCGTGGCCGCAAGCAGAACTCGGACTACAAGGTCCGTCTGCTCGAGAAGCAGCGTCTGCGCGCCCAGTACGACATCAGCGAGCGCCAGATGGCCCGCGCCTACGACCGCGCCAAGAAGGCCGAGGGCAAGACGGGCGAGGCGCTGGTCGTCGAGCTCGAGCGCCGTCTCGACGCCCTGGTCCTGCGTTCGGGCATCGCCCGCACCATCTACCAGGCCCGCCAGATGGTCGTCCACGGCCACATCCAGGTCAACGGCCAGAAGGTCGACAAGCCGTCCTTCCGCGTCCGTCCCGACGACGTCGTGATGGTCCGCGAGAAGTCCCGCAACAAGACCCTCTTCCAGGTGGCCCGCGAGGGTGGCTTCGCCCCCGACGGCGAGACCCCGCGCTACCTGCAGGTCAACCTGAAGGCCCTGGCCTTCCGCCTCGACCGCGACCCGAACCGCAAGGAGATCCCGGTCGTCTGCGACGAGCAGCTGGTCGTCGAGTACTACGCCCGCTGATCCTCCGCGTGCCGTAGTACCGCCTCCGCGGTGTTCAGCCCGCCGCTTCCCCGCCCGACACGGTGGGGGAGCCGGCGGGCTTCCGCGTTCCCGGGACCGGCGCCCGGCCGGTGCGGAACGGACGCGGCGCCGCCGCCCCCGCCCCGCCCCGCGTGGCCGGATCCGGACGGCCGGCCAGCGCCCGGCCCACCGTCTCGTCCAGTGACAGGCGCTCGCCCTCGCGGTACCAGGCCGCGTACGCCTCCGCGCCGAGCAGCTCGCGCGCCTGCCGCGCGCACAGCGCCCGCGCCCCGTTGAAGGTGCCCGAGCCGAACAACGGCAGCCCCACCGACTGCCACACCGGCACCGTCGCCCCCTGGAGCACCGCCGCCTCCGCCGGATCCCCCTCGACCACCGTCACCAGCGCCAGCAGCTCGATCCCGAGCACCAGGCCCACCAGGTCGTGGAAGGCGTGGTCGATCGTCACGCACTCGGTGAGCAGCTCCCGGGCCGCCACCGGATCGCCGTCCGTCAGGGCCGCGTACCCGAGGACGTACAGCGCGTACGCCCGGGTCCAGCGCTCCCCGCGCTCCTCGCAGACCTCCCGCACCTCCGCGCACAGCGCGACCGCGCCCTCCAGGTCCCCCTGGAAGGCCCGCGCCATCGCCAGCTCCACCTGCCCCATCAGCACGTTGCTGTTCAGCTCGCCCAGCTCGCGGTACGCGTCGAGGGCCCGCCCGATCAGCTCCTCGGCCCGCGGCAGCTCGTCCGAGATCAGCGCCAGACACCCCATCCGGTGCGTCGCGTACGCCTCCGCCAGCGCGTTCCCGGTGATCCGGGCCCGCTCCCCGCACTCGTGCAGGGCCGCCACCGCCGCCGTCGGATCGCCCTGCAGCACCGCCACGTACCCGAGCACCCACAGCGCCTTCAGGCGCGCCTCCTCGTGCAGCGCCACCGGTTGGTTCCCGCAGGCCGCCACCGCCCGGTCCAGCCAGTGCCGGCCCTCCGAGAGCCGTCCGCAGCCCGCCCAGTAGAACCACAGCGTCCCCGCCAGGTGCTGGGCCAGCGCCGAGTCCTCCGCCGACTCCAGGCACAGCTCCAGGGCCGCCCGCAGATTCGGCAGCGCCACCTCCGTGGCCGCCGCCACCTCGGCCTGCCGGGGGCTGAACCACTCCAGCTCGCACCAGGTCGCCAGGCCCATGTACCAGTCCCGGTGCCGGCGCCGCATCCGCTCGGTGTCGCCGAGCGCCGCCAGCCACTCCGCCCCGTACGCCCCGACCGTGTCCAGCATCCGGTAGCGCGGCCCCGCCGCCGTCTCCTCGCGGGTCACCACCGACTGCGCGAGCAGCTCCCCGAGCACGTCGAGCACCCGGTCCGCCGGCAGCTCCGGCCCTCCGCACACGTACTCCACGGCCTCCAGGTCGAAGGGGCCCGCGAACACCGAAAGGCGCGCCCACAGCAGCCGCTCCTCCGGGGTGCACAGCTCGTGGCTCCAGCCGATCGCCGTGCGCAGCGTCCGGTGCCGGGGCAGCGCGCCCCGCCGCCCGCCGTCCAGCAGCCGGAAACGGTCCTCCAGGCGCCACAGCAACTGCTCCGGAGTGAGCAACGGCAGCCGCGCCGCCGCCAGTTCGAGGGCGAGCGGAATCCCGTCGAGCCGCCGGCACAGCTCCCGCAGCACCTCCGGGTCCCCGTCCGTCACCGGACCCGCGCCCGCCTCCGCCGCCCGCCCCGCGAGCAGCTCCAGCGCGTCCGCCGCGCCCATCGGCGCCAGCGAGCACACCGCCTCGCCGTCCACCCGCAGCGGCCGGCGGCCGGCCGCGAGCACCGTGAGCCCCGGACAGCCGGCGAGCAGCTCCCGCAGCAGCCCCGCGCACTCCTCCACCAGGTGCTCGAAACCGTCCACCACGAGCAGCAGCCGCCGCTGCGCCAGGTGCTCCAGGAGCACCTCGCGCGGCGGGCGCACCGTGTGGTCGGTCAGGCCGAGCGCCTCCACCAGGGCGTGGGCCACCAGATCCGGGTCGCGCAGCGCGCTCAGCTCCACGAGCCGCACCCCGTCGACGTAGCGTTTCTTCAGCGCCGAGGCAGCCCGCAGGGCCAGCCGCGTCTTGCCCACGCCGCCCACCCCGACCACCGTGACCAGGCGGAACTCGCCGAGCATCCGGGCCAGTCGGTCCTGTTCGGCGACCCGGCCCACGAACCGGTTCAGCTCCGCCGGGAGATCGCTCCGTCGCATGGCACACGGAGCGTACTCACCCGCGCGCGCTCCGTACAATCGGTGCCCCGGGACTCCCGTCCCGCGTGCGGTAATGCGGTGCGGTCGCGGACCGCGGGCGCGATAGGGTCGGAGCATTGATACACACGGGTCCGACGACCGTCCGGGACCCGACGACAGCAGAGAGCGGTGCAGCGTGACCGGTGGTGAGGTTGCCGGGATCCTGGTGGCCGTGTTCTGGGCGATCCTCGTCTCCTTCCTCGCCGTGGTGCTGGTGAGGCTGGCGCAGACGCTCCGGGCGACCACCAAGCTCGTGGCGGACGTGACCGAGAAGGCCGTGCCGCTGCTCGCCGACGCCTCCGCGACCGTGCGCTCCGCGCAGACCCAGCTGGACAAGGTCGACGCCATCGCGTCCGACGTCCAGGAGGTCACCTCCAACGCCTCCGCCCTCGCCGGCACCGTGGCCTCCACCTTCGGCGGCCCGCTCGTCAAGGTCGCGGCCTTCGGCTACGGGGTGCGCCGGGCGCTGGGCCGGGGCCGCCAGGACGCGCCGCCCGCGGCCGACCGGCGTACTGTGATCGTCGGGCGTACCGTGCCGTCCGCCAGACGCCGGAAGCAGAAGGGCTGAGCTGGATGTTCCGCCGTACGTTCTGGTTCACCGCGGGCGCGGCCGCCGGCGTGTGGGCCACCACCAAGGTCAACCGGAAGCTCAAGGAGCTGACCCCGGAGAGCCTGGCCGCGCAGGCGGCGAACAAGGCAGTCGAGACCGGCCACCGGCTCAAGGACTTCGCCCTCGACGTGCGGGCGAGCATGCTCCAGCGGGAGGCCGAACTCGGCGAGGCCCTGGGCCTGGACGCCCCGCCGCCCGCCGAGCAGGAGCGCGAACTGCCCGCCGCGCGCCGCCGCGCGGCGCTCGGCGGCCGCCCCACCGACGACCCGACCACCTCTTCGTTTTCCTACAAGACCCACAACCGGAATGAGGACCACTGATGGAGTCGGCTGAAATCCGCCGCCGCTGGCTGAGCTTCTTCGAGGAGCGCGGGCACACCGTCGTGCCTTCGGCGTCGCTCATCGCGGACGACCCGACTCTGCTGCTGGTCAACGCGGGCATGGTGCCGTTCAAGCCCTACTTCCTGGGGGAGACGAAGCCGCCCTTCAAGCGCGCCTCCTCCGTGCAGAAGTGCGTGCGCACGCCCGACATCGAAGAGGTCGGCAAGACCACCCGCCACGGCACCTTCTTCCAGATGTGCGGCAACTTCTCCTTCGGCGACTACTTCAAGGAAGGCGCCATCAAGCTCGCCTGGGAGCTGCTGACCACCCCGGTCGAGCACGGCGGCTACGGCCTGGAGCCGGAGAAGCTCTGGATCACCGTCTACCAGGACGACGACGAGGCCGAGCAGATCTGGCGCGACGTCGTGGGCGTCCCCGCCGAGCGCATCCAGCGCCTGGGCAAGAAGGACAACTTCTGGTCCATGGGCGTCCCCGGCCCCTGCGGCCCCTGCTCCGAGATCAACTACGACCGCGGCCCCGAGTTCGGCGTCGAGGGCGGCCCGGCCGTCAACGACGAGCGCTACGTCGAGATCTGGAACCTCGTCTTCATGCAGTACGAGCGGGGCCAGGGCATCGGCAAGGAGGACTTCGAGATCCTCGGCGACCTGCCGTCCAAGAACATCGACACCGGCCTCGGTCTCGAGCGCCTGGCGATGATCCTCCAGGGCGTGCAGAACATGTACGAGACCGACACCCTCAAGGTCGTCATCGACAAGGCCACCGAGCTCACCGGCGTCGCCTACGGCAAGGCCCACGACTCGGACGTCTCGCTGCGCGTGGTCGCCGACCACATGCGCACCAGCGTCATGCTCATCGGTGACGGCGTCACCCCGGGCAACGAGGGCCGCGGCTACGTGCTGCGCCGCATCATGCGCCGCGCCGTCCGCAACATGCGCCTGCTCGGCGCCACCGAGCCGGTCGTCGGCGCGCTCGTCGACACCGTCATCCGGACCATGGGCGAGCAGTACCCGGAGCTGGAGACCGACCGCAAGCGCATCGAGACGGTCGCCCTCGCCGAGGAGGCCGCGTTCCTCAAGGCCCTCAAGGGCGGCACGAACATCCTCGACACCGCCGTGACCGAGACCAAGGCCGCCGGTGGCACGGTCCTCTCCGGCGACAAGGCCTTCCTGCTCCACGACACCTGGGGCTTCCCGATCGACCTCACCCTGGAGATGGCCGCCGAGCAGGGCCTCTCCGTGGACGAGGACGGCTTCCGCCGCCTGATGAAGGAGCAGCGGGAGCGGGCCAAGGCCGACGCCCAGGCCAAGAAGACCGGTCACGCCGACGTCACCTCGTACCGCGAGATCGCCGACAGCGCCGGCGCCACCCAGTTCACCGGCTACACCAACACCGAGGGCGAGACCACCGTCGTCGGCCTGCTGGTGAACGGCGTCCCGTCGCCGGCCGCCTCCGAGGGCGACGAGGTCGAGGTCGTCCTCGACCGCACCCCGTTCTACGCCGAGGGCGGCGGCCAGCTCGCCGACCAGGGCCGCATCAAGCTGCACTCCGGCGCCGTCATCGAGATCCGCGACGTGCAGCAGCCGGTCCCCGGCGTCTCCGTGCACAAGGGTTCGGTGCAGGTCGGCGAGGTCACCGTGGGCGCCACCGCCTACGCCGCCATCGACGTGCGCCGCCGCCGGGCCATCGCCCGCGCCCACAGCGCCACCCACCTCACCCACCAGGCGCTGCGCGACGCCCTGGGCCCGACGGCCGCCCAGGCCGGTTCGGAGAACTCCCCGGGCCGCTTCCGCTTCGACTTCGGCTCGCCGAACGCCGTGCCCGGCACCGTCCTCACGGACGTCGAGCAGAAGATCAACGAGGTGCTGGCCCGCGAGCTGGACGTGCACGCCGAGGTCATGCCGATCGACGAGGCCAAGCGCCAGGGCGCCATCGCCGAGTTCGGCGAGAAGTACGGCGAGCAGGTCCGCGTCGTCACCATCGGCGACTTCTCCAAGGAGCTGTGCGGCGGCACCCACGTGCACAACACCGCCCAGCTGGGCCTGGTGAAGCTGCTCGGCGAGTCCTCCATCGGCTCCGGCGTGCGCCGCATCGAGGCCCTGGTCGGCGTGGACGCCTACCACTTCCTGGCCCGCGAGCACACGGTCGTCGCCCAGCTCCAGGAGCTGGTCAAGGGCCGCCCGGAGGAGCTGCCGGAGAAGATCTCCTCGATGCTCGGCAAGCTGAAGGACGCCGAGAAGGAGATCGAGAAGTTCCGCGCGGAGAAGGTCCTCCAGGCCGCCGCCGGCCTGGTCGACTCGGCCCGGGACATCCGCGGCGTCGCCCTGGTCACCGGCCAGGTCCCGGACGGCACCGGCGCCGACGACCTGCGCAAGCTGGTCCTCGACGTCCGCGGCCGCATCCCGTCGGACCGCCCGGCCGTCGTCGCCCTGTTCACCACGGCCAACGGCAAGCCGCTGACGGTCATCGCCACCAACGAGGCGGCCCGCGAGCGCGGCCTCAAGGCCGGCGAGCTGGTCCGCACGGCCGCCAAGACCCTCGGCGGCGGCGGTGGCGGCAAGCCGGACGTCGCCCAGGGCGGCGGCCAGAACCCCGAGGCCGTCGGCGAGGCCATGGCCGCCGTCGAGCGCCAGGTCCTGGAAACGGTCTGATGCGACGAGGACGACGACTCGCCGTCGACGTCGGGGACGCCCGCATCGGGGTCGCCTCGTGCGACCCCGACGGGGTCCTGGCCACGCCGGTGGAGACCGTGCCGGGGCGTGACGTCCCGGCCGCCCACCGGCGGCTCCGCCAGATCGTGGCGGAGTACGAGCCGATCGAGGTCGTCGTGGGCCTGCCCCGCTCGCTCAGCGGGCGGGAGGGCCCGGCCGCGACCAAGGTCCGCGCCTTCGCCCGCGAGATGGCCAAGGGCATCGCCCCGGTGCCGGTCCGGCTGGTCGACGAGCGGATGACCACGGTCACCGCGACCCAGGGCCTGCGGGCCTCGGGCGTGAAGTCCAAGAAGGGGCGGTCCGTCATCGACCAGGCCGCCGCCGTGATCATCCTGCAGAACGCTCTTGAGTCCGAACGGGTATCAGGTAATCCGCCCGGTGAGGGCGTCGAAGTGGTCATCTGATCGCGATACGGTAACGTTCCGCGCGATGCGGCGGCGTTCGAACAGCTGCCGCACAACGTAGAGGCGGAACGTCCGGAAGCCTCGCGGCTGTTTGGGGATCGATGACTGAGTATGGCCGGAGCCCGGGCTCCGAACCGTGGCACCCCTCGGACCCCTTGTACGGGGACCAGGGGTGGGAGGGCCAGCAGCAGTACCCGCAGCAGCAGTACCCGCAGCAGGCCGCGTACGGCCACCAGGACCCGTACGGTCAGCAGCAGGCGTACACCGGCGGACCGTACGAGCAGCAGCCCCAGCAGCATCCGCAGCACCCGCAGGACTACGGACAGCAGTACGGCGATCAGCAGTACGGCGACCAGCAGTACGGGAACCCGGGCGGTTACGACACGCCCGGGTATCCCGCACAGCAGTACGACGGGCACTGGGAGACGGGCCAGGCGGCGATGCCGTACAACGCCCCGCCCGCCGATCCGTACGGCGGCCAGCAGCCCGACCTCTACGGCACCCCCGAGGCCTACCCGCCGCCGCAGCCCCCCGGCCGGCGCCAGGTCCCGCCGCAGCCGGTCACCGACTGGGACGCGGAGCCGGAGGAGGAGAACCACCCCTTCTTCACCGGCGAGGACGCCCCCGCGCCCGGCGAGCGGTCCGGCCGCGAGGGCGGCCGGGGCGACCGCGACGACCGCGACGCCTACGAGGACGAGTACGGCGACGACTACGAGGACGAGCCGGACGGCCGCCGTCCGGGCCGCCGCGGCGGCAAGGGCGAGAAGGGCAAGAAGGCCAAGAACGGCGTGGCCTGCCTGGTCGTCGCGCTCGTCCTGGTCGGCGGCGTGGGCGGCGTCGGCTACGTCGGCTACAAGTTCTGGCAGGGCCGCTTCGCCGAGGCGCCCGACTACGCGGGCGAGGGCACCGGAGAGGTCCAGGTCGAGATCCCGCAGGACGCCGGCGGCTACGTCATCGGCAACATCCTGAAGAAGGCCGGCGTGGTCGCGAGCGTCGACGCCTTCGTCTCGGCCCAGCAGAAGAACCCCAGGGGCCTGTCCATCCAGGCCGGTGCCTACACCCTGAAGAAGGAGATGTCGGCGGAGGCCGCGGTCAGGCTGATGCTCAGCCCGGCGAGCCAGGCCGGCCTCACCATCCCCGAGGGCAAGCGGAACGCCTGGGTCTACGAGCAGATCGACAAGAAGCTCGAGCTCAAGGCCGGTACGACACAGGGCGTCGCCAAGGCGAAGGCGAACGACCTGGGCCTGCCCGACTGGGCGAAGAACCACGAGAACGTCAAGGACCCGCTGGAGGGCTTCCTCTTCCCGGCGAAGTACCCGGTGGTCAAGGGCCAGAAGCCCGAGGACGTCCTGCGCAAGATGGTCTCCCGCACGAACGCCGAGTACACCAAGCTCGACCTCGACGCCAAGGCCCGGGAGCTCGGCCTCAAGGGGCCGTGGGAGCTCGTCACCGTCGCGAGCCTCGTCCAGGTCGAGGGCAAGTACAAGCACGACTTCGACAAGGTCTCGCGGGTCGTCTACAACCGCCTCAAGCCCGGCAACATGGAGACCGTGGGCCGGCTGGAGTTCGACTCCACCATCAACTACCTGCGCGGCGAGAGCACGCTCGACGTCGGCCAGGTCAAGGACCTGCGCCAGATCGACGACCCGTACAACACCTACCGCGTCCAGGGCATCATCCCCGGCCCGATCAGCAACCCGGGTCTCGACGCCCTGCACTCCGCGATGAACCCGACCCCGGGCCCGTGGTACTACTTCGTGTCGATCAACGAGAACAAGACGGTCTTCGCCGTGACGATCGCGGAGCACAACCGCAACGTCGCGGAGTACGAGAGGGAGCGGAGGAAGTCCGGGCAGTGAGCACTCGACACCGGGCGGCCGTCCTCGGTTCGCCCATCGCCCACTCGCTCTCCCCGGTCCTGCACCGGGCCGCGTACGCCGAACTCGGCCTCGACGACTGGTCCTACGGGCGGTTCGAGGTCGACGAGGCGGCGCTGCCCGGGTTCGTCGCGGAGCTCGACGACTCCTGGGCCGGGCTCTCGCTGACCATGCCGCTCAAGCGGGCGATCATCCCGCTGCTCGACGAGATCACCGACACCGCGACCTCGGTCGAGGCCGTCAACACCGTGGTGTTCACGGACGACGGACGCCGGGTCGGCGACAACACCGACATCCCCGGCATGGTCGCCGCGCTGCGCGAGCGGGGCGTCGAGAAGGTGGAGTCCGCCGCGGTCCTGGGCGCCGGCGCCACCGCCTCCTCGGCCCTGGCCGCCCTCGCCCGGATCTGCGCCGGACCCGTCACCGCGTACGTGCGCAGCGAGGCCCGCGCGGAGGAGATGCGCGGCTGGGGCGACCGGCTCGGCGTGGAGGTGCGCACGGGCGCCTGGGAGGACGCGGCCGAGGCCTTCGCCGCCCCGCTGGTGATCGCGACCACCCCGGCCGGGACCACCGACGCCCTTGCGGAAGCCGTTCCGGACGCCCCCGGCACCCTCTTCGACGTCCTCTACGACCCCTGGCCCACCCGGCTCGCCGCCGCCTGGTCGGCGCGCGGCGGGCGGCTCGTCGGCGGGCTCGACCTCCTCGTCCACCAGGCGGTGCTCCAGGTCGAGCAGATGACCGGGCGCACGCCGGGGCCGCTGGCCGCGATGCGCGCGGCGGGGGAGCGGGCGCTGGCCGAGCGCTGAGCGCCGGCGGCGGACGCGCCGGAGCGGACCCCGGTCGCCCCCGAGGCGTGAGACATGCGTCCCGACCCGTGGACCGGCGATCGATCGGCCGTCCGGACGTGGGAGGATCGGGGGAGGCGGGCCCGGGCCGCGCACCCGGGTCGTGTCGTCGCAGTGCCCAGGCGCGAGCATGAGGAGCATCGTTGAGCAGGTTGCGTTGGCTGACGGCGGGGGAGTCGCACGGCCCCGCGCTGGTTGCAACCCTTGAGGGACTTCCGGCCGGTGTTCCGGTCACCACGGAGCTGGTGGCGGACCATCTCGCACGGCGGCGGCTCGGCTATGGACGCGGTGCCCGCATGAAGTTCGAGCAGGACGAGGTCACCTTCCTGGGTGGCGTCCGGCACGGTCTCTCCCTCGGGTCGCCGATCGCGGTCATGGTCGGCAACACCGAGTGGCCCAAGTGGGAGAAGGTCATGTCGGCCGACCCGGTCGACCCCTCCGAGCTCAAGGAGACCGGCCGCAACGCCCCGCTGACCCGCCCCCGGCCCGGTCACGCCGACCTCGCCGGCATGCAGAAGTACGGCTTCGACGAGGCCCGGCCGGTCCTGGAGCGCGCCAGCGCCCGCGAGACCGCCGCCCGCGTCGCGCTCGGCGCCGTCGCCCGCTCCTTCCTCAAGGAGGCCGCGGGCATCGAGATCGTGTCGCACGTGGTCGAGCTGGCCCAGGCCAAGGCCCCCTACGGCGTCTACCCGGTCCCCGCCGACGTCGAGCGGCTGGACGCCGACCCGGTGCGCTGCCTCGACGCCGACGCGTCGAAGGCGATGGTCGCCGAGATCGACCAGGCCCACAAGGACGGCGACACCCTCGGCGGCGTCGTCGAGGTCCTCGCCTACGGCGTGCCCGTCGGCCTCGGCTCGCACGTGCACTGGGACCGCCGGCTCGACGCGCGGCTGGCCGCCGCGCTCATGGGCATCCAGGCCATCAAGGGCGTCGAGGTCGGCGACGGCTTCGAGCTCGCCCGGGTCCCCGGCTCCCAGGCCCACGACGAGATCGTCAAGGGCCCCGACGGCATCAAGCGCGCCACCGGCCGCTCCGGCGGCACCGAGGGCGGTCTGACCACCGGCGAACTGCTGCGCGTGCGCGCCGCGATGAAGCCCATCGCGACCGTCCCGCGGGCCCTCGCCACCGTCGACGTCGCCACCGGCGAGCCCGCGGCCGCGCACCACCAGCGCTCCGACGTCTGCGCCGTGCCCGCCGCCGGCATCGTCGCCGAGGCCATGGTCGCCCTGGTCCTCGCCGACGCCGTCGTCGAGAAGTTCGGCGGCGACTCGGTCCCCGAGACCCGCCGCAACGTCCGGGCGTACCTCGACAACCTGCACATCCGGTGACCGGCGGCCCGCTGGTCGTCCTCGTCGGGCCCATGGGCTCCGGCAAGTCCACCGTCGGCGCGCTGCTCGCCGAGCGGCTCGGCGCCGCCTACCGGGACACCGACGCGGACATCGTGGCCGCCGAGGGGCGCGAGATCTCGGACATCTTCGTCGAGGACGGCGAAGAACGCTTCCGCGCCCTGGAACGGGCGGCCGTGGCCACTGCCGTCGCCGAGCACGAGGGCGTCCTCGCGCTCGGCGGCGGCGCCGTGCTCGACCCCGGCACCCGCGCCCTGCTGCGCGGGCGCCCCGTCGCGTACCTCTCCATGGACGTCGAGGCAGCCGTCCGCCGGGTCGGCCTCGGCGCCGCCCGGCCGCTGCTCGCCGTCAACCCGCGCCGGCAGTGGCGCGAACTCATGGACGCGCGCCGCCATCTGTACGAAGAAGTCGCGAGCGTCGTCGTCGCCACCGACGAGCGCACGCCCGAAGAGGTCGCCGAGGCGGTCCTCGACGCACTGGAGTTGAAGGACGTATGACGGACCAGGAAGTCACCCGGATCCCGGTCGCCGGCTCCGCGGGCACCGACCCCTACGAGGTGCTGGTCGGCCGGCAGCTGCTCGGCGAGCTCGCCGGGCTCATCGGCCCGCAGGCCAAGCGCGTGGCGGTGATCCACCCCGAGGCGCTCGCCGAGACCGGTGACGCGCTGCGCGCCGACCTCGCCGAGCAGGGCTACGAGGCCGTCGCCATCCAGGTGCCCAACGCCGAGGAGGCCAAGACCGCCGAGGTCGCCGCCTACTGCTGGAAGGCGCTCGGCCAGACCGGCTTCACCCGCAGCGACGTCATCGTCGGCGTCGGCGGCGGCGCCACCACCGACCTGGCCGGCTTCGTCGCCGCGACCTGGCTGCGCGGCGTGCGCTGGATCGCCGTGCCCACCACGGTGCTCGGCATGGTCGACGCCGCCGTCGGCGGCAAGACCGGCATCAACACCGCCGAGGGCAAGAACCTCGTCGGCGCCTTCCACCCGCCGACCGGTGTGCTCTGCGACCTGGCCGCGCTCGACTCGCTGCCGGTGCACGACTACGTCTCCGGCCTCGCCGAGATCATCAAGGCCGGCTTCATCGCCGACCCGGTCATCCTCGACCTGATCGAGGCCGACCCGGAGGCCGCCCGCACCCCGGCCGGACCGCACACCGCCGAGCTGATCGTGCGCTCGATCAAGGTCAAGGCCGAGGTCGTCTCCGGCGACCTCAAGGAGGCCGGCCGCCGCGAGATCCTCAACTACGGGCACACCCTCGCGCACGCCATCGAGAAGAACGAGCGCTACAAGTGGCGCCACGGCGCCGCGGTCTCCGTCGGCATGGTCTTCGCCGCCGAGCTCGCCCGGCTCGCCGGCCGGCTCGACGACGCCACCGCCGACCGGCACCGCGCGATCCTGGAGTCCGTCGGCCTGCCGCTCAGCTACCGCGGCGATCAGTGGCCCAAGCTCCTGGAGACCATGAAGGTCGACAAGAAGTCCCGCGGCGACCTGCTGCGCTTCATCGTCCTCGACGGCCTCGGCAAGCCCACCGTCCTGGAGGGCCCCGACCCGGCGGTGCTGATCGCCGCCTACGGCGAGGTGTCCGCGTGACCGCGCGGCGCCGCGTGCTCGTGCTGAACGGCCCGAACCTGGGCCGGCTCGGCTCGCGCGAGCCCGACATCTACGGGGCCACCTCGTACAAGGGCCTGGTGGAGTCCTGCCGCGCGCTCGGCGAGCAGCTCGGGTTCGACGTCGAGGTGCGCGAGACCAACGACGAGGGCGAGATGATCCGCTGGCTGCACGAGGCCGCCGACGGCTCGCTGCCGGTGGTGCTCAACCCCGGCGCCTTCACCCACTACTCGTACGGGATGCGCGACGCGGCCGCCCAGCGCACCGCCCCGCTCATCGAGGTGCACATCTCCAACCCGTACACCCGCGAGGAGTTCCGGCACACCTCGGTGGTCGCCGCCGTGGCCACCGGGACCGTCGCCGGCTTCGGCATCGGCTCCTACCGGCTCGCGCTGCGCGCGCTCGCGGAGGAACTCGACGCCTGAGGGCACCCCTTGCCGCCCCCGTCCGTTTCCCCTCGGGAAGGCGGGGGCGGTAACGTTCCGGCAACGACGGAAACATCGCCGGCAGGGGAACGGAGTGGGGCACCGGATGCAGCACGGAATGGGGGCTCCGCTGCCACCGCAGGAACCCGCGGGCCACACCGGCTGGGCGCACGGCCCGCAGGCCCACGCCCCCGGCGCCCCGCCGCAGGGCGGACACCCGCCGGTGCCGCCGCCCGCTCCCGGACACCACCCCTATCCCGCGCCCGCGGCCCCGCAGGCCCCGCCCGTGCCGCCCGGCCCGCCCGCCGTGCAGGGCCCGCCGCCGGGCTGGGGCGGCGCCCCGGCGGGGCAGGCCACCGGCCACATCACCCTGCCGCCCCCGGTCACCGGCACCGGCGGCGCCACCATCGCCGTGCTGCTGATCGGCCCGGCCGGCGCGGGCAAGACCACCGTGGCCCGCCACTGGGCCGGCCGCCGGCCCGTGCCGACCGCCCACATCAGCCTCGACGACGTCCGCGAATGGGTCTGCTCCGGCTTCGCCGACCCCCAGTCCGGCTGGAACGAGAACTCCGAGGCCCAGTACCGGCTGGCCCGCCGCACCTGCGGCTTCGCCGCCCGCAACTTCCTCGCCAACGGCATCTCCTGCATCCTCGACGACGCCGTCTTCCCCGACTGGCCCGTGGTCGGCCTCGGTGGCTGGAAGCGCCACGTCGGCCCCGGGCTCCTGCCGGTCGTGCTGCTGCCCGGCCTCGACGTGGTCCTGGAGCGCAACGCCGAGCGCAGCGGCAACCGGCGCCTCTCCGACGAGGAGGTCGCCGCCATCCACGGCCGGATGGCCGGCTGGTACGGCTCCGGGCTGCCGATCATCGACAACTCCACCTACGACGTGGAGACCACCGCCCGGGTCCTGGACGAGGTCCTCGCCCGCGCGATATCCGGCGCGCCGCCGGCCTGACCGCCCCGCGCGCCCCCGGGCCCCGCCCGGTCGGATGCGCACAACAGGCCGCGGCGCCCGGGCGCTCGTAGGCTCGGAACATGTCAGAGGTGTATGCGGACCGCCGGACCCGGCTGCGCGACCGCTGTGTGGCCGCGGGAAGCCCGGCGGCACTGGTCTCCCGCCCCGCCAACGTCCGCTATCTCACGGGCGGTTCGCCCGCCGGGGCCGTCCTGCTCGTCGGGCCCGACGAGGACGTGCTCGTCTGTCCCACCGCCCCCGGCGGTGATCCGGCCGACGGGCGCCTGGACGAGCTGCTGCGCACGCAGGTGCTGCCCACCGGCGCCGGCGACCCGGCCGTCGCCGCCGTCGACCTCGCCCGCAAGGGCGGCGCGGACGCGCTGTCCGTGGAGGAGCACCACCTGACCGTGGCCCGGCACCGCGCCATGGGCGCGGCCGCCCCCGGACTGCGGCTCGCCGACCTGGCCGGCTCGGTCGAGCAGCTGCGGATCGTCAAGGACGAGGACGAGATCGGCTGTCTGCGGATCGCCGCCGAGATCGCCGACCAGGCCCTCGGCGAGCTCCTGGAGTCGATCCTGGTCGGCCGCACCGAGCGGCACCTCGCCCTGGAGCTGGAGCGCCGGCTCGTGGACCACGGTGCCGACGGACCGGCCTTCCCGACCTCGGTGGCCACCGGTCCGCACTCCGGGCGCTCCGGGCACCGGCCCACCGACCGGCGGGTCGAGGAGGGCGACTTCCTCACCGTCTGCCTGGGCGCCGACTACCGCGGCTACCGCTGCGAGATCGGCCGCACCTTCGTCATCGGGACCACCCCGGCCGACTGGCAGATCGAGCTGTACGACCTCGTCTTCGCCGCTCAGCGGGCCGGCCGGGAGGCCCTGGTGCCCGGTGCCGAGTACCGCGACGTGGACCGCGCGGCCCGGCAGATCCTCGCCGCGGCGGGCCACGGCGACGCCGCCGCGCCCCTCACCGGGCACGGCGTGGGCCTGGAAATCGACGAGGACCCGCAGCTCGCACCCTCCGCCATGGGTAAACTGGACGCTTGCGTGCCGGTCACCGTCGAACCGGGGGTCCACCTCCCGGGCCGGGGCGGGGTCCGGATCGATGACACGCTCGTCGTACGCCAGGAGGCGGACGGCGGACCCGAGCTACTCACCATCACGACCAAGGAGCTGCTCGCGCTGTAGCGCGCGCCCCGCCTCTCGGTCCACGTCAGTACCAGGAGATTCCGCAACCGTGGCTTCCACGAACGACCTCAAGAACGGCATGGTGCTCAAGCTCGAAGGCGGCCAGCTCTGGTCCGTCGTCGAGTTCCAGCACGTCAAGCCCGGCAAGGGCCCGGCCTTCGTGCGCACCAAGCTCAAGAACGTGCTGTCCGGCAAGGTCGTCGACAAGACCTTCAACGCCGGTGTGAAGGTGGAGACCGCGAACGTCGACAAGCGCGACATGCAGTTCTCCTACATGGACGGCGACTACTTCGTCTTCATGGACCTGGACACGTACGACCAGCTGCACATCGACCGCAAGGTCGTCGGCGACGCCGCCAACTTCCTCGTCGAGGGCTTCACCGCGCTCGTCGCGCAGAACGAGGGCCAGGTGCTCTACGTCGAGCTGCCGGCCGCCGTCGAGCTGACCATCGCCGAGACCGAGCCGGGCGTCCAGGGCGACCGCTCCACCGGTGGCACCAAGCCCGCCACCCTGGAGACCGGCCACCAGATCCAGGTCCCGCTCTTCATCACCACCGGTGAGAAGATCAAGGTCGACACCCGCACCAGCGACTACCTCGGCCGGGTGAACAGCTAACCGTGGCTGCCCGGAGCAAGGCCCGCAGGCGGGCCTTCCAGATCCTGTTCGAGGCCGACCAGCGCGGTGCCTCGGTGCAGGCGGTCCTCGCGGACCAGGTCCGGCTCCACCGGGCCGACGACCGCCAGCCGCCGGTCAACGAGTTCACCATGCAGCTGGTGGAGGGCTACGCGAAGCACGTGGCCCGGATCGACGAGCTCATCGCGACCTACGCGGTGGACTGGGACCTCGACCGGATGCCCGTCGCCGACCGGAACATCGTGCGCCTCGCCGCGTACGAGCTGATCTGGGAGGACGGCACCCCGGACGCGGTGGCCATCGACGAGGCGGTGAACCTCGCCAAGGAGTTCTCCACGGACGAGTCGCCGACCTTCGTCAACGGCCTGCTCGCGCGCTTCAAGGACCTCAAGCCGCGCCTGCGCCGGGACGCGGACGTCTAGCACGTCCCCACCCCACAGACAGTCGAAAGGGGCCCGCAGCACCGAGGTGCTGCGGGCCCCTTCGGCGTTCCCGTCCCGGGGCGTTGCGCCGAACGGGTGAGGCAAGCGCCGGGGCCCCGGGAGTCGGATCGACTCCCGGGGCCCCGGCGGCACGTTTCTGCGGTGGGCGTTCCGGCAGGTCAGCCCTGGTCCTCGTGGGCGACGGCGCGGCGCGCGTCCGCGTCCAGGACGCCCCAGCTGATCAGCTGCTCGGTGAGGACCGAGGGGGACTGGTCGTAGATCACGGCCAGGGTGCGCAGGTCGTCCTGGCGGATCGACAGCACCTTGCCGTTGTAGTCGCCGCGCTGCGACTGGATCGTCGCCGCGTAGCGCTGGAGCGGGCCGGCCTTCTCCGCGGGGACGTGGGCCAGGCGCTCCAGGTCCAGGACCAGCTTCGGCGGCGGCTCGGCGGCACCGCCGGGGGTCGTGCCCGGCAGCAGCTCCTGCACCGGCACGCCGTAGAAGTCCGCCAGCTCGGCCAGGCGCTGCACCGTCACGGCGCGGTCGCCGCGCTCGTACGAACCGACCACGACCGCCTTCCAGCGGCCCTGGGACTTCTCCTCCACCCCGTGGAGGGAAAGGCCCTGCTGGGTGCGGATCGCACGGAGTTTGGCCCCGAGCTGCTTTGCGTATTCGCTGGACATAACGCTCCCGGACGCTGAGACGACGTTGCGGCTGCGCCGCGCGGCTGGTAACTCACTGTGAGGTTACGCAGCGTGACACTCTCCCGTCAAGCCGAATGGTCCATACCGCCCCCTCCCGGGGGACGGCGCCCGGAGCGGCGGACGGGGGGTGCGCGGGCGGCCCGTCAGCCCCTGGTAGGGTGGATGGCGCAATTCCGACGTCCTTTAAGGTCCGTCCCGTGAGGCGGAGAAGGAGGTCCGTTTCCACATGGACGCTCAGCAGCAGTACAGCGAGACGGCGCGGCCCGTTCTGGAGGCCCCCGACATCGCCCGGGTCCTGACCCGCATCGCCCACGAGATCGTCGAACGCGCCAAGGGCGCCGACGACGTGGTCCTCCTCGGCATCCCCACCCGTGGCGTGTTCCTCGCCGCCCGGCTGGCCGAGAAGCTCGAGTCCATCACCGGCGGCAAGATCCCGGTCGGCTCCCTCGACATCACCATGTACAGGGACGACCTGCGCCTGAAGCCCGCCCGCGCCATCGGCCGCACCGAGATCCCCGGTGACGGCATCGACGGCCGCCTCGTCGTCCTCGTCGACGACGTCCTGTTCTCCGGCCGCACCATCCGCGCCGCCCTCGACGCCCTCGGCGACATCGGCCGCCCCCGCGCCGTCCAGCTCGCCGTCCTCGTCGACCGCGGCCACCGCGAGCTGCCCATCCGCGCCGACTACGTCGGCAAGAACCTCCCCACGTCGCTGCGGGAGACGGTCAAGGTCCTGCTCGCCGAGGAGGACGGGCGCGACACCGTGCTGCTCGGCGGCAAGCCCGCCTCCTCCTAGGCACGGCCCACCGGACCGGCACCCCCGACGGGTCCGGGGCACAGCCCTGCGCGCCCGCATGCCCTCACCCTCCCACCACGGAGCGAAACCCCGATGATGCGTCACCTCATCTCGGCCGCCGACCTCACCCGCGACGACGCCGTCCTGATCCTCGACACCGCCGAGGAGATGGCCCGGGTGGCCGACCGGCCGATCAAGAAGCTGCCGACCCTGCGCGGCCGCACGATCTGCAACCTCTTCTTCGAGGACTCCACCCGCACCCGGATCTCCTTCGAGGCCGCCGAGAAGCGCCTCTCCGCGGACGTCATCAACTTCGCCGCCAAGGGCTCCAGCGTCTCCAAGGGCGAGTCCCTCAAGGACACCGCCCAGACCCTGGAGGCGATGGGCGTCGACGCCGTCGTCATCCGGCACAGCGCCTCCGGCGCCCCGTACCGCCTGGCCACCTCCGGCTGGATCGACGCGCCCGTCATCAACGCCGGCGACGGCACCCACCAGCACCCCACCCAGGCCCTGCTCGACGCCTTCACCATGCGCCGCCGCCTGGTCGGCCGGGACGCCGGCCTCGGCCAGGACCTGGCCGGCAAGCGCGTCACCATCGTCGGCGACGTCCTGCACAGCCGGGTCGCCCGCTCCAACGTCGACCTGCTGCACACCCTCGGCGCCGAGGTCACCCTGGTGGCCCCGCCCACCCTGGTCCCGGTCGGCGTCGAGACCTGGCCCTGCGCGGTCTCCTACGACCTCGACGAGGTGCTGCCGAAGTCCGACGCGGTGATGATGCTGCGTGTGCAGCGCGAGCGGATGAACGCCGCCTTCTTCCCGACCGAGCGCGAGTACTCGCGCCGCTACGGGCTCGACGGCCAGCGGATGGCGAGGATGCCCGAGCACGCCGTCGTCATGCACCCCGGCCCCATGGTCCGCGGCATGGAGATCACCGCCGAGGTCGCCGACTCCGACCGCTGCACGGTCGTCGAGCAGGTCGCCAACGGCGTGTCCATCCGGATGGCCGTCCTCTACCTGCTGCTCGGCGGCTCCGAGCCCGCCGCCCCCGCCACCACCCGTACCGAGGAGCGTTAAGAACATGAGCAAGATCCTGATCCGCGGTGCGAAGGTGCTCGGCGGCGAGGCGAGGGACGTCCTGATCGACGGCGAGGTCATCGCGGCCGTCGGCACCGGCCTCGACGCCGAGGACGCCCAGGTGATCGAGGCCGAGGGGCAGATCCTGCTGCCCGGCCTGGTCGACCTGCACACCCACCTGCGCGAGCCCGGCCGCGAGGACTCCGAGACCGTCCTCACCGGCACCCGCGCCGCCGCCTCCGGCGGCTACACGGCCGTCTTCGCCATGGCCAACACCTTCCCCGTCGCCGACACCGCCGGCGTCGTCGAGCAGGTCTACCGGCTCGGCAAGGAGGCCGGCTACTGCGACGTGCAGCCCATCGGCGCCGTCACCGTCGGCCTGGAGGGCAAGAAGCTCGCCGAGCTCGGCGCCATGCACGACTCCGCCGCCGGCGTCACCGTCTTCTCCGACGACGGCAAGTGCGTCGACGACGCCGTGATCATGCGCCGCGCCCTGGAGTACGTGAAGGCCTTCGGCGGCGTCGTCGCCCAGCACGCCCAGGAGCCCCGCCTCACCGAGGGCGCCCAGATGAACGAGGGCGTCGTCTCCGCCGAGCTGGGCCTCGGCGGCTGGCCCGCCGTCGCCGAGGAGTCGATCATCGCCCGCGACGTGCTCCTCGCCGAGCACGTCGGCTCCCGCGTGCACATCTGCCACCTCTCCACCGCCGGCTCCGTCGAGATCGTCCGCTGGGCCAAGTCCCGCGGCATCGACGTCACCGCCGAGGTCACCCCGCACCACCTCCTCCTCACCGACGAGATGGTCCGCAGCTACAACCCGGTCTACAAGGTCAACCCGCCGCTCCGCACCGAGCGCGACGTGCTGGCCCTGCGCGAGGCCCTCGCCGACGGCACCATCGACATCGTGGCCACCGACCACGCCCCGCACCCGCACGAGGACAAGGACTGCGAGTGGGCCGCCGCCGCCATGGGCATGGTCGGCCTGGAGACCGCGCTGTCCGTCGTCCAGCAGACGATGGTCGAGACCGGCCTGCTCGACTGGGCCGGCGTCGCCGACCGCATGTCCGTCGCCCCGGCCCGGATCGGGCGGGCGAACGGCCACGGACGCCCCGTCTCGGCAGGTGAGCCCGCCAACCTGACCCTGGTCGATCCGGCATACCGTGGAGTCGTGGACCCCGCCGACTTCGCCTCCCGCAGCCGCAACACCCCCTACGAGGGCCGCGAGCTGCCGGGACGCGTCACCCACACCTTCCTGCGGGGCCGGGCAACGCTCGTCGACGGGAAGCTGGCGTGACACCACTCATTCAACTGGCCGAGTCGGCCGACGGCGCAGCGCGGAAGTCGGCCGAGGTCACCGACTGGGCCGGACGGCTCGGCTGGGTCGTCGGACTGCTGATCCTCGTCGCCTTCGTCTACTGGCTGATGCGCCAGGGCTGGTCCTGGCGCCGCAGCCTCCAGTCCGGCCTCCCGCCCCTCCCCGAGGTGCCGGAGACCACCGCGGAGGCGAGGCTGACCCTCCAGGGCCGCTACCACGGCTCCACCACCGCAGGACAGTGGCTCGACCGGATCGTCGCCCACGGCCTCGGCACCCGCAGCCGCGCCGAGCTCACCCTGACGGACGCCGGAATCGACGTCGTGCGTCCCGGGGCGAACGACTTCCGCATCCCGGCCGCCGCCCTGCGCGAGGCCCGCCTCGACAAGGGCATCGCCGGAAAGGTCCTCACCGAGGGCGGCCTGCTGGTCGTCACCTGGGAGCACGGCGACACCCTGCTCGACTCCGGCTTCCGCTCCGACCGCGCGGCCGAGCACGCCGCCTGGGTCGAGGCGATCAACTCCATGAGCACGAACCACCCCGCAAGCACGACGGAAGGCACCGCACGATGACGACCTCCACCCGGGGAACCGCCAAGGTTCCCGCCGTACTCGTCCTGGAGGACGGCCGCATCTTCCGCGGCCGCGCCTACGGGGCCGTGGGGGAGACCTTCGGCGAGGCCGTGTTCTCCACCGGCATGACCGGCTACCAGGAGACCCTCACCGACCCGTCGTACCACCGCCAGGTCGTCGTGATGACCGCCCCCCACGTGGGCAACACCGGCGTCAACGACGAGGACCCCGAGTCCGCCCGCATCTGGGTCTCCGGCTACGTGGTCCGCGACCCCGCCCGCGTCTCCTCCAACTGGCGCGCCCGCCGCTCCCTCGACGAGGAGCTCCGCGACCAGGGCGTCGTCGGCATCCAGGGCATCGACACCCGCGCCCTCACCCGCCACCTGCGCGAGCGCGGCGCCATGCGCGTCGGCATCTTCTCCGGCAACGCCCTGCCCGATGACGGCAGCCTCCTCGCCGAGGTCCGCCGGCAGCCCGAGATGACCGGCGCCGACCTCTCCGCCGAGGTCGCCACCAAGGAGCCGTACGTCGTCCCCGCGATCGGCGAGAAGAAGTTCACCGTCGCCGCGGTCGACCTCGGCATCAAGGGCATGACCCCGCACCGGATGGCCGAGCGCGGCATCGAGGTCCACGTGCTGCCCGCCACCGCCACCGCCGAGGACGTCTACGCGGTGAACCCGGACGGCGTCTTCTTCTCCAACGGCCCGGGCGACCCGGCCACCGCCGACGGCCCCGTCGCCGTCATGCAGGAGGTCCTGCGCCGCAAGACCCCGCTCTTCGGCATCTGCTTCGGCAACCAGATCCTCGGCCGCGCGCTCGGCTTCGGCACCTACAAGCTGAAGTACGGCCACCGGGGCATCAACCAGCCGGTCCAGGACCGCACCACGGGCAAGGTCGAGGTCACCGCGCACAACCACGGCTTCGCCGTCGACGCGCCCCTCGACAAGGTCTCCGACACCCCCTTCGGGCGTGCCGAGGTCTCCCACGTGTGCCTGAACGACAACGTCGTGGAAGGCCTCCAGCTGCTCGACCAGCCGGCCTTCTCCGTCCAGTACCACCCCGAGGCGGCCGCGGGCCCGCACGACGCCGCGTACCTCTTCGACCGCTTCGTTTCGCTGATGGAGGCCGAGCGTGCCTAAGCGCACCGACATCCAGTCCGTCCTGGTCATCGGTTCCGGCCCGATCGTCATCGGTCAGGCCGCCGAGTTCGACTACTCCGGCACCCAGGCCTGCCGGGTCCTCAAGTCCGAGGGCCTGCGGGTGATCCTGGTCAACTCCAACCCGGCCACGATCATGACCGACCCGGAGATCGCCGACGCCACCTACGTCGAGCCGATCACCCCCGAGTTCGTCGAGAAGATCATCGCCAAGGAGCGCCCCGACGCCCTGCTGCCCACCCTCGGCGGCCAGACCGCGCTCAACACCGCGATCTCGCTCCACGAGAACGGCGTCCTCGAGAAGTACGGCGTCGAGCTCATCGGCGCCAACGTCGAGGCCATCCACAAGGGCGAGGACCGCGACCAGTTCAAGCTGGTCGTCGAAGAGGTCAACAAGAAGATCGGCCACGGCGAGTCCGCCCGCTCGGTCATCTGCCACTCCATGGACGACGTCCTCAAGGGCGTCGACACCCTCGGCGGCTACCCCGTCGTCGTCCGCCCCTCCTTCACCATGGGCGGCGCCGGCTCCGGCTTCGCCCACGACGAGGAGGAGCTGCGCCGCATCGCCGGCCAGGGCCTCACGCTCTCCCCGACCACCGAGGTGCTCCTGGAGGAGTCCATCCTCGGCTGGAAGGAGTACGAGCTGGAGCTGATGCGCGACAAGAACGACAACGTCGTGGTCGTCTGCTCCATCGAGAACTTCGACCCCATGGGCGTCCACACCGGCGACTCGATCACCGTCGCCCCGGCGATGACCCTCACCGACCGCGAGTACCAGATCCTCCGCGACATCGGCATCGCCGTCATCCGCGAGGTCGGCGTCGACACCGGCGGCTGCAACATCCAGTTCGCGGTCAACCCCGAGGACGGCCGGGTCATCGTCATCGAGATGAACCCGCGCGTCTCCCGCTCCTCCGCGCTCGCCTCCAAGGCCACCGGCTTCCCGATCGCCAAGATCGCCGCCCGGCTCGCCGTCGGCTACACGCTGGACGAGATCCCGAACGACATCACCGAGCAGACCCCGGCCTCCTTCGAGCCGACCCTCGACTACGTCGTCGTCAAGGCCCCGCGCTTCGCCTTCGAGAAGTTCCCGTCCGCCGACTCCACGCTGACCACCACCATGAAGTCGGTCGGCGAGGCCATGGCCATCGGCCGCAACTTCACCGAGGCCCTGCAGAAGGCCCTGCGCTCCCTGGAGAAGAAGGGCTCGCAGTTCGCCTTCACCGGCGAGCCCGGCGACAAGGCCGAGCTGCTGGAGCTCGCGGTCCGCCCGACCGACGGCCGGATCAACACGGTCATGCAGGCCATCCGCGCGGGCGCCACGCCCGAGGAGGTCTTCGAGGCCACCAAGATCGACCCCTGGTTCGTCGACCAGCTCTTCCTCATCAAGGAGATCGCCGACGACCTGGCCGCCGCCGAGAAGCTCGACCCCGAGCTGCTCGCCGAGGCCAAGCGGCACGGCTTCTCCGACGCCCAGATCGCCGAGATCCGCGGCCTGCGCGAGGACGTCGTCCGCGAGGTCCGGCACGCCCTCGGCGTCCGCCCGGTCTACAAGACGGTCGACACCTGCGCCGCCGAGTTCGCCGCGAAGACGCCGTACTTCTACTCCTCGTACGACGAGGAGACCGAGGTCGCGCCGCGCGAGAAGCCCGCCGTGATCATCCTGGGCTCCGGCCCGAACCGCATCGGCCAGGGCATCGAGTTCGACTACTCCTGCGTCCACGCCTCCTTCGCGCTCAGCGACGCCGGCTACGAGACCGTGATGGTCAACTGCAACCCGGAGACCGTCTCCACCGACTACGACACCTCCGACCGGCTCTACTTCGAGCCGCTCACCCTGGAGGACGTCCTGGAGATCGTGCACGCCGAGTCGCTCGCCGGCCCGATCGCCGGCGTCGTCGTCCAGCTCGGCGGCCAGACCCCGCTGGGCCTCGCCCAGGCGCTCAAGGACAACGGCGTGCCGGTCGTCGGCACCTCCCCGGAGGCCATCCACGCCGCCGAGGACCGCGGCGCCTTCGGCCAGGTGCTCGCCGAGGCGGGCCTGCCCGCGCCGAAGCACGGCACCGCCACCACCTTCGCCGGTGCCAAGGCCATCGCCGACGAGATCGGCTACCCGGTGCTCGTGCGCCCCTCGTACGTGCTCGGCGGCCGCGGCATGGAGATCGTCTACGACGAGGCGCGCCTGGAGGCGTACATCGCCGAGTCCACCGAGATCTCCCCGACCCGCCCGGTCCTCGTCGACCGCTTCCTCGACGACGCCATCGAGATCGACGTCGACGCGCTCTACGACGGCACCGAGCTCTACCTCGGCGGCGTCATGGAGCACATCGAGGAGGCCGGCATCCACTCCGGCGACTCGGCCTGCGCCCTGCCCCCGATCACGCTGGGCGGCTTCGACATCAAGCGGCTGCGCGCGTCCACCGAGGCCATCGCCAAGGGCGTCGGCGTCCGCGGACTGATCAACATCCAGTTCGCCATGGCCGGCGACATCCTCTACGTCCTGGAGGCCAACCCGCGCGCCTCCCGCACCGTCCCCTTCACCTCGAAGGCGACCGCGGTGCCGCTCGCGAAGGCCGCCGCCCGCATCTCGCTCGGCGCCACCATCGCCGAACTGCGCGCCGAGGGCCTGCTGCCGGCCCAGGGCGACGGCGGCACCCTGCCGCTGGACGCGCCGATCTCGGTCAAGGAGGCCGTCATGCCGTGGTCGCGCTTCCGCGACATCCACGGCCGCGGCGTCGACACCGTCCTCGGCCCGGAGATGCGCTCCACCGGCGAGGTCATGGGCATCGACTCGGTCTTCGGCACGGCCTACGCCAAGTCGCAGGCCGGCGCCTACGGCCCGCTGCCCACCAAGGGCCGCGCCTTCATCTCCGTCGCCAACCGCGACAAGCGCTCGATGATCTTCCCGGCCCGCGAGCTCGTCGCCCACGGCTTCGAGCTGCTCGCCACCTCCGGCACCGCCGAGGTCCTCAAGCGCAACGGCATCAACGCCACCGTCGTCCGCAAGCTCAGCGAGGGCGAGGGCCCCGGCGGCGAGAAGACCATCGTCCAGCTCATCCACGACGGTCAGGTCGACCTGATCGTCAACACCCCGTACGGCACCGGCGGCCGCCTCGACGGCTACGAGATCCGTACGGCGGCGGTGTCCCGCGGCGTCCCGTGCCTCACCACGGTCCAGGCGCTCGCGGCGGCCGTCCAGGGCATCGACGCGCTCAACCACGGCGACGTGGGCGTCCGCTCGCTCCAGGATCACGCGGCACACCTGATCGCGGCCCGCGACTAGCAGCCCACAGGGGGACACCGGAAACGGTGTCCCCCTCTTGCTGAGGACACTCTTCATGTACAAGTTCTTCTTCCACCTGGTCTTCAAGCGGATGGATCCCGAGGAGGCCCACCACCTCGCCTTCCGCTGGATCCGGCTCGCCGCCCGCGTTCCCGTCCTGCGGACCTTCATCGCCGCCGTTCTCGCCCCCCGCCACAAGTCGCTGCGCGTCGAGGCGCTGGGCCTCCGCATGCACGGCCCCTTCGGCCTCGCCGCCGGCTTCGACAAGAACGCGGTCGCCATCGACGGCATGGCCATGCTCGGCTTCGACCACGTCGAGATCGGCACCGTGACGGGCGAGGCCCAGCCCGGCAACCCCAGGAAGCGCCTCTTCCGGCTGGTCCCCGACCGCGCCCTGATCAACCGCATGGGCTTCAACAACGAGGGCTCCGCCGCCGTCGCCGCCCGCCTGGCCGCCCGCACCCCGGTGTTCCGGACGGTCGTCGGCGTCAACATCGGCAAGACCAAGGTCGTGCCGGAGGCCGAGGCCGCCGCCGACTACGTGAAGTCCACCGAGCGGCTCGCCGCCCACGCCGACTACCTCGTCGTCAACGTCTCCTCGCCCAACACCCCCGGCCTGCGCAACCTGCAGGCCACCGAGTCGCTGCGCCCGCTGCTGACCGCCGTCCGCGAGGCCGCCGACCGCACGGTCACCACCCGCCGGGTGCCGCTCCTGGTGAAGATCGCCCCCGACCTCGCCGACGAGGACGTGGACGCCGTCGCCGACCTGGCCCTGGAACTCGGCCTCGACGGCATCATCGCCACCAACACCACCATCGCCCGCGAGGGCCTCGGCCTGACCTCCGACCCCGCGCTGATCAAGGAGACCGGCGGACTGTCCGGCGCCCCGGTCAAGCAGCGATCCCTGGAGGTGCTGCGCCGGCTGTACGCGCGCGTGGGCGACCGGATCGTCCTGGTGGGCGTCGGCGGCGTCGAGAACGCCGAGGACGCCTGGCAGCGGATCCTCGCCGGCGCCACCCTCGTGCAGGGCTACAGCGCCTTCATCTACGAGGGCCCCTTCTACGCCCGCGCGATCCACAAGGGCCTCGCCGCGCGCCTCGCGGCCTCCCCGTACGCCACCCTCGCCGAGGCCGTCGGCGCCGACCACCGCTCCACGACCGGAAAGGCCGCCCCGTGACCCTCTCCTTCGGCACCCGTCTGCGTTCCGCCATGGACGAGCGCGGACCGCTGTGCGTGGGCATCGACCCGCACGCCTCCCTGCTCGCCTCCTGGGGCCTCGCCGACGACGTCGCGGGCCTGGAGCGCTTCACCTTCACCGTGGTGGAGGCGCTCGCCGACACCGTGGCCGTCTTCAAGCCGCAGGCGGCCTTCTTCGAGCGCTTCGGCTCGCGCGGCGTGGCCGTCCTGGAGCGGGCCACCGCCGATCTGCGCGCGGCCGGCGGCCTGGTCGTGATGGACGCCAAGCGCGGCGACATCGGCTCCACCATGGGCGCCTACGCGGAGGCCTTCCTGCGCAAGGACTCCCCGCTCTTCTCCGACGCGCTCACCGTCTCCCCGTACCTCGGCTACGGCTCGCTCGCGCCCGCGGTCGAGCTGGCCCGGGAGTCCGGCGCCGGCCTCTTCGTGCTCGCGCTCACCTCGAACCCGGAGGGGGGCGAGGTCCAGCGGGCGGTGCGCGAGGACGGGCGGTCCGTCGGCGCGACGATGCTGGCCCACCTGGCCGAGGAGAACGCGGGGGAGACCCCGATGGGCTCCTTCGGCGCGGTGGTCGGCGCCACGCTCGGCGACCTGTCCTCCTTCGACCTGGACATCAACGGCCCGCTGCTCGCCCCCGGCATCGGCGCCCAGGGCGCGAGCCCGGCGGACCTGCCGAAGGTCTTCGGCGCGGTTGTCCGCAACGTCGTCCCGAACGTGAGCCGCGGGGTCCTCAAGGCCGGTCCGGACGCCGTCGCGCTGCGCTCGGCCGCGGAACGTTACGCGAACGAGATCGGCGAGGCCGTCGGCTCCTGAGGCACCCCGGGGACGGTTTTCCCCGGCTTCCGGTCAATCCGCAGGTCGGGCGGCGTGTCCTCGCCGTCTCACTCCTTGACAAAACTTGACCCAAAACCACGTCGTTATGCCGGAAATGTCCTGGTCGGCCGATGCTGACCAGGACTTTTCGTCTGTTCTCGCTGACTCCGGAGCCCTCGGCCGCTAGTCTCCGGGGCAGAGTCGGCGTTCGGCGTACTCCACGTCGGGCGTTGCTCCACTGGTGTGGCGTGCCCCGCTCGCGCGGGGCGGGCCGTTTTCCCACCGGTCCGTATCCGACAGTTCGACATCCGAGGTGACGTAGGCGTGGCTCTTCCGCCCCTTACCCCTGAACAGCGCGCAGCCGCGCTCGAAAAGGCCGCCGCGGCTCGCCGGGAGCGGGCCGAGGTCAAGAATCGACTCAAGCACTCCGGCGCCTCCCTCCACGAGGTCATCAAGCAGGGCCAGGAGAACGACGTCATCGGCAAGATGAAGGTCTCCGCGCTGCTCGAGTCCCTCCCGGGCGTGGGCAAGGTCCGCGCCAAGCAGATCATGGAGCGGCTGGGCATCTCCGAGAGCCGCCGGGTCCGCGGCCTCGGTTCCAACCAGATCGCCTCCCTGGAGCGCGAGTTCGGCAGCACCGGCGCCTGACGGGCGCCGGCCCGGGGCCCGGACGTCCCGGGCACCCCGGCGAAGCTGGAATAATCGCTGCATGGCAGCAGAGGTACGTCCGCGACTGACCGTGCTCTCCGGCCCCTCCGGGGTCGGCAAGAGCACGGTCGTCGCTCATATGCGCAAGGTCCACCCCGAGGTCTGGCTCTCGGTGTCGGCCACGACACGGAAGCCCCGGCCGGGCGAGCAGCACGGCGTCCAGTACTTCTTCGTCACCGACGACGAGTTCGACAAGCTGGTCGCCAACGGTGAGCTCCTGGAGTGGGCCGAGTTCGCGGGCAACCGCTACGGCACCCCCCGGCGCGCGGTCCTGGACCGCCTGGAGGCCGGCGAGCCGGTGCTCCTGGAGATCGACCTCCAGGGTGCCCGCCAGGTCAAGGAGTCGATGCCCGAGGCGCAGCTGGTCTTCCTGGCCCCGCCGAGCTGGGAGGAGCTGGTCCGCCGGCTCACGGGCCGCGGCACCGAGTCGCCCGAGGTCATCGAGCGGCGCCTGGAGGCCGCGAAGATCGAGCTGGCGGCCGAATCGGAGTTCGACACCACGCTCGTCAACACCTCGGTCGAGGACGTCGCGCGCGAGCTGCTAACGTTGATGCACGTTGTCTGATCTTTTATCCGTCATGATCCGTGACCGGATATCCATCTTCGGAAGGTAGAGCGTGTCCTCTTCCATCACCGCGCCCGAGGGCATCATCAACCCGCCGATCGACGAGCTGCTCGAGGCGACGGACTCCAAGTACAGCCTCGTGATCTACGCCGCCAAGCGCGCGCGCCAGATCAACGCGTACTACTCGCAGCTGGGCGAGGGCCTGCTCGAGTACGTCGGTCCGCTCGTCGACACCCACGTCCACGAGAAGCCGCTGTCGATCGCGCTGCGCGAGATCAACGCGGGTCTGCTGACCTCCGAGGCCATCGAGGGCCCGGCCCAGTAAGCACCGCTCTTGTAACGCTTGTCACCACGGGCCCGGCGGAACATCCGCCGGGCCCGTGGTGTCTCATGGAGGGGTACGCATCCGAGCGCGGGGAGTGACAGTGGAGACGACGAAGCCGGCGCCGAAGCCGAAGGTCGTGCTGGGCGTGAGCGGCGGCATCGCCGCGTACAAGGCCTGCGAGCTGCTGCGCCGGCTCAGCGAGTCCGGCCACGACGTCCGCGTGGTCCCGACCGACTCCGCGCTGCACTTCGTCGGCGCCGCCACCTGGTCCGCGCTCTCCGGCAACCCGGTCTCCACCGAGGTCTGGGAGACGGTCCACGAGGTGCCGCACGTGCGCATCGGGCAGGGCGCCGACCTCGTCGTGGTCGCCCCGGCCACCGCCGACCTGCTGGCCAAGGCCGCCCACGGCCTCGCCGACGACCTGCTCACCAACACCCTGCTCACGGCCCGCTGTCCGGTGGTCTTCGCCCCGGCCATGCACACCGAGATGTGGGAGCACCCGGCGACGCAGGAGAACGTGGCCACGCTCCGCCGCCGCGGCGCCGTGGTGATCGAGCCCGCCGTCGGCCGGCTCACCGGCGTCGACACCGGCAAGGGCCGGCTGCCCGACCCCGGCGAGATCTTCGAGGTCTGCCGCCGCGTGCTGGCGCGCGGGGTGACCGCCCCCGACCTGGCCGGCCGGCACGTGGTGGTCAGCGCGGGCGGCACCCGCGAGCCCCTCGACCCGGTCCGCTACCTGGGCAACCGCTCCTCGGGCAAGCAGGGCTACGCGCTGGCCAAGGCCGCCGCCGCCCGCGGCGCCCGGGTCACCCTGGTCGAGGCCAACACCGGCCTGCCCGACCCGGCAGGCGTCGACGTGGTCCGCGTCGGCACCGCCGTCCAGCTGCGCGAGGCCGTCCTCAAGGCGGCGGCCGACGCCGACGCCGTCGTCATGGCCGCCGCCGTCGCCGACTTCCGGCCCGCCGTCTACGCCGCCGGGAAGATCAAGAAGACGGACGACGGCGGCGCGCCCACCGTTGAGTTGGTCCGCAACCCCGACATCCTCGCCGAGCTCTCCGCCGACCGTGCCCTGCCGGGCCAGGTCGTCGTGGGCTTCGCCGCCGAGACGGACGACGTCCTCGCCAACGGGCGCGCCAAGCTCGCCCGCAAGGGCTGCGACCTGCTCGTCGTCAACGAGGTGGGGGAGCGCAAGACCTTCGGCTCCGAGGAGAACGAGGCCGTGGTCCTCGCCGCGGACGGCGCCGAGACCCCCGTGCCGTACGGGCCGAAGGAGGCCCTCGCCGAGACCGTCTGGGACCTGGTCCTGCCGCGCCTGCGGCCCACGGCCTGACCCGCCGGGAGCGGAGTGACATCCGTCGCCCTGCACCACCCGGCCCGTCCTCGCAAGAGGCGTCCTCCGGCCGAAACGAGGCCGGTTTCACTCGCTCAGGGCATTCGGCAGGCGAGACACCTGGTCCAATGTCCGACCACGACCGATAGAATGTACGCGGAACGTCGCGGGGCGCAGCCCCCTGCCGGTCCGATCAACGAATAGCCAGCAGCCGCTGCAACCCCAGGGAGCGTTGTGTCCCGTCGTCTGTTCACCTCGGAGTCCGTCACCGAGGGGCACCCCGACAAGATCGCTGACCAGATCAGCGACACCATCCTCGACGCGCTGCTCAAGGAGGACCCCACCTCCCGCGTCGCCGTCGAGACGCTGATCACCACCGGCCTCGTGCACGTCGCCGGTGAGGTCACCACCAAGGCGTGGGCGGACATCCCGACCCTCGTCCGGAACAAGATCCTCGAGATCGGGTACGACTCCTCGAAGAAGGGCTTCGACGGCGCCTCCTGCGGCGTCTCGGTGTCCATCGGGTCGCAGTCCCCGGACATCGCCCAGGGTGTCGACACCGCGTACGAGAAGCGCGTCGAGGGCGACGAGGACGAGCTGGACAAGCAGGGCGCCGGCGACCAGGGCCTGATGTTCGGCTACGC
Source organism: Streptomyces sp. NPDC053541 (assembly GCF_044544705.1). Classification (NCBI taxonomy): domain Bacteria; kingdom Bacillati; phylum Actinomycetota; class Actinomycetes; order Kitasatosporales; family Streptomycetaceae; genus Streptomyces; species Streptomyces sp. NPDC053541. The sequence goes on from NZ_JBITXM010000008.1 coordinate 359,234, forward strand.
CTCGGACGAGACCCCGGAGCTCATGCCGCTCCCGATCCACATCGCGCACCGGCTCTCCCGCCGGCTGACCGAGGTCCGCAAGAACGGCACCATCCCGTACCTGCGCCCCGACGGCAAGACCCAGGTCACCATCGAGTACGACGGCGACAAGGCCGTCCGCCTCGACACCGTGGTCGTCTCCTCGCAGCACGCCTCCGACATCGACCTGGAGTCGCTGCTCGCGCCCGACATCCGCGAGTTCGTCGTCGAGCACGTGCTCAAGCAGCTCGTCGAGGACGGCATCAAGCTCGACACCGACGGCTACCGCCTGCTGGTCAACCCGACCGGGCGCTTCGAGATCGGCGGCCCGATGGGCGACGCCGGCCTCACCGGCCGCAAGATCATCATCGACACCTACGGCGGCATGGCCCGGCACGGCGGCGGCGCCTTCTCCGGCAAGGACCCGTCGAAGGTCGACCGCTCGGCCGCCTACGCCATGCGCTGGGTCGCCAAGAACGTGGTCGCCGCGGGCCTCGCCTCCCGCTGCGAGGTCCAGGTCGCGTACGCGATCGGCAAGGCGGAGCCCGTCGGCCTCTTCGTCGAGACCTTCGGCACCAACACCGTCGACACCGAGAAGATCGAGACCGCCATCGCCGAGGTCTTCGACCTCCGCCCGGCCGCGATCATCCGCGACCTCGACCTGCTCCGCCCGATCTACTCCCAGACCGCCGCCTACGGCCACTTCGGCCGCGAGCTGCCGGACTTCACCTGGGAGCGCACCGACCGCGTGGACGCCCTCAAGGCCGCCGCGGGCCTGTAAGCACCAGGAGCCGCCCGAAGGCCCGGCACCCCTTGGGGTGCCGGGCCTTCGGCGTGCCGGAGCCGCTGTCGGTGGCGTCTGGTAGGTATGGGGCTGTGAGCAGCGAGAACGAGAACTCCGGGGGGCGGCCCGGGCCCGAGGAGCCCGAGCAGCTCGCGCTCATCCGCGAGACGGTGCGCAAGGCCAAGGTGCCCCGGGCGAAGCCGCGGACCTGGCGCGGGGCCGCGCTCGCCAAGGAGCTGCCCGTCGCACGGGTCGTGGTCAACAAGGGCGTGCTGCACCTCGACCAGTTCTTCGACTACGCCGTGCCCGAGGAGCTCGACGAGGCCGCCCGGCCAGGAGTGCGGGTCCGGGTGCGCTTCGGCGCCGGGGCCCACCAGGTGCGCGGCGGGCGGCGCGAGGGCGGCCGGCTCATCGACGGCTTCCTCGTCGAGCGCCGGGCCGAGTCGGACTACTCGGGACCGCTGGCCGCGCTCGCCGACGTCGTCTCGCCCGAGCCGGTGCTCGGCCCCGAGCTGCTCGGACTGGCCCGGGCCGTCGCCGACCGGTACGCGGGCAGCCTCGCCGACGTGCTCCAGCTCGCCGTCCCGCCGCGCAACGCCACCGCCGAGAAGCGGCCCTCGCCGGAGCCGCTGCCACCGCCCCGCGCGCCGGAACCGGGCACCTGGAGCCGGTACGAGCAGGGGCCCGCCTTCCTGGAGTCGCTGGCCCGCGGCGGCGCTCCCCGAGCCGTGTGGAACGCGCTGCCCGGACCGCACTGGGCCGAGGAGATCGCCCGTGCCGTCGCCGCCACCCTCGCCTCCGGGCGCGGCGCCCTCGTCGTGGTGCCCGACGGCCGGGCCGCCGGCCGCCTCGACGCCGCCCTCACCGCGCTGCTCGGCGAGGGCCGGCACGCCCTGCTCACCGCCGAGGCCGGCCCCGAGAAGCGCTACGCGCAGTGGCTCGCCGTGCGCCGGGGCGCCGTCCGCGCCGTCGTCGGCACCCGGGCCGCGATGTTCGCCCCGGTCCGCGACCTCGGACTCGCCGTCATCTGGGACGACGGCGACACCAGCCACAGCGAGCCGCACGCCCCCCAGCCGCACGCCCGCGACGTCCTGCTGCTGCGTGCCGCGCACGACCGCTGCGCCTTCCTGCTCGGCTCCGTCAGCTGCACCGTCGAGGCCGCCCAGCTCGTCGAGTCCGGCTGGGCCCGGCCGCTGCTGCCGGGCCGCGAGCACCTGCGGGCGGCCGCCCCGCTCGTACGGACCGTGGGCGACGAGCAGCTCGCCCGCGACGAGGCCGCCCGGGCCGCCCGGCTGCCGTCCCTGGCCTGGCAGACCGTACGGGAGGCGCTCAAGAGCGGCCCGGTCCTCGTCCAGGTGCCCCGCCGCGGCTACGTCCCCCGGCTCGCCTGCCAGCGCTGCCGCACCCCCGCCCGCTGCCGGCACTGCTCCGGCCCCCTGGAGGCGCCCGAGCAGCAGGAACTGCACTGCGCCTGGTGCGGGCGCGGCGCCCCCGACTGGCACTGCGTGGCCTGCGGCTCGAACCGGCTGCGCGCGCAGGTCGTCGGCGCCCGGCGCACCGCCGAGGAACTCGGCCGCGCCTTCCCCGCCGTGCCCGTGCGCACCTCGGGCCGCGACCACGTCCTGGACCGGGTGCCCGACCGGCCCGCGCTCGTCGTCTCCACCCCCGGCGCCGAGCCGGTCGCCGACGGCGGCTACGCGGCCGCGCTGCTCCTGGACGGCTGGGCCATGCTCGGCCGCCCCGACCTGCGGGCCGGCGAGGAGGCGCTGCGCCGCTGGATCGACGCGGCCTCGCTGGTGCGCGGCCAGGCCGAGGGCGGCACGGTGGTGGTCGTCGCCGAGCCCACCCTGCGGCCGGTGCAGGCCCTGGTCCGCTGGGACCCGGTCGGGCACGCCCAGCGCGAGCTGGCCGAGCGGGCCGAGCTGGGCTTCCCGCCGGTCTCCCGGATGGCCGCGGTGTCCGGCCCGCCGGACGCGCTCGGCGCCTTCCTGCAGGCCGCCGAACTGCCGCCCGACGCCGAGGTGCTCGGCCCCGTGCCGCTGCCGGTGACCCGGCCCGGCGGTCCGCGCCGGCCCGGCGACACCCCGCCGGGCGAGCAGTGGGACCGCGCCCTGATCCGTGTCCCGCCCGGCAGCGGCGCGGCGCTCGCCACCGCCCTGAAGCGGGCCCGGGCGGCCCGCCTCGCGCGCGGCGGCGGGGAGCCGGTGCGGGTGCGCGTGGACCCGCCGGACATCGGCTGAGCGTGCCCCGGTGCGGGAGCGCGCGAAGGGCCGCCCGCGGCACGGCGGGCGGCCCTTTCGGAGGCGGACGCGGCGGTGCGTCAGCCGTTGCGCGGGGCTGGGAAGACCGGCGGGCGCGGCTCCTCGCGGAGCGCCTGGCTGCCGGAGGTCGGCTGCGGCGGCATGCTGCGGGCGGGCGGCACCACGGGCATCGTGCGGGTGGTGCCCGGCTCCGCCGTCCGCTCCTGCTCCAGGGTGCCGGCGGGCTGCGGGGTGCGGCGGGAGCCGTAACGGCGGTGGACGGCCTGCTTGGTGACGCCGAGCGCGGAGCCCACCGCGTCCCACGAGAAGCCGAGCGAACGGTCGAAGTCCACCGCGGCGGTCACCAGGGTCTCGACGCTGTCCCGGAGCTCCTGGGCGAGGCGGACGGTGGGGGCGGGGGCGCGTCCGTAGACGACGAAGCCCGTCGAAGGGGCGGTGCGGCGCGGGCGGTAGACATTGCCCAGCTGGGCCGTGAGCGTGCGCAGTGCGTCCACCTGCCGCCGGACCCGCTCGATGTCCCGCACGAGCAGGTGCAGACTTGCCCGGGCCTGGGCGTCGTGGGTTGCGTGGTCGGCCATGGATGAGCCTCTCGAACCGGCGTGAAAGGGGAGCGGGTCGCTGGGGGGAGGGGCGACCCGATTCGGTCAATCTCTCTTGACCAACGCGCCACTTGGGGTTGGGTCACGCTGCGGGGGCGTATCCGCATATGCGCAGGGCGCTCACCCCCGCGCACGCCCCCGGCCCCCGCGCCCGGCCCGCACCCCGCAAGCCCGGGGTCCTGACGGCGCATAGACTGGTGCGCTGCCCGTCACCGCCCCGAGATGCGAGGTTCTCCCGCGTGAAGCTGGTCTTCGCCGGCACCCCCGAGGTCGCCGTACCCGCCCTGGACGCCCTGCTCGCCTCCGGGCGGCACGAGGTGGCCGCCGTCGTCACCCGGCCCGACGCGCCCGCCGGGCGCGGCCGGCGGCTGGTCGCGAGCCCCGTCGCCGAGCGCGCGGAGGAGGCCGGGATCGAGGTGCTGAAGCCGGAGCGGCCGCGGGACGAGGCGTTCCTCGCGCGCCTGCGCGAGATCGCGCCCGACTGCTGCCCCGTCGTGGCCTACGGCGCGCTGCTGCCGCGCGTGGCGCTCGACGTCCCCGCGCACGGCTGGGTCAACCTGCACTTCTCGCTGTTGCCCGCCTGGCGCGGGGCCGCGCCCGTGCAGCACGCGATCATGGCCGGCGACCAGGTGACCGGCGCGTCCACCTTCCAGATCGAGGAGGGCCTGGACTCCGGCCCGGTGTACGGGGTCGTCACGGAGGAGGTGCGGCCCACCGACACCAGCGGCGACCTGCTGACCCGGCTGGCCTTCGCGGGTGCCGGGCTGCTCGCCGCGACCATGGACGGCATCGAGGACGGCACCCTCAAGGCGGTGCCGCAGCCCGCCGAGGGCATCACGCTCGCCCCGAAGATCCAGGTGGAGGACGCCCGCGTCGACTTCGCCGCCCCGGCGCTGCGGGTCGACCGCGTGGTCCGCGGCTGCACCCCGGCGCCCGGCGCCTGGACCCTCTTCCGCGGCGAGCGCCTGAAGATCGTCCAGGCCGCCCTGGTCCCCGACCGCACCGACCTCGCGCCGGGCGAGCTCGCGGCCGGCAAGAACAACGTCCACGTCGGCACCGGCTCCCACGCGGTGGAGCTGCTGTGGGTCCAGCCGCAGGGCAAGAAGCCGATGAAGGGCGCGGACTGGGCCCGCGGCGTGCGCATCGCGCCGGGGGAGCGGGTCGGCGTCTGACCGGCACCCGGCAGGCGCCGGGCCCCGGTCGGGGCCCGGCCCGTTTTCCCCGGTGGGGGCCCGCGGACGTAGGCTGGGGAGGTTCGGCCTCTTCCTTTCGTCACGCGGAGCACCTTTGAGCGAGCAGGCACGTCGTCGCACCCCCACGTCCCCCAAGGCCCCCCGCCCGCACCGGCGGCCCAAGAAGGACCCGGTCCGGATCCTGGCCTTCGAGGTGCTGCGGGCGGTGGACGAGCGGGACGCCTACGCGAACCTGGTGCTGCCGCCGCTCCTGAAGAAGGCGCGCGAGAAGCACGAGGGCTTCGACGGGCGGGACGCGGCGCTGGCCACCGAGCTGGTGTACGGGACGCTGCGCCGGCAGGGCACGTACGACGCGATCATCGCGGCCTGCGTGGACCGGCCGCTGCGCGAGGTCGACCCGCCGGTGCTCGACGTCCTCGCGCTCGGCGCCCACCAGCTGCTCGGCACCCGGATCCCCAGCCACGCCGCCGTGTCCGCCACCGTCGAGCTGGCCCGGGTGGTGCTGGGCGACGGACGGGCCAAGTTCGTCAACGCCGTGCTGCGCAAGATCGCCCAGGACGACTTCGACACCTGGGTGGCCCGGGTCGCGCCGCCCTACGAGGACGACGCCGAGGACCACCTCGCGGTCGTCCACTCGCACCCGCGCTGGGTGGTCTCCGCGCTCTGGGACGCGCTCGGCGGGGGCCGGGCCGGCATCGAGGAGCTGCTCCGGGCCGACAACGAGCGGCCCGAGGTCACCCTGGTCGCCCGGCCCGGCCGGGCCACCACCGCCGAGCTGGCCGAGGCCGCCGAGACCGAGCCGGGCCGCTGGTCCCCGTACGCCCTGCGGATGGCGGAGGGCGGCGACCCCGGCACCCTGGAGGCCGTCCGGCAGGGCCGCGCCGGCGTCCAGGACGAGGGCAGCCAGCTCGTCGCCCTCGCCCTGGCCAACGCCCCGCTCGACGGACCCGACACCCGCTGGCTCGACGGCTGCGCCGGCCCCGGGGGCAAGGCGGCCCTGCTCGGCGCGCTGGCCGCCGAGCGCGGCGCCGCGCTGCTGGCCTCCGAGAAGCAGCCGCACCGCGCCCGGCTCGTCGGCCGCGCGCTGGCCGGCAACCCCGGCCCGTACCAGGTCATCGCCGCCGACGGCACCCGCCCGCCGTGGCGCGAGGGCAGCTTCGACCGGGTCCTGATGGACGTGCCCTGCTCCGGGCTCGGCGCGCTGCGCCGCCGCCCGGAGGCCCGCTGGCGCCGCCGCCCCGGCGACCTCGACGGCTTCGCCCCGCTCCAGCGCGGACTGCTCGCCGAGGCGCTGCGCGCGGTCCGGATCGGCGGCGTGGTCGGCTACGCGACCTGCTCCCCGCACCTGGCCGAGACCCGGGTGGTCGTGGACGACGTCCTGAAGAAGACGCCCGGCGCCGAACTCGTCGACGCCCGCCCGCTCCTGCCCGGCGTCCCCGACCTGGGCGACGGCCCCGACGTCCAGCTGTGGCCGCATCTGCACGGCACGGACGCGATGTACCTGGCGCTGATCCGCCGCACGGCCTGAGCCCGGCCCGCCGGAACCTCCTGGTCTGTACCATTACGTCCCCGGCCCGGGGCGACCCCCGCACAATCCGCACCGCCTCGCGGCAAAGAAGTCCTCAAGAACATGGCAGGCTTGGCACATGGCGCAGATCAATCCCAGCATCCTGTCCGCGGACTTCGCCCGGCTCGCCGATGAGGCGAAGGCGGTCGAGGGGGCCGACTGGCTGCACGTCGACGTGATGGACAACCACTTCGTGCCCAACCTGACGCTGGGCGTCCCGATCGTCGAGTCGCTGAGCCGGGCCACGGACACCCCGCTCGACTGCCACCTGATGATCGAGGACCCGGACCGCTGGGCGCCGCAGTACGTCGAGGCCGGCGCCGGCTCCGTCACCTTCCACGTGGAGGCGGCGGCCGCCCCGGTGCGGCTCGCCCGGGAGATCCGGGCCAAGGGCGCCCGGGCCTCCATGGCGCTCAAGCCGGCCACCCCGATCGAGCCGTTCGAGGACCTGCTGCCCGAGCTCGACATGCTCCTGATCATGACCGTCGAGCCCGGCTTCGGCGGGCAGGCCTTCCTCGACATCATGCTGCCGAAGATCCGCCGCACCCGTGAGCTGATCTCCAAGCACGGACTGGAGCTCTGGCTCCAGGTCGACGGCGGCGTCTCCGAGTCCACCATCGAGCGGTGCGCCGAGGCCGGCGCCGACGTCTTCGTGGCCGGCTCCGCCGTCTACGGGGCGGCCGATCCGGCCGAGGCCGTCCGCTCCCTCCGGGCCAGGGCCGAGTCCGCGACCGCCTCGGCGGCGTGGGCGTGTGGCCACTGAGCCTCCACTGACCCACCGGTACGTGAACGCGGTCCGTCGGGCCGCCGACACGGCGCTCGGGGCCCGCCGGATCTGACAGGATGAACGGTGGGTCCGGAGTGTGAACAGCAGCACCTCGAACAAGCCGCGGCGGCGCCCCGAACCGGCGCCCCGGATGGCAGTGAGCAGCCGTACGTGAACAGCAGTGAGGAGATCGCGGTGGCGGGTATGTCGGCGGGACGGTCAGCCCTGCGGATGGGCCCCGCGGAGCTCGTGCAGGCGGCGGCCATGGCCCGCCGCTTCTACCTCGAGGGCAAGTCCAAGATCCAGATCGCCGAGGAGTTCGGCGTCAGCCGCTTCAAGGTGGCCCGGGTCCTGGAGACCGCCCTGGAGCGCGACCTCGTGCGCATCGAGATCCGCGTGCCGGCCGAGCTGGACGCCGAGCGCTCCGACGCGCTGCGCGCCCGCTACGGGCTGCGCCACGCGGTCGTCGTCGAGTCCCCGGCCGAGGGCGAGGACGAGTCGCCCGACCCGGAGAACCTCGGCGAGGTCGCGGCCGACCTGCTCGGCGAGCTGGTCACCGAGGGCGACGTCCTGGGCCTGGCCTGGGGCCGCTCCACCATCCACATGGCCGCCGCCCTCGACCGGCTGCCGCCCTGCACCGTCGTCCAGCTCACCGGCGTCTACGACGCGGGCACGGCCGAGCGCGGCTCGGTCGAGGCGGTCCGCCGGGCCGCCCAGGTCTCCGGCGGCGAGGCGCACCCCATCTACGCGCCGATGCTGCTGCCCGACGCGGCGACCGCCAACGCGCTGCGCAGCCAGACCGGCATCGCCCGCGCCTTCGAGTACTTCGACAAGGTCACCGTCGCCTGCGTGTCCATCGGCTCCTGGGAGCCGGGCATCTCCACCGTCCACGACATGCTGTCCGACGCCGAGCGCGCCCACTACGCCTCGCTCGGCGTCGCCGCCGAGATGTCCGCGCACCTCTTCGACGCCGAGGGCCGCCGGGTCGGCCGGGACCTCGGCGAGCGCTGCATCACCGTCGAGGCGGACCGGCTGCGCCGGATCCCCGAGGTGGTCGCCATCGCCGGCGGCCAGCGCAAGGCGGCGGCGATCGGCGCGGTGCTCCGCTCCGGCCTGGTCACCAGCCTGGTGACCGACCGCTCGGCCGCCGACTACCTGCTCACCGAGTTCAGCCCCGGCCCGCGCCCGGCCCTCGACCGCGCGGACCCCGACGGCCTCTGACCGCCGTGCCCCCGGGCGCGCCCCGCCCGCCTGCCGGGCGGGGCGGTGGCAGCATCGGGGCATGACCCAGCGTTGTGCCCGGTCCGGGCTCGCCCTGCTGGCCGGTCTCGTGCTGCTCCTCGCCGGCCTCACGGCCCTCGCGGGCTGTGCCGGCGGCTCCGACGGCGCTCCCGGCGACCGTACGGCCACGGCGACGGCGGCCCGTACGGCCACGTCCCCGGCCCGTACGCCCACCGGCACGGCCCCGGCGAGCCTCGCCCCCTCGTCCGGCCTGCCCACCGTCCGCGAGGCCGAGCTGCCGCCCGAGGCCCGCCGGACCCTCGCCCTCATCAGGAAGGGCGGCCCCTTCCCGTACGCCAAGGACGGCGCCGTCTTCTCCAACTTCGAGCGCGTCCTGCCCCGGCACCCGCGCGGCTACTACCACGAGTACACCGTGCCGACCCCCGGCGAACGCGATCGCGGCGCCCGGCGCATCGTCACCGGCCGGCAGGGGGAGACGTACTACACGGACGACCACTACCAGAGCTTCCGGGAGGTGGTCGCGGATGAGGATCGATGACGCCGTCGTCCTCGACCTGCACGGGGTCACCGACAAGACGGCCTTCATGAACCGCTGCGTGCGCACCCTCCCGCTGCCCGTCTGGTTCGGGCGCAACTGGGACGCCCTCGCGGATTCCCTCGCCGACATGCGCAGACCCATGGCCATCGTGGTCACGCACTGGCAGGCTTATGCCGAGGCCGAACCGGACGAGTGGTCCATCGCCCAGGAGGTGTTCTCGGCGGCGGCCCGCGCCAGCTCGGCCGGCCTCGCGGTCCTGCTGTCCCTGGGTGGCGACCCCACCCACTTGGAGGATCTGCCAAGCGCCCCCGCGCAAGCCTCGGACGATTCGCCCGCACCGCCCGCGCCACCCGGCGTGGGAGAATGAACTACGTGCTTTTTCCCCTGGCTGAAATGCCTAGGGGCCGATCCGAACGACTGGGATGTCAGCACGTGCGTTTCCTCAATGACGTCAAGCCGCCGTACGACCTCACGTACGACGATGTGTTCATGGTGCCGAGCCGCTCGGCCGTGGGTTCCCGCCAGGCCGTGGACCTCTCCGCCCCCGACGGCACCGGCACGACGATCCCGCTGGTCGTGGCCAACATGACCGCCATCGCCGGCCGCCGCATGGCCGAGACCGTCGCCCGCCGTGGCGGCCTGGTCGTCATCCCGCAGGACATCCCGATCGAGGTCGTCACCGACGTCATCGGCTGGGTCAAGTCCCGCCACCTCGTCCTCGACACCCCGATCGTCCTGGAGCCGCACCAGACCGTCGCCGACGCGCTGGCCCTGCTGCCCAAGCGGGCCCACGACGCCGGTGTGGTCGTCGACGAGGACCGCCGCCCGATCGGCGTCGTCACCGACGCCGACCTGTCCGGCGTGGACCGCTTCACCCAGCTGTCCGAGGTCATGTCCAAGGACCTGCTGCTGCTCGACGCCGACATCGAGCCCCGCGAGGCCTTCACCACCCTCGACGCCGCCAACCGGCGCTACGCCCCGGCCGTCGACAAGGACGGGAAGCTCGCCGGCATCCTCACCCGCAAGGGCGCGCTGCGCGCGACCCTCTACAGCCCGGCCGTCGACAAGAACGGCGCGCTGCGCATCGCGGCCGCCGTCGGCATCAACGGCGACGTGGCGGGCAAGGCCAAGCAGCTGCTCGACGCGGGCGTGGACACGCTCGTCATCGACACCGCGCACGGCCACCAGGAGTCGATGATCTCCGCGATCCGCACCGTCCGGGCGCTCGACCCGCAGGTCCCGATCGTGGCCGGCAACATCGTCGCCGCCGAGGGCGTCAAGGACCTCATCGAGGCCGGCGCCGACATCATCAAGGTCGGCGTGGGCCCCGGCGCCATGTGCACCACCCGCATGATGACCGGCGTGGGCCGCCCGCAGTTCTCCGCCGTCCTGGAGTGCGCCGCCGAGGCGAAGAAGTACGGCAAGCACGTCTGGGCCGACGGCGGTGTCCGGCACCCGCGCGACGTCGCCATGGCGCTCGCCGCCGGCGCGTCCAACGTGATGATCGGCTCCTGGTTCGCCGGCACCCACGAGTCCCCGGGCGACCTCCAGCACGACGCCCAGGGCCGTGCCTACAAGGAGTCCTTCGGCATGGCCTCGGCCCGCGCCGTGAAGAACCGCACCTCCGAGGAGTCCTCGTACGACCGCGCCCGCAAGGCGCTGTTCGAGGAGGGCATCTCCACCTCACGGATGTTCCTCGACCCGCAGCGCCCGGGCGTCGAGGACCTGATCGACTCGATCATCGCCGGCGTCCGCTCGTCCTGCACCTACGCGGGCGCGAGCAACCTCGCCGAGTTCGAGGAGCGGGCCGTCGTCGGCATCCAGTCCGCCGCCGGCTACGCGGAGGGCAAGCCGCTGCACGCCAGCTGGAGCTGAGCCTCCGGCCACCGGCACACCGGGCCGCGGGCCCCCGGGAAAATCCTTCCCGGGGGCCCGCGGCCTTCCCGTACGGTCGGCCGCATGGACCACGACAGCACGCGGATCAGGCCCTGCCGCGCCGAGGACCTCGCCCTGCTCGACCGCCATCTGCCCACCCCCGACGCCCCCGGCCGGCACGCCGGCCGCCTCGCCCGCCAGCAGGCCGGCCTCGGCACGTACCTGATCGCCTGGCGGGACGGCGTCCCCGCCGGCAACGGACAGGTGCGCTGGGACGGCTGCGCCGCCCCGGAGGTCCGGGCGCGGCTCGCCGACTGCCCGGAGCTCAACGGCCTGGACGTACGGGAGGAGCTGCGCGGCCGGGGCATCGGCACCGCCCTGGTGCGCGCGGCCGAGGCGCTGGCGCGCGAGCGCGGCCGCACCCACCTGGGCCTCGGCGTGGCCGACGACAACCCCCGGGCGGCGGCGCTGTACGCCCGGCTCGGCTACACGCCCGTGACCGCCTACACCGACCGCTACGCCTACACCGACCCCCAGGGCGTCCGGCACGAGTGCGCCGACCCCTGCACCTTCCTCGTCCGGCCGCTGCTCACGCCACCGGGCTGACCGGCCGCCCCGCCCAGCCCGCCCTCCGCAGCGCGCCCGCCACCGCCGCCGCGATCCGGGCGTGGCCGCGGTCGTTGGGGTGCAGGCCGTCCGCCAGGTCCCCTGGGCCGAGCAGCGGGCCGCCGGGGAGCAGCGCGAGCCGGGAGTCGCCCGCCGCGACCAGGTCCCGTAGGGCGGCCTCCATGGCCGCGCGCAGCTCGCCCAGCGTGGCGCCCAGGGCGTTGCCGGTGTGCTCGGCCGCCGGGCGCAGCACGGGGGAGACGAGCAGCATCGGGGTGTCCGGGTGGCCGCGGCGCACCAGGGTGACGAAGGCCCGGGTGGTCTCGTAGAGCAGCGGCGCCGAACAGGGCACCGCTGCCCAGCAGTTGGTGCCGAAGGCCAGGGTGATCAGCTCGCCGGGCAGCCGGGCCAGGTGCTCGGCCAGCGGGAGCTCGCCGCGCGCCCCGCCCGCGTACCCGAGGTTCACCGGGTCCAGGCCGAGCCGTCGGCCGGCCGTGGCGGGCCAGGAGCGGGCGGGGCGGGTCGCCCACCAGCCCTCGGTGATCGAGTCGCCGTGGACCAGCCAGCGCGGGCGGCGCGGGGCGGGCGCCAGGGCGCCGCCGACGGCCCGCAGGGCGCGCACGACGGGCGCCTGGCCCTCCGGCAGGTGGAGGGTGAAGGTGCCGCCGCCGGGCGGCAGCCGGAGCCGCACGGTGCCCTCCTCGGCCGGCTCCGGGAACACCTCCGCCAGGCACCGGGCGCCCCGCCAGAGCGCGAAGCCGTGCCGCAGGGCGCGCAGCGGGTCGCCGGGCTCCGGGAGCGCCGCCCGGTAGCGCACCAGCACCGCGCGGGTGCCGGGCGCGGCCGTGAACTCCAGGCGCACCCCGATCGGCAGCTCGGCCCGCGCCGCGACGTCCCAGGGCAGCCGGGCCAGGTCGGCCGGATCGGCGCGGACCGGGCGGTCGCCGTCCCGCCACGCCGTGCCGCGCAGAAAGGGTTCGGGCTCCAGCCAGCTCACCGGGGACCTCCTTCCGGGCGGGTGCAGCGTGCTCGATCCGGCCCGCGGAGTCAATGCGCGGGCCAGGGGCGCGTCATGCCCCCGATGTGTCGATTCATGCGGGGGAGCGCAATGTTTCCCCGTTCGCACGGCAAGCGCGCAATGATCATCCGCCACTGCGCAACAACCCTGCATTACGAGTGCGAAGCTCGAAGCCTTAGGCTCGTGCCCCGTACCAGGAGTGGCGGCGACCGCCTGCTCGGCGGTTCCCCCTTCCCTCGTGGGCTGTTCTCGCACGCCCACGCACCGCCGCGGTCCCCGCTCGTCGACAGGCAGCGATAAGGAGCCCCCGCAGTGCTTGACCACGGCGCAGCCCCACCGGCCGAGGACACGTCCGTCCCGGCCGCCCGCACGACCTCCGGGCTCAGGGCCCTCATCCGTCGCAAGCCGGTTGAAGCGCTGGTCGCGGAGGGTGGGCAGGGTGAGGGCGGCAGCCTTCGCCGCTCGCTCTCGATGTGGCAGCTGACGATGATCAGCATCGGTGCGACGCTCGGCACCGGCATCTTCGTGGTGCTCGGCGAGGCCGTTCCGCTGGCCGGCCCCGCGGTCACGATCGCGTTCATCTTCGCGGGACTCACCGCGCTCTTCTCCGCGCTGTCCTACGCGGAGCTCGCCGGAACGATTCCGGTGGCCGGATCCTCGTACTCGTACGCGTACGCAACGATGGGTGAATTCATCGCCTGGATCTGCGGCTGGTGCCTGCTCCTCGAGTACGGCGTTTCCGTCGCGGCCGTGGCCGTCGGCTGGGGTGACTACCTCAACGAGCTGCTCGACGGCACCATCGGTGTGACGCTGCCGGCGGCCCTCACCGCGCCGCCCGGCGACGGCGGTGTGTTCAACCTGCCCGCCCTGATCGTGGTCGTGCTGGCCATGCTGTTCCTGCTCGGTGGCGCCAAGGAGTCCGCCCGGGCCAACACGATCATGGTGTTCGTCAAGATCGTCTCGCTGGCGCTCTTCTGCGTGGTCGGATTCCTCGGCTTCAAGTCCGGCAACTACTCGGACTTCATGCCGCTCGGCCCCGGCAGCATCGGCGCCGCCGGCGCCATCCTCTTCTTCTCGTACATCGGCTTCGACGCCGCCTCCACGGCCGGTGAGGAGGCCAAGAACCCGAAGCGGGACCTGCCGCGGGCGATCATGCTCTCCCTGGTCATCGTGACCGCGCTGTACGTGCTCGTCGCGGCCGTGGCCGTGGGCGCCTGGGACTGGAAGAAGTTCTCGGGGTCCGAGGCCTCGCTGGCCGCCATCATGAACGACGTCACCGGCCAGAGCTTCTGGGGCACCCTGCTCGCGGCGGGCGCGGTCATCTCGATCGCCAGCGTCGTCCTCACCGTGCTCTACGGCCAGACCCGCATCCTCTTCGCGATGTCCCGCGACGGACTCGTGCCGAAGGTGTTCGGCAAGGTCGAGCCCAAGACCGGCACCCCGCGGGTCAACACGCTGATCGTCTCGCTCTTCTGCGGTGTCCTCGCCGCAGCGGTACCGCTCGGCGAGCTGGTGAACGCCACCAGCATCGGCACGCTCTTCGCGTTCGCCCTGGTCAACGTTGCCGTCGTGGTGCTTCGCTACACCCGCAAGGACATGGACCGTTCCTTCAAGGTGCCCTTCGGGCCGGTCTTCCCGGTCCTCGGCTTCATCTGCTGCGCGTACAGCATGTACAAGCTCGACCTGATCACGTGGCAGTACTTCGGTGGCTGGATGGCCGTCGGCCTCGTGGTCTACTTCCTGTACGGCATACGCCGCTCGAAACTGGCATCCGCAGAGAAGTGATCCACCCGTAGTGCGACTCAACGACCTCGACGAACGCATCGTCCACGCCCTCGCGGAAGACGCCCGCCGCAGCTACGCCGACATCGGCTCGCTCGTCGGACTCTCCGCGCCCGCCGTGAAGCGGCGCGTGGACCGGCTCCGGGCCGAGGGCGCCATCACCGGCTTCACCGTGCGGGTGGACCCGGCGGCGCTCGGCTGGGAGACGGAGGGGTTCGTCGAGATCTTCTGCCGCCACAACACCTCGCCGGAGGACATCCGGCGCGGTCTGGAGCGGTACCCGGAGGTGGTGTCCGCGTCGACTGTGACCGGTGACGCGGACGCCGTCGTGCAGGTCTTCGCCTCCGACATGCGCCACTTCGAGCGCGTCCTGGAGCGGATCGCGGGCGAGCCCTTCGTGGAGCGCACCAAGTCCGTCCTCGTGCTGTCGCCGCTGCTGCGGCGCTTCTCCTCGGGCTCGCCCGCGTAGCGGCGCGCGAAGGAGCAGTGAAGGGCCGCCCACCCCCGTGGGGCGGCCCTTCGGCTCATTCGGTGGGGTAGTCCAGGAGCCAGGGCAGCACGTCGAAGTCGCCGGTGCCGGACCTCACCTTCTCGAAGGGCGGCGCCGTCTGGCACTTCGGCACGTCGCCCGCCTCCGGGTCCTGGGTCAGCCAGCTGTAGCCCAGCCGGTCGCGCTTCCCGAGGTCGTGCACCGAGACCCCGACCCGCGCGCCCTCGAACTCCTTCACGTCGGTCTCGACGACCCGGCCCGTCACCACGGCCACCGCGCCGCCGGTGGCCAGGCAGTCCACCTCCGCCACCGCGTAGCCGCCCCGGCCGTCCTTGTAGTGGCTGAAACGGAAGGTGCCGGTCGCCGCCTCCGGGTTCCGGTTGTCCTTCGCGGCCAGGTGCGCGTCGAAGGAGAACGTGATGTCGTCGCCCGCCGGGCGGTACAGCTTGGCGGTGCCGGTCAGCGCCGCCGCCTCCCGGTGCGCGCCCCGGCCGTCCCCGGCGGCGGTCGCCGAGCCGGCCGCCCCGGCGGTGATCAGCAGGGCCGCGGCGACGGCGGCGATCCTCGTGCGGCGGTTCATGTCGTGTCGGTCCTTTCGGCAGGTCAACCGGACGCCCACCACTCTTCCGGGCCGCGCCCGCCGGAGCGTCGGGCCCGGGAACGGTTGCCGTCTCCGCCGCACGGCGGGGGAGGGGTACGCCCCGCGGACGATCACCCCGGGAGGGTGCGCGACGGGGCGCGCAACGAATCACTGCCCGGCCGGGTGATCGCGCAACGGTTCGACGGTCGGTCCGCAACGGTCCCGCCTTGTCCCGGCCGAGTCCGGAACCGTACCGTTTTTGACAGCTTCCCCTTGAATTCCTCCCTCACCTTCGACCTTCGAGGACGGCCCATGCCCGCGCTGCGCACCGCCCTGCTCCAGAGCTCCGGGGAGCTCGGTGACGTGGCCGCCAACCTCAAGATCCTCGACGAGGCCGGCGCCCGCGCCGCCGCCGCGGGCGCCGGCCTGCTGCTCGCCCCCGAGCTCTTCCTCACCGGCTACGCGATCGGCGCCGACATCGCCCGCCTCGCCGAGCCCGCCGACGGCCCCTCCGCGCGTGCCGTCGCCGCCATCGCCGCCCGCCACGGCCTGGCCGTCGGCTACGGCTACCCCGAGCGGGACACCGGGGCCCACGGCGTGATCTACAACGCCGCGCAGCTCTTCGGCCCCGACGGCGCCGCCCTCGCCCACTACCGGAAGACCCACCTCTTCGGCGACTTCGAGCTGAAGTGGTTCACGCCCGGCGACACGGCCGTGGTCCAGGCGGAGCTCGGCGGCCTCACCCTCGGCCTGATGATCTGCTACGACGTCGAGTTCCCGGAGAACGTCCGGGCCCAGGCGCTGGCCGGCACCGACCTCCTCCTGGTGCCGACCGCGCTGATGCACCCGGCCGAGATCGTCCCCGAGGCCGTCGTCCCGGTGCGCGCCTTCGAGAACCAGATGTACATCGCGTACGCCAACCGGACCGGCCCCGAGGGCGACTTCGAGTTCGTCGGCCTGTCCACGCTCGCCGCCCCCGACGGCACCGCCCGGGTCCGCGCCGGCCGCGGCGAGGACCTGGTCGTCGGCGACGTCGACCCCGACTTCCTCGCCGCCTCGCGCGCGGAGAACCCCTACCTCAGGGACCGCCGCCCCGGCCTCTACGGCCCCCTGGTCCACGACCGGGCCTGAGCCGCCCCCACCCCTCCCTCCCCGCGTCACCCGCTTCGT
Organism: Streptomyces sp. NPDC053541; assembly: GCF_044544705.1. Lineage (NCBI taxonomy): Bacteria > Bacillati > Actinomycetota > Actinomycetes > Kitasatosporales > Streptomycetaceae > Streptomyces > Streptomyces sp. NPDC053541. The sequence continues at coordinate 375,723 of NZ_JBITXM010000008.1, forward strand.
GCAAGGAGTCCGTACCCCATGACGTCCACCGTGCCCAACGCCGTCGAGCACGCCGACGAGCAGCAGCCGCCGATCACCATGTTCGGTCCGGACTTCCCCTACGCCTACGACGACTTCCTGGCCCACCCGGCCGGTCTCGGGCAGGTCCCCGCGACCGAGCACGGCACCGAGGTCGCGATCATCGGCGGCGGTCTGTCCGGCATCATCTCCGCCTACGAGCTGATGAAGATGGGCCTGAAGCCGGTCGTGTACGAGGCCGACCAGATAGGCGGCCGGCTGCGCACCGTCGGCTTCGAGGGCACGGGCGCCGAGGGCCTGACCGCCGAGATGGGCGCGATGCGCTTCCCGCCCTCCTCCACCGCGCTCCAGCACTACATCGACCTGGTGGGCCTGACCACCAGGCCGTTCCCGAACCCGCTGGCCGAGGCCACCCCGTCGACCGTCGTCGACCTCAAGGGCGAGTCGCACTACGCGGAGACCATCGCGGACCTGCCGCAGGTCTACCGCGACGTCGCCGAGGCCTGGAACAAGTGCCTGGACGAGGGCGCCGACTTCTCCGACATGAACCGCGCCATGCGCGAGCGCGACGTGCCGCGGATCCGCGAGATCTGGGCCAAGCTGGTCGAGAAGCTCGACAACCAGACCTTCTACGGCTTCCTCTGCGACTCCGAGGCCTTCAAGTCCTTCCGGCACCGCGAGATCTTCGGCCAGGTCGGCTTCGGCACCGGCGGCTGGGACACCGACTTCCCCAACTCCATCCTGGAGATCCTGCGGGTCGTCTACACCGAGGCCGACGACCACCACCGCGGCATCGTCGGCGGCTCGCAGCAGCTGCCGCTGCGCCTGTGGGAGCGCGAGCCGGAGAAGATCGTGCACTGGGCGCACGGCACCTCGCTCGCCTCGCTGCACGAGGGCGGCGCCCCGAAGCCGGCCGTCACCCGGCTGCACCGCACGGCCGACAACCACATCACGGTGACCGACGCCAACGGCGACATCCGCACCTACCGGGCCGCGATCTTCACCGCCCAGTCCTGGATGCTGCTGTCCAAGATCGCCTGCGACGACGCGCTGTTCCCGATCGACCACTGGACGGCGATCGAGCGCACCCACTACATGGAGAGCTCCAAGCTCTTCGTGCCGGTGGACCGCCCGTTCTGGCTGGACAAGGACGAGGAGACCGGCCGGGACGTCATGTCGATGACCCTCACCGACCGGATGACCCGCGGCACCTACCTGCTGGACGACGGCCCGGACAAGCCGGCCGTGATCTGCCTCTCGTACACGTGGTGCGACGACAGCCTGAAGTGGCTGCCGCTGTCCGCGAACGAGCGCATGGAGGTCATGCTCAAGTCGCTCGGCGAGATCTACCCGAAGGTCGACATCCGCAAGCACATCATCGGCAACCCGGTGACCGTGTCCTGGGAGAACGAGCCCTACTTCATGGGCGCGTTCAAGGCCAACCTGCCGGGGCACTACCGCTACCAGCGCCGCCTGTTCACGCACTTCATGCAGGACCGGCTGCCCGAGGACAAGCGGGGCATCTTCCTGGCCGGCGACGACATCTCGTGGACGGCCGGCTGGGCCGAGGGCGCGGTGCAGACGGCGCTCAACGCGGTCTGGGGCGTGATGCACCAGCTCGGCGGCGCGACCGACCCGACCAACCCGGGCCCGGGCGACGTCTACGACGAGATCGCCCCGGTCGAGCTGCCGGAGGACTGACCCTCCCGGTCCTCCCCGGGATCAGGGCCTGGTGAGGGGCGTGAGGAGCATCCGCCCCACCAGGCCCACCGACCGGTCGAGGCGTTCGGTGAACTCCTCGGCCAGGTCGGGCAGCCGCCGCAGCTGCCACAGCGAGCGGGCGGCGAGCCAGGCCCCGTCGCGGGCCCGGTCCAGGCTCCAGCAGCCGAGCAGGTGCGTCAGCGGGTCCGCGACCTCCAGGAGGTCCGGGCCCGGCATCAGTTCCTCCCGGATCCGCTCCTCCAGGAGCACCAGGACGTCGCCGACCCGGTCGAACTCGTCCTCCAGGTCGCCGGGCGCGCAGTCCAGGGTGCGGCAGGTGTCGACGACGGCGAGCGCCAGGTCGTGCCCGATGTGGGCGTTGATCCCGGCCAGCGCGAACTGCAGCGGGCGGACCCCGGGGTGCCGCCGGTAGTGGAAGAGCGGCCGCCAGCAGGCGGGCGCCGGGCCGCCGGCGGCGACCGAGTCGACCACGGTCAGATAGCGCTGGGCGAAGCGCACGTCGAGGGTGGCGGCGGCCCGCCGGTCGGCGAAGGTGCCGGCCTCGATGGCCCGGCCGATCTCCTCGGTGACGGTCAGATAGACCCGGTTGAACACCGCGACCCCGTCGGCCGGGTGCGCGGTGGCGCGGATGGCCCGCATGCGGGCCACCACGGGGTCGACGGCCGTGAACGGCCCGAGCTGGATGTCCTGCGTCTGCGCCATGGGTGCAGGGTGGCAGCCGGAGGACCGGACGGTGGCGTTCCGCCGCCCGGCTTCCCCAGAACGGGCGAACGCGCCGCTACTTCGCGGCCGGCTCCCCGCCGGAGCTGCTCTCGGCGCCCTCGTACGAGCTGGTGCCGGAGTCGAGCAGCGGCTCCTGCTCCTTGAGGTGGGCCGGGGCGAAGGCGCGCAGCACGTGATAGCCGGTGATGACCACGATCGTGCCGAGCGCGATGCCGCCGAGCTCGAAGGTGTCGGTGAAGGTCAGCTTGACGCCGCCGACGCCGATGATGATGCCGGCCGCGGCGGGCACCAGGTTGAGCGGATTGCGCAGGTCGACCTTGGCGTTGATCCAGATCTGGGCGCCGAGCAGGCCGATCATGCCGTACAGGATCACGGTGATGCCGCCGAGCACCCCGCCGGGGATGGCGGCGACGACCGCGCCGAACTTCGGGCACAGACCGAAGAGCAGGGCGAAGCCGGCGGCGGCCCAGTAGGCGGCGGTCGAGTAGACCCGGGTGGCCGCCATGACGCCGATGTTCTCGGAGTACGTGGTGTTCGGCGGGCCGCCCACGCCGGTGGAGAGCATGGACGCGGCGCCGTCGGCGGCGATCGCGGTGCCGAGCTTGTCGTCGAGCGAGGAGCCGGTCATCTCGCCGACCGCCTTGACGTGACCGGCGTTCTCCGCGACCAGGGCGATGACCACGGGCAGCGCGACCAGGATCGCGGACCACTCGAAGCTGGGGCCGTGCAGCGACGGCAGGCCGATCCAGTCGGCCTTGGCGACGCCGGAGAGGTCGAGCCGCCAGTGGTCGGTGACCTGGCCGCTCGCCGACTGGGAGTGGATCATGCCGAAGACCAGGTCGAAGACCCACGAGATGCCGTAGCCGAAGACCAGGCCGAGGAAGATCGCGATCCGCGACCAGAAGCCGCGCAGACAGACCACGGCAAGCCCGGTGAAGAGCATCACCAGCAGCGCCGTCCACTGGTCCTGCGGCCAGTACGTGGCGGCGGTGACCGGCGCCAGGTTGAAGCCGATCAGCATGACCACGGCGCCGGTGACCACCGGCGGCATCGCCGCGTGGATGATCCGCGCGCCGAACCGCCGCACCGCGAGACCGACCAGGAACAGCACCGCGCCCACCACGAACACCGCGCCGGTCACGGTGGCGCTGCTGCCGCCGGAGGCCCGGATCGCGGCCGCGACCCCGACGAAGGACAACGAGCAGCCCAGGTACGAGGGGACCGTGCCGCGGGTCGCGAGCAGGAAGATCACCGTGGCGACGCCGGACATCATGATCGCCAGGTTCGGGTCCAGGCCCATGAGCACCGGGGCCACGAAGGACGCGCCGAACATGGCCACCACGTGCTGGGCGCCGAGCCCGACCGTACGGGGCCAGGAGAGGCGCTCGTCCGGCCGGACCACCGCCCCCGGAGCGGGTGTCCTCCCGTCGCCGTGCAGGCTCCAGCGCACGCCGAGGTTCATGTGCTCGCTCCAGTTCTCCGGGGGTGGGGATTCAGCCATATGGTAGGCGCCGCAGGTCAGCGGACCTTTTCCGAAGAGCCGGCCGCGGCCGGGGCGGACGGGGCGCGGCCCGCCGACCGCAGCACGCCCGCGCCGAGCACCAGGCCGAAGGCGAGCAGGGTCACCAGGCCGAAGGACAGCACCAGTGAGGTCGCGTCGGCGATGCCGCCGATGGCCGAGGGGGCGATGAGCCCCGAGGTGTACGTGATGGTGGCGACGCCCGCGATGGCCTGGCTGGGGTTCGGGCCGCTGCGCCCGGCGGCGGCGAAGGCCAGCGGCACGACCACCGCGACGCCCAGGCCGATGAGCCCGAATCCGGCCAGCGCCAGGGCCGCGTGCGGGGCGGTCACCACGAGCAGCCCGCCGAGGGTGGCGGCGCAGCCCCCGACCCGTACCGTACGCACCGCGCCGAAGCGGTCCACGACCCGGTCGCCGACCAGGCGCGCCACGGCCATGGTGAGCGCGAAGGCGGTGGTGGAGGCGGCCGCGAGCCCGGCCGAGCTGCCCAGCTCCTCCTTCAGGTAGACCGCCGACCAGTCCAGGCTGGCCCCCTCGGCGAACACCCCGCAGAAGCCGATGGCGCCGATCACCAGCGCGGACCTCGGCGGCAGCGCGAACCGCGGCGGGGCCTCCTCCTCGGGCGCGCTGTGCAGGTCGAGCACGCCCTGGCAGGCGGCGAGCCCGATCCCGGTGAGCACCAGCGCGGCGACCAGGTGGTGCAGCCGGGCGTCGCCGCCGAGGTGGGCGGCGACCGTGCCGGCCGCCGAGCCGAGCAGGGCGCCCAGGCTCCACATGCCGTGCAGGCCGGACATGATCGAGCGGCCGAGCCGGTTCTCGGTCTCCACGCCGAGGGCGTTCATGGCGACGTCCGACATGCCGGCGGTGGCGCCGTAGACGAAGAGGGCCGCGCACAGGCCGTACACGTTCGGCGCGAGCGAGGGCAGCGTCAGGGACAGCGTCCAGAGCGCGAGCAGGCCGCGCAGCGCGGTGCGGGCGCCGAAGCGGTGGCTGATCGCGCCGGCCAGCGGCATCGCCAGCGAGGCGCCGAGCGCGGGGAAGGCCAGGGCGAGGCCGAGCTGCCCCGCACTCACGTGCGCGTGCTCCTGGATCCACGGGATCCGGGTGGCGAAGCTGCCGGTGACGGCGCCGTGCACGCAGAAGACGGCGGCGACGGCGTACCGCGCCCGGCGCAGCCGCTCGGTGATGAAGACGGTCTCTGCCGCCATGGGTCCCTCCCTCGGTCCTGGTTCCCGCGTAAACTATCAGGGACCCTGCCTGATAAATAGTGGGCCGACGGCCCGGGCGCCCGCGACCGTCTGAGAGGATCCCCGCATGGCCGCATCCCCGAGCACCGCGCGGGCCATCAACGACCGGCTCGCCCTGCGACTGCTCCAGGACGAGGGCCCGTTGACGGCGACCCAGCTGAAGACGCTCACCGGACTGTCCCGCCCCACCGTCGCCGACCTCGTCGAGCGGCTCAGCGGCTCCGGACTCGTGCACGTGGTCGGCGAGACCGGCGCCGAGCGCCGCGGCCCCAACGCCAAGCTGTACGGGATCGTCGCCGACCGCGCCCACCTCGCCGCCCTCGACGTGCGCACCCGCTCCGTCTCCGTCGTCGTCGCCGACCTGCTCGGCACCACCCTCGCCGAGGCCGCGGCACCGATCGGCGACACGGGAGGCACCGGCGCGGCCGTGGAACAGGCCGTCGCCCTCCTCCAGCGGGCCGCCGAGGAGGCCGGCGCCGACCGGCTGCACACCGTCGCCGTCGGCGCCCCCGGCCTCATCGACCCGGCCACCGGTGAGCTGCGCGATTCCACCGGCCTGCCCGCCTGGCACCGCCGGCTCATCGGCGTCCTCCAGGAACGGCTGCCCGCCCGGGTCCTGGTCGAGAACGAGACCAACCTCGCCGCCGTCGCCGAACTGCGCGCCGGCGCGGCCCGCGACCGCGAGGACTTCGTCCTGCTCTGGCTCGGCCAGGGTGTCGGCGCGGCCGTCGTCCTCGACGGCCGACTGCGCCGCGGGGCCTCCGGCGGCGCCGGCGAGATCGGCTTCCTGCCGGTGCCGATGACCTCCGGGCTGCCCTCGGCCACCCACTGCGACGGCGGTTTCCACGAACTGGCCTGCGTCGCCGCCGTGGAGGCGCTGGCCGCCGCCCACGGCCTCGACCCGTCCACCGCCCTCGGCTCCGGTCACGGCCCCTTCCTCGACGCCCTGGCCCAGCGGCTCGCCGTCGGCGCGGCGGCGGTGGCCGCCGTCCTGGACCCCGGCTGCGTGGTGCTCGCCGGCGAGACCGGCCACCAGGGCGGCCCGGAGCTCGCCGCCCGCGTCCAGTCCGTCCTCGCCCGGCTCTCGCCGCTGCGCACCGAGGTGCGCGCCACCGCGCTCGGCGACGCGGCGGTGCTGCGCGGCGCGCTGCTGCGGGCCCGCGACGCGGCGCAGGACGAGCTCTTCCCGTAACCCCCGTAACCCGCCGTGACCCCCATGACCCCTGTGACCCCGCCATCCCGTGGACCGCGCACACGCGTCCGCGCCGCGCCCCGGACAGGGGGACGCGGCGCGGTGGGAGGCCCGGCGGCGGCAAGGGCCGTGAGAACCGCCGCCGGGGGCATTTCAGGTGGTGAGGATCCTCAGGTGGTGCGGATCGTCAAAAGCGGGGCGGTCTAGCAGGCGCCCTGGTCCTTCCAGACGCCCCACTCGCCGGTCGTGCCCGGCTCCTCGTTCTGGGTCCACCACTGGGCCTTCCAGGTGTGCCCCTTGTGGGAGACCAGGCTGCCCGCGTTGTAGACCGTGCCGGCCACGTACGCCGGGGCGGTGCAGGTGCCACCGGTCGGCGTCGGGGTCGGGGTGGGGGTCGGCGACGTGGTGGTCGGGGTGGGGGTCGGCGACGTGGTGGTCGGGGTCGGGGTGGGCGTCGGGGTCGAGCCGCCCGGCTCCACGAGCGTCGTGCCGCGCGCCAGGTCACCGGCGAGGGCGTATGCCGTGCCGTTGATCGTCACCGTCCAGTTCGACGGGGTCGACACCGGCAGGTAGTAGTTGAACGCCAGGTCCACGGTGGCGCCCGGGGCCAGCGACTGCCAGGCCGGCAGCTTCAGCGAGACCCGGTGGAAGTCGCCCTTGAGGCCGCCCACGTTGCTGCCCGTGTGGTCGCTGCTGATCACCTTGGTGCCGAAGCCCGACTGGTCCGAGGCGTTGCCCGGCGCCGAGGTCGCGTAGTCGAACTGGAACTCCGTGCCGCCCGGGAGCGCGGTGGCGGTGTTGTTGGTGATCCGGAGCTTCGGGGTGATCGGGTAGTTGGAGTCGCCGAGCTTGAAGTCGGTGAACTCCACGCCCACGTTCACGGTCTGGGTCGGCAGCGCCTTGTTGCTCTTCTTCGCCCCGTAGGGGGTGGCGGCCTTGAACTTGTCGTACATCAGCGAGGTGAGCGTGGAACCCATCTCGTACTGGCCCTTGGCCGCGTTCCAGGAGTAGTCGCCGGCCAGCTCCCAGATCATGGTGCCACCGATGCCGCGGTCGATCACGTAGTCGGCCTTGGCGCCGACCGACTGCTCGTCCTCGGTGGAGAGGAAGACCTTCTTGTCGGCGTTCCACAGCCAGGGCGCGACCAGGGTCGCGTCGTACTTGCGGGCGTAGGTGCCGGTCAGCCGGGTGTCGGCCGGGAAGCCGTACTTCGTGACGTAGTCGCCGACGATCCCCTTCTCCAGGTTCTTGGCGTGCCACATCGGGTTGGAACCGGCGGGCGACTCCTGCCCGTTGGTGTCCTTGTCGTGCCACAGGTTGTCGATGCCGACGGCGCCGTCACCGCACTTGGTCAGGCCGGAGCCGGCCGGGCAGGCGGTCGTGGCGGCCTTGCCCCACAGGCCGTCGGTGCCGCCCTGCACGTTCTTGAAGCCGCGGGTGTAGTACGGCAGGCCGATGTTGATCCGGCCGGAGGGCATCGAGCCGCGGAAGTAGTGGTACGCCCAGTCGGTGTTGAGGTAGCCGAGGGAGCCGTACTGCGCGCTGCCGTAGACGTTGGCGGCGGCGAGCTCGGCGTCCTTGCCGTCGTCGAACAGCGAGGCGTTCGGGCCGACGTACTCGTTCCAGGCGCCGTGCAGGTCGTAGGACATGATGTTGACGTAGTCCAGGTACTTCTGCATCTGGAACGTCTCCATGCCGCGCAGCAGATAGCCCGAGGAGGGCGCGGCGACGGTCAGCATGTAGTGCCTGCCGTCGGCGGCGCCGGCCCGGTCCAGCTTCTCGCGCAGCGACTTCATCAGGGCCGCGTAGCCCTGGACGAGGCCGGCCCGGCGCGCGTTGGAGAGCTGCCAGTCGAGCGGGTTGCCCGAGTCCTTCATCGTCGTCGGGTACTCGTAGTCGATGTCGACGCCGTTGAACCCGTACTTCCGGATGAAGTCGACGGCGGAGTTCGCGAACGTGTCGATCCCGGCCTGGTTGACCGACCCGTCGGCGTTGGTGGCCATCGAGTAGAAGCCGCCGGAGTTCACGCGGTTGCCGTTGTCGTCGAAGTAGCCGCCGGTCTCCGCCCAGCCGCCGACCGAGATCAGCGTCTTCACGTTCGGGTGCTGCTTCTTGAACTTGGTGAGCAGGTTGAAGTGGCCCTTGTAGGGGAGCGCCGGGTCCATCTCCGCGCCCGCGACACCGGGCCAGGTCATCCCGGTGGCCGCGTTGCCCGGCCCGTCCGTGCCCACGGAGAGCTTGTTGTCGCCGCCGACGTGGCCGAAGGCGTAGTTGATGTGGGTGACCTTGTCCCACGGGATGTCGGAGGCGAGGTACGCGGGCTCGCCGTTCTTCCCGGTGCGCCAGCCGGTGAAGTAGCCGATCACGCGCCGCTGGTGGTCCGCGCCCATCTTCTCGCGGCCCTCGGAGTCGTAGACCGAGCAGTACGGGACGTCGACGCCGGGCGTCCTGTAGAGGCCGTCGGGGCGACAGGACTCGTTGTCGGCCGCGTACGAGACGCCGCCGGCGGCGAGGGAGCTGATCAGCAGCCCGGCGACGGCGGCACCGGACGCGAGCAGCGAGGCCCTCTTCTGGGTGGGGGACAACACGATCTTTCCTCCGTGGTGGGGGTGCCACCGCGCCACAGGCGCAGGGGGAGTCGGGTTTGCTCAACGAACAAGGGGGTGGGTCGTGTTGGGCCCGTGGAGTGCGCACACCGGCGGGCCGTGCCTCGGAGGTGACACGGACATTAAGAGGACTAGACCAGTGCGTCAATAGGTCTGGACCAAAGGGGTTTTCCGTGGGAGGGTGGGCCGGGCTGTGAGTCAGCCCACAGGCCCTCACCCGCATGGCCGGTCCCCGGCCGTGGCATATTGGACCTGTATCAGCAGCAGCGCACTCCGGGGTCGGTGTAATTCCGAACCGGCGGTATAGTCCGCGACCCGTCCGCAGCCAGCGGCCGGTTGACCAGGTGAGATTCCTGGACCGACGGTGAAAGTCCGGATGGGAGGCAGTGCGCGGCGGGCGACCCCTTCAGGGGTGGGCCGGCCGTACGTCCGCTGGTCGCCGCACCGGTTTCCCGGTCCCGGCGCACCCTCGCGGCATCCGGCCCCGGCGCACCCCGTGCGAAGCCGTCGTATCCGCTCTCTGTCGTCATCGACAGGCCCCGGAGTCCGTGCCCGAAGAGGCAGGAGGACCCGGTGGCCGCCACCCAGGCCGACATCACCGCCATGCGGCGCGCGATCGCGCTCGCCGCCCGCGGTCTCGGCGCCACCAGCCCCAACCCGGTGGTCGGCTGCGTCATCACCGACGCCTCCGGACACCAGGTCGGCGAGGGCTGGCACCAGCGCGCCGGCGGCCCGCACGCCGAGATCCACGCCCTGCGCGCGGCCGGCGTCCTGGCCCGCGGCGGCACCGCCTACGTCACCCTCGAACCCTGCAACCACACCGGTCGCACCGGCCCCTGCGCCCAGGCCCTGATCGAGGCCGGGATCGCCCGTGTCGTGTACGCGGTCGGCGACCCGAACCCGCAGGCCACGGGTGGTGCGGACACCCTGCGCGCGGCCGGCGTCGAGGTCGCCCACGGTCTCCTGGCCCCCGAGGCCGAGGCCGGCAACCTGGCCTGGCTCACCTCCGTGCGGCGCGGCCGCCCCTTCGTGCGCTGGAAGTACGCCGCCACCCTCGACGGGCGGATCGCCGCCGCCGACGGCACCTCCCGCTGGATCAGCTCCGCCGAGTCCCGCGCCGACGTCCACCGGCTGCGCGCCGAGGCCGACGCGGTCGTGGTCGGCTCCGGCACCGCCCGCGCCGACGACCCCCACCTGGCCGTACGGGGCGTGGACGGCGCCGTCCAGCCGCTCCGCGTGGTCGTCGACACCGAGGGCACCGCCGTCAAGCCCGGCGCCCGGGTCCTGGACGACGCCGCGCCGACCCTGATCGCCGTCGCCGAGGACGCCGGGACCGCCCTCGAACCGGTCGTCCGGCTGCCCCGGGCCGAGGGCGGCGGGCTGTCCGTCCCCGCCCTCCTGGACGCCCTGCACGCCCGCGGCGTCCGCTCCGTCCTCCTGGAGGGCGGCCCCACCCTCGCGGGCGCCTTCCTCGCCGCCGGCGCCGTCGACCAGGTCGTCGGATACCTCGCCCCGGTCCTCCTCGGCGCGGGCCCCGCCGCCCTCGCCGACGCCGGAATCACCACCCTCGCGGACGCGTTGCGCCTCGACGTCACCGAGACCGTGCGCATCGGCGCCGATCTCCGCGTCACCGCCGTTCCCGCCGCCCCCGTTCCCACCGACCCCGCCACCACCAAGGGAGCCTGACCGTGTTCACCGGAATCGTCGAAGAGCTGGGCGAGGTCGTCGCCGTCGAGCAGCTGGCGGACGCCTCCCGCTTCCGCCTGCGCGGCCCCCTGGTCACCGAGGGCGCCCGGCACGGCGACTCCATCGCCGTCAACGGCGTCTGCCTCACGGTCGTGGAGACCGGCGACGGCGAGTTCACCGCCGACGTGATGGCCGAGACCCTCAAGCGCTCCTCGCTCGGCGCCCTGGAGACCGGCTCCCGGGTCAACCTGGAGCGGCCCATGGCCGTCGGCGGCCGCCTCGGCGGCCACATCGTCCAGGGCCACGTCGACGGCACCGGCACCATCCTGGACCGCGAGCCCTCCGAGCACTGGGAGATCGTCAAGGTCGGCCTGCCCGCCCCGCTCGCCCGCTACGTCGTCGAGAAGGGCTCCATCACGGTCGACGGCGTCAGCCTCACCGTCGTCGAGGTCGGCGACGACTGGTTCACCATCAGCCTCATCCCCACCACCCTCGCCCTGACCACGCTCGGCATCAAGCAGGCCGGCGACCCGGTCAACCTCGAAGTGGACGTCATCGCCAAGTACGTCGAGCGGCTGCTCGGCCCGAACGCACAGGAGAACGTCAAGTGAACTGGCTCAACTCCGAGGCGTTCGCCGTCTTCGGCCAGCACATCATGTGGTCCGACATGATCGGCAACACGATCGGTCTGATCGCCCTGGCCCTCGGCTGGCGCCGCTCCATCCTCACCTGGCCCGCCCAGCTGCTCTCCGGCGTCGTCCTCGTCGGCGCCTACGCCTCCGCCCACCTCTCCGGAGGCGTCGGCAAGCAGCTCCTGGTCATCGGCGTCGCCGCCTGGGGCTGGTGGCAGTGGAACCGCGGCAAGCGGCAGGCCCAGGACGGCTCCATCGCCGTCCGCTTCGCGAGCTGGAAGGAGCGCGGGCTGCTGCTCGCCGGCGCCGTGCTCGGCACCCTCGCCGTCGGCGGCCTCTTCACCCTCTACCCGTCGCTCTCCTGGAGCCCTTGGGCCGACGCGTACATCTTCGTCGGCACCCTCGTCGCGATGGTCGCCCAGGCCCGCGGCCTGGTCGAGTTCTGGTTCGCCTGGCTGCTCGTCGACCTCGTCGGCGTCCCGCTCGCCTTCAGCAGCGGCCTCGCCTTCTCCGGCCTCGTCTACGTCATCTACTTCGCCCTCGTCATCTGGGGCATGCGCGACTGGTGGCTCCGGTCCCGCACCGCCCCCGCCGCTCTGGAAGGAGCCCACGCATGAACGCGCTGCCCCTGTGGGACGCCTCCGACCTCGCCCTCGACCCCGTCGAGCAGGCCATCGCGGACATCGCGGCCGGACGCCCCGTGGTCGTCGTCGACGACGAGGACCGGGAGAACGAGGGCGACCTCGTCATCGCCGCCGAGAAGGCCACCCCCGAGGTCGTCGCCTTCATGATGAGCGAGTGCCGCGGCCTCATCTGCGCCCCCATGGAGGGCGAGGAGCTGGACCGCCTCCGGCTGCCGCAGATGGTCGAGCACAACACCGAGTCGATGCGGACCGCCTTCACCGTCTCCGTCGACGCGAGCCCCGCCCACGGCGTGACCACCGGCATCTCCGCCGCCGACCGCGCCACCACCCTGCGGATGCTGGCGAGCGGCGCGCACGAGCCCGGCGACTTCGTCCGCCCCGGCCACATCTTCCCGCTGCGCGCCCGGCCCGGCGGCGTCCTCGCCCGCAACGGGCACACCGAGGCCGCCGTCGACCTCGCCCGGCTCGCCGGACTCCGCCCGGCCGGCGCGATCGTGGAGATCGCCGGCGAGGACGGCGTCATGCTGCGGCTGCCCGAGCTGGTCCCCTTCGCCCGCAAGCACGGCCTCACGATCATCTCCATCGAGGACCTGATCGCCTACCGGCGCTCCGCCGAGCCCACCGTGCGCCGCGAGGCCGAGGTCCAGCTGCCCACCCGGCACGGCGAGTTCACCGCGTACGGCTACCGCTCCACCGTCGACGGGGTCGAGCACGTGGCCCTCGTCCACGGCGACATCGGCGACGGGCAAGGCGTCCTGGTCCGGGTCCACTCCGAGTGCCTCACCGGCGACGTCTTCCACTCGCTGCGCTGCGACTGCGGCCCCCAGCTGGAGGCCTCCATGGACCGCATCACCGAGGCCGGCCGCGGCGTCGTCGTCTATCTGCGCGGCCACGAGGGCCGCGGCATCGGACTGCTCTCCAAGCTGCGCGCGTACGAGCTCCAGGAGCGCGGCCGCGACACCCTGGACGCCAACCTGGAGCTCGGCCTGCCCGCCGACGCCCGCGACTACGCGGCCGGCGCGCAGATCCTCGCCGACCTCGGGGTGCGCAGCCTGCGCCTGATGACCAACAACCCCGACAAGGTCGACGCCCTCACCCGGCACGGCCTCGCCGTCGAGGGCCGCGAGCCGATGCCGGTCCAGGCCGGCGAGCACAACCTCCGCTACCTGCGCACCAAGCGGGACCGGATGGGCCACGACCTGCCCTGGCTGGACGGCGCCCCCGCCGCCACCTGCGGCAACCAGTAAGTCAGCACCTACCGAGATCGACCAAGGAGCACCATGAGCGGCAAGGGCGCACCCGTCCTCAGCGTCAAGAACTGCGGCGACCTCCGCGTCGCCGTCATCGCGGCCCAGTGGCACGAGAAGATCATGGACGGCCTCGTCGACGGCGCCCTGCGCGCCCTCGCCGAGCTCGGCATCGAGGAGCCCACCCTGCTCCGCGTCCCCGGCAGCTTCGAGCTCCCGGTCGTGGCCAAGGTCCTCGCCCAGCGCGGCTACGATGCCGTGGTCGCGCTCGGCGTCGTCATCCGCGGCGGAACCCCGCACTTCGAGTACGTGTGCCAGGGCGTGACCCAGGGCCTCACCCAGGTCTCGATCGACACCGGCGTACCCGTCGGATTCGGCGTCCTGACCTGCGACACCGAGGAGCAGGCCCTGGACCGGGCCGGCCTGGAGGGCTCCAGCGAGGACAAGGGCCACGAGGCCGTCACCGCCGCCGTCGCGACCGCGACCATCCTGCGCACGGTCAGCGAACCCTGGCGCTGAAGCCCTGACGCCGAACGGCCTCCGTCCACCCCGTACTCTTAGGACATCATGGCGAACAAAACCTTCGAAGAGCTCTTCGCCGAGCTCACGCTCAAGGCCGAGACCGGCGACCCGGCGACCTCCCGTACCGCGGAACTGGTCGGCAAGGGCGTCCATGCCATCGGCAAGAAGGTCGTCGAGGAGGCCGCCGAGGTCTGGATGGCCGCCGAGTACGAGGGCAAGGAAGCCGCCGCGGAGGAGATCTCGCAGCTGCTGTACCACGTCCAGGTGATGATGGTCGCCCGCGGGATCTCGCTCGACGACGTCTACGCCCACCTCTGACCCCAGAGCCCCAGCCGCACCACGCAAGACACCGACATCCGAGGCAAAGGAAGCCCGTCCCATGCTGCGCATCGCCGTCCCCAACAAGGGTTCTCTCTCCGGACCTGCGATGGAGATGCTCCATGAGGCGGGCTACCGGCAGCGCAAGGAGTCCAAGGAACTCGTCACCGTCGACCCCGAGAACGAGGTGGAGTTCTTCTACCTCCGCCCCAAGGACATCGCGATCTACGTGGCGTCCGGCCGGCTCGACATCGGCATCACCGGCCGCGACCTGCTCCTGGACTCCGGCGCCAACGCCGAGGAGATCCTCCCGCTGAACTTCGGCCGCTCCACCTTCCGCTACGCCACCCGTCCGGGCACCGCGAGCGGACCCGCCGACTTCCACGGCATGACGATCGCCACCTCCTACGAGGGCATCGTCGCCAAGCACCTCGCCGAGCAGGGCGTCGACGCCTCCGTCGTGCACCTCGACGGCGCCGTCGAGACCGCGATCCAGCTGGGCGTCGCCCAGGTCATCGCGGACGTCGTCGAGACCGGCACCAGCCTGCGCAACGCCGGCCTCGAGGTCATCGGCGAGCCGATCCTCACCTCCGAGGCCGTCGTCGTGCGCCGCACCGGCGCCCCCGACGACGATCCCAAGGTCCAGCAGTTCCTGCGCCGCCTCCAGGGCGTCCTGGTCGCCCGCAGCTACGTGATGATGGACTACGACTGCCGCGCCGAGCACCTGGAGCAGGCCGTCGCCCTCACCCCGGGCCTGGAGTCGCCCACCGTCTCGCCGCTCCACAACGAGGGCTGGGTCGCCGTGCGCGCCATGGTCCCCGCCAAGGAGGCGCAGAAGGTCATGGACGACCTGTACGAGCTCGGCGCCCGCGCCATCCTCACCACGGCCATCCACGCCTGCCGCCTCTGAGCCGCCGGCAGCAGGCCCCAGGAACACAGGACCCCAGGAACACAGGACCAGGAACGCCGATGTCCTCCGACAGCACCCTCCCCACCCTCCCGGTCACCTTCCGGCCGGGCCGCACCCGGGCCGTCCTGCTGAGCCTGGGCGTGGCGATGTTCGTCGTCATCACGGCGGTCGGACTGGTCCTGGAGAAGCTGAACCCGGGGGAGCGGGCCAGCTTCGTCTTCACCGCCGCGCTCTTCCTCGGCGTCCTGGTGCTGCTCAGCCGGCCCAAGGTGGTCGCCGACGACGAGGGCGTGACGGTCGTCAACATCACCCGCAAGCGCCGGCTCGCCTGGGCCGAGATCCTCAAGGTCAACCTGCGCCCCGGCGACGCCTGGGTGTTCCTCGACCTGAGCGACGGCACCAGCCTGCCGGCCCTCGGCATCCAGCCCGGCATCGCCCGGGAGCAGGCCATCCGCGACGCCCGCGCGCTGCGCGCGCTCGCCGAGAGCCGGGGCACCGGGACCGAGTCCCGCTGACCCCGGCCCGGATCGGGGACGACCCCGATCCGTCCCCCATACGGGGCCGACCCCCTGCCCGTGACGGCCGGGGCGTGACTAATCTGGTGGCGGTGGTGCCGAGCGGCACCACCGCCTCGCACGTGCAGGGCCGCCCGCCGGCGGCCCGCGAGGCCGCCCAACGACTCCGAGGAGTGACTCCCTCCGGCAATGGACGGATCGTCCGGTAGTACCTGCGCCGCCCCCTCCCCCGAGGCGGCGGCATGATCGTCTCCCTGTCGCTGCTCGCCGCAGCCTTCCTGCTCATCCTCGCCAACGGCTTCTTCGTGGCCGCCGAGTTCGGCCTCGTCACCGTCGAGCGCGCCGAGGCCGAGCGGGCCGCCGCCGAAGGCGACCGCCGCGCCCGCGGCGTCGTCCGGGCCCTCAAGGAGCTGTCCTTCCAGCTCTCCGGCACCCAGCTCGGCATCACCATCACCTCGCTCGTCACCGGCATGCTCGCCGAGCCCGCGCTCGCCGGACTGCTCGACGGGCCGCTCACCGCGACCGGACTGCCCGAGGGGGCCGTCCCCGGCATCGCCGTCCTCGTCGGCATGCTGCTCGCCTCCGCGGTCCAGATGGTCGTCGGCGAACTCGTCCCGAAGAACTGGGCGGTCTCCCGGCCGCTCCAGGTGGCCCGCTTCGTGGCCGGACCGCAGCACGTCTTCGCGAGCCTCTTCCGGCCCGTGATCACCCTGCTCAACACCGTCGCCAACCGGCTCGTCCGGCTGTTCGGCGTGGAGCCGGCCGACGAGCTCGACTCCGTCCGCACCCCCGGCGAGCTGGTCCAGCTGGCCCGCCACTCCGCCGAGGCCGGCGCCCTGGAGCAGGACACCGCCGACCTCTTCGTGCGCACCCTCACGCTCGGCGGGCTGACCGCCGAGCAGCTCATGACCCCGCGGGTGCGGGTGAGCGCCCTCCAGACGGACGCCACCGCGGCCGACGTCCTCAACCTGACCCGGGCCACCGGCCTGTCCCGCTTCCCGGTCTACCGGGAGCGGATCGACGAGATCGTCGGCATGGTCCACCTCAAGGACGCCCTCGCCGTCGTCCCGCACGAGCGGCACCGCACCTCGGTGGGCCGGATCGCCGTCCCGCCGCTGCTCGTCCCCGAGTCGCTGCCGGCCCAGGCCCTCCTGGAGCGGCTGCGCCGCGAGCAGCCCATCGCGGTCGTCGTCGACGAGTACGGCGGCACCGCCGGCGTCGTCACCCTGGAGGACATCGTCGAGGAGCTGGTCGGCGAGGTCCGCGACGAGCACGACACCGCCGCCGACGAGCGGCCCGAGCTGGCCGCCGTGCCGACCGAGGACGGCAGCCAGATCTGGGAGGCCGACGGCTCCTGCCGGGTGCACACCCTGCACCGGATAGGCCTCGACGTGCCCGACGGGCCGTACGAGACGGTCGCCGGGCTCGTCGCCGACCTGCTCGGGCGCATCCCCGCCCCCGGCGACCGGGCCGAGCTGCCCGGCTGGCGGCTCTCCGTCCGCCAGGTCGACCGCTACCGCGCCGAGCGGGTGCGCATCGTGCGCACCGCCCCGGTGCCCGTCGGGGCGGAGGCCGCCCGATGAGCCTGCTGCCCCTGCTCCTCGCCGTGCTCCTGGTGCTCGCCAACGGCTTCTTCGTGGGCGCCGAGTTCGCGCTCGTCTCCGTCCGCCGCAGCCAGATCGAGCAGCGCAGCGGCAAGCGGGCCCGCCAGGTGCTGTACGGCCTGGAGAACCTCCCGCAGATGATGGCCGCCGCCCAGTTCGGCATCACGGTGGCCTCGCTGACCCTCGGCGCCGTCGCCGAGCCGACCGTGGCCCGGCTGCTCGAACCGGTCTTCCACGCCGTGGGCGTGCCGGACGGCCTGGTCCACCCGCTCGGCTATGTGATCGCGCTCGCCGTGGTGGTCTTCCTCCACCTGGTGATCGGCGAGATGGTCCCGAAGAACCTGGCCATGGCCGACCCCGAGCGCACCGCGCTCGTCCTCGGCCCCGCCCTGGTCGGCTTCGCGCGCCTGTGCCGCCCGGTCACCACCGCGCTCGGCGCCTGCGCCCGGCTGGTCCTGAGGGCCTTCAAGGTCGAGCCGAAGGACGAGGTGGAGGCCGTCTTCACCTCCGCCCAGCTCGGCCGGCTCGTCGAGGACGCCGGCCAGGCCGGACTGCTCGACCCGGCCGAGCAGGAGCGCCTGGAGGACGCGCTCGAACTGGGCACCCGCCCGGTCACCGACGTCCTCATCCCGTACGCCTCGCTGGTCACCGTGCCCCCGTCGGTCACCCCCCGGGAGATCGAGGAACTGACCGTGCGGACCGGCTTCTCCCGCTTCCCCGTGCGCGCCCCCGGCGGCGCGGCCGGCGGCCGGGGCGCCTTCATGGGATTCGTGCACGTGAAGGACGTCCTCGACCTGGAGGACCCGGAGCGGGCGGTGCCCCAGCAGGTGTGGCGCCCCATGGCCACGCTGCGGGCCGAACTCCCGCTGGACGACGCGCTCACCGTGATGCGCCGGGCCGCGACCCACCTCGCCCAGGTGTCCGACGCCTCCGGCCGGGTGCTCGGCCTGGTCGCGCTGGAGGACGTCCTGGAGATGCTGGTCGGCGAGGTCCGTGACCCCGCGCACCGGATCCGGACCGTGGTGCGCCACCCGTCCGCCGGGACGTCCACCGGGTCGGCCGGAGGGTCGTCCGGCGGCCGGCCGTCCCCCCGGGTGCTCGCCGGCTGAGTCCGGGCCCGGGGCCGAGTCCCCGGGCCCGAAGGGGCCACCCTGGGAGCCGCCGGTCAGACGCCCGGCGGCTCCTGCGGTCCCCGGCCCGCCGGGCCGCGCCCGGACAGCACCTCGCCGTACGCCTGCATCAGGTCCGGCAGCCGCAGCGTGGCCAGGTCCTCGCGGCTCGGCACCGTGCCGTAGCCGGACAGCCGCAGGTCCCGGTAGGCGCAGGACTTCTCGTACAGGGTGCGCAGGAAACGCCCGTTGCCCAGCTCGTCGATCCAGCCCTGCTCCACCACGTGCCCGCTGATCGAGCGCAGCTCCTCCAGGGCCTCCTCGTCCCAGCCGTCGCCGTTCGCGGCGGCCAGCACCTTGCCGATCTCGGTCAGCTCAAGGGGGCGGTACGAGGGGAAGTCGACCCGGGTGGTGAAGCGCGAGGAAAGGCCGGGGTTGGCGGCGAGCAGCCGGTCCATGCCCTCCGGATAGCCGGCCAGGATCACCACCAGGTGGTCCCGGTTGTCCTCGGCCCGCTTGAGGAGCACCTGCAGGGCCTCGTCGCCGTAGGCGTCGCCCTTGCTGTAACCGGTGTTGGAGAGCGAGTAGGCCTCGTCGACGAACAGCACCCCGCCGACCGCCGAGTCGATCAGCTCGTTGGCCTTGACCGCGGTCTGGCCCAGGTACTCGCCGACCAGATCGGCCCGCTGGGCCTCCACCAGATGGTCGCCGCCGAGCAGGCCCAGCGCGTAGAACACCCGGCCCAGGATCCGGGCCACGGTGGTCTTCCCGGTGCCCGAGGGACCGGAGAAGACAAAGTGACGTTTCGGCGGCTGGACCGGCAGGCCCTGCCCGGCGCGCAGCCGCGCCATCTCCAGCTGCGCCGACAGCGCCTTCACCTGCCGCTTGACCGGCTCCATCCCGACCATCCGCTCCAGCTCGGCCAGCGCCTCCGCGAGCAGCTCCGGGTCGGTGGTGCCGGCCGGGAAGCGGGGCGGGGCCGGCTGCGCCGGGACGGCCGCCTTCTGCCGTACGACATCGGGCGGCTCCGGCGGCGCGGGCGGCGGACCGGTCTCCGGCCGGAGCAGCAACCCGTCGCCGCCGGCGCCCTCCGGCCCGTCCCGCTCGCCGTCCACCGTGTCCTGGCCGAGCCCGCCGTACATCGCCGGGGCATAGCCCACCGGGTCGTCGGGGCCCTCGAAGCCGTCGTACTCGGCGATGGCCGCGAGCCGGGCCGCGGTGTCCATGAAGGCCGGGTCGATCCGGTGCACCGCCCGGTAGAGCGGCAGCGCGGCGGCGGACCGGCCGGTGCCCTCGTGCGCCCGGGCCAGCCAGTAGCGCAGCTCCTTGCGCTGCGGCTGCTCGCTGCGGCAGCGCATCAGCGCCGCCGAGAGCAGCGGCTCGGCCTGCCCGTACATCTCCAGGCGCACCCGGGCCATGCCGCCGAACAGGCCCGCCTCGATGCCGAGCAGCGGGTCGTCGACCAGGGCCTCGGTGTGCCGGACCAACTGCTCCCAGTCCTTGACCAGATAGGCGCGACAGGCGTGCAGGAAGCGCACCTGCGGGTCGGCGTCGACCGGCGGGAGCCCGGCGAGCGCCCGGTCCAGCTCCGGCACGTGCCGCCCGTCGAGCCAGTGCGAGGCGTGGGCGAGCAGCAAGTCGCGCGGGGTCTCAAGGACCGGCTGCACCCACCAGCCCAGCCAGTACCAGGAGTTGAGGGTGCGGCGGTGCCGGGCCCGCTGCTCGCCGAAGCGCTCGCGGTGCCGGTACATGCGCAGCAGCGCGGTCGTGGTGTCCACCCGGAGCGCGTGCAGCCCGAGCCAGCCGTCGGCCATGCCGGGGTCGATGCGCACCGCCGTCCGGAACTCCTCCTCGGCCTGCGGATAGGCGCCCATCGTGTAGGCGTCGACTCCGCGCAGCCAGGCGAGCTCGGCGGGGGCATGCGTGCCCTGTGTGCCGAAGTCCATCGGGTCCCCCACAACCGTCTGCACGTGGACGGGAATTGACCGCACCGAGGGGCATCGTACCTGCGCAGGGGGTGCGTGATGAGGGGGAAGAGGGCGATCGGTCGTGATCGACACGATCCGCGACCCGTCCACCGGCCGTGACCCTCGGTGATGACGGGGGCGGAACGAAGCCCCCGATCACGGGGGAACAACCGGGGGCTTCGCGTCCGCGGCGGCTTCGCAGAGCCGCACATTCAGAACGTAAGACCTGTACGCCCCTTGGGTCAAGCCGAGTTGAGGCACTTGCGGAAGCGGAGTTCCGTCCACTCAGTTTGCGGCCGGGGACTCGTCACGGTGGGTGATGATCTGGTTCGGGCCCGCTGTCACAGAGGGCCCTGGCAGCCACGCGTAACCCTCGCCGCGCTCCCGTACCAGGATGTCGGCGAAGGGCCGCGAGGGGTCCTCGGCGAAATGGCGAGTCTCCGCCACGGTCCAGCCGTCCCAGAACGCGGCCTGCGCCGGCCCGTCCCGGCGCCGCCCGCGTTCCCAGGACTCCTCGGGGCCGCGCTCCATCCACAGCAGTCGCGCCAGGAACGGCCGCAGCACCCGCCGCCCGGCCCCCACGCCCTCCACGAGCACCACGGGCGCCGGCTCCAGCGTCCGCGCCGGGCCGAAGGCGCGCAGATTCCAGTCGTACGGGTGATAGCGCGCCGTCCGGCCCTCGGACAGCGGCACCACGACCTGCTCCAGGAGCCGGCCGGTCCACTCGAAGAGCTCCGCGTGGCTCGCCAGGTCGTCCAGGTGCAGCACCGGCGCGCCGTCGAGGGCCTCGGACAGCCGTCCGGCCAGCGTGGACTTGCCGGACCCGGCGTGCCCGTCGACCGCCACGAGCCGCACCGGGCCGCAGGAGGGCGGCAGCCGGCGCAGTGCGGCGGCGGCGCGGTCCAGGTCCTCGGTCATGCGTTCAGGGTAGGGGAGCGGCCGGCGCGGAACCGACGCAGGTCAGCGAGCCGGGCAGTGCCACTGGTGGAGACCAATATTGCTCGCGCGGCGCGTGCCGAATCGCTGGCCGAAGCCGTCCGCGAGCCGGGATAGTGGGGCCCGCAGCCCGTCCGTTCGCCACCACCGACTGGAGGGTCACCGCCCATGCCCCCTGCCACCCCGCGCAGAACCGTCCTCGTCGCGGCCCTCGCCGCGGCGGCCGGAACGGCGGCCTCGGCCGCCGCCGTCACCCCGGCCGCCGCCACGCCCGCCGACGCGGAGGCCCACGCCGACGCGGAGGCCCGCGAGGGCGAGGCGCCCGCCCCGCGCCTCGTCGACAACCGCTTCTGGTCGAGCTACACCGACTGGCGCTGCGGCACCGCCGCCGGCACCCGGGCCGTCGCCGGTCACCGCCCCGGCCTGGTGCTCGCCGAACCGGCCGGCCGCACCGACTACACCGACCCGCACACCGGCCGGACCGGCACCTGGGAGTACGCGACCTGGACCTCGCCCGTCCACACCTCGACGGTCCCCGCGACCGAGGTCATCGCCTCCTGGAACGCCCACACCCCGCCCGGCACCTGGATCCAGGTCGACCTGCGCGGGACCTACGGCGACGGCACCGACACCCCCTGGTTCGTGATGGGCCGCTGGGCCTCCGGCGACACCGACATCCGCCGCACCTCGGTCGACGACCAGAGCGACGGCAGGTCCTCGATCTGGACCGACACCTTCGCGGTCGACGACCCGGCGAGCGGCCTCCGGCTGGTTTCCTACCGCCTCCGCCTCACCCTCCACCGCACGCCCGGCACCGACCTGACCCCGGTGGTGTGGCGGCTCGGGGCGATGGCCTCCGACGTCCCGGACCGCTTCGAGGTGCCCGCCTCTGCGCCGGGCCTCGACCACGAGCTGACCGTCCCGCGCTACTCCCAGAACACCCACGTCGGCCAGTACCCCGAGTACGACAACGGCGGCGAGGCCTGGTGCAGCCCGACCTCCTCGCAGATGATCGTCGAGTACTGGGGCCGCCACCCGTCCCCCGAGGACCTCTCCTGGGTGAACCCCGCCTACGCCGACCCCCAGGTCTGCCACGCGGCCCGCTTCACCTACGACCACCAGTACGAGGGCTGCGGCAACTGGCCCTTCAACGCCGCCTACGCGGCCACCTACCCCGACATGAACGCGGTGGTGACCCGCCTCTCCTCCCTCACGGACCTGGAGACCCTGATCCGCGCCGGCATCCCGGCCATCACCTCCCAGTCCTTCCGCAAGGACGAACTCACCGGCGCCGGCTACGGCACCGCGGGCCACCTGATGACCGTCATCGGCTTCACCGCCACCGGCGACGTCATCGCCAACGACCCGGCCTCCCCGAACAACGAGGCGGTCCGCAGGGTCTACCGCCGGCGCGAGTGGGAGAACATCTGGCTCCGCACGAAGCGCTACAACGCCACCGGCAAGGTCGTCTCCGGCACGGGGGGCGTCTGCTACCTCTACTTCCCCGACCGTCCGACCCCCGCCCAGCGCAAGGCGCTCCAGGCGGTCGGCGTGCTCTGAGCGGGAGGCGGACGGGGCCCGGCAGGTGGCCGGTCAGCGGTGCGGGACGTCCCGGACGAAGACCAGGGCGTCCGCGGCCGGCAGGTGCGCCGGGTCCAGAGGGGCGTAGCCGAACCAGGGGGAGACGCGGGGTTCCGGGAGGGCGGGGCCCAGGGCCGCAGTGAGGCGGCGGGGGTCGAGGAGGGCGGCGGGCTCCGGGAGGCGCGCGTGGAGGCGGCCCTCCAGGGTGTCCGGCGGCGGGGCGTCCACGCCCTGGTGGCGGAGGGTGCCGAGGGCGGTGGGGAGGAAGGCGTACTCCGCGCCGAGGTGCCCGCTCACCAGGGCGCCGGCGCTCCACCAGACCAGCGGCTCGCCGCCCATGCGCATGCTGCTCCGCTCCCGCTGGAGATGGGAGTTGTGGGCGTACGCGAAGACCGGGCCGCGCTCGGCGAGGGCGAGCAGGTTCTCGGCCATCATCCGGTCCCGGATCCCGAGCAGCCGGGGGAGCCGCGCGGGGGTGGGGTCCGCCATCCCGTGGTGGTACCGGAGCAGGCCGAGCGCCGTGCGCGCGTGGAGGCGGGCGAGCTCCACCTCCTCCCGGGAGGTCTCCGCGAGCAGCAGCGGCGCTTGCTCCTCCAGCAGCGCCGCCAGGTCGTCGGCGATCAGTCGCAGCTCCGCGGCCTCGGGCGAGCGGCCCACCGAGCGGGCCGGTTCGTACATCACGGCCGGGTCGGTCCACCGCTCGTCGGCGCCCAGGAGCCGGTCGAGGGTGTCCGCCCCGCAGGGCAGCAGGCCGGGGTCGACGTGGGCCGCGAGCCGGGCGTGGAGGGTGGTGAGGGCGGCGCGCGGGCTCGCGGCGGCGCTGATCTCCAGCGGGCCGTCGAAGCCGGCGAAGCGGACGCGGTCGCCCGCGGGCCGCCCCTCGTTGAACGCGCGCATCCACCGCACCAGGGCGCGGTTCGCGGCGGAGCCGCCCCAGCCGTGGCTGATCCCGCGCGCCACCACCTCGTCGAGCAAGCCCTCGCCCCCGTTCACGTACGCGTCCACGCGCAGTCCCGCGAGGCAGTCGCTCTCCAGCGCGATCGTCCGGTAGCCGGCCTCCTCGACGAGCTGCCGGAAGAGGGCGTTGCGCAGGTCGAGGAGCGCGTCCTCGCCGTGGGTGGGCTCGCCGAGCGCGAGCAGCCGGGGGCGGGCCCCGAGCAGTTCCAGGACGGAGGCAGCGGAGAGGGAACGGGCACAGTCCTTGGTGTCAGTCGCCATGCCTTCCACGCTATCGTTGAAGATTCGGTGGAGACTTTTGCCGGAGCAGCCCCCGCTATTGTGGAATTCATGGCGACAAAGCTTCAAAGTGAGCCGCACGGGGGTGCCGGCGCGGGGCGGCGGCTGCGGCCGGTCGACCTGGCGCGCCCGCACGGTCTGTCCACCCAGGCCGTCCGCAACTACGAGGAGGCCGGCATCCTCCCGCCGGCCGACCGCACCCCTTCCGGCTACCGCGCCTACACCCCCCGGCACGCCGACGCCCTCCGCGCCTTCCTCGCCCTGCTGCCCGGCCACGGCCACCCGACGGCCGCCGCGATCATGCGGGCCGTCCACGAGGGCGACCCCGACGAGGCCTTCCGCCTCGTGGACGAGAGCCACGCCCTGCTGCTGGAGGACCGCCGCACCCTGCGCGAGGTGGAGAACGCCCTGCGCGACCTGGGGCCCCGGCCGCTGTCCGGCCCGGGCCCGGCCGGGGAGGGGGACACCTCCATCGGCCCGCTCGCCCGCCGGCTCGGCATCCGGCCGGCGACCCTGCGCGCCTGGGAGCGCGCCGGAGTGGTGCGGCCGCGCCGGGACCCCCGTACCGGATACCGGGTGTACGCGGCGGCCGACGTACGCGACGCCCGCATGGCCCACCAGCTGCGCCGCGGCGGACACCCGCTGGAGCGGATCGCCCCGCTGCTCGACCGGGTCCGGGCCGCCGGCGGCCTCGAACCCCTGGAGGGCGCCCTCGCCGAGTGGCGCGCCCGCCTCGCCGCCCGCGCCCGCGCGCTGCTCGCCGGGGCGGCGGCACTCGACGCCTATCTGCGCGCACACGGCTGAGCCGGCCCGGCCCGAAAGAAGCGGCCCCGCCCCGGAGCCGTGACACCCGACCGCCCAGCGGGCATAACCCTCCCGACCGGCCCCGAGCCCGGAGCCCCCACGTCAGGAGCGTGCCGCCATGGTCGAACGACGGCTGCCCAGCGACGAGGCCCGCGAACTGCTCGCCCTCGTACGGGAGATCGCCGTGCGCGAGATCGCGCCGGGCGCCGCCGAGGAGGAGGCGGCCGGGCACTTCCCGCGCGAGCTGTTCCGGCTGCTCTCCGCGTCCGGGCTGCTCGGGCTGCCGTACGACGCCGCCCACGGCGGCGGCGACCAGCCCTACACCGTGTACCTCCAGGTCCTGGAGGAGCTGGCCGCGGCCCGGCTGACCGTGGGCCTCGGGGTGAGCGTGCACAGCCTGTCCTGCCATGCCCTGGCCGCCTTCGGCAGCGCCGAACAGCGGGCCGCGCACCTGCCCGCCATGCTCGGCGGCGGCCTGCTCGGCGCGTACTGCCTGTCCGAGCCCTCCTCCGGCTCCGACGCGGCCGCGCTGCGCACCCGGGCCGTCCGCGATGGCGACGACTGGGTGCTCGACGGCACCAAGGCGTGGATCACCCACGGCGGGATCGCCGACTTCTACACCGTCATGGCCCGCACCGGCGGCGAGGGCCCCAGGGGGATCACCGCCTTCCTGGTCCCCGGGGACGCGCCCGGTCTGAGCGCCGCCGCGCCCGAGCGGAAGATGGGCCTGAAGGGCTCGCCCACCGCCCAGGTGCACCTCGACGGGGTGCGGGTGCCCGACGCCCGCCGGATCGGGGCGGAGGGGCAGGGCTTCGCCATCGCCCTCGCGGCCCTCGACTCGGGGCGCCTCGGCATCGCCGCCTGCGCGGTGGGCGTGGCGCAGGCCGCCCTCGACACGGCGGTCTCGTACGCCCGGGAGCGCCGGCAGTTCGGACGGCCGATCGCCGACTTCCAGGGACTGCGCTTCCTGCTCGCCGACATGGCCACCCAGGTCGAGGCCGGCCGGGCGCTGTACCTGGAGGCGGCCCGGCTGCGCGACGAGGGCCGTCCCTTCGGCAAGCAGGCGGCCATGGCGAAGCTGTTCTGCTCGGACGCGGCGATGCGGGTGACCACGGACGCGGTGCAGGTGCTCGGCGGGTACGGCTACACGGCGGACTTCCCCGTCGAGCGGCTGCTGCGGGAGGCGAAGGTGCTCCAGATCGTGGAGGGCACCAATCAGATCCAGCGCGTGGTCATCGCCCGTCACCTGGCCGGACCAGAGTCCCGTTGACCCGTACCGTGCGGTCGGCCCAGACGGGGCCCGCGGCGAGCCGGCTCCACTCCTGGTCGCGGTGGCCCGGCAGGGTCCGGCCGCGGCTGGCCCACAGTTCGATCAGCGCCTTGTAGATGGGCGGGTCGGCCGGGTGGGAGGGGTGCGGCGGGGCGGCGGCCTGCGCCGGGGCCGGTACGGGGACCGGCATCGGCATCGGTCCCGGAGCCGGCGCGGGGGCCGGCGCGGGCACGGGCACGGGCGCGGGGGTGGTGCCGGACGCGGCGGCCGGCGGCTCGAAGGCCTGCGCCGGGGCGGGAACCGGCGCCGGAACCGCCTGCTGAACCGATTCTTCAGAGCGCGGCTCGGACTGTCGATGCCGGCCGTATCCGCTGGGTGTCGTATACAGCGTGGTCATGCCCGGACCAACGCTCCGGCGCCGCCCCCGGTCACCGCCGGACGCCGTCGAGCGGAAGTTCGAGGCGTCCCCGCCCCCGGCCCCGGACCGTCCCCCCCAGCCCCGGACCGCCCACGACTCCGGGCTGTCCCCGGCCGTCCGCCGCCGCTTCGCGGTGCACGCCTCTGGTCGGCGGCCGAGCTCCTGACGTACCGTCAGATCCCTGTCGCCGCCGAGGAGGTCACACGTGTCAGACGACCGGCCCGTCCCGCTCGACGAATACCCCGTGCACCAGGCACCGCTCTCCATGAAGCACCACGTCAGCGGCGACCGGAACGCCTACGACCGGTGCATCTTCCACGTCTTCGACCACCGGGGCCGCGCCCTGCTCGTCACCGGGCTCGGCGTCTACCCCAACACCGGCGTCATCGACGCCTACGCGACCCTGCGCACCGGCGACCGGATGCACGCCGTCCGCGCCTCCGACGCCCTCGGCGAGGACCGCATGCACCTCTCCGTCGGCCCGGTGTCCCTGTCCGTCGACGAACCGCTCCGGCGCCTCTCCCTGCACTGCGAGCCCGACCCCGCCGACCCCGAGGGCCTCTCCTTCGACCTCACCTGGACCGGCGACTTCCCCGCCGTCTGGGAACCCCACCACACCCAGCGGCGCGGCGACCGTCTCACCCTGGAGGGCCGCCGCTTCGTGCAGGCCGGGCACTGCGCGGGCGTGATCCGGGCCGGCGGCGAGGAGTTCACCGTCACGGCGGGGGAGTGGACCGGCACCCGCGACCGCAGCTGGGGCGTGCGCCCGCTGCCCGGCGAAGAACCGGGCCGCGCCGAGGAGTTCCGCCCCGAGGGCTTCCACTGGCTCTGGATCCCGGTGCGCTTCGAGGACCGCTTCCTGATGGTCGTCGTCCAGGAGGACGCCGACGGCTACCGCACCCTCAACGAAGCCCTGCTCGTACGGAACGGCCACCGCGACACCCAACTCGGCTGGCCCCGCACCGAGATCACCTACCGCCCCGGCACCCGGGACCCCGAACGGGCCGTCGTCCACCTCACCGACCCGGCCGGCAAGCCCCTGGAGGTCGGCGTCGAGATCCTCGCCTCCTCCCCGCTCGCGATCGGCGCCGGCTACCCGCCCGCCCCCGACTGGCAGCACGGCAGCTGGCAGGGCCGCGGCTGGACCGACCGCCGGGTCTACGAGCTCGCCGACCCCGCCGCCCACCCCCTGGCCGCCTACGGCGTCACCGACCACGCCGCCCGCTTCACCCTCGACGGCCGGACCGGATACGGGATCTTCGAGCACGGCTCCTTCGGCCGCCACGACCCCAGCGGCTTCGCCGACTTCACCTCGACCGCCTCGTGAAGAAGGAGGACGGATGACCGCCCGCGCACCCCGCCCCCGCACCTCCACCCGCGACCCCGAGGAGCTGGGCCGCCGGCTCGCGGCCTGGCTCGACGGCAGGCTGCCCGGCGCCCGGGTCGGCAACCTCGCCGTGCCCGCGTCGAACGGGATGTCCAGCGAGACCCTGCTCTTCGACCTGGAGCACCCCGACGCCCCGGTGCGCGGCTGCGCCCTGCGGCTCGCGGCCGACCCCGCCGCGTACACCGTCTTCCCCGTCTACGACATGGCCCGGCAGCACCGGGTGATGCGACTGGTCGCCGAGCACACCGACGTGCCGGTGCCGCGGGTGCTGTGGCTGGAGGAGGACCCCGGGCCGCTCGGCGCCCCGTTCTTCGTGATGGCCCGCGCCGAGGGCCGGGTCCCGCCGGACGTCATGCCCTACACGTACGAGGGGAACTGGCTGCACGGGGCGAGCGACGCCGAACGGGACCGGCTGGAGGCCGCCTCGGTCGGCGTGCTCGCCCGGCTGCACGACCAGTTCCCGGTGAAGGAGGCGGAGTTCCTGCTGCCCGACGGGCCGGGCAGCCCGCTGCGGCGGCACGTGGACGCCCAACGCGCCTACTACGCCTGGGTGGTGGACGGACTCGCGCCCTCACCGCTGATCGAGTCGGCCTTCGACTGGCTGGAGGCGCACTGGCCTGCCGACGAGGGCCCCGCGGTGCTCACCTGGGGCGACGCCCGGATCGGGAACATCGTCTACGACGGCTTCGAACCGGCCGCGGTGCTCGACTGGGAGATGGCGGCCTGCGCCCCGCGCGAGGTCGACCTCGGCTGGACGGTCTATCTGCACCGCTTCTTCCAGGACCTGACGGTGGGCTTCGGCCAGCCCGGCCTGCCGGACTTCCTGCGCCGCGACGCGATCGAGCGGCGCTACGCCGCGCTCACCGGGCACACGCCCCGGGACATGGAGTTCCACACCCTGTACGCGGCGCTCCGGCACGCGATCGTGATGCTCAGGATCGCCTACCGCCAGGCGCACTTCGGCGAGGTGGAGGTGCCGGTGGACGCCGCCTACGCCGACGGCCTGATCCTGCACCACGCCACGCTGGCGGCGATGGTGCAGGGGCGCTACTGGTGAGGAAGCCGCCGACGGTTCAGGCCGCGCGGCGCAGCTGGGCCGGCTTGATCGGGCGCGAGCCCGGGCCGCCCACGTGCGAGAACGGCTGCATCCGCCAGTCCAGGCCCTGAGGCAGCGTCAGGAGCAGGGCGGTGTCCTGCTCCTGGACCTCCAGGGTGTCGTCGGCGGCGCGCGCGTCGGAGGCGGCGCGGCCGGTGCCGGAGCAGACCGTGAGCACGAAGGGGTTCCACGGCGTCGGGCAGAGCGCGTGCTCCGGCAGGACGTCCTCGTCCGCGAGCAGCGCGATCGGCTGCTCGCAGTCCGGGCAGATCACCCGGTACATCTCAAAGGTGTCGTACGTGTCGAGCTCGTCGACGGCGTCGACGGAATCAACGGGCTCCTGCATGGAGAATCTCCCCCTCGGACGGGTCGGCCGGATCTGAGTGGCCTCGACCACAGCAAGCACTTCCCATACGGCCCGCCGCATAACCGTGAGGTCACGGCCGAGAACCCCAGAACCCTGTGGCGTTCGTCACATGCCGCTCGCAGGTGCCCCCCGGATGCCCCGAACACCCGCATACGGGTCGCCGCCGGACGCCCCCGGCTGGGCCCCGGGCACCCCGGGGCAATAGGGTCACCGCATGGAGGAGCTGGATCGTCAGATCGTCGAGTTGCTCGTCAAGGACGGGCGCATGAGCTACACCGACCTGGGCAAGGCCACCGGCCTGTCCACCTCGGCGGTGCATCAGCGCGTCCGCCGCCTCGAGCAGCGCGGAGTCATCCGCGGCTACGCCGCCGTCGTCGACCCGGAGGCCGTCGGTCTGCCGCTCACCGCCTTCATCTCGGTGAAACCCTTCGACCCCAGCGCCCCCGACGACACCCCCGACCGGCTCGCCGACATCCCCGAGATCGAGGCCTGCCACAGCGTCGCCGGCGACGAGAACTACATCCTCAAGGTGCGCGTCGCCACCCCGCTGGAGCTGGAGCACCTGCTCAGCCGCATCCGCTCCCAGGCCCACGTCTCCAGCCGCACCACGGTCGTCCTCTCGACCCCCTACGAGGCCCGCCCGCCGCGCATCTAGGGCGGGTCCCCAGGATCGGGCCCCGCCGGTCATTTCGTCCCCCACCAGGCCCTAGCCTGGTGGGATGAGCGCGAACGAACACCGCACCGTGCTGTTGCGCGGTGGAGAAGTCCACAGCCCCGCCGACCCCTTCGCCACCGCCATGGTGGTGGAGCGCGGGCACATCGCCTGGGTCGGCTCGGAGGGCGCGGCCGACGCCTTCGTCGCCGGCGTGGACGAGGTGGTCGACCTGGAGGGCGCGCTCGTCACCCCGGCCTTCGTCGACGCGCACGTGCACACCACCGCCACCGGCCTCGCGCTGACCGGTCTCGACCTGTCCGCGGCCGGCTCGCTCGCCGAGGCCGCCGAGCGGATCCGCGCCCACGCCGCCGCCCGCCCCGCCGACCGGATCCTCATCGGGCACGGCTGGGACGCCGCCCGCTGGCCCGAGCGCCGCCCGCTCACCCGCGCCGAGCTCGACGAGCTCACCGGCGGCCGGCCGCTCTACCTCACCCGGATCGACGTCCACTCCGCGCTCGTCACCACTGCGCTGCTCGACCTGGTGCCCGGCGTCCGCGAGCTCGACGGCTTCCACGACGGTCAGCGGCCGCTCACCGGCGACGCCCACCACGCCGTGCGGGCCGCCGCCTACGCGGTCCTGTCGCCGCGCCAGCGCACCGAGGCCCAGCGGGCCGCCCGCGAGCACGCCGCCTCGCTCGGCATCGGCACCCTGCACGAGTGCGGCGGCCCGGAGATCTCCTCCGAGGAGGACTTCACCGGTCTGCTCGACCTGGCCCGCAGCGAGCCCGGCCCGCGGATCGTCGGCTACTGGGCCGACCTGGACGTCGAGCGGGCCCGCGCCCTCGGCGCCCTCGGCGCGGCCGGCGACCTGTTCGCGGACGGCTCGCTCGGCTCGCACACCGCCTGTCTGCACGACCCGTACGCCGACCACTCCGCCGCCGGGCACACCGGCGTCGCCCACCTGGACGCGGCCGCCGTCGCCGCCCACATCGTGGCCTGCACCGAGGCCGGCCTCCAGGGCGGCTTCCACGCCATCGGCGACGCGGCCGTGGACGCGGTCGTCGAGGGCGTCCGGGCCGCCGCCGAGAAGCTGGGCCTGGCCCGGGTCCGGGCCGCCCGGCACCGCGTCGAGCACGCCGAGATGATCAGCCCGGAGGCCATCGCCGGCTTCGCCGAACTGGGCCTGACGGCCTCCGTGCAGCCCGCCTTCGACGCCTACTGGGGCGGCGAGGACGGCATGTACGCCGACCGCCTCGGCGCGGAGCGGGCCCGTGGGCTCAACCCGTACGCGGCGATGCTGCGCGCCGGTGTGCCGCTGGCCCTCGGCTCGGACAGCCCGGTCACCCCGCTGGACCCGTGGGGGACCGTGCGGGCCGCCGCCTTCCACCGCACCCCCGAGCACCGGGTGTCGGTACGGGCCGCCTTCACCGCGCACACCCGCGGCGGCTGGCGTGCGGTCGGCCGCGACGACGCGGGCACGCTGGTGCCGGGCGCCCCGGCGGACTACGCGATCTGGCGGGCCGGCGCGCTGGTGGTGCAGGCGCCGGACGACCGGGTGGCCCGCTGGTCCACCGACCCGCGCTCCGGCACGCCCGGACTGCCCGATCTGACCCCCGGCGGCGATCTTCCGGTCTGCCTGCAGACGGTCGTCTCGGGACAAACCGTGTTCGTGCGCCCGAACGAGTGACATCGGGACATTTCGCACCGCCGCTCGCGTCCCGACGGGCTCGCCCACGACCTGCGGATCTTCCTGCCCCCTCTGCAGTGACGGTTCATCGCCGCAGGTCAAACGGGTGTTGACAGTGGGCGGGCCGTGGCGGGTAGGTTCGGCCCGTCCACCACGGACGTCCGACCGGTTGCAAACCTCCACGCAGGCACCGAACGCCGCCCGCGCCTCGGGGGCGAGGGAAGGTTTTTCCGGCGGAGGGTGCGACCCGGGTGGGGCCCCGGCGTTCAGTAGACAACGGCCTCGGTCGAATCCGCAGCCAGCGGGTCCCGGGTCGGCCCGAAGGACGCCGGGCCCCGATCCCGCACCCCGTGCGCGCGGCTCGCTATGGTGGGGGCTCGCGTATGTATCCGAAGGGGCAGTAGTGAACGACGGTGGCCAGAGGCGTTACGGCCCGCTCGGCGCGGCCTTGGTGATCATCCCGACCTACAACGAGGCGGAGAACATCAAGCCGATCGTCGCGCGCGTGCGGGAGGCCGTTCCCGAGGCGCACGTGCTCGTGGCCGACGACAACAGCCCCGACGGCACGGGCAAGTTCGCCGACGAGATCGCGGCCGAGGACGACCACGTCCACGTCCTGCACCGCAAGGGCAAGGAGGGCCTCGGCGCCGCCTACCTGGCGGGCTTCCGTTGGGGCATGGAGCACGGCTACGAGGTCCTGGTCGAGATGGACGCCGACGGCTCCCACCAGCCCGAGGAGCTGCCCCGGCTGCTCACCGCCCTCAAGGGCGCCGACCTGGTGCTCGGCTCCCGCTGGGTGCCCGGCGGCCGCATCGTGAACTGGCCCAAGTCCCGCGAGTTCATCTCCCGCGGCGGCAGCCTCTACTCCCGGCTCATGCTCGACGTGCCGATCCGCGACGTCACCGGCGGCTACCGGGCCTTCCGCAAGGAGACCCTGGAGGGCCTCGGCCTGGACGACGTCGCCTCGGCGGGCTACTGCTTCCAGGTCGACCTGGCGCGCCGCGCCGTCGCCGCCGGCTTCCACGTCGTCGAGGTGCCCATCACCTTCGTCGAGCGCGAGATCGGCGACTCCAAGATGAGCCGGAACATCGTCGTCGAGGCGCTGTGGCGGGTCACCGGCTGGGGCCTGACCGCCCGGGCCGAGAAGGTCGGCCGGTTCCTCGCCGGCCGCAAGTCCTCCTGAACCGGGCCGGCCGGAGCGCCGTGCCCGGCCCGCACCGGCGACCCCGGCGGCACCGGTCGCGTCCGCGTGCCGCCGTCCGCCCGCCGCTCGCGGGCTGATCCTTCCTTTACGACGTTCCTGCGGGCCGCCAGGCACACTGGGGGCATGACGACCGGCGCACCGCCCACCCGTACCCCCCGGCGCTCCCGCGCCCGCACCTTCGTCCCGCTTGCCCTCGCGGTCTGGCTGGTCCTGGAGATCTGGCTGCTCACCGTCGTGGCCGACGCGGCGGGCGGGATCACCGTGTTCCTGCTCCTGGTGGCCGGCGCCCTGCTCGGCGCCACCGTCGTCAAGCGGGCCGGCCGCCGGGCCTTCGCCAACCTCACCGGGACCTTCCAGCGCGCCCAGGAGGCGGTGCGGCGCGGCGAGGAGCCGCAGGTGCCCGGCCGGGCCGCCGCCGAGGACCGCAACGGCTTCCTCATGCTCGGCGGACTGCTCCTGATGCTCCCCGGCCTGATCTCCGACGCCCTCGGCCTGCTCCTGCTGGTCCCGCCGGTCCGCGCGGCCGTCGGGCGCTGGGCCGAGCGCGCCGTGGAGCGCCGGATGGGCGCCGCGGCACCCGGCAGCCTCCAGGACGCCTTCCAGCAGGCCCGCATCCACCGCCCGGACGGGAAGGTGGTGCCGGGCGAGGTCATCCGCGAGGACGCGCCCCAGGGGCCCGCGCGGCCCGGGGAGCCCCGTCCGCCCCTGCTGCCCTGACCCCCGGTCCGTACGGACACGCCGAGGGGCCCGGTACACGGATCGTGTACCGGGCCCCTCGGCGTATCTCTCGTGGCCGCGCGACCGGCCTGGTGTCGGCCGGTCGGCCGGTCAGGCGGACTTGCGGCTGTCGCGCGGATGCACGGCGATGTTCATGGCGCCGGACCGGAGAACGGCCAGCCGCTCGGCCAGCACCTCCTCCAGCTCCTCGCGGGTGCGCCGCTCCATGAGCATGTCCCAGTGCGTACGCGCCGGCTTGCCCTTCTTCTCCTCGGGGCCGTCCCCGTCCACCAGGAGCGCCTGGCTTCCGCAGACCTTGCACTCCCACTCCGGCGGAATCTCCGCCTCGACCGAGAAGGGCATCTCGAAGCGGTGCCCCTTCTCGCATGCGTACTCCACCGCCTGGCGCGGGGCCAGATCGATGCCGCGGTCGGTCTCGTAGCTGGTCACCACGAGGCGCGTGCCGCGAAGAGCTCGCTCACTCATGAATCGTGCCTCCCGGGCTTGTCGCCCACAGGACAGGTGTCGCTGTCGTCGTCATCCGGTCAACGTCCGGTCGGCGGTAAAGATTCCCGTTCCGGGTCATGCGTCGCCCGTCGTGCCGCCCCTTTTTGTACCCACCAGTGCCCGTTTTGTCACATCTGGCATGAGATGTCACTCAACGTCTTCACCAAGTCAGTACGCAGTAACGGTCCGCCTGGCAGGCCAAACGCGTACACTACCGCCCTTTCACTCCCGCGTCTAAATCCGGGCCGGAACGGGATTGCCCGCGGCCGCCACCGCGGCTCGAACCGGCACCCGCGCGAGGAGCACGAAGCCGATCCCGAAGAAGATCACCAGGGAGATGATGGCATCCCGGTAGCTCCCGGTCAGCTGATACGCGAGACCGAACACCAACGGACCCAGCCAGCTCAGCCCGCGGTCGCTCATCTCGTACGCCGAGAAGTACTCCGCCTCCTTGCCGCGCGGCACCAGGTGCGAGAACAGCGAGCGCGACAGCGCCTGGCTGCCGCCGAGCACCAGGCCGATGGCCGCCGCCAGGCAGTAGAAGAACACCGGCGCACCGGCCGGCAGGAAGTAGCCCGCCGCCAGGATCGCCGCCCACACCGCGAGCGAGCCGAGGATCGTGCGCTTCGCGCCGTACGAGCGGGCCATCCGGCCCATCCCGAGCGCCCCCGCCACCGCGAGCACCTGCACGAGCAGCACCGCCGTGATGAGCGTCGTCTGGTCCAGGCCCAGCTCCTCGGAGCCGTACACCGAGGCCTGCGAGATCACCGTCTGCACCCCGTCGTTGTAGATGAGGTACGCGAGCAGGAAGGACAGCGTCAGCGGGTGCCGCCGCATGTCCCGCAGCGTCGCCCGCAGCTGCTTCCAGCCGCTGCCCACCGCGCCCTCGCCCGGGGCGCCGCCGGCCGCCGCGACCCGCCGGTCCCGCAGCCGCCGCAGCGGCACCAGGGTGAAGGCGCCCCACCACAGCCCGGCCGTGGCCAGGCAGATCCGCACCGCGTCCCCCTCGGACAGGCCGAAGGAGTCGTGCCCCGAGTACAGGACCAGGTCGAGCACCAGGACCAGGGCCCCGGAGGTGTAGCCGAAGGCCCAGCCGCGCGAGGAGACCGCGTCCCGCTCGTCCGGCTCGGCGATCTGCGGCAGATACGCGTTGTAGAGCACCATCGACACCGACAGCGCCGCGTTCGCCACGATCAGCAGGAAGGCGCCGAGCAGATAGCGCTGCCCCTCCAGGAAGAACATCCCGGCCGTCGCCGCCGCGCCCACGTAGGCCGAGGCGGCGAGCAGCGGCTTCTTCCGGCCCGAGCGGTCGGCCGCCGCGCCGACCAGCGGCATCACCAGGACCGCGACGACGATCGACGCCGACACCGCGTACGCGAAGAGGGAACCGGCCCGCACCGGCACGCCCAGCGGGTGCACGAAGCCCTCCGCGTCCGCCGCGGCCTTCGCCACCGAGGTCAGGTACGGGCCCAGGAAGACGGTGAGCACGCTGGTCGAGTAGACCGAGCAGGCGAAGTCGTAGAAGTACCAGCCGCGCTGCTCGCGGCGCCGTTCGGCCGGATCGGCCGCCCGGCCGTCCGGCGTTCCGGCAGTGTCGACGTCGGTCAAGGCCGCGCCCCCTCGCTCGTCCCCGTGGTGCCCCGTGGTGGTGTGCACGCTCAGGCCCACAGTCCCCGGTCGGTGAGGACGGCCCGCAGCGTCTCCAGATGATCGGTCATGATGCCGTCCACGCCAAGGTCCAGGAGGGCGTGCATGCGCTCCGGCTCGTTGATCGTCCACACGTGCACCTGCAGGCCGCGGGCGTGCGCCGCGCGCACGAAGCGCCGGTCCACCACCGGTACGCCCGCCTGGCGCTCCGGCACCTGGGCGGCGACGGCGCCCTCGCGCAGCGGCACGGGCAGCCCCAGGGAGCGCAGCCGCAGCCCGGCGATGCCGGTCACGCCGTACGAGGTGGCGAGGCGCGGCCCGGCGATCCGCTGGGCCCTGGCCACCCGGGACTCCGTGAAGGAGCTCACGCAGACCCGGTCCCAGGCGTTGGTCCGGCCGATCAGGTCGAGCAGCGGGTGGAGCGCCGACTCCGCCTTCAGGTCCACGTTCCAGCGGGCCTCCGGGAACTCCCCGAGCAGGTCCTCGAAGAGCGGCAGCGGCTCCTTGCCGGCCACCCGGGCCTCGCGGACCGCCGCCCACGGCAGGTCCCGGATCCGGCCCCGGGCGTCGGTCACCCGGTCGAGGGTGTCGTCGTGGAAGGCGACGAGCCGCCCGTCGGCGGTGGTGTGCACATCGGTCTCGAAGTAGCGGTAACCGGTCGCGGCGGCCCGCCGGAACGCGGCCGCGGTGTTCTCCAGGCCGTCCGCCGTGCCGCCGCGGTGGGCGAACGGCAGCAGCGGGGCCGGATGGTCGAGGTAGGGGTGGCGTATGCGGGTCACCGCCGCAGTATGGCCTGCCCCGGTGTCCCGGAGGCGACCGGAGTGCTGCCGGCGCCCTCCCCGGGCACGGCGAAGAGCCGCAGGAAGAACTGGGCCAGCGGGCCGATCGACAGCGCGTAGAGGATCGTGCCCACGCCGAACGAGCCGCCGAGCAGGAAGCCGGTGGCGACCACCGCGATCTCGATCGCGGTGCGCACCAGCCGGATCGACCGGCCGGTGAGCCGGTGCAGACCCGTCATCAGGCCGTCGCGCGGGCCGGGACCGAACCGCGCCGCGATGTAGAGGCCGGTGGCCACGCCGTTGAGCACGATGCCGAGCGCCATCAGCGCGATCCCGGCCGGCAGCCCCTCCGCGACCGGCACCAGGGCCAGCGTGCCGTCCATCGCCAGGCCGATGACGAAGACGTTGGACACCGTGCCCAGGCCCGGCTTCTGCCGGATCGGGATCCACACCAGGAGCACCAGCGCGCCCACGACGATGGAGACCGTGCCGATGCTCAGACCGGTCCGGTCCGCGAGCCCCTGGTGCAGCACCCCCCAGGGCTCCAGACCGAGCCCGCCGCGCACCAGCAGCGCCGAGCTGACCCCGTAGAGCGCCAGACCCGCGTAGAGCTGGACGAGCCGGCGGGTGAGGTGCCGGCCGCGGAGACCGGAGGCGATGGACACGGGAATCCCCCTGGGATGACGGCCCGGACCGGGCCGGGTGGTGGAAGTGGACTGGCTCATGACACTCTGTGGCGGGGGACGAGATGCCAACCATGGCCAATTCGCGGAAGGTGGACTGATTTCCATGGCTCAGTGGACCTCGGCGGTGGGGCCGGCCCAGCTCGCCCGGCAACTCCGGGCCCAGCAGCCCCGGCCCGCCGCGCCCGGCGCCCGCAAGCCGCCCGCCTACCGCGCCCTCGCCGACGGCATCCGGCTGCTCGTCCTGGAGGGCCGCGTCCCGGTCGCCGCACGGCTGCCCGCCGAACGCGAACTGGCCCTCGCCCTCACCGTCAGCCGCACCACCGTCGCCGCCGCCTACGAGGCGCTGCGCACCGAGGGCTTCCTGGAGTCCCGGCGCGGCGCCGGCAGCTGGACCGCCGTCCCGGCCGGCAACCCGCTGCCCGCGCGCGGCCTGGAGCCGCTGCCACCGGAGTCCCTCGGCTCCATGATCGACCTGGGCTGCGCGGCGCTGCCCGCGCCCGAGCCGTGGCTCACCCGGGCCATCCAGGGCGCCCTGGAGGAGCTGCCGCCCTACGCCCACACCCACGGCGACTACCCGGCCGGACTGCCGGCGCTGCGGCAGATGCTCGCCGACCGCTACACCGAGCGCGGCATCCCGACCATGCCCGAGCAGATCATGGTCACCACCGGCGCGATGGGCGCCATCGACGCGATCTGCCACCTCTTCGCCGGCCGCGGCGAGCGGATCGCCGTCGAGTCGCCCTCCTACGCCAACATCCTCCAGCTGATGCGCGAGGCCGGCGCCCGGCTCGTGCCCGTCGCCATGGCCGAGGGGCTCGACGGCTGGGACCTGCCCCGCTGGCGCCAGGTGCTGCGCGACGCGGCGCCCCGGCTCGCGTACGTGGTCGCC
Source organism: Streptomyces sp. NPDC053541 (assembly GCF_044544705.1). Classification (NCBI taxonomy): domain Bacteria; kingdom Bacillati; phylum Actinomycetota; class Actinomycetes; order Kitasatosporales; family Streptomycetaceae; genus Streptomyces; species Streptomyces sp. NPDC053541. The sequence continues at coordinate 413,770 of NZ_JBITXM010000008.1, forward strand.
GACTTCCACAACCCGACCGGCGCGCTCGCCGACGAGGACCAGCGCAGGCAGCTCGTCGAGGCCGCCCGCTCGGCCGGCACGGTGCTCGTGGTCGACGAGACGATGACCGAGCTCTTCCTCGACGAGGACCTGGACATGCCCCGCCGGGTCTGCGCCTTCGACCCGGCCGGCGCCACCGTCCTCACCGTCGGCTCCGCCAGCAAGGCCTTCTGGGCGGGCATGCGGATCGGCTGGGTGCGGGCCGCGCCCGACGTGATCCGCTCCCTGGTCGCCGCCCGCGCCTACGCCGACCTCGGCACCCCCGTCCTGGAGCAGCTCGGCGTCAACTGGCTGATGCGCACCGGCGGCTGGGAGGAGGCCGTCGGCCTGCGCCGTGCCCAGGCCCGGGAGAACCGCGACGCGCTGGTGGCCGCCGTGCGCCGGGAGCTGCCCGACTGGGAGTTCGAGGTGCCCCGCGGCGGGCTCACCCTCTGGGTGCGCACCGGCGGTCTGTCCGGCTCGCGCCTCGCGGAGGTCGGCGAGCGGGTCGGCGTCCGGGTGCCCTCGGGCCCGCGCTTCGGCGTGGACGGCGCCTTCGAGGGCTATGTCCGGCTGCCCTTCACCGTCGGCGGCCCGGTCGCCGAGGAGGCCGCCGTCCGCCTCGCCGCGGCCGCCCGTCTGGTGGAGTCCGGAGCGGGCGCGGGCGGCGAGGCGGGGCCGCGGTCGTTCGTGGCGTGAGCCCCCTCGGGCGATACGGAAGAGGGCGGCCGTACCCCTGGGGGTGCGGCCGCCCTCCGGCGGGTGCGGGGGCTCAGCCCTCGGCCGGTACGGGGGAGGGGAACGCCGTGGTGCCCGGCTCCTTGCGGAGGGTCGGGGCGGTGTCCGTGTCCAGGTCCGGTTCGAGGGCGGGCTCCGGGGCCGAGCCGGGGACCGTGTCGAGGGCGTCGGCGGTCGCCGTGCGCCGCTCCGGCAGCAGGTCCAGGACGGCCCGGCGGTGCGCCTCGCTGGTCGCGTCGTCGTACGGGTCGGGGGTGGCCGGCACCTGGAGGCGCAGCACCGGGCCGGTGCCGAGCCGGGCGTAGCCGCGGCCCGGGGGGACGTCCGGGACCGGGGTGGTGTGCGGGGCGGTGCCCAGGACCGCGGCGATCTGCTCCGGCGCGCAGGGCCCGAGCACGATCCGGGCCCGGGTGTGCGTCCGTACCGTCTCGCCGAGCGCGTCCAGGCTGTCGAACTGCTCGGCCACCACGACCGTGACCGACGCGGCCCGGCCGTGCCGAAGCGGCACCTGGAGCAGGTCCTGCGGGTCCGGGCGGCCGTCGGCGGCGGCCAGGTGGCCGAGCACGGTGGGCCGGTCGAGCAGGATCCACAGCGGCCGGCGGGTGTCCTCGGGCGCCGGGTGACCGGCCTGCCGGGCCCGGTTCGCGGCGATCAGCCGCCGCTCCGTCTCGTGCGCGGCCCACTCCAGGCTGGCCAGCGCGCCGGCCAGGCCGCACTCGACGGCCAGGACGCCGTCCCGGCCGACCAGGCACGCGTACTCGCCGGTGCCGCTGCCCTCGATGACCAGCACATCGCCGTGCGGCAGCGCCTGGAGGGCGATCGAGCGCAGCAGGGAGCTGGTGCCGCTGCCCGGCTGGCCGACGGCCAGCAGGTGCGGCTCGGTGGACCGGGGGCCGGTGCGCCACACCACGGCGGGGGCGTCCTCGGTGTCCTCGCCGGCCCGCACCGGCACGGTGCGCTGCACCGCGTCGGCGTCGGTGAAGCCGAGCACCGTCTCGCCCGGCACCGTCACGAAGCGCTGGGCGGCGATCGTGGTGGGCAGCGCGGGCAGCACGCGCATGGTGAGCCGGTTGCCCTCCTCGTCCCAGTCGAAGAGGTACTCGCGGCCGCGGCCCGACTTGGCGTGCAGCAGCTGCTCGATCCGGGCCCGCGCGGCGGGCTCGCCGTCCGTGAAGTAAGGGGGGTAGGAGATCCGCAGCCGGGTGATCCGGCCGTCCTCGTCGAAGGCGTGGTCGCCGAAGACGGCGGCCCAGTCGCCGCCGTGGGCGAACAGCGGCTCGGGGTCCTCCGGGTGGGACAGATACGGCACCAGGGCCTCGTAGAGACCCTTGAGCCGGGCGATCTCCGCGTCGTCCGGCCCGGTCTTGACGACCGGGCGCTCACGCCCCTGCCAGGCGGCCGCGCCCATGAGCGCCACGAGGGCGAGCAGCGGACCGTAGGGCACCAGGGCGACGACCAGGACGCAGGCCGCGACCAGGAACAGCAGGGGACCGCGCCGCTCCTTGGGGGTCGCGGCCCACTTGGCGCGCGCGGTCGCGGCCAGCTTCCGCAGACCACGCGAGATGGTGATCAGCGGATGGAGCACGTCGGTGGCGCTGTCGGCGGCCGTTCGCGCGATCTCTCGGCTGCGCGCGAGCTGTGCGCTGCCGCTGCTCAGAATGCGGGGGAGTGGGCGCCGGGCCACGTCGTACTCCTGAAGGGGTGGAAGGGACTGGAGGAGGTCAGAACTTGATCCCGCCCAAGAGGCTGGCGAGGCTCTGGCCGCCGGCGGTGATGCTCGGCGCGATGGCGGTGCCGGCGAGATAGAAGCCGAAGAGCGCGCAGACGAGGGCGTGCGAGGCCTTGAGTCCGTCCTTCTTGAAGAACAGGAAGCAGATGATGCCGAGCAGGACGACGCCTGAGATGGACAGGATCATGAGGTGTTCTCCTGGTTGAGGGGACAGTCACCTTGAGTCCTTCCAGGTTCACGGCAAGTATCTATGTGACTAAAGGTGCATACGGGTGAACAGCGGGCGATTTCACTTGACCGGAGGACGTCGGGCGCCCCTCCGGTTGGCGAAACCCGCCGGCTGCGGTAGGGCACCGGTCCGGGACGGGACGCGATCATCCTTGCCGCGGACGGCTCCCCTCATGTGCTCCGGCGGGCAGTACCCTGTCGATTCACTCGTACGGCCGCCGTCGCCGTGCGCGGTCGAGCAAGGAGAGGCAGGCACCACGATGAGCGAGCGCGCGACCCCCGATCCCGAGGTCGTCGAACTGGCCGGCAAGGTCTTCGACCTGGCCCGGAGCGGCGACGCGGCGACCCTCGCCGCCTACCTCGACGCGGGCGTCCCGGCGAACCTGAGCAACGAGAAGGGCGACACGCTCGTCATGCTCGCCGCCTACCACGGGCACGCCGCCGCCGTCACCGCCCTGCTCGACCGCGGCGCCGACGCCGACCGCGCCAACGACCGCGGCCAGACCCCGCTGGCCGGTGCCGTCTTCAAGGGGGAGGACGCCGTGATCCGCGCCCTCCTGGCCGGCGGGGCGGATCCGGAAGCGGGAACTCCGTCCGCCGTGGATACCGCGCGCATGTTTGGGAAGACGGAACTCCTGGAGCTCTTCTCCGGCTCGGTGAACGAGGGCTGAACCCCAGGTGAGACGGCGCCGTAAATGTGGTCGCGGTGGCGAAATGGGTGGGTCATCATGACGTCGGGCCCGCAGGGGGCCACCGACGAGAGGCAGAGGAAGATGGTCACTGGCAAGCGCAGGACGACGGGCGGCCCGACATGTTGCCGCACGGCCTAGGCGAACAGCCTGCCCCGGTTCATCCCGGGATTCCCCCCGGTCGTGTCGACAGCTTGATGTGAGGCGTCTTCCATGTTCGATCCAGTCATAGCGCCGAGCGGCACCCTGCTCGGTCTGCTGCAGAGGGGCCGCGGCGACGGCACCCTCCACGCGCTCGCCGCGCCACGTGCCGAGGCCCTCGCGGCCCTGAACCACTGCGTGCTCGACGACCCCCGCCCCGACTGGCGGGTCGAGAACCGCTCCCTCTACTACGCCCGGCTCTACCTGGACCTCCACGGAGGCCTGGAGGAGATCGAGGCGCACCTCTTCGGCGCCGAGGACCACCTCGACACCGAGGAGTCCCGCACCGGGCTCGCGCTCGCCGTCCTCGGCCACCTCGCGTCCTACGGACGCCGGGACGCCCTCGTCCTGCTCCGGCGGTACGCGGCGGGCGGGGCCAACTGGGCCTGGGCCCTCGACGAGCTCGCGCTGCGCGACGACGACACGGGCCTGCGCGCCCTCGCCGAGCCCGTGCTGGCCCGCTTCCCGGCCACCCCCGAGGGCGAGGCCGAGCTGGCCGCCGCCGTCCGCGACGCCTACGAGCCCCGGCCCTGGCGGCTGTGGGCCGAGGACCCGCGGCCGGGCGTCGGCGCCCGCGTCACGGCCGCCCGCGAACAGGGCTCCTTCGACCGTTGGCAGCGCCAGCTGCGCCCCACCGGCCCCCGGCCCGGCTGGAGCGTGCGTGCCGTCCTCGACTGGGCCCAGGAGGGCCACGAGCGCGGCGCCGAGCTGCACGGGCCCGCCGCCCGCTGCCTGGTCGCCGTCGCCGGACCCGAGGACCGCGGGACGATCCTCGACGCCGCCCGCAGCGGCCCGGACGGCGCCCGCTGCGCCGCCCTGCACTACCTCGCCGAGGCCCAGGACCCCGCCGTCCTCGACCTCGTCGAACGAGCCGTCGGCGACGGCTCGCGCACCGTCGCCGAGGCCGCCGTCGCCGCCTACGGCCGGATGAGCTGCGAGGCCGCCGTCGACCGCGCCCGCGGCTGGGTCCACCGCCCCGACGAGCTCGGCGCCGCCGCCGCCGGGACGCTCGCCTGCCGCGGCGGCTCCGAGGACTCCCCCCTCGTCCTCGGCGCCCTCCGCGAGACCGTGCGCTCCCAGGGCCCCGACGCGCCCGCCCTCTACCCCCTGGTCGACGGCGCCGGCCGGCTCGGCATCGTCTGCGCCGCCCCCGTGCTGCGCCACGTCTACCGCGAGACCGCCTCCTCCCAGCTTCGCGGCCGCACCGCCCAGGCCCTGGCCGCCACCGACGCCGGGTTCCCCACCGGCTTCGCCGTCGAGTGCCTGTGGGACTGCGAGGAGACCACCCGCGAGATCGCCGCCCAGCACGCCGAGACCGGCGACGCGCGCGTCGCCGAACGCCTGCGCCGCCTCGCCGCCGACCCGGCCGAGGAGGCCGAGGTCCAGACGGCCGTCCGCAACCGCATAGGCCCGGACCTCGACCTGCAGGTCTGAGCGCCCGCGGCAGGCAGGGAACGCACGGGGGTGGCCGGTGACGGCCACCCCCGTGCGCGTGGGGGTGGCGGGGCTCGCGCCCGTAGGAGCACCTGGGCCGGGCGTGTCCGACGGTCATCCCCGCGCGCGTGGGGCGGCGGGTGACGACGCCCCCGCGCTCATGGCGTGACGGGGCTAGCGCCCGCACCAGCACTTGGGCCTGGCGTGTCCGACGGCCACCCTTGTGCGTCTGGGGCCGCGCGAGCCCGTGAGACTGGCCGGCGCCCGCGCCCGCACAGGCACCCGCGCGCGCGTGACCCCGTCCGGACGCGCCCTGCGCCGTGCCGTGTCGGCCGACGTGCCCGAGTCGCGGCCGATGTCCGACCGCGCTGCGCCGCGCGCGGCGGCCGGGCCCGCGCCCGAGCGGAGCCGAAGCCGGGGCCGCCGGGGTCTGTCGATGTCTGCTCAGGCCGCGCCGTGCCGGCGCGGGCCGGCCGGGGCCGTGCCCCGTATGCCCTGCGGGCTCGGGCCCGCACGGGCACCCGCACGCGTGCGTGAGCCCGCCGGGCCCCGGCGCCGTCGGCCCGGGCCCGTCGGTCCCCGTCCGGCTGCGTCTTGCGCGTGCTGTGTCGCCGGCCTGTCCGAGCCGCGGCCGATGTCCGGCCGGGCTGCGCCGCGCGCGGCGGCCGGGCCCGCGCCCGAGCGGGCGGGCGGAGCCGAAGCCGGGATCGCCGGGGTGCCCCGTACGCCCTGCGGGCTCGGGCCAGCACGGGCGCCCGCACGCGCGCGTGCGCCCGCTATGCCCCCGGCGCCCCCGGGGACAACGCTCATGGGACGTTCTCCGGGCGTCCAGATCCACTTTGACGGGGACACGTCGAGCCCGACGACAACACCGGTATGCGTGTCGTCATCGTCACCGAGTCCTTCCCGCCCGATGTCAACGGTGTGGCCCACACGGCCCTGCAGACCGCCCGCCACCTCGTCCGCCGCGGGCACGAACCCCTCGTCGTCGCCCCCGCGGTCCCCGCGTCCGCCCCGGGAACGGACGCCGACGCGCCGTGCCCCGTGGTCCGCGTCCCCTCCCTGCCGCTGCCCGGGTATCCGCAGGTCCGGGTCGCGCTGCCCAGCCGTCGGGTGGCCGCCGCCATCGCCGCGCACCGGGCCGACCTGGTCCATCTGGCCAGCCCCTTCGTCCTCGGGGTGCGCGGCATGACCGCCGCCGCCCGGCTCGGGCTGCCCGCCGTGGCCGTCTACCAGACCGACCTCGCCGGCTACGCCCGCACCTACATGGGCGCGGGCGAGGCCGCCGCCTGGCGCCGGCTGCGCGCCGTGCACCGGGCCGCCGACCGGACCCTCGCGCCGTCCACCGCCGCCGCGCGGGACCTGGCCGCGCACGGCATCGGCCGCACGCGCCTGTGGGGGCGCGGCGTCGACACCGAGCGCTTCCGACCGGCGCTGCGCGACGACGCGCTGCGCCGCGCACTCGCCCCCGACGGCGCGACGCTCGTCGGATACGTGGGCCGGCTCGCCCCGGAGAAGCGCGTCGACCTGCTCGCCGGGGTGTGCCGGCTGCCCGGCGTGCGGCTCGTGGTGGTGGGCGACGGCCCCAGCGGACCGGGCCTGCGCTCCGCCCTGCCCGGCGCCGTCTTCCTCGGCCGGCGCACCGGGACCGAGCTGGCGCGGATCTTCGCCTCGCTCGACGTCTTCGCCCACACCGGCCCGTACGAGACCTTCTGCCAGACCGTGCAGGAGGCCATGGCCAGCGGCGTGCCGGTGGTCGCGCCCGCCGCCGGCGGCCCCCTCGACCTGGTCGCCCACCGCACCACCGGGCTCCTCGTCCCGCCCGGCGACCCGGAGGCGCTGCGCACCGCCGTCGCCTCGCTGGCCGCCGCGCCCGAGCTGCGCGCCGCCTACGGCCGGGCCGGCCGGGCCGCCGTCGAGGGCCGCACCTGGGAGGCGATCGGCGACGAACTCATCGGCCACTACCGCGAGGTGCTGCGCGAGCGGACGGCGGTGGCGGCATGAGAGGCCCGGGAGAGCCCCTGCGGATCGTCCGGCTCGCCAACTTCGTCACCCCCACCTCCGGCGGCCTGCGCACCGCCCTCGACCGGCTCGGCCGCGGCTACCGCGCCGCCGGCCACGCACCGGTCCTCGTCGTCCCCGGCGCGACCGCGAGCGACACCGACACGCCGCAGGGCCGGGTGATCACCCTGCCCGGCCCCGTCCTCCCCGGCACCGGCGGCTATCGGGTCCTCGCCGACCGGCGCCGGCTGCGCCGCCTCCTGGAGGACCTCGCCCCCGACCGCCTGGAGGTCTCCGACCGCACCACCCTGCGCTGGACCGGGGAGTGGGCGCGCCGGGCCCGAGTGCCGGCCGTGATGGTCTCCCACGAGACCGCCGACGGGGTGCTGCGCACCTGGGGCGTGCCGGACGCCCTCGCCGGGCGCGCCGCCGACCGGCTCAACCGCCGCACCGCCTGGGCCTACGCCCGGATCGTCTGCACCACGGAGTGGGCCGAGCGGGAGTTCGTACGGATCGGGGCGCGCAACGTCGTCCGCGCCCCGCTCGGCGTCGACCTCGCCCACTGCCGGCCCGGTCGGCGCAGCCCGGCCGTCCGCGCCCGCCACGCGGCGGGCGAGCCGGTGCTCCTCGCCCTGTGCTCGCGCCTCTCGGTCGAGAAGCGCCCGCTGCTCGCCCTGGACGCCCTGGCCGACCTGCGCGCCGGGGGGACCCGGGCCGCGCTGGTGGTCGCCGGCGCGGGACCGCTGCGGGGCGCGATGGAGCGGCGCGCCCGGGACCTGCGGCTGCCCGTGCGCTTCCTCGGCCACGTCGCCGACCGTGACGCCCTCGCCGACCTCCAGGCCGCCGCCGACCTCTGCCTGGCCCCCGGGCCGGCCGAGACCTTCGGCCTCGCCGCCCTCGAAGCCCTCGCCTGCGGCACCCCCGTCGTCTGCAGCGTCTCCTCGGCGCTCCCCGAGGTCGTCGCCGACGCCGGCGCCGCGGCCGCCGACGACCCCGCCGCCTTCGCCCGGGCCGTCCGCACCGTCCTGGCCCGCCCCGAGGCCGCACGGCGGGCCGCGGCCCGCGCCCGCGCCGAGCTCTTCTCCTGGCCGCGCGCCACCGCCGCCTTCCTGGCGGCCCACGACGCCACGCCCCTGACGGCGCCGGACGCCCGGCGGGAGGGCGTGCGATGACCCGGTTCGTCGCCCTCGGCGACTCCCTCAGCGAGGGCGTCGGCGACCGCCTTCCGGACGGGGCCTGGCGCGGCTGGGCGGCCCTGCTGGCCCAGGGGGTCCGGCCGCCCGGCGAGCCGCTCGCGTTCACCAACCTCGCCCTGAGCGGCGCGCAGAGCCGGGACGTGGCCGAGACCCAGCTCCCGGCGGCGCTGGCGCTGCGGCCGCAGCTCGCCTCCGTGGTGGTCGGGGTGAACGACACCCTGCGCCGCACCTTCGACATCGGCCTGCTGGCCGGACGGCTCGACCGGGTCTGCGGCGAACTCGCCGGGGCCGGGGCGGTGCTGCTCACCGCCTGTCTGCCCGACCCCGGCCGGATGCTCGGACTGCCCGGCCCGCTCGCCCGCCCGCTGGCCCGGCGCCAGCGGGCCGTGAACGCCGTCGTCCACGCCCTCTCCGAGCACTACGACGCGGTCCACCTGCACCTGGCCGCCCCCGGCTGGACCGAGGACCGGGCGCTGTGGAGCGCCGACCGGCTGCACCCGGGGGAGCGCGGCCACCGGGCGGTCGCCGCCGCCTTCCACCGGCTGCTGCGCGAGCGCGGCCTCGCCCTCGGCCCGGCGCCCTCGCCCGAGCCGGAACAGCCCCCGCCGAGCCGTACGGACGCCGTCCGCTGGCTGGCCACCGCCGGCACCGCCTGGGTGGTGCGGCGCTGCGGCGACCTGCTGCCGCAGCTGCTCGCCCTGGCCGCCGCCGAGCTGCGGCACTCCGCGACCGGCACCGCCGCCCTGCTCGACACCCACGCCGACACCGCCCTGGCCCGTGCCCTCGACGCGACAATGAGGGCATGACCGGACGCTGGGAGTTCTGGATCGACCGGGGCGGCACCTTCACGGACGTCGTGGGCCGGCGGCCCGACGGGCGGCTCGTCACCCGGAAGCTGCTGTCCCACGACCCCGGCCGGCGCCAGGACGCCGCCGTCGCCGGGATCCGGCTGCTCCTGGGGCTCGCGCCCGACGAGCCCGTCCCCGCCGAGCGGATCGCCGTCGTGAAGATGGGCACCACCGTCGCCACCAACGCGCTCCTGGAGCGCCGCGGCGAGCCGACCCTGCTGCTGATCACGGCGGGGTTCCGGGACGCGCTGCACATCGCCTACCAGAACCGGCCGCGGATCTTCGACCGGCACATCGTGCTGCCCGAGGCCGTGTACGAGCGGGTGGCCGAGGTCCCCGAACGCGTCGACGCCCGGGGCCGGGTCGTCACCCCGCTGGACGAGGCCGCGGTCGCCGCCGCCCTCGCGGACGCGCACCGCGACGGGTTGCGCTCGGCCGCCGTCGTCCTGATGCACGGCTACCGCCACCCCGGGCACGAGACCCGGGTCGCCGAGCTCGCCCGCGCCGCCGGGTTCACGCAGGTCAGCTGCTCGCACGAGGTCAGCCCGCTGATCAGGCTGGTGCCGCGCGGGGACACCACCGTCGTCGACGCCTACCTCTCGCCGATCCTGCGCCGTTACGTGGACGAGGTGGCCCGCGAACTCGCCGGGATCCGGCTGATGTTCATGCAGTCCAACGGCGGCCTGCGCGAGGCCGCGCACTTCCGCGGCAAGGACGCCGTCCTGTCCGGCCCGGCCGGCGGGGTCGTCGGCATGGCCCGCACCTCCCGGCAGGCCGGCTTCGACCGGGTCGTCGGCCTCGACATGGGCGGCACCTCCACCGACGTCTCCCACTACGCCGGCGCACTGGAGCGCGAACTCGGCACCCAGGTCGCCGGGGTGCGCATGCGCGCCCCGATGACCAGCATCCACACCGTCGCCGCCGGCGGCGGCTCCGTCCTCCACTACGACGGGCAGCGCTACCGCGTCGGCCCCGACTCGGCCGGCGCCGTCCCCGGCCCCGCCTGCTACCGGCGCGGCGGCCCGCTCACCGTCACCGACGCCAACGTGATGCTCGGCCGGATCCAGCCCGCCCACTTCCCCGCCGTGTTCGGCGAGCACGGCGACCAGCCGCTCGACGCCGACGTCGTGCGCGAGCGCTTCACCGCCCTCGCCGCCGAGATCGGCGGCGGGCGCGGCCCCGAGGAGGTCGCCGCCGGCTTCCTGGAGATCGCCGTCCTCAACATGGCCAACGCCGTCAAGAAGATCTCCGTGCAGCGCGGCCACGACATCACCCGGTACGCCCTCACCAGCTTCGGCGGCGCCGGCGGCCAGCACGCCTGCGCCGTCGCCGACACGCTCGGCGTCGACACCGTGCTCGTCCCGCCGCTCGCCGGCGTCCTCTCCGCGTACGGGATCGGGCTCGCCGACGCCACCGCCCTGCGGGAGCAGTCCGTCGAGGCCGGACTCGACGAGCCCGGCACGCCCGAACGCGTCGCCCGGCTCTGCGCCGACCTCGCCGCGCGCACCCGCGAGGAGCTGCGCGCCGACGGCCTGCGCGAGGACGCCGTCACCACCCACGCGCGCGTACTGCTGCGCTACGCCGGCACCGACGCGAGCCTGCCCGTGCCCCTGGACACGCCGGAAGCGATGAAAACCGGGTTCACGGACCTCCACCGGGCGCGGTACGGCTTCACCATGGACGCCCCGCTCGTCGTCGAGGCCGTCACCGTGGAGGCCGTCGGCACCGCCGGGCCGCACGACCCGGTCACCGTGTCCGGCGCGCCCCGCGACGGCGCCCTCGCGCCGCGCGCCACCGTCACCACGTACAGCGGCGGTCGGTCCGTCCCCACCCCGCTGCACCGCCGCGAGGACCTGCGCCCCGGCGACGCCGTCACCGGGCCGGCGATCCTCGCCGAGGCCGACGCCACCACCGTCGTCGACCCCGGCTGGCGGGCCACCGCCACCGACACCGGACACCTGCTGCTGCGCCGGGTCACCCCGCGCCCCGCCCGCACCGCCGCCGGCACCGACGTCGACCCGGTCCTCCTGGAGGTGTTCAACAACCTCTTCATGGCCATCGCCGAGCAGATGGGCGTGCGCCTGGAGAACACCGCCCGCTCCGTGAACATCAAGGAGCGGCTCGACTTCTCCTGCGCCCTCTTCGACCCCGAGGGCAACCTCGTCGCCAACGCCCCGCACATCCCCGTCCACCTCGGCTCCATGGGCGAGTCCATCAAGGAGGTGCTGCGCCGCAACGCCGGGGAGCTGCGGCCCGGCGACGTCTACGCGGTCAACGACCCGTACCACGGCGGCACCCACCTGCCCGACGTCACCGTCGTCACGCCCGTCTTCGACCCCGGGGGCGGCGAACTGCGCTTCCTCGTCGCCTCCCGCGGCCACCACGCCGAGATCGGCGGCATCACCCCCGGCTCCATGCCCGCCTTCAGCCGGACCGTCCACGAGGAGGGCGTCCTCTTCGACAACTGGCTGCTGGTCCGCGACGGTCGCTTCCGCGAGGCCGAGACCCGGGCCCTGCTCACCGGCGCCCCGTACCCCTCCCGCGACCCGGACACCAACCTCGCCGACCTGCGCGCCCAGATCGCCGCCAACGAGAAGGGCATCGAGGAACTCGGCAAGACCGTCGACCAGTTCGGCCTGGACGTCGTCCACGCCTACATGCGGCACGTGCGCGCCAACGCCGAGGAGTCCGTCCGCCGCATCGTCGCGCGCCTGGAGGACGGCGCGTACCGCTACGAGACCGACGCCGGCGCGGAGATCCGCGTGACGGTCACCGTGGACCGCGAACGGCGCTCCGCCGTCCTCGACTTCACCGGCACCTCCGCCCAGCTGCCCGGCAACGCCAATGCCCCCACCTCGGTCGTCATGGCGGCCGTCCTCTACGTCTTCCGCACCCTCGTCGACGACGACATCCCGCTCAACAGCGGCTGCCTGGCCCCGCTCGACGTGCGCGTCCCGCCCGGCTGCATGCTCGCCCCGGAGTACCCGGCGGCCACCGTCGCGGGCAACGTCGAGACCTCACAGGCCGTCACCGGCGCCCTCTACGCGGCCCTCGGCGTCCAGGCGGAGGGCTCCGGCACCATGAACAACCTCACCTTCGGCAACGACCGCGTCCAGTACTACGAGACGATCGCGAGCGGCTCGGGCGCCGGCGAGGGCTTCCACGGCGCCGACGCCGTGCAGACCCACATGACCAACTCCCGGCTCACCGACCCCGAGGTCCTGGAGTGGCGCCACCCCGTCCGGGTCGACGCCTTCACCGTCCGCGAGGGCAGCGGCGGCCGCGGCCGCTGGCACGGCGGCGCCGGCGTCGAACGCCGCATCCGCTTCCTCGAACCCATGACGGTCGCCCTGCTCACCGGCCACCGCAGGATCCCGCCCTACGGCATGGCCGGCGGCGCACCCGGCGCGCTCGGCGCCAACACGGTCGAGCGCGCCGACGGCACGGTCGACCACCTCGACGGCGTCGACACCACCGACGTCGGCCCCGGTGACGTGCTCGTCGTCCGCACCCCGGGCGGCGGGGGCTACGGCCCGCCGCCGATGTGAACCCGTCGGCGGATCAGCGGCACGGCACGAACCGCACCGGCGTTCCCGGCACCGCCTGCGCCGCCGCCGCGAGGTCCTCCTCACGGACCACGGCCACCACCGGGTAGCCACCGGTCGTCGGGTGGTCGGCCAGGAAGACCACCGGGCGCCCGTCCGGCGGCACCTGCACCGCGCCCAGGGGCATGCCCTCGCTGGGGAGTTCGCCGGGGACGGCGCGCTCCAGGGCCGGGCCCTCGGTGCGCAGCCCGATCCGGTTGCTCGCCGGGGACACCCGCCACACGCGCGTGGCGAGGGCGCCGAGGGCCGCGCCGGTGAACCAGCGGTCGCGCGGGCCGAGCCGCACGCGCAGCACCAGGGTCTCCGGCGGGCCGGGCCACGGCGGGGCGTCCGCCCCGGGCGGCGCGGCCGGCGCGGCCGGGCCCAGCGGCAGCACCGCGCCGTCCGCCAGCGGCGCCGGGCCGAGCCCGGACAGCAGGTCGGTGGAGCGGCTGCCGAGCACCGGCTCGACCGCGATGCCGCCGCCGAACCCCACGTACGAGCGCAGCCCGCGCACCGGGGCGCCCACGTCGAGCAGCTGCCCGGCACCCACCCGGACCGGGGCGCCCCAGGCGGCCGGCCGCCCGTCCACCCGTACCGGACAGGGCGCGCCGCCCACCACGACCGTCACCGCCCGGCGCGGCCGCACCGCGCAGCCGGTGAGCGTGGTCTCCAGGACCGCGGATGACGGGGGATCGCCGAGCAGCCGGTTGACCAGGCGGACCGCGGCCGGGTCCAGGGCCCCGGAGCGCGGCACGCCGAGGTGGGCGTGGCCCGGCCGGCCCAGGTCCTGCACGGTGGTCAGGGCCCCGGCCCGGACGACGCAGACGGCCCGGTCGGTCATCGGTCCGCCACCGTGAACCGCACCCGGGTGCCGGGGGAGAGCAGCGCCGCCGGCTCGCGCCCGGTGTCCCAGAGCGTCGCGCCGGTGCGGCCGATCAGCTGCCAGCCGCCCGGCGAGGAGCGCGGATAGACGCCGGTGTACGGCCCCGCGAGCGCGACCGAGCCGGCCGGGACGGCGGTGCGCGGGGTGGCCCGGCGCGGCACCCCGTACCGCTCGCCGAGCCCGGTCAGATAGCCGAAGCCCGGGGCGAACCCGCAGAACGCGACCCGGAACGCGGTCTCCGTGTGGATCCGCACCGCGGCCTCCACGGACACCCCCCACAGCGCCGCGACCTCCGCGAGGTCGGGCCCGTCGTAGCGCACCGGCAGCACCACGGACCGCGCCACGCGCGCGGGGAGCGGCGGCACGTCCCAGGAGCGCAGCTCGGCCGCCAGCCGGTCCGGTGCCGCGACGCCTTCCAGGAGCACGGTCCGGGCGGCCGGCACGATCTCCCGCACGGCGCCGAGCAGTCCGGCCGCCCGCCGGCGCAGCAGCTCGGCGTGGAAGGCCTCGGTGGCCTCCCCGCTCGCCAGCTCGACGAGCAGCCCGTGCTCGCCGACCCGGAACACCTCGCGGTCCGTCATGCGAAGGCCTCCACCCGGACCCCGGCCGTCTCCAGCGCGGAGCGCACCCGGCGGGCCAGCTCCACCGCGCCGGGTGTGTCGCCGTGCAGGCACAGCGAGCGGGCCCGCACGGCGACCGGGCTGCCGCAGTGCGCGTCGACGGTCCCGAACCGGGCCATGGACACCGAGCGCTCCACCACCTCGGCCGGATCGTGCAGCACCGCACCCTCCTCACCGCGCGGCAGCAGGGTGCCGTCCGCCCGGTAGGCCCGGTCGCCGAAGGCCTCGCCCACCACCGGAAGCCCGGCCGCGGCGGCGGCCTCGTGCAGCCGCGAGCCGGGCAGGCCCAGCACCGGCAGACCGGGGGCGGCGAGCAGCACGCCGGAGACGACGGCCGCCGCCTGCTCGGCGTCGCGCACCACCCGGTTGTAGAGCGCGCCGTGCGGCTTGACGTAGGCCACGGAGGCGCCGGCCGCGCGGGCGAACACCTCCAGGGCGCCGATCTGGTACGCGACCTCGGCGGCCAGCTCCTCGGCCGGCACGTCCATGGCGCGCCGCCCGAAGCCCGCCAGGTCGCGGTAGGAGACCTGGGCCCCGATCCGTACCCCGCGCTCGGCGGCCAGCGCGCACACCCGGCGCATGGTCGCCGCGTCCCCGGCGTGGAAGCCGCAGGCCACGTTGGCGCTGGTGACCACCGACAGCAGCCGCTCGTCGTCGGTGAGCGTCCAGCGGCCGAAGCCCTCGCCGAGGTCGGCGTTGAGGTCGATCGAGACCGGACTCATCAGGGGTTCTCCTTCTCCTTCTCGGTCACGTCAGTTCCCTGCCGCGGGTCTCCGGCAGGCCGAGCAGCGCGAGCACCGCCAGGCCGTAGCCGACGGCGCCGAACACCAGGGCGCCGCCCACGCCCCAGCCCTCCGCGAGGAAGCCGACCAGGGTGGGGAAGACGGCGCCGACCGCGCGGCCGGTGTTGTAGGTGAGGCCCTGCCCGGTGCCGCGCACCGCCGTCGGGTACAGCTCGGCCAGGAACGAGCCGAAGCCGCTGAAGATCGCCGACATGCAGAAGCCGAGCGGGAAGCCGAGCACCAGCAGCAGGTCGTTCGCGCCGGGCGGCAGATGGGTGTAGGCGAGCACGGCGGCCGCGGAGAGCACGGCGAAGAGCGCGATGTTCTTCTTGCGCCCAAGGCGGTCGGTGAGCAGACCGCCGGTGAGGTAGCCGAGGAAGGCCCCGGAGATCAGGAAGGCGAGATAGCCGCCGGTGCCGACCACGGTGAGCCCGCGCTCGGTCTTGAGGAAGGTCGGCACCCAGGTGGCCAGCGTGTAGTAGCCGCCCTGCACACCGGTGGACAGCAGCACCGCGAGGAGCGTGGTGCGCAGCAGCGGCCCGCGCAGGACCGTGCCGAGCGAGCCCCGGTCGGCGCCGGCCCGGCGCAGCGCGGCCGCCTGCGGGGCGTCCTCGACGTGCCGTCGCACGTAGATCACGAGCAGCGCCGGCAGCGCGCCGGTCCAGAACATGATCCGCCAGGCGGTGTCGGCGTCCACGAACCGGAAGACCAGGGTGGCGACGATCACCGCGAGCGCCCAGCCGGCCGCCCAGGCGCTCTGGACGCCGCCGAGGGTGCGGCCCCGGTGCCGGGCGGAGGCGTACTCGGCGACCAGGACCGCGCCGACCGCCCACTCGCCGCCGAAGCCGAGGCCCTGCAGTGCCCGGAACACCATCAGCGTCTCGTAGTTCGGCGCGAAGCCGCACAGGACGGTGAACAGCGCGTACGTGACGACGGTGACGAGCAGCGCCCGCACCCGGCCGACCCGGTCGGCGAGGATCCCGGCGAGCGCGCCGCCCACGGCCGAGACCACCAGCGTCACCGTGGTGAGCAGACCGGTCTGGCCCTGGTCGAGGCCGAAGTACGCGGCGACGGCCACCATCGACAGCGGCAGCGTGAAGAAGTCGTACGAATCCAGGGCATAGCCGCCGAAAGCACCGGCGAAGGCCCGGCGGCCGCGCGGGCCGAGCGCGCGCAGCCAGGCGAACGCGCCCGTGTCGCCAGGGAGTTCGCCGGTGCCGGAACGAGGGGTCTGGGTCGTGCTCATCTGCACCTCGCAGGAGGAAGGGGAGGGTGCGGGAGAGACGTGCCGAGGTCGTCGTTCAATGTAGGGATCGTTCAACGATCCGACAAGACTCCCGGAGGCACGTCCTTGTCTCCCCGCGGCTCCTGCGCTTGACTCGGCCGCGCACGGCGCGGCGCGGACGCGGACGCGGAGGAGAGACGAGGCACCATGGACCCGATCGGCGAACTGGCGGACGACCGCGCCCTGCTGGGCCGCACCAGCACGGCGGAACGGGTCGCCGACATCCTGCGCACCCGGATCGCCGAGGGCTTCTTCCCGCCCGGCACCCGGCTCTCCGAGGACGGCATCGGCGGCGCCCTCGGGGTCTCCCGCAACACCCTGCGCGAGGCCTTCCGGCTGCTCACGCACGAACGGCTGCTCGTCCACCGGCTCAACCGGGGCGTGTTCGTCCGGGTCCTCACCGTCGACGACGTGACCGACATCTACCGCACCCGGCTGCTCGTCGAGTGCGCCGTCGTGCGCGGCCTCGGGGAGCCGCCGTTCGCCCTCGACGCGCTCGCCGCCGCCGTCGCCGAGGGGCGGGACGCGGCCCGGGACGGCGACTGGAAGGGCGTCTCCACCGCCAACATCCACTTCCACCGCGAGCTGGTCGCCCTGGCCGGCAGCGCCCGCACCGCCGAACTCATGCGCGGCGTGCTCGCCGAACTCCGGCTCGCCTTCCACGTCGTCGCCGACGCCCGGGCCCTCCACGAGCCCTATCTGCTGCGCAACCAGGAGATCCTGGACGCCCTGGACGCCGGCCGGCCGGACCGCGCCGAGCGCCTCCTCGCCGGCTACCTCGACGACTCCCGGGCCCGGATCGTCGCCGCGTACGCCAGGGCGGTCGACGCCACGGAGACGTGACGGGTGCCACACGCGCGTGCGGCGGTGCGGCGGTGCGGAGGTGCGGCCCTGCGCGACGGAGCCCGGCGCGGCGCGCCCGCGGAACCCGCCGCCGAGTCCCGCCGAGTCCCGCCGTCCCGCCCGGCGCGCGGTCCCCGGACGAGGGGCGCGCGCCCCGGTCGTATAAGCGCCGTTTCGACCGGTGTCAGTGCGAGGACCTACTCTGTGCACCGTGACTTCGCCTGCCTCGACGGACCTCGCTCCGCCCCAGCTCAGCGCGGGGCCGCGACCCGCGCAGGGTCCGGCCGCCGACGAAGGGCTCGCGCGGCGCCTGCGCGCGCTCGCGTGCACCGCCCCGCTGCACGACCTCGACGCGCGCAAGGCCAATCTGGCCGGCGAGTACTCGGTCTACGCGATGGCCGAGGTCGCCCTCGCCGCGATCGACCTCGTCACGCTCAACATGGACTTCGACACCGGCGCCGACCACGAGCAGATAGTCGCCCGCCTGCTGCCCCGCGTCGCCGCCCAGGCCCCCGAGCGCCCCGCCGCCGAGCACGAGCGGGTCGCCCGCTGGGTCCTGGAGAACCTGATCAACGTCGGCAGCGTCGACCGCGGCTTCCGCGCGGTCTACGGCACCTTCGGCGCCGACGGCGTCTACACGCGCCGCGACTACGACTTCAAGCTCATCGAGGAGGTCCCCGGCTACGGCGGCGGGGTCTACCTGCGCACCACGGACGAGGCGGTCAACGTCCTCGTCGGCGCCCTCGACACCGACGTCACCAGCGCCCAGATCGCCGCCGAGGTCAAGCTGGAGGTCCTGATCAGCCGCGGCCGGCTCGCCGACGCGCAGCTCGCCGCCGAACAGGCCCGCTACCGCACCGTCCAGTACGCGGAGACCCTCCGCAAGACCCTGGAGGCCACCCGGCGCAACGTCCGCGCGGTCGACTGGCTCAACGCGGTGCCCGACATGATCGCCGAGGCGCTCGACCACGTCGCCGACCGCTACCGCCACGAGAACGCGATCCTCACCAACATCCGCAAGGCGCGCGACGAGGCCGAGGCCGCGACCGACGCCCGCACCGCCGAGCACAAGCGCCGCGCCGCCGAGCTCGTCGACATCGTCAAGGACTGCATCCGCCGCCACACCCAGCTGCAGTCCCGCCTCCTGGAGGCCGGCCCGCTGTTCCGCGCCGAGCAGGACCGCCAGGCCTTCGCCGCGCCCACCGCCTACACCGGACTCGACCTCTACGGACAGCTGGTCGCCCCGCTCCTCCCGCTCCCCGTCGAGCAGGCCACCCGGGTCACCGACGCCTTCTTCGCCCGCGGCACCGGACTGCGCACCCCCGCCGCCGTCCGCGTCGGCGACCTCGTCGACCTGCTGCTCACCCCGCCGGTGGAGCGCCAGCACCTCGGCGCCGAGATGCCCGAGCCGGACCTGATCGCCACCCCCGACGACAGCCGCTTCAGCGACGAGCAGCTCGCCGCCGCCATGGAGCTGCTCGACCTGGAGCACGACGCCCCGCGCCGCCTCTCCGGACTGCTCGCAGAGGCCCGCCGCACCGGCGACCCGGACCTGGCCTACCTGGTGGCGCTGCTCGCCGTGCACGCCGCGAGCCCCCCGGTCGGCACCGCCTACCGCCAGGGCGAGGAGCGCCTGCTCTTCGCCGTCGACGACGGCACCCCGCTCGACGACCCCGAGTTCGGCGGCGCCGACCTCATCGTCGGCACCGCCCTCCTCGACGCCGCGGGCATGGCCGCCGACCGCACGGAGGCCTCGTGACCGCGCCCGAGGCGATCACCCCCGGACCCGTCCCGCTCCCGGC
This sequence comes from Streptomyces sp. NPDC053541, assembly GCF_044544705.1. Taxonomy (NCBI): domain Bacteria; kingdom Bacillati; phylum Actinomycetota; class Actinomycetes; order Kitasatosporales; family Streptomycetaceae; genus Streptomyces; species Streptomyces sp. NPDC053541. The sequence goes on from NZ_JBITXM010000008.1 coordinate 432,654, forward strand.
CCCCGCGGTCGTCCCGGCGCCCGTCCCCGTCCCGGCACCCGCGGTCGTCCAGGCACCCGCGCCCGCGACCGTCCCCGCCCCGGCCGCCCCGCCGGCGCCCGGACCGCGCGTCACCCACGTCACCGTAGGCCGCCCGGCCGCCGAGGCCCCCGGCCCCGCCGGGGACGGCCCCCGGGTCGCCACCGTCGAGACCGGCACCGCACCCGCCGCCGACCCGCCCCCGGCGTACGTACGGGCCGTGCCGCTGCGCCGCCGCGAGCGGCCCGCCGAGGAGCCGGCGCCCGCCGCGCCGGCCGTCGCCGTCACCCCCGTACGCCTGCCCCTGCCCGAGACCCGGACCGCCGGCCCGGCCGGGACCGGGCCCGCCCCCGCGCCACCGAAGAACCGCAGCACCGAGGAGCCCCAGCCGTGAGCGAACACCACGTCGAGCACACCGACGCGTGGAGCGAGCCGGAGGCCCCCCGCACCCCGGCCGCACCCGCCCCGCTCACCCCCGCCGACGCGGCCGACGCCGCCCGCCTGGTCTCCTTCGGCCTCCAGCCCAAGCTGCTGCCCGCCCGCGACCACGAGTACGCCGAGCTGCTCCGGCGCTATCGCGAGGACCCCGGCTTCGCCCGGCTCGCCGACGCCGTCGCCACCGGCCTCGGCCTGGTCGTCCTGGAGGTCTCGCCGCGCGCCGGCATGGCCGTCACCGCCGGCGAGGACTCCGTCTTCGCCGTCCGCATGGGCGACTACGCCCGCCGCGCCTCCACCGACTCCGCCGACCGCTTCCTGCACGGCCTCGCCCACCTCGCCGTCGCCGCCATGGCCTTCCCCCGCCCCGAGGACCTCGCCGACGACGGCTACATCGGCCGGCTCACCGTCAACGGCGTCGACGCCTTCGTCCGCCAGGCCTGCCGCCGCCTGGAGGAGCGCGCCGAACAGGACGGCGAGAACACCGACCCGGCCACCGACGCCCCCGGCCTGGAGGCCGCCTGGCGGATCTACGCCCGGCGCAGCGCCACCGGCGCCACCAAGGACGCCCGGCGCCTGGCCGGCTCCACCACCGGCATCGTCGGCAAGGCCGTCGCCTTCCTCACCGACTCCGGCTTCCTCCAGCGCACCGGCGACGAGTCCGGCGGCTCCTACCGCACCACCGCCCGCTACCAGCTCCAGGTCCGCGACATGGCCGGCAGCGCCGCCCTCGCCGAACTCCTCGACCTGGGCGTCGTCCCCGTCAGCGACGGCTCCGCGACCCTCCTGCCGCCGCCCGAGGGCGACGACCTGGAGATCGCGGCCGACGCCGGCCTGCCGTTCCACGGCTGACCGCCAGGCCTCCGCCGCCCGCCCCCGTCCGCGTAACCGATCACTCCCAGTACGAGAGTCCGCCGCATGTACGAGCTGTCCCGGGTCCGCCTCTACTCCATCGGACCGGCCGGTGCCCGCTACGCCGACACCGTCCTGGACCTGCGCGGGGTCGGCGCGCCGGTGCCCCACCCCGCGCCCACCCAGGCGGAGTTCTTCGAGGAGGAGCCGGTCGGTCCGCCGCGCCGCCCCGCCCCCGCCGGCGTGCTCTTCCTGGAGAACGGCGGCGGCAAGTCCGTCCTGCTCAAGCTGATCTTCTCGGTGATGCTCCCGGGCCACCGCAACACCCTCGGCGGTGCCAGCTCCGGCGTGCTCCGCAAGTTCCTGCTCGCCGACGACTGCGGCCACGTCGCCCTGGAGTGGCAGCACACCCTCACCGGCGAGCTGGTCGTCGTCGGCAAGGTCAGCGAGTGGCGCGGCCGTCAGGTCTCCAACGACCCGCGGAAGTTCGCCGAGGCCTGGTACTCCTTCCGCCCCGGTCCCGGCCTCAGCCTGGACAACCTGCCGGTCGCCGAGGCCACCGCCGTGCGCCCCGCCGCCGAGGGCGCCTCCGGCGCCACCGGCCGCCGCCGCACCATGAAGGGCTTCCGCGACGCCCTCACCGAGGCCGGCAAGGCCTACCCGCACCTGGAGGTGTACTGGGAGGAGATCCACGACCGCTGGAACGAGCACCTCGGCGACCTCGGACTCGACCCCGAACTCTTCCGCTACCAGCGCGAGATGAACGCCGACGAGGGCGAGGCCGCCGGCCTCTTCGCGGTCAAGAAGGACTCCGACTTCACCGACCTGCTGCTGCGCGCCGTCACCGACACCCGTGACACCGACGGCCTCGCCGACCTGGTCAGCGGCTTCGGCAACAAGCTCGGCCGGCGCGCCGAACTCACCGCCGAGCGCGACTTCACCGCCGGCTCCGTCGACCTCCTGGGCCGCATCGTCGAGGCCGCCGCCACCCGCGCCCGTGCCCGCGACGTGCACGCCGGCGCCGAGCGCCGCACCCGCACCCTGGCCCGCCGGCTCTCCGCCCGCGCCGCGCGGGAACGGGCCCGCACCGCCGAACTCGCCCAGCAGGTCACCTCCGCCGCGCACGCCGTCTCCGAGGCCGAGACCGCCCGCGGCCGCAGCGCCCTCGTCGCCGCCGAACTCGCCTACCGGCACGCCTCGCTGGCGCTCGCCGCCGCCGAGAAGGGCGCCGCCGCCCAGCGCCGCGAGCTCACCGACGCCCGCACCCTGCACTCCGCCTGGCAGGCCGCCGAGTCCGTGCTCCGCCACCGCGCCGCGAGCGACCGCTCCGCCCGGGTCGCCGCCGCCATCCGCGAGGCCGAGCGGGACGCCGCCCCGGCCCTCGCCGCCCGCGCCAAGGCCGCCGCCGACCTCGTACGGGCGCTGGCCGCCGCCGCCGAGGAGGGCGAGCGGCACGCCGCCGAGGAGGAGGAGCGCTCCGCCGCCCTCCAGGAGGCCGGCGAGGCCGCCCACCGCGACGCCACCGCCGCCGCCACCGACGCCCAGCGCGCCCGCAGCGAGGCCGGCCACCTGCGCCAGCGGCTCGCCGAGGTCGAGCAGGAGACCGCCGAGGCCGTCCGGGCCGGCTGGCTCGACGACACCGCGCCCGACGCCGACCCGGCCCGCGCCGCGCTCGCCGCCAGCGACGCCGAGAAGACCACCGTCGCCGCCTGGGACGCCGCCCGCGAGGCCGCCCGCACCGCCACCGAGCGGGCCCGCGAGGCCGCCGCCGCCGAGTCCCGCGCCGAACTCGCCGCCGCCCGCGCCGCCGACGCGGCCGAGGCCGCCGAGAACGCCTACGACGCCGAGCGGCGCGCCGCCGAGTCCCTGGCCGCCGACCCGCGCCTCGCCGAGCTCCTCAGCCTGCCGGGCGCCGCGCCCGAGCCCGGCGGCTCCGCGCTGCCCGGCCAGCGGGCCGGGACCCCGGCCCCCGACGCCGGCGCCCGCGAGGCCCGCGCCACCGGCGACGGCGCGCTCACCGTCACCGACTTCGACCGCTACGCCGACGAACTGCGCGGTCTGCTCGACGCCTCGATCGCCTCCGCCGAGCGCCAGCTCTTCGAGCTGCGCACCGCCGCCGCCGACGACAACCGGATCCTCGGCGCCCTCGGCGACGGCGGCCTGCTGCCGCCCGGCCCCGACGTCCTCGCCACCGTGGAGTACCTCGGCGAGCACGGCATCCCGGCCCTGCCCGGCTGGCGCTACCTCGCCCAGGCCGTCGACCCGGCCGACCACGCCGCCGTGCTCGCCGCCCGCCCCGAACTCGTCGACGGCGTCGTGATCACCGACCCCGTCTCGTACACCCGAGCCCGCGAGGTGCTCAGCGGCGCCGCGCTGCTGCCCCGCTCCACCGTCGCCGTCGGCACCGCCGCCGCCCTGCTCGCCCCCGTGCCCGCGCCCGACAGCGGCCGGGACTCCGACGTCTTCCTCGTCCCGCCGAACCCGGCCATGCACGACGAGCACGCCGCCGACGAGGAGCGCCAGGCCCTGCGCGCCCGCGCCGCCGCCCGCGACGAGGAGATCCGGAAACTCGCCGCCCGGCTCACCGGCGACCGCTCGCTCGCCGCCCGGATCGGCGCCTGGCGCGCCGACTGCCCGCCCGGCATGCTCACCGAACTCGCCGCCGTCGCCGCCTCGGCCCGCACCGCCGCCGAGGCCGCCGACGCCGCCCTCACCGAGGCCCGCACCGTGCGGGCCGAGGCCGACGAGGCCGCCGCCGACGCCACCCGGGTCCGCGACGAGCGCCAGGAGGCCGCCCAGCGCGCCCGCCGCGCCGCCGACGCCCTCGCGGGCCTGGCCTACCGGCTCCGCGAGCGCTCCGCCTGGCAGGCCAAGCTGCGCGAACTCGCCGACGAGGCCGCCGAGTCCGAGGCCCGCGCCCAGACCTGCCTGGAGCGCGCCCGCGCCGCCGACGAGGACCGCCGCGCCGCCCAGCGCGCCGCCGACGACGCCCATCGCACCGCCCGCGCCCTGCGCGCCGAGCGCGCCGAGATCGCCGGCGCCCCCGAGAACCTCCCGGAGGAGGACACGGGCGCCCCCCGCGCCGCGCTCCCCACCCTCCGCGAGGCCTACCGGGCCGCCTCCCAGGTCTACGAGAAGGTCGGCGTCGGCGCCGACCTGCGCGCCGAGCAGGCCCGCGCCGAGAGCGACGAGTCCGCCGCCCTCGCCGAGCTCGACCGGCTCACCAACAAGGTCCGCACCCGCGCCGAGCAGCTCCTGGAGTCCACCGACGGCGCCGACGGCCCGTCCCGCCAGGCCGCCGCCGCCCGCGCCGAGGCCCTGGTGCAGAAGCTGGAGACCCGCGCCTCCGAGGCCAGCGAGAAGCTGGGCCGGCTGCGCGGCGAGGCCGAGCGCCTCGCCCCCGAGGACGGCGAGGCGCACACCGAGCTGCCCGAGGAGCTGGTGCCGGCCGACGCCGAGCACGCCCAGGCCCTGCTCCGCACCGCCACCGCCGAACTCGCCGCCCGCACCGACGCCCTGGAGGCCGCGCGCGCCGCGCACACCGGCCTCCTCCAGGCCCACCGGGCCGCCGAGGACGCCGCCGGCGGCTTCGACGAGACCGCCGCCCTGCTGCGCGACCTGCTCCGCGACCACACGGAGGAGGAGCAGGAGGAGCCCGAGCCCTACCCGGGCCCGCTCGCCGAGGCCCGCACCTCGGCCGCCGAGGCCCGCCGCTCGCTGCGCGGCTGCGCCGCAGACCTGTCCGCCGCCGACGCCGCCGTCCGCGAGGCCGGCGACATCCTCGTACGGCACGCCAACGCGACCCGCTTCGAGCAGGTCCGCACCCCGGCCCGCCAGCAGATCCGCGAACTGCCCGCCGCCGCGCTGCCCGAGCACGCCGCCAAGTGGGCCGAGGCCTTCGCGCCGCGGCTGCGGGTGCTCACCGACGAGCTGGCGCAGCTGGAGCGCAACCGCGACTCGATCGTGGACCGGCTGCGCGGCCTGGTCGAGTCGGCGCTCACCACGCTGCGCTCCGCCCAGCGCCTGTCCCGGCTGCCCGAGGGCCTGGGGGAGTGGTCGGGCCAGGAGTTCCTGCGGATCCGCTTCGAGGAGCCCGACCAGGCCACGCTCACCGAGCGGCTCGGCGAGGTGATCGACGAGGCCACCCGGGCCGCCGTGAAGAAGAACTCCGACCTGCGCCGGGACGGCATGTCGCTGCTGCTGCGCGGCGTCCAGGCCGCCCTCGAACCCAAGGGCGTGGCCGTGGAGATCCTCAAGCCGGACGCGGTGCTGCGCGCCGAGCGGGTCCCGGTCGGGCAGATGGGCGACGTCTTCTCCGGCGGCCAGCTGCTCACCGCCGCCATCGCCCTCTACTGCACGATGGCCGCGCTGCGCTCCAACGACCGGGGCCGCGACAAGCACCGGCACGCGGGCACGCTGTTCCTCGACAACCCGATCGGCCGCGCCAACGCCACGTACCTCCTCGAACTCCAGCGGGCGGTCTCGGACGCGCTCGGCGTCCAGCTGCTCTACACCACCGGTCTGTTCGACACCACGGCGCTCGCCGAGTTCCCGCTGGTGATCCGGCTGCGCAACGACGCGGACCTGCGGGCCGGCCTGAAGTACATCAGCGTGGAGGAGCACCTGCGGCCCGGGCTGCCCCAGCAGCGCGCCGAGGGCGAGACGATCCACGGCGAGATCACGGCGACCCGGGTCTTCCGCCGCACGCCGGCCGAGCCGGCCCCGGGGGCCGAGCAGTAGGTCCGGCCACGCCCGCCCGCCCCGTACGGCGACGGCCCGGCACCCCCGCGGGGGTGCCGGGCCGTCGCCGTACGCGTACCGGTCCGCCGGTCAGGCGGCGTCGGTGAGCACCCGGTCCCCGGGGGCGCGGTCCTCGGCGGCGCGGTCCTGCGCGGCGCCGACGGCGGGAGCGCCGCCCTCGTGACCGCGACCCCCGGCGGCGCGGTCCGCGCCCGCGTCCCCGCCGGACTTCCCGGCGCGCTTCCTCGCCGCCGCGCGGGCGGCCCGCTCCTCGCGGCGGCGCTCGCGCCGCGCCTGGCGCGCCACGCTGCTGGGCTCGGACACCACGCCGTTGCGCTGGCGCCAGACCTGACGGGTGACCCAGACGTCGAGCACGCTCCAGGTGGCGACCACCGTGCCGGCCACGGTCGAGACGGTGAGCGGGAAGGCGAGCCAGGAGCCGGTCACCGAGCAGAAGAAGGCGATCGTCGCCTGGATCAGCGTCACCGAGGTGATCAGCACGGCCCGCACGGCGGCCGTGCGCACCGGGTCGGGCAACCGGCTCCGGCCCTTCTCGTCCTCGACCCACAACTGCCGCACCGGCCGCGCCTCGTGACCCATCGCGCCCTCACTCCCCACCACGGATGTCTCCAGAGGGACTGCTGCCCGTCTTGGCCCGCTTTACGCGGACACAACCCCCCGCGGTACAGAATGACGTACGCCTGCGGGAAAAGGTTTCGCCGGGGTCCCCCTCGGGAGCGAGCGGAACGAACAGTTCCAGCCATCTGCCCCCGGTGGGAAATTGTCCCGATGTCAGGTGTCCTACGCCACACCGGCGGAACCCAACTCCCCGAATACCGGGACATCTCATGATCAACACTCACTCGACCGGCTGAAAATCGCCCGGACACGCCTTCGAGATGGCTGTGATGCAGTAGTAGGCTCGCGCGCGGTTTGTTGAAGATGAAGGTTGACGCCGCGTGTTGACGCCGGGCGTGACGACGTGAAAGACCTCCGTGGCCGCGGAGGCCGAGCTGGGGGAGGCCATGCGCTTTCGCGGGAAGTCCATCCGCAGGAAGATCGTGGCCCTGTTGCTCGTGCCGCTCGTCTCCCTCACCGGACTGTGGGGGTTCGCGACCGTCCTCACCGGACGCGAGGCGCGCCAGCTCCTCGACGTCGGCTACATCGTCGAGAAGATCGGCTACCCGATCGAGGACACGGCCCGCGTCATCCAGAAGGAACGCCGCCAGTCCCTGATCTACCTCGCCGACCCGCGCGCCGCCGACGCCCAGACCCGGCTGCGCGAACAACGCGAGGCGACCGACCGGCAGATCGAGCTGATCCGCCGCAACGCCGCCGACAGCGGCGTGCGTTCCGACATGAACCCCGTCACCGCCCAGCGGCTCGACTCCTTCCTCACCGCCCTCGAAGGGCTCTCCTCGCTGCGCCGCTCCGTGGAGAACCGCAGCATCGGCCGCATGCAGGCCCTGGAGTTCTACAACCGGCTCGTCGACCCCTGCTACGGCTTCCTCATGACGCTCCACGCCCTGGAGAACGTCGAGATGGACAAGCAGGGCCGCGCCCTCGTCGGCGTCACCCGCGCCCGCGAACTCCTCTCCCGCGAGGACGCCGTCGTCACCTCCGCGCTCATCGCCGAACGCGTCACCGGCGAGGAGGCGCGCCTGGTCACCGACCTCGTCGCCGGCCGCAAGCTGCTCTACGAGGCCAACCTGGAGATCCTGCCGGGCAGCGAGCGCGACCGCTTCGAGACGTACTGGACCGGCGCCGACACCGCCCCGCTGCGCCGCTCGGAGGAGGCCTTCATCACCGAGGGCGCCACCGACGGCCCGCACTCCGTCACCGCCGAGCGCTGGCAGGAGCAGGCCGGCCCGGTGCTCGACACCCTCGCCCGCGACAACACCGCCGCCGGCGACCGCTACCAGGACCGCGTCCAGCCCGCCGCGTACAGCGTCCTGCTCAAGGCGGGCGTCGCCGGCGTCCTCGGCTTCGTCGCCCTCCTCGTCTCCGTCATCGTCTCCGTCCGCATCGGCCGCGACCTGGTCCGCGACCTGCGCCGGCTCCGCAAGGAGGCCCAGGAGGTCTCCGGCGTCCGGCTGCCCAGCGTCATGCGCCGGCTCGCCGCCGGCGAACACGTCGACGTCGAGACCGAGGTGCCCCACCTGCGCTACGAGGACGACGAGGTCGGCCAGGTCGGCCAGGCCCTCAACACCCTCCAGCGCGCGGCCGTCGAGGCCGCCGTCAAGCAGGCCGACATGCGCCGCGGGGTCTCCGAGGTCTTCGTCAACCTGGCCCGCCGCAACCAGGTCCTGCTGCACCGCCAGCTCACCCTGCTCGACACCATGGAGCGGCGCACCGAGGACACCGAGGAGCTCGCCGACCTCTTCCGGCTCGACCACCTCACCACCCGCATGCGCCGGCACGCCGAGGGCCTCGTGATCCTCTCCGGCGCCGCCCCCTCCCGCCAGTGGCGCAAGCCCGTCCAGCTCATGGACGTGGTCCGCGCCGCCGTCGCCGAGGTCGAGGACTACGAGCGCATCGAGGTCCGCCGGCTGCCCCGGCTCGGCGTCGGCGGCCCCGCCGTCGCCGACCTCACCCACCTCATCGCCGAACTCCTCGAGAACGCCACCGTGTTCTCGCCCCCGCACACCGCCGTCCAGGTGCTCGGCGAGCGGGTCGCCAACGGCTTCACCCTGGAGATCCACGACCGCGGCCTCGGCATCAGCCCCGACGCCCTGCTGGAGGCCAACCTCCGGCTCGCCGAGACCCCCGAGTTCGAGCTGTCCGACACCGACCGGCTCGGCCTCTTCGTGGTCAGCCGGCTCGCCCAGCGCCAGAACGTGCGCGTCTCGCTCCAGCCCTCCCCGTACGGCGGCACCACCGCGGTCGTCTTCATCCCGTCCGCGCTGCTCACCGACGCCCCCGAGACCCAGGGCGCCGGCTTCCGCCTCGACCGCAAGGCCACCGACCGCCCGGCGGGCGAGCGCGGCACCCTGGAGCGCACCGGCCCCGACGGACTGCCGTCCCGCCGCCCCGCGCTCACCAAGGTCCCCGACCCGGCCCTCGAACCGCCCGTCCCGCTGCTCGACGGCCCCGTCGAGCTGGAGGCCCCGCTCGGCGCCGAGGGCTTCGGCGGGCTGCTCGACGGCGCCGAGGACCTGCTCGACTCCGAGAGCGAGCGCGGCGGCCTGTTCCGGGCCCGCGAGCACCGGCGCCGCGGCGAGCAGCACCAGCAGGCCCCCGAGCACACCGGCGGCCGCGGCGACGGCGCCCCCGCCGGGCCCGTGCCGCTGCCCCGCCGCCGCCCGCCGACGCTCGTCGTCGACCGCGGCCGCCGCCTCGACGAGGACGGCCGCGCCCACCCGGCCGGCGGCCCCGCCGACGAGGACACCGCCGGCAGCCGGTCCGACGACACGATGGAGCTGGCCCGGGTCCGCCCGGCCCCCACCCTCGTGCCGGTCCCGGTGCCCGAGGACGACGGCCCCGCCCCCTTCGGCGGGCTGCCCCGCCGGGTCCGCCAGGCCAGCCTCGCGCCCCAGCTGCGCGACACCGACGCCCGCGCCGGCGACCCGCCGGCCGGCCCGGCCGGAACGGCCGCCGACGACCGCACCGACTCCTTCGAGCGGGACGCCGAGGAGGTGCGCAGCCGCATGGCCTCGATGCAGCGCGGCTGGCAGCGCGGCCGCCGGCAGAACGCCGAAACGACAGCACCAGGAACGACACCCGAGGGGGACGGTCGATGACCGCACCGAACGCCGCAGCCCACAGCTCCGCCCACGGCAACGGGGAGCTGAACTGGCTCCTCGACGAACTGGTCCAGCGCGTCGGCTCCATCCGCAAGGCCCTGGTGCTCTCCAGTGACGGCCTGCCCACCGGCGCCTCGCAGGACCTGTCCCGCGAGGACGGCGAGCACCTCGCCGCCGTGGCCTCCGGCTTCCACAGCCTCGCCAAGGGCGTCGGCCGCCACTTCGAGGCGGGCAAGGTCCGGCAGACCGTGGTCGAGCTGGAGGACGCCTTCCTGTTCGTCACCGCCGCCGGCGACGGCAGCTGCCTGGCCGTGCTCGCCGACGCCGACTCGGACGTCGGCCAGGTGGCGTACGAGATGACCCTGATGGTCAAGCGGGTCGGCGCGCACCTCGCCACGGCCCCCCGGTCCGGACTGCCCACCGGAGGATGAGGAGAGGGGGGACGGCATGACCGACGCAGCCGCAGACCAGTCCCGCGAGGAGCCGGTCGCCCGCTGGTTCGACGACGAGGCGGGCCCGGTGGTCCGCCCGTACGCCATGACCCGCGGCCGCACCAGCGCCGCGACCCGCCACCGGCTCGACCTGATCGCCCTGGTGGTGCTCGACCCGGCCGCCGACGACCCGGGACGTGACCAGACGCTGTCCCCCGAGCACGTGGAGATCGTCGAACGCTGTGCCGAGCAGCCGCAGTCGATCGCCGAACTCGCCGCCGCACTCGACCTGCCCGTCGGCGTGGTACGGGTGCTGGTCGGCGACCTCGTCGACGACGAGCTCGTGCACGTGACCCGCCCCGTTCCGCCGGCCGAACTGCCGGACGTGAGCATCCTTCGCGAGGTGATCAATGGCCTTCGGGCGCTCTAGCTCCACCCGCAAGCAGCCGCCGGTCGAGCCGGTCACGCTGAAGATCCTGGTCGCGGGCGGTTTCGGGGTCGGCAAGACCACCCTGGTGGGGGCGGTCAGCGAGATCCGGCCGCTGCGCACCGAGGAGGTCCTCAGCGAGGCGGGCCGGCCGGTCGACGACCTGCACGGCGTGGAGGCCAAGTCCACCACCACCGTCGCCATGGACTTCGGGCGGATCACGCTGCGCGAGGACCTGGTGCTCTACCTCTTCGGCACGCCCGGCCAGGACCGCTTCTGGTTCCTGTGGGACGAGCTCGCGCAGGGCGCCCTGGGCGCCGTCGTGCTCGCGGACACCCGGCGCCTGGAGGACAGCTTCGCCGCCATCGACTACTTCGAGCGGCGCGGCATCCCGTTCACGGTGGCCGTCAACTGCTTCGAGGGCGCCCGCCGTTACCCGGCGGAGACGGTCCGGGGCGCGCTCGACCTCGACCCCGAGGTCGAGCTGGTGATGTGCGACGCCCGCGACCGGGAGTCCGTGAAGAACGTCCTGGTCGCGGTCGTCGAGCACGCCCTCGTACTGGCCGACGCGCCGAAGGCGCTCGCGCCCTGACGCGCCGGCCCCCGCCGCGGGACGGCGGCGTCAGTGCCCCGCGACCGACCTCCGGGCCACCGGGAAGTCGAAGAAGGTCGCCGGGAACGGCTCCGGCTTGAAGGTGAAGTGCCACCACTCCTCGGGCAGGTTGACGAAGCCCTGCTCGGCGAGCGCGCCGCGCAGCAGGTCCCGGTTGGCCCGCTGGACGCCGGTGATCCGCGGGTCGTCCGTGTGGGAGAGGGTGTCGAAGCAGTCGAACCCCGTGCCCATGTCCAGGGAGTTGTCGGGGAAGCGCTCCTCCCGCGGCGCGAAGCACGGCACCTGCGGCTCGCCCGGGACGTACGGGCGGGTGGGCACGACCGGCAGCGGCACCACGGTCAGGTCCACCGTCGAGCCCCGGCTGTGCCCGGACTTCTCGGCGATGTACCCGTCCGCGAACAGGCGCGACTTGTCGACCAGCGGATAGAACTCCTGCTTCATCCGCTCGTCGGCCAGGTCCTGCGCCCAGCGCACGAAGTGGTCCACGGCCCGCTGCGGCCGGTAGCAGTCGTAGACCTTCAGGGTGTAGCCGCGGGCCAGCAGCCGGGTCTGGGCCCGGTGCAGCGCCTCGGCGGCCGGCCGGGTCAGGATGCACACCGGCTGCCGGTAGCCGTCGATCGGCTCGCCCACGAAGTTGTGCTCCGTGGTGTAGCGCATCTCCTGGAGGATCGTCGGGTCCACCCGGTCGAGCGCCACGAACTCCCTCGGGGCCTTCGGCTCCGGGGCGGCACTCGCGGAGGGCGCGGCCGCGGTGACCGCGAGCAGCCCGGCGGCGGCGCACGCGCCGAGGGCACGGACGGCGCGGCCGGTGAGACCGCTGCGCCGGATGGTTCGGATGCGTCGAGTCAGTGCTGTCATGGCCCACCGTCTACCAGCAACGGCAGCGCGGGGAAAGGGAGATCGCGTACGGTCGGCCGCGTGACCGACTCCGAACCCGGCCCCGACTCCGAACCCGGCCCCGACTCCGATCCCGGCCCCCGCCCCGGCCCCGCGCCCCACGCGTACTGCTCGTCCTGCGGCACCCGCTACCCGGCCGGCGCCGGCTGGCCCCGCACCTGCCCCGCCTGCGGCACCACGGCCTACCGCAACCCGCTGCCGGTCGCCGTCGCCCTGCTCCCCGTCACCCACCCGGACGGCACCGCCCTGCTCGTCATCACCCGCACGATCCCGCCCGAGGCCGGCCGGGTCGCCCTGCCCGGCGGCTTCGTCGACTTCGCGGAGGACTGGCGGGCGGCCGTGGTGCGCGAACTGCGCGAGGAGACCGGCGTCGAGGCCGCCGCCGAGGACGTCCGCCTCGCCGACGCCCTCAGCTCCCCGGCCGGCCACCTCCTCCTCTTCGGCCTCCTCCCGCCCCGCCCCGCCGCCGAGCTCCCGCCGTCGACCCCGACGCACGAGACCAGTGGCCACCACCTCCTCCACGCCCCGGCGGAACTGGCCTTCCCGCTCCACACGGAGGCGGTCCGGCGCTTCTTCGCGGGGGCGTACGGGTAGGCGGCGGGCCCGGCGGGGGAGGGCGCCGCCCAGGGCCGGGCGCCGCCCGGGGCCGAGCCCCTCTACGCCTCCTGCCCCCGCACCCGGACCGGCAGGTCCGGTTCCGTCACGCCGTCGTCGGTGACCCGCTCGACCACCACCCGGCCGTCCACCAGGCGCGACTGGTACCGCTCGATCTCGGCCGGGTCCCAGCCGTCGCCGTTGTCGCGGACCACCAGGCCGCCGCCCGTGCGGCCCGGGGCCGGCGGCCACACCTCCAGGACCAGCCCCTCCCCGTCACCGCCGCGGACCGGGATCACCGCGCCCGCCCGGGCGAGCACCGGCACCCGCGAGAGCGGCGCGTCGAGCAGCACCTGCCCGGGGCCCTCGTACGCCTCCCCGGTCGCCGTGTCGTACCAGCGGCCGCGCGGCAGCCGCACCGCCCGCCGGTCCGTGCCCCGGGACAGCACCGGCGCCACCAGCAGCGAGTCGCCGAGCAGGAAGGCGTCCTCGCAGTCCCGCAGCGCCCGGTCCTCCGGCGTCCCCCACCACACCGGCCGCACATAGGGCGCGCCCGTCATCCGCGCGAGCCGCGACAGGGTGACGAAGTACGGGAGCATCCGCTCGCGTTCGGCCAGCGCCACGCGCGCGTGCGCGAGGACCTCCGGCCCGAACTCCCACGGCTCGCGCCGCCCCGCGTCGATCGCCGCGTGCGTCCGGAAGAGCGGCAGCCACGCCCCCAGCTGGTACCAGCGCAGGAACAGCTCCGGCGACGGGCTCCCGTCGAAACCGCCCACGTCCGGCCCCGAGTACGGCACCCCGCACAGCCCCAGGCCGAGCACCAGCGCCAGCGAGGCGCGCAGCCCGGGCCACCCGGTCGACACGTCCCCGGACCAGGTCCCGCCGTACCGCTGCATGCCCGCCCAGCCGGACCGCGAGAAGAGGAACGGACGCTCCTCCGGCACCAGCCGGCGCAGCCCCTCGTAGCCCGCGCGGGCCATCGTCAGGCCGTAGACGTTGTGCGCCTCACGGTGGTCGCCGCCCCGGCCGTCCAGCGCGTGCCGGGCCGAGCGCGGCAGCGTCCGGTCGCCGAACGGGGCGAAGGACACCGGCTCGTTCATGTCGTGCCACACCCCGGAGAAGCCTTGCTTCAGGCGCTCCTCGTACAACGAGCCCCACCACTCCCGGGCCGCCGGATCGGTGAAGTCCGGATAGGCGCACTCGCCGGGCCACACCACCCCGCGCACCTCCTCGCCCCGGTCGTCCAGGACGAACGCCCCCGCGGCCCGCCCCGCCTCGTACACCGGCTCGCCCGGCTCCGCCCGTACCGCGGGATCCACGATCGACACGAGCCGCACCCCGTGCTCGCGCAGCTCACCGGCGAGCCCCGGCAGGTCCGGGAAGCGCTCCCGGTCCACCGTGAACACCCGGTGCCCGGCGTAGTGGTCGATGTCCAGGTGCAGCACCGACAGCGGAAGCCCGTGGTCCCGGTAGCCGTCCACCACCCGCCGCACCTCGCGCTCGCTGCCGAAGCCCCAGCGCGCGTGCTGCGGGCCGAGCGCCCAGGACGGCGGCAGCGCGGGCGCGCCGGTGAGCGCCGCCCAGCCGTGCAGCACGCGCGCGGGGGTGCCGACCACCACCCAGCAGCGCAGCGGCCCGCCGTCCATCCGCACCTCGCTGGTGCCCGGCCGGTCGTGGCCCGAACCGGCGCCCTCCTCGCCCTCGGCGAGCACCACCCGCCCGTCCCAGGAGTTGTCGTAGAAGGCCAGGTGGGTCCCCGCGTCCGCGACCACCAGCTGCACCGGCATGGTGATGTACAGCGGGTCGTCCTCCGGCCCGAAGCTCCCCTGCGGATCGGTGTTCCACAGCCGGTACGAGCCGTCCCGCAGCCGCGGCCCCGAGGCCCGCCCGCCGAGCCCGAAGAACCGCGCGTCGGCCGGCACCTCGCTGCGCTGCACCCAGCGCGCCCGCGCACCGCCTCCCGCGGTCCCCTCCCGCACCGGCTCCCACCAGCGCGGCGGCAGGTCACGGCGCAGCACCACCCCGCCCGGCGTGCGCACCTCCACCGCCCCGTGCCGGGACACGGCGACCGTCACCCGCTCCGACACCACCCGCCAGCCGCCGTCGGTGTCCGGCTCGAGGACGGCCCGCGGGTCCGGCTCCGGCGGGTCCCCGGCCAGGGCGTACGAGGGCAGCGGCCCGGCCCCGTCCCAGCCCCAGAACACCGTGCCGCCCGCCGACACCGAGATCCGCAGCTCCGAGCGGGCGAACCGGACGGTCCCGCCGCCCGGCGCCGGCTCCGCCTCGCCCACCGGACCCGGCACCCGGGCCCGCTCCGGCCCCCGACGGGGCAGCGCCCGCGCGTCCGTCCGCCGCTGCCGCCACGCGGACCGCACCCCCCGCCACGCCTGTACCGAACCCATCACCCTCACCGCGCGCACCAGCTCACGACCGTCCATGCAGCTCACCCTGCCATCCGCCCCGGGCCGGGCGAGCTCCGTTCAACTGCCGTTCACCCGTGGTGGGAGCACATGTTCAGCTCCCGGCCCAGAGGCGCGGAACACACGGTCCGCCCTGGTGCGAACGAGGATCACGTGGCATCGTCCTGTCAGCCGCGTCACGCGCACACCCCGCACGTGCGCGTGCCACACGCAGACCCGCGTACAGCCAGGGAGCCGACCCACATGACATCGCAGACCGAGCCGCTGTGGCAGCCTGACGAGGACCGCGTCGCCGCGGCCGCCGTCACCCGCTTCCAGGCCTGGGCGGCCGAGCGCCACGGAGCGCCCGCGGAGGGCGGTTACGCGGCCCTGCACCGCTGGTCCGTCGAGGACCTGGAGGCCTTCTGGGCCGCCGTCGCCGAGTGGTTCGACCTCCGCTTCGCCACCCCGTACGAGCGCGTCCTCGGCGACCGGGCGATGCCCGGCGCCACCTGGTTCCCGGGCGCCACCCTCAACTACGCCGAGCACGCCCTGCGCGCCGCCGACGAGCGGCCCGACGCCACCGCGCTGCTGCACGTGGACGAGACCCACGAGCCGCGCCCGACCACCTGGGCCGAGCTGCGCCGCCAGGTCGGCTCGCTCGCCGCCGAGCTGCGCCGCCTCGGCGTCACCCCCGGCGACCGGGTCAGCGGCTACCTGCCCAACATCCCCGAGGCCGTCGTCGCCCTGCTCGCCACCGCCGCCGTCGGCGCCGTGTGGACCTCCTGCGCCCCCGACTTCGGCGCCCGCAGCGTGCTCGACCGCTTCCAGCAGGTCGAGCCGGTCGTCCTGTTCACCGTCGACGGCTACCGCTACGGCGGCAAGGAGCACGACCGCC
Organism: Streptomyces sp. NPDC053541; assembly: GCF_044544705.1. NCBI lineage: Bacteria > Bacillati > Actinomycetota > Actinomycetes > Kitasatosporales > Streptomycetaceae > Streptomyces > Streptomyces sp. NPDC053541. The sequence continues at coordinate 448,701 of NZ_JBITXM010000008.1, forward strand.
GCGACACCGTCGCCGAACTGCGCGCCGAACTGCCCACCCTGCGCGCCGTCGTGCACATCCCGCTGCTCGGCACGGAGGCCCCCGAGGGCGCCCTGGAGTGGTCCGCGCTCACCGCCGCCGACACCGCGCCGGTCTTCGAGCACGTGCCCTTCGACCACCCGCTGTGGGTGCTCTACTCCTCCGGCACCACCGGCCTGCCCAAGGCGATCGTGCAGTCCCAGGGCGGCATCCTGATCGAGCACGTCAAGCAGCTGGGCCTGCACTGCGACCTCGGCCCCGAGGACGTGTTCTTCTGGTACACCTCCACGGGCTGGATGATGTGGAACTTCCTCGTCTCCGGCCTGCTCACCGGCACCACCGTGGTGCTGTACGACGGCAGCCCCGGCTACCCCGACACCGGCGCCCAGTGGCGGGTCGCCGAGCGCACCGGCGCCACCCTCTACGGCACCTCCGCCGCGTACGTCATGGCCTGCGCCAAGGCCGGCGTGCACCCCGGCCGGGACTTCGACCTGTCCAGGGTGAAGTGCGTGGCCACCACCGGCTCCCCGCTGCCCCCGGACGGCTTCCGCTGGCTGCACGACGAGGTCCGCGAGGACCTGTGGATCGCCTCCGTCAGCGGCGGCACCGACGTCTGCTCCTGCTTCGCCGGCGCCGTCCCCACCCTGCCGGTGCACATCGGCGAGCTCCAGGCCGCCTGCCTCGGCACCGACCTGCAGTCCTGGGACCCGTCGGGCAAGCCGCTCGTCGGCGAGGTCGGCGAGCTCGTCGTCACCAACCCGATGCCGTCCATGCCGATCCGCTTCTGGAACGACCCCGACGGCAGCCGCTACCGCGACAGCTACTTCGAGATGTTCCCCGGCGTCTGGCGGCACGGCGACTGGATCACGATCACCGACCGCGGCTCGGTCGTCATCCACGGGCGCTCCGACTCCACCCTGAACCGCCAGGGCGTCCGGATGGGGAGCGCCGATATCTACGAGGCCGTGGAGCGACTCCCGGAGATCCGAGAGTCCCTGGTCATCGGCCTGGAGGAGCCGGACGGCGGCTACTGGATGCCGCTGTTCGTGCACCTCGCCGACGGCGCCACCCTGGACGAGGAGCTGATCGGGCGCATCAAGAGCACGATCCGCGCCGAACTCTCCCCGCGCCACGTGCCCGACACCATCATCGAGGTCCCCGGCGTCCCGCACACCCTGACCGGCAAGCGCATCGAGGTCCCGGTCAAGCGCCTGCTCCAGGGCACCCCGATGGCCAAGGCGGTCAACCCGGGCTCGGTCGACAACCTCGACCTGCTGCGCTTCTACGAGGAGCTGGCCCGCACCCGCACGTAGCCCCGGCGGCACACGAACAGGGCCCCGCGCACACGCCTCGTGCGCGGGGCCCTGTTCGTGTTCCCGTCAACCGCCGTACGTCGCCTGCGCGTCGCCCAGGACGGACGCGAAGTCCGCCGCGAGCCGCTCCGCGTCCGCCGGGGCGAGCACGGCCGTCGTGATCCGTACGCCGGTGGGCGCGGCGATCCGGAACCGGGCGCCGGCCGCCACCCACCAGCCCTGCGTCCGCAGCCCGTTGACGACCGCCGACTCGTCGCGCACCGGCACCCACAGGTTCATCCCGGTGCCCTCGGCGCAGCGGATGCCGTACGAGCCGAGCGCGCCGGCCAGCGCCGCGCGCCGCTCCGCGTAGGCCGCCTCGCCGGCCGAGACCAGCCGGGCCGTCGCCGGGTCCGCGAGGAGATCCGCGACCGTCTCCTGGAGCACGTGGCTGACCCAGCCGGAGGTCATCAGCATCCGCCCGTCGTGCCGGGCGATCGTCACCGGGTCGCCGGCCACCCCGGCCCAGCGCAGGTCGACGCCGAGGCGCTTGGACACGGTGCGCACCTGCGCCCAGCGGTCCAGACCCGCCGCGGCCAGGGTGGGCGCGACCGGGCCGGCCGGCTCGGCGGTGTAGTCGTCCTCCACGACGAGCACCTCGGGGAACTCCCGCAGCAGCGCCACCAGCGCGTCACGCCGGGCGGGGGAGAAGGACGCCCCGGTGGGGTTCTGCGCCCGCGGGGTGCACACCAGCGCCCGCACCCCGGCCTTCAGTGCCGTCCGCAGCGCCTCCGGCGTGATGCCCTCGCGGTCCACGGCGACCGGCACCATGCGCAGCCCGAGCGCCGGGACGAGGTCGAGCAGGTGGTGGAAGCCCGGGTCCTCCACCGCGACCGCGTCGCCGGGCCGCAGCTCGACCGAGAGCAGCCGGGCGATGCAGTCCAGCGCCCCGTGCGCGAAGCTCACCCGCTCCGCGGGGACGCCGTCCCGGGCGTACCAGGCGCGGGTCAGCTCCTCCAGGCGCGCGAGCCGCGGCGCCCCCCGGTGCGAGCCGAAGGCCGGGCGCACCTCGGCCGGCGGGTGCAGCACCGGCAGGAACGCCGGATCGGGGTGCCCGCCCGCCAGGTCCACGAGGCCCTCGGGCACGCGGGGAGGCCGGCGTGAGGCCACCGAGGGCGCCTCCGCCACGACGGTGCCGCCGCGCCCGCGGGTCACCACCAGGCCGCGCCGCCGCAGTTCCTTGTAGGCGGTCGCCACGGTGCCCGGACTGACACCGAGCTCGTCGGCGAGCCGCCGCACCGGAGGCAGCGCGTCGCCCGGCGCGAGCTCGCCCTCGGAGACGCCGCGCTCGACGGACGCGGCAATTCCCTTGGCCGTCGTCCCACTGATCGAATATTGTGTTGCCACGTACTGAACTATGTATCAATACATAACTCGCGTCAAGGGGGAACCGAGTGAGCCGCCCGACTCCACGCCACCGCGCCGTCCTGGCCCGCATACCCGGCGGCCGCGACGGCCGCCGCATGCTGATCGTCAGCATCATCGACAAGACCGGCACCGGCCTCTGGGCCGGCTGCACCGCCCTCTACTTCACCTACGTCTCCGGCCTCGGCCTCGGCCAGGTCGGCCTCCTCATGACCGTCTCCGGCGGCGTCGGCATCGCCGGCGCACCCCTCGCCGGCCGCCTCGCCGACCGCTTCCCCCTCGTCCGCGTCATCGCCGCGAGCCAGGTCATGCGCGCCGCCGCCCTCCTCGCCCTCCTCACCACCGACGACTTCGCCCTGCTCACCCTCTACTCCGCCCTCGGCGCCCTCCCCGACCGCGCCGGCAGCGTCCTCATCAAGCTCTACGCCGCCCGCCTCGCCGGCCCCGAACGCGTCCGCTACCAGGCCATCCAGCGCACCACCGTCAACATCGGCTGGTCCATCGGCGGCCTCGGCGCCGCGGCCGCCCTCGCCACCGGCAGCGTCCACGCCTACCCCCTGCTCCTCGTCGGCAACGTCCTCTCCTACGCCGTCATCGCCGCCCTCACCCTGCGCTGCGCCGAACCCCCCGCCCCCTCCCGCGTCGCCGCCACCGCGACCGAGACCCCCAAGACCAGGCCCGCCAACCCCTGGCGCGACCGCACCTTCCTCGGCTACACCGCCACCGACGCCGCCCTCTTCCTCGACGACACCATCCTCCAGGTCGCCGTCCCCCTCTGGATCGTGCACGCCACCGCCGCCCCCGCCGGCCTCGCCCCGCTCCTCCTCGTCCTCAACACCGTCCTCGTCGTCCTCTTCCAGGTCCCCCTCGCCCGCTTCGGCGCCACCACCCCCGCCGCCCGCCGGCTGCTCGTCCCGCTCTCCGGCCTCTTCGCCCTCGGCACCCTCGCCCTCGCCGCCTCCGCCGCCGGCGGCCGGGCCCTCGCCATCGGCGCCCTCGTCCTCGCCGTCATCGCCCTCACCTTCGCCGAGATCATCCACGCCACCGCGTCCTGGGAACTCTCCGTCGCCCTCGCCCCCGCCGACGCCCAGGGCAGCTACCTCGGCGTCCACGGACTCGCCCACTCCACCCAGCGCTTCGCCGGACCGCTCCTCGTCACCGCCGTCATGTCCGCCGGACCCCTCGCCTGGCCCCTCCTCGGCCTCGCCCTCATCGGCGCCGGAGCCACCCAGCACCGCCTGATCCGCGACCGGGTCAGCCGCCCCGCCCCGACGTCACTGTCAGTCCCCACGGTTACGGTGAGTGAGTAGTCCGTCGCAGCGACGGACCCGACACGACCCAGGGGGACCCATGACCGACCGCCACACCCGCACCACCCACGACACCACCACGGCCGCCCTCCGCCGCGCCCTGCGCCACGAGGTCGCCGGCACCGTCGCCCTCCTCGCCGACGAGGAGGACTTCACCGCCATGCGGCAGTACGAGACCTTCCCCTTCGACGACCACCGGCGCTACCTCGCCCACGTCGAAGCCCTGCTCAAGAACCTCGCCGCCCGCGGCGGCCACACCACCGTCGCCCTCTTCGACCCCGAGGACTACGCCGACCACTGCGCCGCCACCGGCCGCGACCCCGACCACCCCGCCAGCCGCGCCGCCTACACCGCCGAACGCGCCGCCACCGGCCCCCGCGTCCACTACACCGGACAAGCCCTCGCCACCCTCCTGCCCACCCTCGTCGACACCCCCGTCCGCCACGCCACCTGGGAGTACGCCACCCTCCTCCTCACCGACGCCGGACCCTGCGCCGACTGCGGCCAGGACATCGGACGCGCCTCCTTCGACCGCGCCTCCCACCTCCTGCTCCGCCTCCTCGAAGCCGCCGGACCCGGCACCCACCACCTCGTGTGCAGCGTCCCCACCGAGGACGAACAGCTCCTCGCCACCCTCCACACCGCCCGCGACGCGACCGGACCCGCCCGCCTCGACAGCACCGAGGGCGCCGAATTCCTCACCGTCCTCGCCGCCGGCCTCGCCCTCGGCAGCCCCGGCGGCCTGGTCCTGCGCACCACCACCCCCGGCGCCCCCGACCGCCTCCACGGCTGGCGCCTGAACGACGGCGACCTCCACCCCCTCACCGAGGCCGAGGTCTTCGACGCCTACTGCACCGACGCCCGCACCGGCGAACCCATCGCGCCCGAACCCGGCGCCGACTACCGCGCCGGCTTCCCCCTCGACACCACCGACGACCCCCACCACCACTGAGTCCCAAGACGCAGAAGGGGCTCCCCGCCACCATGGCGGGAAGCCCCTTCGACACCGATCACGGCCCGGCGGCCCGGATCACTCCCCGGACAGCACCGCCTGCGCCGCCATCCGCGCGTCGTGCGCCGTGTCCGCGGCACGCGCCGCGGCCGCCGCACGCTCGCACTGCGCCAGCGTGTACTTCGCCAGCGTCGCCCGCACGTACGGAATCGACGCCGCACCCATCGACAGGGAGGTCACACCCAGACCCGTCAGCACACACGCGAGCAGCGGATCCGACGCGGCCTCACCGCAGACACCACAGCTCTTGCCCTCGGCCTTCGCCGCCTCGGCGGACAGCGCCACCAGGTCCAGCAGCGCCGGCTGCCACGGATCCTGCAGCCGCGACACCGCACCCACCTGACGGTCGGCCGCGAAGGTGTACTGCGCCAGGTCGTTCGTGCCCAGCGACAGGAACTCGACCTCCTGCAGGATCGCCCGCGCCCGCAGCGCGGCGGACGGAATCTCCACCATCGCACCGAACTTCGCCCGCAGCCCCGCCTCACGGCACGCGTCGGCGAACGCCTTCGCATCCGTACGGTCGGCCACCATCGGCGCCATGACCTCCAGGTACACCGGCAGACCCTCGGCGGCCTTCGCCAGCGCGGTCAGCTGCGTCCGCAGCACCTCCGGGTGGTCGAGCAGCGTCCGCAGACCCCGCACGCCCAGCGCCGGGTTCGGCTCGTCCGCCGGCGTCAGGAAGTCCAGCGGCTTGTCAGCCCCCGCGTCCAGCACCCGCACGACCACCCGGCCCTCGGGAAAGGCCTCCAGCACCTTGCGGTACGCCTCGTACTGCTTCTCCTCCGACGGCGCCTTGGCGCTGTCGTCCAGGAACAGGAACTCGGTACGGAACAGACCCACGCCCTCGGCACCGGCCTCCACCGCCGCCGGCACGTCCGCCGGACCGCCCACGTTCGCGAGCAGCGGCACCTTGTGCCCGTCCGAGGTCGCACCCGGACCGCTCGACGCGGCCAGCGCGGCCTTGCGCTCCTCGGCCGCCCGGGTCAGCTCCGCCTTCTTCTCCTCGCTCGGGTCCACGAAGATCTCACCCGTGGAACCGTCCACCGCGATGACCGTGCCCTCGGCCAGCTCACCCGCACCCGGCAGAGCGACCACGGCCGGCACGCCCAGCGCCCGCGCCAGGATCGCGCTGTGGCTGGTCGGCCCGCCCTCCTCGGTCACGAAGCCGAGCACCAGCGCCGGGTCGAGCAGCGCCGTGTCCGCCGGAGCCAGGTCCCGCGCGATCAGCACGTACGGCTCGTCGCTGTCCGGCACGCCCGGCATCGGCACACCGAGCAGCCGCGCCACGATCCGGTTCCGCACGTCGTCCAGGTCGGCCACCCGGCCCGCCATGTACTCACCGGCACCCGCGAGCAGCTCCCGGTAGTGCGAGAACGCGTCGAAGACGGCCCGCTCGGCGGTGCTGCCCACCGCGACCCGACGGTCCACGTCGGCCATCAGCTCCGGGTCCTGCGCGATCATCGCCTGCGCCTCGAGCACCGCCTGGGCCTCGCCACCGGCCAGATTGCCGCGCGCATTGAGGTCCGCGGCCACGGCCTCGACGGCCTGACGGGCGCGCCCCTGTTCGCGCTCCGCCTCGTCGGGACCGATCTGCTTGGCCGGCGGCTCCAGGACCGCCGTGCCCATGTGCCGGACCTCGCCGATCGCCACCCCGTGGCTGACGCCGACGCCTCGCAGCGTTGTCTCCATCTCACCCGTCTCCGATAGAGCGGCGGCCGCGCCGCCGCGTTGAATGTCGTCTGCGCGCTCGTCCGTGGGACGAGCCGGCGGTCAGCTCCAGGAGAAGAGCTCGTCGCCGGCCTTCACGTCCCCGTCCTCACGGAGACCGGAGAGGGAGTCGGCCGTGGCCTCGAGAGCGACGACCGGACAGACGGGAGACTTGCCCGCCTCCTCGACCGCGGCGGGGTTCCAGCGCACGACGGCCTGTCCGCGCGTCACGGTGTCACCCTTGTTCACGAGGAGCTCGAAGCCCTCGCCGTTGAGCTGGACGGTGTCGATGCCGAGGTGCGTCAGCACCCCGTGGCCCTCGGCGTCCACGACCACGAACGCGTGCGGGTGCAGAGAGACGACGACCCCGTCCACGGGCGAGACGGCCTCGCCCGGCTCACGGACCGGGTCGATGGCGGTGCCGGGCCCAACCATCGCGCCGGAGAAGACGGGGTCGGGAACAGCGGCGAGACCGATGGCGCGTCCAGCGAGTGGCGACGTCACGGATGTCATGGGAAGCCTCCCAGGGGCGGAGATATTCGGCGCCGTCACTACCTGTCCTGGACGGCGTACTGTTCAGAAGCGTATGTCATGGGTAGTCCGGGTTCGCCCGGGACGTCCCGGTTGGCGGACCTAGCGACCACCCGGAAACGGTTTGCTTCCAGTGATGGTGAGATGTACTGTCGTACTCCTGCCTGACCCCAACGCGGCTTTGAGTCGTGGGTCGGCAGCACCTATCAAGCCAGATCCTAACCCCAGTGGTCTACACCTCTGCGTGCTCGCAGGGGGAGTGGTCGGGGGCACCGAGAAAGCCTGGTAGTGTTTGACCACGCCGAAGGCCCGCCAGGTGAACGCCTGGAAAAGGGACCGGAAAGCACCGAGGAAATCGGGTCGGAAAGATCTGATAGAGTCGGAAACGCAAGAACGAAGGAAGCGCCCGGAGGAAAACCCGCGAGGGTGAGTACGAAGGAAGCGTCCGCACCTTGAGAACTCAACAGCGTGCCAAAAATCAACGCCAGATTAGTTGATACCCCGTCCATCCTCTGGATGGTCGAGGTTCCTTTGAAAAAAGTCCACCCCTTGTGGGTGGCGCACAGCGAGGACGCTGTGAACAGTCGGCCTTATTCCGGCCGAGCTGTTCCGCTCTCGTGTGTGTCGACCCGATCACGGGTAAACATT